>NZ_JAUQOL010000013.1:0-298609 GCF_047689505.1 Saccharothrix sp. BKS2 | reverse complement strand
GGTGACGGAGGGGTTGTACAAGTACATCACCGAGGGCGAGTTCGAGATGAATCCGTACGCGGCGACCTCGGGTGGGGCGTCGGGGGCGGCCAACGTCATCGGCAACGAACTCGGCAGAGCGCTCGGCGGCGGCGGTCACCTCACCCCCGATGCCGGTCCGGACACCGTGCCGCCGCCCGTGGACGTCGCACCCGACGCGAACGACGGCGAGGACCCGGACGGGGACCGCACCGCAGGCGCGTCGCCCGAGGTCGGCCCGATCGACGGGCCCCGGGTTCCCGATCTCATCGGTGCGGCGCCGCCCCCGCCACCGGGAGGCGGGGGCGTCCGGAGCGGACCGGACGACCCACCGCCGTCCGACGACCCCGATCACGACAGCGGGCCCGCGGCGCGGGACTCCACCGGCGACGGTGTGGGGAACCCGTTGCCGGACCGACCGGACGACCGGCCCGCCCTCGGGATCGGTGATCGCGGCCCCGGCGCACCTCCGAGGCCGGACGTGGCCGGGCCGGTGTCGGTGCCGACAGCACCCGCCCCGTCCGGGGCGGAGCCGACGACCCGGACCGGTGACGGCCGACCGACTGCGGGGCCGCGCGGCGATGCCCCGTCCGCCGGCCGCACCGCCGACGACCGAGCCCGGACGCCGGACCGGGTAGTTCCTGACCGGGTGGCTCCTGACCGGGTGGCTCCTGACCGGGTGGCTCCTGACCGGGGCGGCCCGACCCGCGTCGCGCCGGCCCCGGTCGAGGGCGACCACGCCACCACCGCGCCCCCGATGGCCGACCAGCCGGGCGCGGTACCCGCCCACGGCGCCGACGCGCACACCGGGACCGGGTCGACCGCGGTGGACCCTCCGGTCCCTGCTCCGGGAGGACCGGACCGGTCACCGGAGGCGGTCCGCACCCCGTCCGCGACGGACGACGGCGACACGACGCGGGGCGACGGCTCCGCGGGCCACCAAGTCGGGAACACCGGTCGACCGCCCGGCGGCGAGGGCACCGCACCCGCACCGGAGGGCGGAGTCACCCCCGCGCCGGAAACCGCGGACGCCACGTCACCCGAGCACGCGGCTGCCGCGCCACCGGCGATGGGCGACGCCACACCCGCCCCCGGAGCGCAGACCACCTCGCCGACGCCGGGGACCGGACCTGCCGACACCGCGGGCGCCGGGCCGGACCGCCCCGGCCACCAGGGTTCGTCCGTGGGCACGGCGGGGGCCGGCGACCGCGGAACCGGTCCCACTTCGGAGAACGCGGCGGCGACCACCGTCACGGGCCCGGCCGCGCACCGACCGGAGCAGGCCCCTGCCGCGCCCGCGACCACCGGAAGGGAAGGAGGCGCGGCGCGTTCGGCCGACAAGTCCGAGGTGCCGGGCAGCCCCGGACGACCGGTCACGCCCCGACGGGGGACCGGGAGGGCGAGCACGTCGAGCACGCCCGCCCGGCCGGCTCTCGCCACCACGCCCGAGGTGCCCCTGCCGGCCACCACGGCGAGCACCGCGGCACCGGACGTCGTCCCCGCCGCCACCGCGGGCGAACCCGGCGCGACGGCCACCGCCTCCACGGGGCCCGCGGACGCGGCCACCAGCGGACCGGGCACCGGCTCGCCTTCGCAGTCGCCCACCAAGCCCGCCAGGGCCCTGCGCCGACCGCGCTCCTCCACCTCCGCCGGGGGACCGAGCAGGTCGCGCCACGCGCCGCAGCGCTCACTGGGCCACTGGGAGAGCTGGATCTCCGCCTTCCGACCCGACCGGCTCGACCCCTCGCTCCCGGTCCCCGGCGGCCGGAACCCCGACATCCCGATGATCACCCTCACCTCGCCCGCCGGGACGGTGCTGCCCTCGCTGGCGCTGCCGCCGTTCTTCCAGCGCAGCGAGGCGCTGGGCTCCATCGACGTGGTGGACCTGCGCGGCGCGGACCGGGTCACCGGGGCGGTCCGCGACCTGCTGGCCCGGCACGGCGACGACAGCCCCGAGGGGGTGGCCGAGATCGAAGGGGCGCTGGAGGCGAACTTCGAGTCGTTCCTCGGCGACGGCCGCACCTTCCAGGTCAAGGTCGGCCCGCACTGGTTCGACGCCAAGGTCAAGGCGACGATGAGCACGCCCGACGACGTGGCCGCGGCGTCCACCAAGCCGCCGCAGACCACGAAGGTCGACCTGTGGGTCAACTCGGGCTCCACCTCGGCCACGACGACGGCCCTGACCAACCCCGGTGACATCGGGATCGGCGGCACGGGGGCGCAGGGCGTCGGCGTCTACGGCTCGCTGGCCGTGAAGACGCCGCTGGCCCGGCCCGCCACCGCCAGCTCCGTCGCGGCGTCCGTGGCGGACCAGCGGATCATCAGGGCGGGGGAGACCTCCACCCGTGTCGTCGTCCCGGTCCGCTACGACATCACGCTGACGGACGCGCTGGGCGCGCTCGCGGGCGGCACGGCCGTGCGCGGCGACGCCGGCGACGCGGTGGACGTCGTCGTGCAGTTCCCCGACGACCTGGCGCACCTGCGGCCCGCGGACGGCGACCTGGGCGTGGTCACCCCGGCGAACCGGGACTGGGGTGTCGAGCTGGAGCACCCGGTGCCGGAGGCGGTCGTGGTCGACGGGGTCGACGGGGTCTTCGCCGAGGTCTCGGCGAGGATGCACCGGTCGGTCACCGGGCACGGCTCGCACGGCCGCACCGCGCTGCGCGAGTTCCTCGGCCCCACGAACATCCGCGACAACCTCGGCCCGATGCTCGACGGGTGGGTGAGTTCGCCGGACCTGTTCAGCCCGCACCGCGGCCGAACGGGGTTCGCGCAGATGCGGGCGACCCTGCTCGACGCGGAGCTGATCGGCACCCACGACTCCGCCCAGCTGCGGCTGCACGAGTCGTCGGTGACCGCCACCAGCCTGACCGCCTCCAGCAGCAGCGGTGTCGACGTCAGCGCCGCGGTCGGCGCCGGCGCGGGTGTCGGGAAGGGCCCCGGCGGGACGGTGGGCGTCACCGGTGGCCTGTCGGCGCGCAAGGCCGAGTCGTCCGCGGCCGGCACTACCACCGGCAACCGCGCGGGCATCCAGTTCAAGGGCGCCACCGGCCTGTACCGGGTGAACGCCGAGGTCGTCGTCCGGGTGCCCGCAGACAAGGACGGCAGGGGCCCCGCACCCGACGGGGCGCACGTGAGATTCCCGGTCACCACCTACCTGCGGATCGGGTTGCGCGAGGCCGCCGCGCAGGGCCTGCCGGTGTCGGCGGGCACCCCGGCGACGATCGCCACGCCGACCGCCGAACCGCGCTTCGAGCCGCCCTACCTGGCCGCCGGCATGGCCGCGGGCAACGTCAAGGTCGGTCGGTTCGCCGCGGCCGACCACGTGCAGGAGCAGGTCGAGTCCGTGCTGCGGGGCATGGAGGGCTTCGAGGAGTTCCTGCCGCGGTGGGACGCCCCGGCGAAGCCCCGCCGCGCCGGCGCCACCGAGGACCACCTCAGGCAGTCCGCCAACCAGCGCAAGCTGAGCACGGAGCTGTCGGCGACCGCCCTGCGCTCCCAGCTGGACAGCCTGCTCGGCCCCGGCGTGCAGGTGCAGCTCAAGCAGCGGGGCTCGCGCACCAACCGCTACGTCAACGTCACCGTCAAGGCGCGGTTGGGCGAGGGCGAGCACCTGGGCCGGGCCGAGGCCCGCAACGTGCGCGGCTCGTCGTCCGCCGGACCGCGGCTGGACAGCACGACCACCACGACCAAGGGCTGGAACGCGGGCATCGAGGGTCGGGGCCGCACGACCGGGCTCACGGGGGCGTCGTCGGTTTCCCCGGCGGTGGGCGGCGGTGCGAAGTACAGCGATGTCACCGCGGTCATGACGACCGCCGGTCCGACGGTCAACAGCACGTGGCTCAACGTCGGCAGCCCCGACGCCCAGGTCTTCGCGCACGACGTCGAGTTCGACGTCGTGGTCACCGCGTTCGAGCGCCCCAGGGCGTGGGTCAGGTGGCTCACCCCGGACTCGCCGTTCCGCACGGTGCCCGCCCCGCGCACGGTGGCCCGCACGGTGGACCTGACCGCGTCGCTGGACCCGCACGACCCCGAGGCGCCGCGCATCCTGCCGCGGATCGGGGGCCGGGCCCACCTGTGGGTGTCCGACGGGTCGACGCTGAGGACCGACCCGTCGGTGTTCGCGCCCGGACCCCCGCGGTCCGTCCCGACGGCGGCGGACGCGCGGATCGCCTCCCTGCTCAACCCGGGCACGCCGCGCCCGGTCCAGCCGGAGTGGCTGCACGTGGAGGCGGTCGTCGGCAGCGCCGCGCTGCGCGACGCGGCGATCTCCGCGCTCAACCGCGCCGCCGGCGACACCTCCCTGACCACGCCGGGCACCGAGGCGCGTTACAAGATCGACAAGCTGTTCAGCCCGGAGAGCCTCAAGGCCAACCTGCGCCGCCTGGTCGAGACCGGCGTGCACGAGGGCGGCATGAAGTACGACCGGCGGGTCTCCGACCGGACCGGCGCGCTCGGTGTCGCCGTGTCGCTGGGCAACCCGAAGCTGGTGGCCATCTCGGACACCACCGGCACCGAGCACGCCGACACCGGCGGCTCCAAAGCCGGTCAGACCACCACCCGGGTCAAGGCCGTCGAGTTCTCGGCGACCGCCGGCACGGCCGTGCGCCCCAACACCGCCGCACCGCGGCAGACCGGCGGCCTGGCCGCCGTCGCCCGGTGGGTGCCGTGGCTGCGGACCACCTCCGACACGGTGGAGGTGGCGGGCGGCGTGGACCGCAACGTGGTCACCCCCGGTGGTGACCGCACCGTCCTGGTCCAGGTGGACGCGACGTTCCACGTGGTGGCCGAGAGCCGCGCCGGCAACGCCCTGCACAAGGGGACCCCGTCGGCTGCGGGCTCGTCGACCACCCTGCCCGGCGGAGTCTTCCTGCGGGTGGAGGAGCGGGTCGCGCGCGACATGGACCTGCTGCCGCACGTCGACCAACCGCCGCCGCGGCGGTTCGGCCCGCTGGGCGGTCCCAAGAGGCTCGACCCGCGCGGCGGTCCGGCCGCGCTGGGGTTGAGCCTGGTGCACGACGCGCCCGACCTGTCGGTCACCGTGGCCGACCTGGTCGCGCAAGCCGACCGGAACACCCGGAGCCTGCTCAGGGAGCGGCTGGTCCCGGGGTCGGTCCTCGACGACTCGATGAGCAACCTCCAACGCCTGGTCGACTTCACCTCGCCGACCAGCATCAAGGCGCTCATCGACGGCGCGCTGGACGGCGGCGTGCCGCTGCTGCTGCACCAGCCGGGTGCGGTGCTGGGCAAGGACACCTACCACGTGACGCTGAAGGCGCACGCCGAGCGGCCGGGTTTCGACCGGGTCGTCAACGACGGCAAGGACATTGAGCACACCCTCCTCGGCGCCGAGCGCAGGGCCGGCGGCAGCGGCTCCGGCACCGCCTGGGGCGTGGGCCTGAGGGGCACGGCCGCGGGCAACCCGCCGACGTCGAACGACGTGTCCGGTTCGGTGGGCGCCGGTGCTGGCGCGTCACTGGGCCGGGCCAAGACCGAGAACACCACCACCTCGACCACCGACCAGGCCAACCACCTGCGCGCGGCCGGCGGCCCGGCCGCCCTGTTCGACGTCCCCGTCCGGTTCGAGCTGGTGGTGGAGCGCGGCGAGCAGGTCGTCGCGCGGGCGCGGAGCGACCAGGGCACCCTGCGCGTGCGGGTGCACGCGGACACCCTGCGCGCGACCCCCGCCCCCCGGCCCGACCACTCCCCGGTGACCGCCGCCCGACCCGCGGAGGCCGGGCGGCCCGAGCAGGTCGCGGCGTGGCGGCGGGGCGGCTACCCGGTCGCCCCGCCCCCCGGGTCCTCGGTCGAGGCGCTGGTCGGCGCGGCAGACCTGAGGTCGGCCACCGTCGAGGCGCTGCGCGGGGCCGGCGCCGGGGCGGGCATCACCGGCAAGGGCACCGGTTCGCTCAACGCCCTGCTGTCCGCGCTGGGCTCCGAGCACCTCCAGTCCGCGCTGCCCCGCATGACCCGGGCCGGGTTGGAGGTGCCGGGCCTGCACGAGTCGACCGTCGGGCCGTCGAAGCACGCCGTGCTCGCGGTGCACGCGAAGTTCACCAACCCCAGGCTGGACTCCCTCAGCGACACCACGAACCTGGAGGCGCCCCGCAGCACCGTCCACGCCACCACCGGCGAGGTCAAGCACACCGAGACCGCCGACCTGTCCGTCGCGCTGGTCTCGGGCGGCTTCCGCAAGCAGGGGACCGACCCGGGCGGCTCGGTGGACGAGGTGCGCACCGGCGGCCTCACCACCACCGGCGCCGAGGCCAGGCACGCGAACGAGGACACCACCGGCCACTCGGGCGGCCCCACGTCCAACGTGATGCACAACCGCAAGCCGCAGGGCCGCACCGGCCTGGTCGAGGTCGACGTGGAGTACCGCCTCGTCGTCGAGGTCGACGGCCGAGTGGGCGTCCACGACCTGACCGTCCCCGGCTCGGTCGACCTGAGGATGCCGCTGCCCGAGGTCGAGCGGCTGCTCGGCAGACCGCTCGGGCACGACCTCGCCGCGGCCCAGGACGCCGTGCGCGACGCCGCGCAGGCGTGGCGGGCGGCCGAGGTCGAGGTCGACCGGGCCCGGCACGCCGCCCAGGACCTGATCAACGCGGTCGCGCCCGACCTGGCCAGGGCGGACGCCGACGTGCGGGCGGGGCTCGCCGAGCTGGAGGAGGCCGACGGGGTCGTCCGGAGCGGGACCGCCGCCGTGCCGGAGCTGGAGTCCGGGCTGGGCAGGGCCCGGGACCGGGTGGTGCTGACCGGTGTCGCGGTCGGGAACGCCCGCTGGGACGTGGTGCACCTGCGCCGGACCGCCGACCGCGCCGACGAGGTCGTGCGCGCCCTGGGCGGGGACCTCGACCACCCGGCGGCCGACCAGGAGCACGGCACCGCGCCGCACGAGCCGGAGAGGGCGCGGGAGACCGCGCGGGACGCCCACGACGCGCTCCGCGAAGCCGAGGACCGGCTCGAATCCGCCGATCGGGCGCACGCCGAGGCGCTCAAGGGCCTCGACGACGCGCAGACGGCCGCGGACGCCGCGCGGACCGCCGCGCGGGACCGGGACCTGGCGCGGGAGCGGCACCGGGAGGCCGTGCGCGCGGCGCGCGACCTGCGTGACCGGATCGCCCGGGCGGAGGTCGACCTCGCGGCCAGGCGGGCCGAGGCAGACGACCGCCAGGCCGCGTGGTGGGAGGCCAAGGCCAGGGTCGAACGGCACGTCGACGAGTACAACGCCGGGCCCGCCGCGACCCCGGCTGCCGTCGACGGTTCGCCCGCCGACGATCGCGCCGACACGCGGGCTGGTGAGCACCGCGGCGACGGCGAGGCGAGCGGTGGCAGGTGGACCGCAGACCGGCTGAGCCGTGAAGCCGGGCACGCCCGAGCCGCGATGAGCCTGTTGGACGACGCCACCAGGAGGCGGTACGGGGACCAGGCCGGGTCGGTGCTCCTGTTCACGCAGGAGTTCGGCGGGCGGGGCGTGCCGCGTTCGGTCGTCGAGGACGTCCGGACCGTGCTGGCGTTCGACCTGATGGCCCCCGACCACGACACCGCGCGGTTGTCCCGCCGGATCGCGGCGGACCTCGGCACCACGCGCACGACACCGGTGCTGCGCGGTGGTGGTCGCGGTGCGCCCGAGCACCTCGTCGGGGCACGTCGACGGCGCTCCATCGACGAGGGGTCCGTGGACGACCTCCCCCCGGACCCGCTCCGCTCCGACATCGCGCCGCCGCACCCCGCGCCGCCGCACCCGGCCGATGCCCGGCCCGCGACCGGGGACGCGCAGCCCGTGGACGCCTGGTCGGACACCACGTCGGAGTCCCCGGAACCCGACAGCGAGTCCGACGGCGAGTCGGTGCAGGACCCCCAGTGGCTCGTCGACTTCGTCGAGTTGATGGAGCCGCTGAAGCGGCACGCCGTGGGGGCGGCGGACCAGGACGTCCGCGACATCGACGTCTACGTGGTCGCCGACGTCGGCGCCGGGAACCGCAGGGAGAGCCTGCGCGGCGACGTCGGCCACGCCTGGGTCACCGTGCGGCTGCCCAGGGGACCGGAGGTGTCCTTCGGGTTCGGCCCCGCCGCCACCGTCCCCCTGGGGGTGCGGACGCCGTTCGTCCGGGTCCACGGCAACATCCGCTACGAGACGCCGCTGCGGCACCTGGCTCGCCACACGAGGGTGGTGGGGCCGTACAAGACCAGTGCCCGCAAGCTGCTGGACGGCTACCTCTACGCGTTGAGCAGCTTCGAGCGGAAGTACAACGTCCTCTCCTACAACTGCGTGAGCTTCGCCAGGGGGTTCCTCGAAAGCGTCTCCGGGATCAGGACCAGCCTGCACCTGAAGTTGCCGCGGCGGCTCATCACCTCACTGGAACCCGTGCCCACGGACACCCCGAACCGGTCCGCGACCGAGTCGTCGGTCGAGAGCGCCGCCGAGTCCGGGGGGAGCGAGGGCGGACCCGGCCCCGATCGTTCGGACACCGATCGTTCGGACACGGGCCGTTCGGACACCGATCGCTCGGACGCGGGCACGTCGCGGTCCGGGGAGGTGGCCGCGCCGCGCCCGTTGGGCCTCGCGAACCCCGACCCGGACAGCCCTTCGGACACCGAGTCGGCCTCGTCCCGGCGGGGAAGCGGTGGCGGCTCCGACCCCGGGGCCGCGGACGACACCTCGTGGACCCCCTCACCGGACGAGCGCGTGGGGCGGAGACCGCTCGCGGTGACGAACCCGGATTCCCGGAGCGGGTCCTCGTCCCGGTCCTGGTCCGAGGACGGGTCCGGGTCGGACTCCGCGCCGTTCCCGGAGCCCGGTGGTTCCGGGAACGGGCGCACCGACGACATCACCCGGCTCATGGACGAGTTGAACGAGCTCCAGCGCGTCATGGAGGGTGGACCGAGGTTCCTCCCACCGGATTCCCCGATCGAGCTGTCCGGCTCCCCGGAGGAGCTGTCCGACTTCTCGGACGACGAGGCCGACCACGGGGGCCGTGCCTGGGCCGCCGACCGCCCGGCGGCGGGGGTGCTGCCCGGACCGGCCCGCGCCCGCCGGCGGTTCCCCACCGACGGGACGTGGTCGGGTGCGGCCGGGGATTCGCCCGCCGCCCGGCAGGAGCGGGTCGACGGGGCGCGGGCCGCACTCGACGAGTTCCGCGGTCGCCGCCCCGAGCAGTACGACCGCCTCGTCGCCGACGCGCGGAGGATCGTCGGAGGTCGCGACGCGGCGAACGGCGACGTCTTGGACGACACGACCGCCGTCGTGGCGCACACCCTGTCGACCCGCGGCGGGCTCGCCGCCCGCGCCGTCGCCTGGGACGTGGCCCGGGGAGGGGCCGCCCACGAGCGCGACCCCCTGTCCGGACCGCACGCCTCGGTGGACGACGGGGCGCCGCTCCCCGGCGAGCCGGACCGCTCCCGGGACGACGGCCCGCCGCCCGCGGTCACCCCCGCCGCGGCCGGCGGGCGGCTGCCCCTGTGGTCCGATTCGGACTCGTGGTCGGGTTCGGACTCGCGGTCGGACAGCCCCGTGCCGGACAGCCCCGACCGCGTCGCCGGACCGCACCACCGGGAGGTCGGCGTCCACGTCCCGGTGGCGCCCGGTCGGGCCGCCCCGCATCCCGCCGCGGCCTCCCCGGCACCGGGCGCACCCGGTGCGGGTGGGCGCAAGCGCGGCCGGGACGAGTTCGAGGCGGACTCCGGGCCCGTGACCGGCCCGGACGCGCGCCACGCGCCTCCCCCGGCCGTGCCACAGGTGCCGCCCTCGCCCGAGCGGACCACCACGCTGCTGGCCGAGGTCCCACCGGGAACGCGGTTCGCGGACCCGTCGCGCTGGCTGGCGCTGCTCAACCCCGATCACCTGGTCGAGGGGTGGGGCGTCAACTGCCTCGACGCCGCCCTCGCCTTCCACTCGACCTACCTCGGCGACCCGCGGGTGCCGGCGACGACGCCGACCGGCGCGCTGCCGCCGCCGGGAGGCGGTCGCGCCTACTCCGAGGCGACCCCTCACGCGCCGGAGTGGCTGGGGCGCGGACCCGACGCCCTGGGAGAGGTGATCGACCGGGTGACGCGCGGTGGGCACGGCTCCGCCGCCGTGGTCGTCACCTTCCCCCGCGACGGGAGTCCCGGCCACGCGCGGAACGTGGTCAACCAGCGCGGCGAGGTGCTGCTGGTGGACGCCCTGGCCGGTACGTCCCGGCCCGCGACGAAGAACGCCGTGGCGGGGGTGGACCGGGTCTACGCGATCCCGGTCGACCCGGACGGGGAGTTCATCCGCGGCACGCCGCCGAGTCCGCCGTCGGTACCCGTCGAGCTGGGGCAGGACGTCGTGGGGCGGTTCGAGCGGGTCGCGTCGTCGGACCGGCCGGACTGGTCGTCCTACCTGGACTTCCTGGAAACCCGTATCCAAGGGCTGCGCGACGACGTCGAGCGGCACGGGGGCGCCGGAGCCGAGCGGGAGCGGCTGGCCGGGTTGGTGCTGCACCACCGGGAGGTCGACGTGCACCGGATGCGGCTGGAGGTGGCCGCCGGGGGCGAGGTGTCGCTGCGGGGCACGCCGGGCCGCCTGGCGCCCGGTCCGACCGGTCTCCGGCTCCTCCGCGCGAGGGTGACCGCGGAGCTGGCGGCCGACCTCGCCTCGGTCCTCGGCCGCGACGTGGTGGCGCTGGTGATCGGGTCGGACGCGGAGGAGCCGCGGGAGCTGAGGTTCCCGCCCAAGGGCCGCCCCCTCCCCACGAGCACGCGCGAACTCCCCGCTTGATCCCGACCCCGTCGGCGTCGACCGGGCGCGGGCGCCGACTACCCCAGTTCCTCGCACGGGATCGCGCCGGCGCCCGCGCCCGGGACCCAGCGGATGCCGGTGAACGTGGCGTCGAACGCGCCCCCGGTGGCGATCAGGAACGGCGTGTCGACCTTCCCGGCGTCCAGCCCCGCGGCGGTGAAGCAGGACAGGGGGACCCGGACCTCCGCTTCCCGGTCGACCGGCAGCCGCCGGAACGCCGAGGTCGCCGGGATCTCCGCCGAGCACGGGAACCCGCAGTGCGCCGCGAGCGAGACTGGCCCGGTCGGGTGGGTGCGCACCACGACGTCGAGCACGAGCGCGCCGTCGCCGTCGCCGTCGCCGTCGAGGAAGCGGCGCAGGTCGGAGCCGCCCGCCGGGTCCTGGAGGTAGACCTGGCCCGGACCGCTGCCGTTCCACGTCGCGCGCAGGCCGGCCGCGGACGAGGTCACCGACACGGTGGGGTGGGTG
Organism: Saccharothrix sp. BKS2; assembly: GCF_047689505.1. Taxonomy (NCBI): domain Bacteria; kingdom Bacillati; phylum Actinomycetota; class Actinomycetes; order Pseudonocardiales; family Pseudonocardiaceae; genus Saccharothrix; species Saccharothrix sp. BKS2. Next base: position 287,358 of record NZ_JAUQOL010000013.1, on the reverse strand, counting down.
ACCTCACCCCCGACGCCGACCCGCGTGCCCACCCAATCGCCCTGCGGTGAGCCGACCGTGCTCTGGTAGGGGGCGACGGCACCGTCCTCGAACAGCACCAGCCCCGGCTCCCGGGGGGCGGCGGCGGGGGAGGACGCGGCCGAGGGGCCCTCCGCCGGGCCGGTGCCGCCCTGCGCCGTCGGTTCGTCGTTGCGGAACGACCACCCGACGAGGGCGGTGGCGCCCACCAGCACGGTCGCGACCAGGGCCGGGACCAGCCACCGGGGCAGGCGTCGCCGGGGACCCGGCGCGGGCGGGGGCGGGGGAGGCAGGAACGGCACGGGCGCCGCGGCCGGCTTCGGGCGGGCGGTGGTGGCGGCGCCGAGGGCGACGGTGAACTTGGGGTGGAGGCTGACGCGGACGGGTTTGCCGAAGGTGTCGGAGACCATCTGGGGCACCAGGGGGATGCGGGAGGAACCGCCCGCCAGCAGCACCCCGGCCAGATCGCCCGGGCGCAGCCCGGCGGAGTGGATGGTGCGCTGCAACGCGGCGGTGGTGAGGCTCAGCGAGGGTCGGATCATGTCGTTGAACTCGGTGCGGGTGATGGTGATGTGGTGTGTGGTGTGGGGTAGGGGGATGTGGATGGTGACGTCGGGTTCGAGTGAGAGGTCTTCTTTGGCTTTGATGCAGGCGGTGCGGGTGGTGGTGAGGGTTGTGGTGGTGGTGGGGTCGGTGGGGTCGAGGGTGGTGAGTGCGCCGTCGAGTCGGGTGTCGAGGTGGGTGAGGAGGGCTTCGTCGAAGTCGATGCCGCCCATGCGTTCGATGCCTTCGGGGGTGCCGAGGATTTCGGTGCCGTTGTGGTGTGCGCGCAGGATGGTGGTGTCGAAGGTGCCGCCGCCGAGGTCGTAGACGGCGACGAGTTCGCCGTTGCCGAGTCGGCGTTCGGTGGAGTAGTGGGTGGCGGCGGCTTCGGGTTCGGTGATGATGTGGACGTTGTCGAGTCCGGCGAGGCGGGGTACTTCGTCGAAGTGTTCGCGTCGGTAGGGTCCCCAGATGGCGGGGCAGGTGAGCACCACGGCATCCGGCGGCCCGCCGTGCAGTGCGGTCACGAGGGCCACCACGTCGCGCAGCTGCGCCGCCAGCAGCGCGGCGGGCGAGTACGCCACGCCACCGATCACCAGCAGCGTCGGGTCGCCCAACCGGCGCTTGTGGCCGCGGGACACCCGCAGGGGGTCCGCCGCGCCGGCGGCCTCCGCCGCGTCGCCGGTCAGCACCGTGCCGTCGGCCCCGATGAACACCGTGGACGGCGCCACGACATCACGCCCCAGCGGCACCACCCGGGTCCCGAAGTCCCCCGACACCGCCGCTGCCGTGAACGTCGTGCCCAGATCGACACCCAGCCCGTATCCCACCGTCGAACCTCCCTGCGTGACGCGTCACCGCGATCCTCGGGCATCGCCGCGCCCGGCGAGGTGGTAGGGAAATCCCTACTGCCTCTTCGGGTCGTCCACCTTGCCCGTTCTCCTTCGCGCCCCCACGCTGGTCATCGTGATCGGACTGGTGCGCGGGCTGCTCGGGCGGACCCGCAGGCTTCGACCCCCGGGCTGTGACGCCGACCTGCGGCGCGAGTTCGAGCGGGTCCTGCACGACGGCCCGGCGCTGCGCGTGTCGGCGCTCGCGCTGGAGCTGGGCCTGATCGCGGTGGCGGTGACCGACCCGCGGGCACGTGAGCGGGTCGCCGCCGCCCAGGGCACGGTCCGGCTCGTGCTCGACGAACTGCGCGACGTGGGCGACGCCCTGTACCCGTCGGTGCTCACCAGCGCGGGCCTGGAGCCGGCCCTGCGCGCGGTGGCCGAGCGGCGCGGCCTGGCGCTCGCGCTGGACGTGCCGCCCGCCGGCATCGACGCCGCGACCGGTTCCCGGGTGTGCCTGCTGCTGACCGACCACCTGCGCACGCTGCGGCCCGAGACGTCGGTGGCCGTGCGGGTGCGCGGTGGCCGGCACCTGGTCCGCGTCCACGTCAGCGACGAGCACCCCGACGGGGGTCCCCGGCACCACTGGGCGGTGCTCCGGTGCGCGTAGCCATCGCCGAGGACGGCGCGTTGTTCCGCGAGGGATTGGTGCTGCTGCTGGAAGCGGCGGGCCACGAGGTCGTCGGCTGCGTGGGCGACGGCGACAAGCTGCTCGCGCTGGTGTCCACCGAGCCGGTGGACGTGGCCGTGCTGGACATCCGGATGCCACCCGAACCCGACGGCGGGTTGTCCACCGCCGAGCGCATCCGCGCGCTCAAGCCCGAGGTGGGCCTCCTGCTGCTGTCCCACTACGCCGAGACGCACTACCTGATGCGCGTGCTGGAGATCGGCACCGAGAACATCGGCTACCGGCTCAAGGAGCGGGTGGCGGGGGTGCGCGTGCTGGGCGACACCCTGGAGCGCATCGCCGCCGGCGAGATCGTCATCGAGCCGGTGCTGGCGAAGCGGCTGGTGCAGACACCGGCCGGTCGGGACGGCGGCGCGCTGGACACGCTGACCGAGCGCGAGCAGGACGTGCTGCGGCTGATGGCGGAGGGCCGCACCAACAACGCCATCGCCAAGGAGCTGTTCGTGTCCGCGAAGGCCGTCGAGAAGCACATCGCCGCGATCTTCTCCAAGCTCGACCTGCCCGGCGACCCGTCGGTGCACCACCGCCGCGTGCTCGCGGTGCTGGCGTACCTGCGCGCGCGCCGGATCGACGGGTAGCCGCCGTGCTCCCCCGGCGTCGGGCCGACCGCGCCCCGCACCGGCTCGCCGCGCGCACGCCCGCCGCGCTGCTGGTGCCGGCCCTGGTCCGCAACCTGGCCGAGGTCGTCGACGGCACCGCGGTGTACGTGGAGCCCAGCGGTGCGGTCATCGCGTCCTGGCCGCCGCTGCCACCGGGGCGGGTGCTCGGCGAAGACCTCGCCGCCGTCGCGGCGCTGCCCGGCATGTCGGGGGTCGAACCGGTCTCCGGCGGGGGCGGCGTGCTGGTCAGCGCGTCCAGGTTGGACGAGCGCGACCGGGCGGTGTGGCGCGAGACCGCCGCGTGGCTGGGCGTGGCGGCCCGGCTGGACCGGCTGCGCGCCGACCGGGACCGGGCCGCCACCCGCGCCGCCCGGCTGTCCGCCGACCTGCGCGCCGCGCGGACCGGGCAGGCGCGGGTGCGGGACCTGGAGCAGCGGCGACTGGTCGGCTCGATCACCACCGTGGCCGGGCGCGGGTTCGACGACGTGCGCGCACGGGCCGCGCGGCTGCGCGACGCGTTCGGCTCGCCGGAGGAGACCCGCGCGGTGGAGGACCTGCGGGACGCGCTCGACGAGCTGATCGACGCCTTCCGCACCGTGGTGCGCGGCGTGCACCCGGCGATGCTGCCCGAACGGGGGCCCCGGGCGGCGCTGGAGGAGTTGGCCGCCGTGCTGCGCCGACCGGTGCGCTTCAGCGGCGACCTGGGCCGCCGGGTGGGGTGGGAGGTCGAATCCGGCCTCTACCACGCGTGCGCCGCGGTGTTGAACCTGGTGGCGACCTCCGACAACGCGACACCCGTCGGGGTGGTCTTCGCGCACCGCGACGGCGTGCTGCGGGTCGAGGTGACCGCGCCCGGGTGGCCGTGGCCGGTCGACCGGCTGCGCGCGGACCTGGCCGACGACGCCGCGCGCCTGGCGGTGCTCGGCGGCGCGCTGGACTGCGCGGTCACCGACGGCGTCGCCGAGGTGCGGGTGCGCCTGCCCGAGCGGATCGGCCCGGTCGGGACGACCGCCGAGCCCGAGTCCAGCCTGCTCGACCGGGTGCGCCACCTGGTCGAGCAGGGCTGGCACGCGGCGGCCGACCGCGCGCCCTGGGAGGCCCTCGCCGACCGGCTCGGGCAGCCGCCGCGGCTGGTCGTGGTGGGGCCGGGCAGCGCGGAGGTGGCGGGCGCGCTGACCGCCGGTCGACCCGCGTCGCTGCGCGGGCTCACCGTCACCGAGGCGCCCGGACCGGTGGACCAGGCCATGGCGACCGCCTTGACCGAGGTGTGGTCGGCCGACGCGGTGCTGTGCCTGACCGCGCCGCCCCCGGAGTTCCGGCTGCTCCTGCGGGCCGCGGCGCACCGCGTGGACGTGGTCGAGGCCCCCGTGCGCCCGGCGCTCGCGCTGTTCGCGGCGACCGCCGGTGAGGACGGCTACCGCGCGCTGCGACGCGTCCCGCCCGAGGCGGTGGGCGGGCTTTCCGGTGACGACCTGCGGGTGGCCGCCGACGCCGCGCGCGTCGCCGACGGGCCGGGCGGTGTGGCCGAGGAGTTGGCGCAGGTGAGCGGGTTGGTCGCACTGGCGGACCTGCTGACCCGCAGGCTGGTGGCGCGGGCCGACCTGATCGCGGCCCGCCGCGCGCTCGTGTCGATCACCCGCATGGCGTCGGGACCGCTGCTGCGCGAGGTCGACCGCGTCCGCGTCCACGCGCACGAGATCGTCGAGCTGGACACCCTCGACGACATCGAGCGCGATCCGTCCCTGCCCCCGGGGGTCCGTGCCGAGGGGGAGCGGCTGATGGGGTTGCACGGCGTCGAGCCGAGGGTGCGCCTCGGGCTGGCCGCCGACGCCTCGGACGACGAGGTCCGGTCGGCCGCCCGGTCGGCCGCGGGGCGCTGGCGGGTGCTGGGCGAGGTCTCCGGCCGGGTGCGCGAGGTGTGCGAGGTGGTGGTGCGGACCTGCGAGGGCCTGATCAGCGCGGCACCAGGCCGGTGACGGCCGTGCCCGCGCCGGGCGCGGAGCGGATGCGGAGGGTGCCGCCGACCGCCGCCGCCCGCGTCACCAGGTTGTGCAGGCCCGCGTGCTCCGGCAGCTCGCCGAAGCCGGGACCGTCGTCGCGCGTCTCGAACCACAGGCCCTCCGCGGTGTCGCGCACCGCCACGGTGATCGACGAGCCGGGGGCGTGCTTGCGGCTGTTGTTCACGGCCTCCAGGCAGATGAAGTAGACCGCCGACTCCACCGCCTCCGGGTGCCGGGGCAGGGCGTCGTCGAGGTCGAGCGCGACGTCCTCGTGCTGCGCCAGCTCCGCCCGCAGCGCCGCGGCCAGACCGTCGGTGACCAGGGCGACCGGCAGGATGCCCGACGCCGTGCTGATCATCAGCCGCTCGGTGGCGTCGAGCCTGGCCCCCAGCTCGTCCAGCCGCTGCCGCGCGGTGTCGTCCGCGCCGGTGGCCAGGGCGTGCTCGATCAGCGCCACGGACATGCGCAGCACCACCAGGTGGTGCTGCACGCCGTCGTGCAGGTTGCGCTCCAGGTCGCGTCGTCGCAGGTCCATCTCGGCCGCCGCGCGCCACCGGCCGTCGGCCAGCTCGCGGGCCGCCGCGTCCGCCTCGCGGGAGGAGCGCTCGACCTGCCTCGCCGAGCGCGCCGCGGCCAGCACCGGGCCCAGCGCCGCCACCAGTTCCGACAACGGCCCCGCGGGTTCCGGGGTGAGCGCCAGCTCGCCCTGGACCTCGCCGCCGTGCTCGACGGTCGCACCCCACCAGGCGCCGCCGCCGGCGCCCCACGCGAACCGCTCCCCGTCCACGGTCACCGCGCAGCCGGCCGCGCCCACGGCGGCCCCGATCACCCCGGCCAGCCGCGCGGGGTCCACGGCGCCGTGCTCCAGGTGCGCCACCAGCGCCTCGATGGCCTGCTTTTCGCGCCCCCGGGACCACACACCCCCGACCGTACCCCGTGACCTGCTGGTGTTCACCCGGCGCACCGCGTCCCACAGGTTCTGAAGAGGGTCTGTAGATCGGCTTCAGACGGCATGTGGTGACCGGCCCGCACACTTCCGGCAGAACAAACCCGGAGTCTTCGGAGGCGGCATGCACAGGGTGAAAGTGGCTCTCCAGGCAGTGGACCCGCTGAGCATGGCCGGACTGGTCGCCCACCTCGAACTCGTCCCCGACGTGGTGCTGCTGCCGGCCGAGCAGCGGCACCACGCCGAGGTGGCCGTGGTGGCGGTGGACCGGCTCACCGCCGACGTGGTGGCCGGGATGCGCCGGGCCGCGACCGATGTCGGAACGCCGGTGGTGCTGGTGGGGGACCTGGACGAGTCGGAGCTGGTCACGGCCGTCGAGTGCCGGGTGGTGGCGGTCCTGCCCAGGTCGGCGGCCTCCGCCGACCGCCTGCGGCACAGCGTGATGACGGCGGCGGCCGGCGGCGGGCTCATGCCGCCGAACCTGGTCGGCGCGCTGATCAAGGACGTCGAGCGGCTCCAGTGCCAGCTGCTGGAGCAGACCGGCGGCGCCCCGCGCAGCCGCCTGACCCGACGCGAGGAAGAGGTGCTGCGGATGATGGCCGAGGGGCTGGACACCGCGGAGATCGCCGTCAAGCTGTCCTACTCCGAGCGCACCGTGAAGAACGTCATCTACGGCGTGACCACGCGTTTCAACCTGCGCAACCGACCGCACGCGGTGGCGTACGCGGTCCGCTCCGGCCTCATCTGACCCTGACCGACTTCACGTGGAGGAACCGTGACCGCCAGCCGGCCCGCCGTCGACAGCACCGCCCACACCGCGCCCCGCCGCCGGCGGCACGAGGCGGTGCGGGGCGTCCTCCCGATCTCCGCCCAGGACACGTGGAGCGCCGACGAGTGGCGCATGTCCGACCACGGCGTGATCGACGCCCCGTTCCCCAGCTCGGACGCGGCCTGAGCCGCTCGCCGCGCGGACGACCCCGAGCCAGGGCGCCGCACCGCGTCGGGAACGCGGGACCCCTCGCGCGCACCCGTGACGCGGTGCCCCTCCGGCGCCCCGACAGTGCCCGGCGGTGACCCGAGGCCCGGGTCACCGCCGGGCACGCGGCCGTTCACATCCCGGACGTCGCACGCCGGGGACTCGGCACGCGGTTCCCGCGGCTCCTGGCGCTCCTCGGCTGACACGCCGCCCGCCGGCCGGGCGGCCCGCGCGTCCTCGACGGCGCGGAGCCGGGTTCTCGCGATCGTCGCGGTGCCGGCCACCGGCAGGCGGCGGGACCGGACCTCGCGGCGGCTCCCTCACCTTCAGGCGCCTGCTCGTCCGGGCAAGCCCGCTTGATCATCGCGCACGGTCGACGGTTCGTGCGTGACCGTTGCGGTGCGCGGTGCCGACCCTCTCCCCGAGGGTGAGAGGAGGCGTCTCCATGTACGCCGACACCGTGCCGGGTACCCCGGCCGATTTCACGGCCGGGGCTTTCACCGGGCTCGGGCGGTTCGCGCCCGACCCGACTTCGCCCTGCTGGTCGGCTACGGCGACGTGGCGACGCTGTCCGTCCTCGCGCCCGAGGGGGCGCCCGACCCGGCCGACCTGACCGCGCGGTGGGCGGAGGCCGTCGACCTCCTGCGAGCGGACCGGGCGGCCGGCCCGGTGGACCGGGTCGGCTGACCGGCGGGGCCCCGGGACCGGTGGCACCCCACCTGCGGTCCGGTAGCCCATTCGGGCAGGCGTAGGGGGTCCTCGCGCACTTCTCCCCGCAGTCGTTGCGACCTCCGCGTCCGGTTGCTGATCCTGGTCACGCAGGTCATCCGATCGGGCGTACCGGAGAAGCCATCCGCCGGAACGCCGACCACACCCGTCATCGCCGCTGCCCCGCCGCCGGTCGATGGCGACCCCCACCCCGCTCCCGCCGTGCGGCTCGACCGCGCTCGAAAAACGAGGGGATGTCAGGCACCGTGGACATCTTGGTGATCACCGGCTCGGCCGGACTCGTAGGAACGGAAGCGGTGCGGATGCTCGCACCGCAGTTCGACCTGGTCGTCGGTATCGACAACGGCATGAGGCGCGCGCTGTTCGGACCGGACGGCGATGTCAGCGGCAACGCGGCCGAGATGGCCGTCATCCCGAACTACCGCCACCACACCGCGGACATCCGCGACGCCGCGGCGGTCGACGCCGTGCTGCGCACGTACGGCTCCGACATCAAGCTGATCATCCACACCGCGGGGCAGCCCAGCCACGACTGGGCCACCGAGCGGACCCTGGACGACTTCGCGATCAACGCGGTCGGCACGATGAACGTGCTGGAAGCGGCACGGCGGCACTGCTTCGACGCCACCGTCGTCTACACGTCGACCAACAAGGTCTACGGCGACATCCCCAACTCGCTGCCCCTGGTGGAGCTGGACACCCGGTGGGACTTCCACCCGGACCACCCCTACCACCGGCACGGGATCGACGAGTCGATGCCCCTCGACGGCACGGACCGGACCTTCTTCGGGGTCTCCAAGCTGTCCGCGGACCTGGCGGCCCAGGAGTACGGCAGGCACCTGGGGATGAAGGTCGGCGTGTTCCGGTGCAGCTGCATCACCGGTCCCCGCCACGCGGGCGTGCAGCTGCACGGATTCCTGTCCCACCTGGTGCGCACGGCGGTCGGCGGCGGCGAGTACACGATCATCGGGCACGGCGGCAAGCAGGTGCGCGACAACATCGACGCGCGGGACCTGGTCCGCATGTTCTGGCACTTCCACCTCGACCCCCGGCCCGGCGCGGTCTACCACGCCGGAGGCGGTCGGGAGCGCAGCTGCTCGGTGCTGGAGGCCGTCGCCAAGTGCGCGGAGCTGGTGGGCCGCGAGATCCCGGTGCGCTACGCGCCCGAAGCCCGCTTCGCCGACGCCAAGTGCTGGATCACCGATACCCGGCGGTTCCGGCGGCACTACCCGGGTTGGCAGCCCGAGCACGGACTGGACGACACGCTCAAGTCGATGCACGCCCACTGGTCCTCGGTGGACGCCCTCCGGGAAGAGAAGGTGCTCATCCATGGCTAAGTACCGCGCCACGCTGAACATGGAGTACATCAAGGACGCCGCCAAGGGGTTCCGGTGGGGCGTCGAGAAGGCGGCCGAGCTGGGCTACCGGTACGTGGAGCCGATGGTCCACACCGGGTGGGACCTGCTCAGCGAGGTCGACTTCTTCCACTCCTTCTCCATGGAGGAGGACCCGTTGCTGATGAAGGAGATCTGCGACCGGGCGGGTGTCCGCGTGTCCGGCATCAGCGGCCACAGCCCGCTGATGAAGCCGGAAGCCGCGGTGCCGAGGCTGACCAGGGCGATCGTGTTCGCCGACGCCTGCGGTGCGAAGTTCGTCAACACCGACGACATGATCAAGCCGGAGTGGATGGACGACGCGTTCGCCCACGAGATGATGCGCTACACCCTGACCAAGGCGCGCTTCGTCGCCGAGCGGCACGAGGTGAACGTGTGCATCGAGCCGCACGGCACGTTCAGCTGCACCTCCAAGGGGCTGCTGGCCATCGCGGACCTCGCGCCCTCGCCGTGGATCAACGTCAACTTCGACACGGGCAACTTCTACCTGGCCGCGCTGGAGGACCTGTACGAGGGTCTGGACCGGGTGAAGGACCGCGTGGTCCACATGCACGCCAAGGACATCAGCGAGCAGCACAGCGCCGACGAGCGCGGCCTGGTCACCGGTACCCCGGTGGGCTGCGCGATCGGCGAGGGCATGGTCGACTGGGAGCGGGTGTTCGAGGTCCTGGAGCCCCTGGACCGCGAGATCTTCCTCAGCGTGGAGTGCGGCCGGGTCGACGAGGCCGAGCGCAGCCTCGAATTCCTGCGCAAGACCCTGGGCGACAAGCTGATCGAGTGACCGGGGCGCGTGTCGGCGCCGTCGAAGCCGGCGGCGCCCTCCCGCGGCGGCTCGTCCCGGGGCGGGCTTTCCGCTACCGTCCTCCTCTCGGTGGGCGAGGCCGGGAGGTGGCGGGGCATGACCGATCCGGAGGACGCGGTGCGCGTCGAGCTGCTCGGCCCGGTGCGGGCGTGGGTGGGGCAGCGCGCCGTGGACCTCGGCTCGTCCCGGCCGCGCACGGTGTTCGCGGTGCTCGCCTGTCGCCCCGACGCGGTGGTCCCGCGTGACGAGCTGGTCAGCGGGGTGTGGGGCGAGGCCCCGCCGGCGAACGCCGTGGGCAACCTGCACACCCACGTCTCGGCGTTGCGCAGGGCGCTGGAGCCGGGGCGCGGTCGGGGCGCGCCCTGGCGGCTGCTGACCTCGACCGGCTCCGGTTACCGCCTGCGCGTCGACCCGGCCGCCGTGGACGCCGTGGAGTTCACCGGGCTGGCGGAACTGGCGCGGAGCCTGTTCGCGGCGGCCGACGCGGGCGGGGCGCTGCGCACCGCGACCGCGGCGCTGGACCTGTGGCGCGGTGAGGCGATGTCCGGCTTGTCCGGTCCGCTGGTGGTGGCCAGGCGGTCGCGGTTGGGGGAACTGCGCGCCGCCACCACCGAGCTGCGCGCGGAGGCCGGGCTCGCGGTCGGCCACCACGCCGGGCTGGCCGACGAACTCGCGGCGCTGGTCGCGGAGCACCCGCTGCGCGAGCGCCCGCGCGAGCTGCTGATGCGGGTGCTGCGGGCCGCCGGCCGCGACGCCGAGGCCCTGGGCGTCTACCACGACATCCACCGGCTCCTGCTCGACGAACAGGGCATCGAACCCGGCCCCGGCCTGCGCCGGCTGCGGGACGAGGTGCTCGCCGACACCGCCGCGCCCCGCCGCCCCGCGGTCGCCCCCGGCCCCGCGACCCCCACCGCCGTCGCCCTGGACACCCGTGCCCCCACCGCGACGCGCTTCGCCTCGCCGGCGCTCGCGGGGCGCTCGGCGGAACTGGCGGTGGTCGAAGACCTCGTCCGGCGGCTCGCGAGCGGCCACGGGGGGAGCCTGTGGGTCGAGGGTGAGATGGGGATCGGCAAATCGGCACTCGTCACCGCCACCCTGGCGCGCGCCGGGGAACTCGGCTGCCGGATCGCCCACGCCGCGGCCGAGGAGATGGACAGCCGGTTCCCGCTCGGTGCGGCGTTGGACTGCCTGGACGTCACGGTGCGCTCGGCGGAACCACGGCGGGCGGCGATCTGGAAGGCGCTGCGGGGCAACCGGCCGGACCGGTCGGTCCCGGTGGCCGGGGACCCGGTCGCCGGCGCGATCGACGACCTGGTCTCCCTGGTCGCCGACCTGTGCGAGGACGGTCCGCTCGTGCTCGCCCTGGACGACGTGCAGTGGGCGGACGAGGCCAGCGTCCTGCTCTGGCACCGGCTCTGCGCGCTGACCGCACGACTGCCGTTGCTGCTGGTCGCCGCCGCCCGGCCGCTGCCGCACCGGGAGGACGTGGACCGGCTGCGGCGCGACATCGGGACCTCGGGTGGCGCGCTGGTGGAGCTGGCGCCGCTGGACGAGCACGCCGTGGCGGGGATGATCGCCCGGCTGGTCGGCGCGCGGCCCGGCCCCGGGCTGCGCCGGGTCGCCGAACGCGCCGCCGGCAACCCGCTGTACGTGCGCGAGATCGCCGACGCGCTGGTGCGCGACGAGGTCGTCCGGCTCGGGCAGGACACCGCCGACGTGCTCCCCGGGTCGTTCGACCGGGTGCCGCGGTCCCTGGTCTCGGCGGTCGCCGGACGGCTGCACTACCTGACCGACGCGACCCGTGACGTGCTGCGCTGGGCGGCCCTGATCGGGGGCGAGTTCGCCGTGGACGACCTGGCCGCCGTGCTGGGCGGACCGGTCGCCGACCTGGCCGCGCCGCTGGACGAGGCGATCACGGCGGGCGTGCTGCGCGCCGCGGGGCAGCGGTTGGCGTTCCGCCACCCGGTGATCAGGCAGGCGCTCTACGAGGGCACGCCGCTGGCGCTGCGGGTCGCGCTGCACCAGCAGGCCGCGAAGGCGCTGGCGGAATCCGGCGCGCCGGTGGAGCACGTGGCCGCGCAGCTCCTCGCCGGTGGGGGCTCCGCCGGCTGGGTGGGCGACTGGCTGGTCGAGGCGGCCTCGCCGCTGACCCTCCGGGCCCCGCTGGTCGCCGTCGAGCTGCTGCGCCGCGAGGTCGACCCGGACCTCGACTTCGGCGACCGCGGGCGCGGCGCGGTGCTCACGGCGCGACTGGCCGGCGTGCTGTTCCGCATCGGCCGGGACGTCGAGGCCGAGTCCTGCGCGCGGCGCGCGCTGCCGCTCCTGCACGACCCGGACCTGGCCGCGCAGACCCGGTGGGTGCTGGCGTACGTGCCGTACCGGGCGTCGCGCGCGGAGGAGGCGCTGGTGATCCTGGCCGACGCCCTGGCGGACCCGGCCCTGCCACCGGTGTGGCGGGCGCGGCTGGTGTCGCTGGTCGCCCTGGTGCAGCGGGCGGGGATCGGCGAGGTGGAACGCGCGGCGGACACCGCCCGCGACGCCGTCGCGCTGGGCGAGGCGTCCGGCGACCCGTTCTCGATCGGCCAGGCGCTGGAGGTGCTCTGGCAGGTCGACGCGGTGCGGCGCGACTACTCCGCCGGGGTCGCCCACCTGGACCGGGCGCTGGACGTCGTCGGCGCCGACCTGGACCTGTCAGACCTCCGGCTGGTGCTGCTGGACAACCGCTCGTTCACGTTGCAGTGCCTCGACCGGCTCGACGACGCCACGGCGGACCTGCGCCTGGCCGCCGAGATCGCGGGACGGGGCGCGCCCGCGGCGGGGGTGCGGGTGGCGAGCGCGGTGCACGACTTCTGGCTCGGGCGGTGGGACGACGCGGTGGCGCGGTTGGGCGAGGTGCTCGACGACCCCGCGTTCACCGGGTTCGGGCTGCGCGAGGGCGGGCCGGTGCTGCTGCTGCACGGCGTGGGGGCGCTCATCGCCGCGCACCGCGACGACGACGAGGCGCTGGAGCGGCACCTGCGAGCCGGGACGACGCTGCCGCTGGCCAATGCCGCCGACCGCGAGAACTGCGACTTCCTGGTGGCCGCGCGCGCGATGGCGTGCGCGCGGCGCGGGGACGTCGCCGAGGCCATGACCCTGCTCGGCACGATCCTGGACGCCCGGTACGCGCAGATGATGCTGCGCCACCAGTGGCTGCCCGACCTCGTCCGGTTGGCGCTGGACCGCGGTGACGAGGCGACCGCCCGCGCCGCCGCGGCGGCGTGCGAAGCCGAGGCGGCGCGGGAGACCAGGCCCGCGCGGGCGGCCGTCGCGGCGCGCAGGTGCCGGGCCCTGCTCGACGGGGACGTCGACGGGATGGCCGAGGTCGTCGCCCGGTACCGCGCGGTCGGGCGCGTGTTCGAACACGCGCAGGCTGCGGAGGACCACGCCACCCTGCTCCTCCGCGCGGGGCGCGCGGAGGAGGCGTCGACCGCCCTGCGCGAGGCGACGGACCTCTACCGGGGGATGGGGGCGCACTGGGACGTGCGACGTGCCGCCGCGCGGACGGGTGGGCTGCGGCTCAGAGCGTGAACGCCCGGACCGCGGTCGTCACCACCGGCCGCCCGGACGCGTCGCCCGCGACGGCGAGCCGCACCCGCGGGGTGGTGAAGCGCCTGCGCTCGAACGGGGTGAAGCGCCGGTGCGCCGGCAGTGGCCCGTCGGCGTCCCACCAGCGCCGGCGCCCCGGCGCCGGGCCGCCGGGTGCGGGGACCGCCTCGTGGTGGTTCCACAGCGCGACCAGCGCCCCCGAGGGCCGCAACACGCGGGCGGCCTCGTCCAGCGCGACCTCGAAGTCCCACCCGTGCGGCGCCTGCCCGACGAACACGGCGTCCACCGAGGTGTCGGGCAGCGGCACGGCGGTCGCCGTCCCGTCCACCACGGTGATCAGGGGCAGCCGCCGCGCCAACTCGGCCCGCCGGTCCGGGTCCGGCTCCACCGCGACGACCCCCGGCGCCGCGGCGGCCAGCCGCTCGGTCAGCTCCCCGGTTCCCGTGACGAGGTCGACCACGCGGCCGGCCGCTCCGCTCAGGCCCCAGTGGACGGCCTGGATCGGGTACGAGGGGCGAAAGCCCGCCCGGTCCGGTAAGCCCGACCTGAGGGCGCGTTCCTGCGGAGCGGGGCTCGCGTGGGGCATCGCAACCTGCCGTTCATCCGATCTTCTCCTGCCGGACCAGTGCAGTGCCCGGCTCGGCGGGGGAGAAGTGGTGGACCGGGAGGGCTGCGTGTTCGGGCACCGGGATGTGCCTGAACACGACCGCGCGCTCCGGTCCGCGCGGGTGACCCGGTGTCGGGGTTCGCGAGCGGAGGGCCCCGCCTGTTCGTCCGCACCGCGCTTCCCGTTCGCGCACGGCGGTCGGGCGGGACGTTGACGTCGTCCGTTCCCGCTGGTGCTGTGCAGCCACAGGTGATGTCGGTGATCGGGAGGCCCTGATGGCAGTGACGAGCGGTGTGGATCACGTGGCGATCCGCGTTTCCGACATGGAGCGCTCGCTCTTCTTCTACCGCGACCTCCTCGGGTGGGAAGTCGTGATGGACCTCCGCCTCGACGGTCCGGGCATGGAGGCCGCGCTCCGCGCGCCGGGTGTCCGGGTGCACAACGTGATGCTGCGGAAGGACCCCCTGGGCATGATCGAACTCGTCCAGGTCCACGCGCCCGAGGTCCGGCCCTACGACGGGACGCGCCGCCCGCTGGACGTCGGCGGCCTGTTCACGCTCTCGCTGAACGTCGAGGACATCGACGCCTGCTACGAGGAACTGACGGCCAAGGGCGTGGAGTTCCACTCCGCGCCGGCCACGATCGAGGTGCCGGGGTTGGGCACGACCAGGATCGTGTTCCTCAGCGACCCCGACGGCGTCGCCATCGAACTGGTGCAGGCCGAGGGGACCTCGCTCAACAAGTGACCACCCGGCGGGGCGGTGCGCCGATCGACCGCCACCGGCCGTGACCGCGTGCGCGGTGCGCGGCCGGCTCCCGCGTCGGGTGGACGTGCGGGGCAGGACACCTGGTCCAGGCAGGCATGATCCTGCCCGCTCAGGTGCGGTGGCACCGGGCAGGCGATGTGCTTGAAGTGGACCAGTCCTGGAGGTAGGCAGCTGTGGCTCCTGATTCGCACCACGACCGGGTGGCCTTCGCCGGCGACCTGTTCCTGCAACTCGCGACCGACGGCAGGCTCGTGCTCGAACCCGCCGAGGCCGACCGGGTCATCGCGGGGCTGGAGTGGGCGCTGGAAGAGGTCACCGGGCGGCTGCGCGTCGCCGACCTGCTGCGCGGCACCTCGTTGCCCGAACTGCGCCGCGTGGACGCCGGACTGGAGCAGGCGGTGGTGGACGCGGTGTTCGACGAGCAGGTCGCCGACGGCGGGCTGCGGCGTGCGCTGGACGAACTGCCCAAGTACATCCTGGCGTTCCAGAAGGCCAAGAAGCGGAATTCGCCCGACGAACCGTGACGGTTCGGTGTGGTGCGCGGAAATCGGCACGACTCCCGCGCGGGCGCCTTACCGAAGAGGCAGTGCGCCGGGACGAACGGGCACCACCCCCTTGAACGGTGATCCGAACACTTCTTCCGCGCGTTCCCGCGTGCTACTTTTCGGTTGGACGCGCGTTTGTCCTCCATTCACTGGCTGACATTAATCTTCGCACAACCGATTCGACCGGTTCGCCGGTCCGGTCGGCCCGTTGCGCAGGACGTTGTCAGGATTTCCGGACAAGGAACCCACCATGGTCACGGCGTCGGTCGTCGAATTCACCTTTTCCCGTGAACCCCTCACGCCGACCGCGATCGAACGGGCGGCGAGGCCCGTGTCGATCCGGATGTCCGACGAGACCACCCTCGGGGTGGCGGCCGGGCACGACTTCGTCGAGAAGTGCCTCACCGAGGACCGGTCGGTCTACGGCTCCACGACCGGGTTCGGACCGCTGGTCGTCTTCGGCGGCCGTGCGGACGCCGAGGACCAGTGCGACAACGTGCTCCAGCACCTGACCGCCGGGCAGGGACCGGACCTCCCGGTCGACGTGGTCCGGGCCACCGTGCTCGTCCGCGCCTGGTCGCTCTCCCGCGGGCGGTCCGGTGTCTCGCCGGCGACGCTGCGGGCGTTGTGCGACATGCTGGCGACCTCGTTCACCCCCGCCGTGCCGTCGCTCGGGTCGGTGGGGGCGAGTGGCGACCTGGTGCCCTTGGCGCACGTGGTGCAGGCGTTGCGCGGGGTCGGGCACGCCTACGTGGACGGGGTGCGGATGCCCGCCCGCGAAGCGCTCGCGAAAGCCGGGCTCGCACCGCTGGCGCTCGGCGGCCGGGACGCGCTGTCGCTGGTCAACGGCACGTCGGTGACCACGGCGGCGGCCGGGCTCGCGGTCGCCTCGCTGCGCCGCTCGCACGAGGTGGCCATCGCGATGAGCGCCCTGCTCACCGACCTGCTGGGCGCGGCCCCCGCCTTCCTGTCGCCGTCGCTGCTGGCCGCGTTCGGGCACCCGGAGACGGTGGCGGTGGGGGAGCGGTTGTCCCACTGGTTGGAGGGCACCGCGCCGACGGGTCTGCGGGCGTTGCAGGAGCCCTACAGCGTGCGGTGCGTGCCGCAGTTGCTGGGTGCGGCCCGCTCGGGCGTGGAGTGGGCCGAGCGGGTCGTGCGCCGCGACCTGGCCGGCGTGAGCGACAACCCGCTGTTCTTCGCCGAGGAGGACCTGGTCGCGCACGGCGGCAACTTCTTCGGCCAGCCCTCCGCGTTCGCCGCGGACGTGCTGTCCATGACGGCCACCCAGACCGGCAACCTGGCCGAGCGCCAGCTCGACCTCCTCGTCGACCCGCACCGCAACGCCGGGTTGCCCGCGATGCTGTCGCCGAAGGCCGGTGAGCAGCACGGGGTGCAGGGGTTGCAGGTGGTGGCCACCTCGGTGGTCGTGGCGATGCGCCGCGCGTGCGTCCCGGCGAGCGTGCAGAGCATCCCCACCAACCTGCACAACCAGGACGTGGTGCCGTTCGGCACGCAGGCCGCGCTGACCGCCCTGGACCAGGCCCGGTCGCTGCGCTTGCTGCACGGCTGCCTCGGGGTCGCCCTGCGCCAGGCCGCGCACCTGCGTCCCGGCGGGGCGACCGCCCCGCGCTGCGCCGAGCTGGTCGAGGCGCTGGCGGAGGTGGTCGAGCCGATCGAGCGGGACCGGCCGCTGGACGCCGACATCCGCGCCGCCGCCGACGCGCTGGACCGCTTCGTCGAGCGGCACCTGCCCGGCCTCGTCCAGGGGGCGGCGTTCCCGGCGGACCTGTCGTGACCGCCGTCGCGGACGCGCCCGGACCGGCGGCCCCCGCCACCGACCTGCCGGCGCTGCGCCTGCCGATGCCCGACGCCGGCTTCACCGACTGCGCGACCCCGTGCCGGCCCTCCCCGCCGCTCCCGCCCATCGACGCCGCGGCGGACCCGGACGCGCTGGGCTGGTACCGGTGGATGCTGGGCCACCACGTCGCGGTCTGCGTGTGGCGGCTGCTGTGCGACCACCTGCCCGAAACCCCGCACCAGCCGGGAGCCGGTGACGTGGTGGCGGACCTCTACGACGCCTACTCCGCGCTGCTGCTCTACTCCGGCAGCTGCTCGCCGCAGACCTACGCGACGGTCATCCGGGCCAGGATGAAGGCGCGGCACCCGGCGTTCAGCGGCACCTGGGCGCGCGACTACGAGCAGGTCTCCGAGCTGCTCGGCCGCTTCCGGCCGTTCGCGGGCGAACGGGTGAAGCGGGCGCTCAAGGTCAACCGGCTCGTGCACATGACCGTGGCCAAGCGCCTGGTGCCGCAGGGGAAGTCACTGCTGCGGGAGTCCGGGATGGACCCGACCCGCACGGTCGACACCGACCGCGACCGGTTCGACGAGTTCTTCGGCGTCGACCGCGCCGAGGTGTGCCGGGACGAGTTCGCCGACCAGCTCGCCGGCCGGGTGCGGCTGGTCCTCGACGACCTGGCCGACCGACCCGATCCCGTGCGCTACGACAACGACGACGTGAACAGGCTCCAGGCCGAGCTGCCGGCCAGGCTGGACCGGCTGGTCGCCTCCACCACCAGGAAGGTCGCCCCATGAGCGCTTCACCGACCACCGCGGACGCCCGGAAGGCGGTACCGCTCACCGAGGACGTGCTCGCCTACGTCCGTGACCAGGCGCCGCCGCTGTCGGAGGTGCAGCGCGCCCTGGTCGAGCAGACGCTCGCGCTCGGCGGCGTCTCCGAGATGCAGGTCCCGCCCGAGCAGGGCGCGCTGCTGACCCTGCTGGCCAGGACCGCGGGCGCGCGGACCGCGGTCGAGGTCGGCACGTTCACCGGCTACTCCACGCTCGCGCTGGCCACCGGCGTCGGACCGGGCGGCAGGGTGATCACCTGCGACGTCTCCGACGAGTGGACCGCGATCGCCCGCCGGGCGTGGGAGGCCGCCGGGGTGGCGGACCGCGTGCAGGTGGAGCTGGGACCGGCGGCGGACACGCTCCGCGGCCTGCCCCTGGACCCGGTCGTCGACCTGGTGTTCATCGACGCGGACAAGGCCGGGTACATCGAGTACTGGGAGCTGCTGGTGCCGCGGGTGCGCCCCGGCGGCCTGATCCTGGTCGACAACGTCCTCTACGCCGGTGAGGCCGCGTCGCCCGACGCCATCGGCAACGCCAAGGCGATCCGCGACTTCAACGCCCACGTGAAGGCCGACAACCGCGTCGAGTCGGTGCTGCTGACGATCGCGGACGGCCTGACGATCGCCCGCAAGAAGTCCTGACCACCGCCCGCGAGAAGCTCCGCCCCCCGAGGAGACAGCTGTGAGAGCCGCCATCCTGCACGCGCCCGGCGACCTGAGGGTCGAGACGGTGCCCGACCCCGTGATCGAACGACCGACCGACGCCGTCGTGCGGGTCGTGGCCGCCGGGATCTGCGGCACGGACCTGCGCGGCCTGGCCGGTCACCCCGGTCCGGTGCGCGGGCCGCGCTGCGGGCACGAGTTCGTCGGGGTGGTGGAGGACACCGGCGCCGACGTGCGGGGGCTGCGCGCCGGTGACCTGGTCGTGTCGCCGTTCCAGTTCTCCGACGGCGCGTGCGCGGCGTGCACCCGGGGTGTGCCCAGCTCGTGCCGCTCCGGCGGCATGTTCGGCGTCGACACCGGGGGCGGGCAGGCCGAGGCCGTGCGCGTGCCGTTCGCCGACGCGACCCTCGTCCCGGTGGCCGCCGATCCCGGCGACGAGCGCCTGCCCGGCATCCTCGCGCTGGCCGACGTGATGGCCACCGGCGCGCACGCCCTCGCCTCGGCCGCGCTGCCGGCCGGCGCCACCGTGGCCGTGGTCGGGGACGGCGCGGTGGGCCTGTGCTCGGTGCTGGCCGCCCGGCGCGCCGGGGCCGAGCGGATCTTCCTGCTCGGGCGGCACGCCAACCGGCTGGAGGTGGGCGAGTCGTTCGGCGCGACCGATGTCGTCACCGCGCGCGGTGACGAGGCGCACGCCGCGCTGCTGGACGCCACCGGCGGGGTGGGGGCCGATCTGGTGGTCGACGCCGTGGGGGAGCAGTCGGCGCTGGACACCGCGATGGCGGTGTGCGCCGACGGCGGGTCGGTCGCGCTGGTCGGCGGCCCGCACGGCGGGGTGGACATGATGGCGTGCTTCCTGCGCAACATCACCGTCACCGGTGGGCTCGCGCCGGCCCGCTCGTACCTGCCGGGCCTGGTGGACGACGTGCTGTCCGGCCGGATCGACCCGTCCCCGGTGTTCGACCACGTGGTGACCCTCGACGACATTGCCCTCGGTTACCGGGCGATGGCCGCTCGCACCGCCACCAAGGTCCTCGTCCGGCCCTGACCGCACCAGTGAGAGGCGTTCCGATGGCTGCAGAGCAGGCGGGCTCGTTCCCCGACCCGGGTGAGGTCGGATTGGCGGAGCACGTGCTCACGAGCCGGTCCGGGCTCGGTGAACGGGTCGCGCTCGTGGACCACTCCCGCGGCGGTCCGAGGAGGTGGACGTACGCCGCCCTGGCCGCCGGCGTGGCGGACCTGGCCGCGCACCTGCGCGACATCGGCGTGACCGAGGACGACGTGGTCGCCGTCCTGACCGAGAACAGCGCCGAGTTCGTCCTCGCCTACCACGGCGTGCTCGCCGCCGGTGGCGTGGTGCTGCCGCTGGACCCGCGCGACAAGCAGGACGAGTGGATCGCGGACCTGGCGCGGTGCCGTGCCGTCGCGATCGTCGCCGAGGAGGCGCTGTGGGCGGCGCCGCCGCTGCCCACCGTCGTCCCCGGCGAGTCCGCCGGCCGTGCCACCGCGCCCCCCGGTCCGGTCCGGGGCGGTGACCGGGCCGCCGTGCTCATGTCCTCCAGCGGGACGCAGGGCGTGCCGAAGAAGGTCGTGGTCACCCACCACAACCTGGCGGCCGGCCTGGCGCAGATCGGGCAGGTGCACCGCATCGGCGACGGGGAGGTGGTCACCTGCTGCGGACCGCTGCGCCACGTCTACGGCATGCAGATGGCCATGAACGCCACCCTGCGCGCCGGCGGCACCCTCGTCATCGGCCCGACCAGGTTCGACACCGCCGCGTTCGCCGCCCTGCTGCACGACACCCGCACCGCCATCGCCTACCTGGTCCCCAGCGTCGTCGGCGAACTCGGCGCGCTCACCACCCGCGTCGTGCCGAGCGCCCTGCGCCTGGTCGTCTCCGGCGGCGCACCGCTGCCCACCGCCGCCGCCACCGCGTTCGAGGCGCGCTTCGGCCTGCCGGTCGTGCAGGGCTTCGGGATGACCGAGGCCGGCTGCGTGTCCTTCACCCCCGACCACCACCCCGTCCCCGCCGGCACCGTCGGCACCGTCGGCGTGGTGCTGCCCGGCACCGAGGCCCGGTTCGTCGACCCGGCCACTGGCCGCGACGCCGTGCCCGGCGAACTGTGGTTGCGCGGGCCGCAGGTCGCCCCGCGCTACCTCGACGGCGTCCCGCTGCGCGACACCGACGGCTGGTTCCGCACCGGCGACCTCGCCCTCCTCGACGCCGGCGGCCACCTCCGCATCGTCGGCCGCCTCAAATCACTGATCAAGTACAAGGGCTACCAGGTCTCGCCCGCCGAACTCGAGAACGCCCTGCTCGACCACCCCCACGTCACCGACGCCGTCGTGGTGGGCGTGCCGGACCCGGTCGCGGGCGAGCTGCCCAAGGCCTACGTCGTGGTGGACGGCGCCGTGCCGCTGAGCGGGATCACCGCGCACGTCGCCGCGAAGCTCGCCCCGCAGAAGCGCGTCCGCCTGATCGAGCGGGTCAGGTCGATCCCGCGCTCCGCCACCGGCAAACCCCTCCGCCCCCCGGCGCCACGGGTGCTGGTCACCGGTGGGGGACGCGGCCTCGGGCGCGAGTTCGCCGTGGCCCTGGCCGCGGCGGGCGCCACCGTGCTCGTCGTGGGGCGCGACCGCGCCGGACTCGACGGGACCGTCGAACTCGGCGTCGGCCTGCCCGGCACGATCGAGTGCGCCGTGGCGGACGTGACCCACCCCGCCACCCTCACCGCCGCCGCGCTCGGCGCCGTCGACGTGCTGGTCAACAACGCCGGTGTCCCCGGCCCGATCGGACCCACCTGGACCACCGACCCCGACTCCTGGTGGCGCACCTTCGAGGTCAACCTGCGCGGTGCGGACACCGCTGCCCGCGCCGTCCTCCCCGGCATGATCGGCAGGTGGGGCGGTCGGGTCGTCAACGTCGTCAGCCGGGCCGGCAAACTGCGCTGGCCCCACGCCAGCGCGTACGCCGTGTCCAAGGCCGCGCTCATCGCGCTGACCGCCAACCTCGACGGCGAGCTGCGCGGCACCGGTGTCACCGCGGTCGCCTTCGACCCCGGCTTGCTCGACACCGGCATGACCCGCGCCCACCTCGACCGCGGTCACGTCGGCGACCCGCACGCCGACGGCATCCTCGACTTCGCCCTGCGCGCCCGCGACGGTGGCGGCTTCACCGCCGTTCCCGACGCGACCGCCGCCCTCGTCCGCATCGCCACCGGCGCCGCCGACCACCTCTCCGGCCGCTACGTCACCGTCGACGACCTGTAGCGCGGGCCACGCCCCCGGGGCCGCGGCGGATCGCCGCGGCCCCGGCCGGCTACGGCGTGCCCGGGGGGACCGGTTCGAGGCGGCACTTGAAGTGCCGCAGGACCGCGGGTGACTCCACCAGGCGGTAGCCGGGCATCCGCTCGGGGTTCTTCGCGACCTCGGCGACGACCTCGGCGACGTACTCGAAGTGGCTCTGGGTGTAGACCCGCCGGGGGATCGCCAGGCGGACCAGCTCGAACGGCGCGGGGGTGACCAGCCGTCCGCCGGCGTCGACGTCGCCGAGGAACAGCGAACCCAGCTCGACGCACCGGACGCCACCGGCCAGGTACAGCTCCGTGGCCAGCGCGTGGCCCGGGAAGCGGTGCGGCGGGATGCCGGGCAGCAGCCGACCCGCGTTGAGGTAGAGGGCGTGGACGCCCGCGGGCTGCACGATGTCCACGCCCGCCTCGGTGACCATCCGGGCGAGGTTCGCCGTGGCCGCGGCCCGCGAGCGCAGGTAGTCCGGTTCCACGACCTCCCGGAGCCCCTGGGCGAGCATCTCCAGCTCGCGGCCCGACAGCCCGCCGTAGGTGGGGAACCCCTCGCCCGCGATGAGCAGCTGCTCGCAGCGCCGGGCCAGCTCGGGGTCCCGCATGGCGATGATGCCGCCCATGTGGACGATGCCGTCCTTCTTCAGGCTCGCCGCGCACCCGTCGGCCAGCGCGAACGCCTCGCGGGCCACCTCCAGGGGCGTCTTGTCGGCGTAGCCGGGCTCGCGCTGCGTCACCAGCCAGGCGTTCTCGGCGAAGCGGGCGGCGTCCAGGAAGAACGGCACGCCGTGGCGCCGGCAGATCTCCCCGGCCGCGCGCATGTTCCCCATCGACACCGGCTGACCGCCACCGCCGTTGTTGGTGATCGTCATGACCACCACGCCGACGTCGCTGCCCGGGTCGGCCAGCGCCCGCTCCAGCTCCGCCAGGTCGATGTCGCCCTTGAACGGGAAGTCGCTGTCGAGGTTCCGCGCCTCGGGGCAGGGCAGGTCGCGCGCCTCGCAGCCCAGCAGCTCCACGTTGGCGCGGGTGGTGTCGAAGTGGGTGTTGCCGACGGACACCTGGCCGGGGCGCAGCAGCGCGGCGAACAGGATGCGCTCGGCGGCCCTGCCCTGGTGGGCGGGGAAGATGTGCGGGTAGGAGGTGAGGTCGGAGACCGCCTCGTGGAAGCGGTAGAACGAGCGCCCACCCGCGTACGACTCGTCGCCCCGCATCCCGGCCGCCTGCTGGTCGGCGGAGATCGAGCCGGTGCCGGAGTCGGTGAGCAGGTCGATGGTGACCTGGTCGGCCCGCAGGTTGAACGGGTTGTAACCAGCCGCGGCCATCGCGCGCTCGCGCTCGGGGCGGGTGGTGATCGGGATGGGCTCGACGACCTTGATCCGGTACGGCTCCATCAACGACATGACGGTCTCCACGTGTGCGCGGACGAGCAGGGGTGTCCAGCGTCGAAAACGCGCTCGGATGAACCCCCGCGCGATTCGCCGGTTTTTTGAAATGGGCCGGGAGGTGCCGGTTCGTGCTCCGGCGTCGATTTTCCGTCAGGCCCGCCTGGAAAGCTACGTCATGTACTCCGGCCATGTCCAGGCTTCACCGGAAAAGCATTTCCAGGGGTCGTTCCGGAGTTGTCGCGCGGGGCTTTTCGGGAAAAGGTCGTTGCCTCAAAGGGGCCGATTTCCCCATTGTCGTTGCCCCGCGCGCCGGACGGGGACGCCGTGCCGCGGGTCGCGACCGGTCACGGACGGGGGAGGGGGTCGGGCCAGTAGCGCTCGCGCTGGAACGCGTAGGTGGGCAGGGCCACCCGTCGAGCCCCGCTGCCGCCGAAGGCGGCCCGCCAGTCCACCCGCACCCCGCTGACGTGGAGGTGGGCCGGCGCGGTCAGGGGCGACACGCCCGCGCCCCACTCCACGCCCGTCACCGGTGCGGTCGCCACGCCGTCCCGCGAGGGCGCACCGCCCTGCCCCAGCACGACGTGGGTGGTGGCGCCGAGTTCGTCGAGCCGGCGCGGCAGGTCGGCGGTCGTGCCGCGGAACAGGGCCGCCCAGTGCGCGGGGGACCGCAACGCCTCCGCGGTGAGCGGCTCGCCGTCGACGGCGGACACCACCGGCACCCGGAACGACCCGGGCCGCACGGCCGACGTCACCCGCTCGAACGCCGCCGTCTCGTCCGCCGCCTCGCCGCTCCGGGAGGCCGCGAGCAGGGACGCTGCGTCCTCGACGGACAGCGCCCCCGCGAGGTGGGCCGCCGCCAACTCCCCGGTGCGGCGCCCGGCCAGGAAGGCCGCGCTCACGCCGTACCGCTCCAGTTCGCGGAACAGGGCGACGCCCAGCGCGAACGCGAACGACGCCGCGTCGACCGGGGCACCGGCGCGCACCTCGTCGAGCACCCGGCCGAAACCCGGCAGCGAGTCCCGCAGCGCGTCGACCCCGACCGGTGGGGACGTCCGCTCGCCGGGCAGCAGCACCGCCACGCGGACCCGCTGCCCGGCGACCGGTGACGTGCCCAGCACCACGGCCGGGTCGGTCCTCCCACCGGCCAGTGCCCCCAGGCCCCGCACGAGTTCGTCGCGGTCACGCCCCAGCACCACGGCGCGGTGCTCGAACGCGCTCCGCGTGGTGGCCAGCGAGAAGCCGATGTCCACGACGTCCAGGTCGGGGTGCGCCGTGACGTGGGCGAGCAGCCGCGCGGCCTGCGCCCGCAGGGCCCGTTCCGACCGCCCCGACACCGGCCACGCCACCGCGCCGTCCCGCTCACTCCCGTCCCGCTCGCCGCCGCCCCGCGGCGCGACCTCCTCGGCCGGCGGCTCCTCCAGGACGACGTGCGCGTTGGTGTGGCTGATGCCGAAGGCCGAGACCGCGGCCCGGCGCGGTCGTCCGCCTCGCGGCCACTCGCGCGCTTCGGTCAGCAGCCGGACCGAACCGCTGTCCCAGTCCACCAGCGGGGTCGGCTCGTCCACGTGCAGCGTGCGCGGCAGCAGCCCGTGCCGCATGGCCATCGCGACCTTGATGATCCCCGCCGCGCCGCCGCCGGCCTGCGCGTGCCCGATGTTCGACTTGACCGAGCCCAGCCACAGCGGCTCGTCGCCGGCGCGGTCCTGCCCGTAGGTGCGCAGCAGCGCCTGCACCTCGAACGGGTCGTCCAGCCTGCTGCCCGTGCCGCTGCCCTCCACGGCGTCCACGTCGGACGGTCGCAGACCGGCCGAGGCCAGCGCCTCCTGGATCACCCGCTGCCGCGCGGGGGCGGTCGGCGTGTGCAACCCGTGGCGGGGCCCGTCCTGGTTGACGGCGGACCCCCGCACGATCGCCAGCACCGGGTGCCCGTGGCGCCGCGCGTCGGACAGCCGCTCCAGCACCAGCACCCCGGCGCCCTCGCCCAGCGACGGCCCGTCCGCCGCCCGCGCGAACGACTTGCTGCGCCCGTCCGGGGCCACGTGGCCGGCGCTGTTCATCTCCCGGTACAGGAAGGGCGTCGCCATCACCGCCACGCCACCCGCCAGCGCCAGGTCGCACTCGCCCCGGCGCAGCGCCTGGCTCGCCAGGTGCACCGCCACCAGCGCCGACGAGCAGGCCGTGTCCACCGACACCGCGGGGCCCTCCAGGCCCAGCGCGTAGGCGACCCGGCCGGACGCGACGCTGCCGGTGTTCCCGCCGAACAGGTGGCCCGCCGACCGGTCCTCGTAGCCGGGCGTGGTCAGGAAGTGCGTGAGGTAGTCGTGGTGCATCACGCCCAGGTAGGTCCCCGTGCGGCTGCCGCGCAGCGACCGGGGGTCGATCCCGCTGTGCTCGACCGCTTCCCAGGCGACCTCCAGCAGCAGGCGCTGCTGCGGGTCCACCGCCAGGGCCTCGTCCGGGGACACGCCGAAGAACCCGGCGTCGAAGTCGGCGGCGTCGTGGAGGAAGCCACCGCCGGTGGCCTCCAGCGACGCGGCCAGGTCCGTCGAGGGGCCGCACCAGCGCTCCCAGCCGCGGTCGGCGGGCAACCCGGTGATGGCGTCGTCGCCGGCGGCCACCAGCCGCCACAGCGCCTCGGGGGAGTCCGCGCCGCCCGGGTAGCGGCAGCCCGCGCCCACCAGTGCGATCGGGTCCGCCGGGTCCTCGGCGGGCGTCGCGCGCTCCGCCCTCAGGCGCTCGTTCTCCACCAGCGCGGCGCGCAGTGCTTCGACGAGCCGATCCGTCGAGGTGCTCATCGTCGTTCTCCCGCGTTCCCGGTGCCGGCCAGTGCGAGCCGCACCAGCGCCTCGGCGTCCATGTGCTCGATGTCGTCCGCGCCGCCGCCGTCGCCGCCCGCCCCGGGCAGCAGGTCGACCAGGTGCAGCGCGAGGGCGGTGGTGGTGGAGTGCTCGAACGCCGCAGTGGCCGACAGGTCCAGGCCGGTGGCGGCGTTGAGCCGGTTGCGCAGCTCGATCGCGATCAGCGAGTCGAAGCCGATCTCGGTGAACGGCCGGTCCACGTCGACCGCCTCCGGGGTGCTGTGCGCCAGCACGACGGCGACGTGCGAGCGCACCAGGTCCACCAGCGCCTGCTCGCGCCGGGCCTCGGGCAGGTCCGCCAGCCGCCGCCGCAGGTCGTGGACGTCCGCCTTCGGCGCGGGGGCCGCGCTCCGCGCCGGAGCCGGGACCAGGTCCCGGAACAGGTCGGGCAGGTCCGCGCCCCTCGCCCGCAGGGCCGCCAGGTCCAGGTGGGCGGGGACGAGGACCGCGTCGTCGCGCTCCAGCGCGGCGTCGAACAGCGCCATGCCCCGGTCGTGGGTCAGCGGCAGCATCCCGCTGTGCCTGATCCGCGCGAGGTCCACCTCGGCGAGACCGGACGCCATGCCGCCGTCGCCACCCCACAGGCCCCACGACAAGGCGCCGGCCGGCATGCCCAGCGCGCGCCGCCGGTCGGCCAGCGCTTCCAGGAACGCGTTCGCCGCCGCGTAGTTGGCCTGCCCGGCGCTGCCGACCAGGGAGCTGACGGAGGAGAACAGCACGAAGGCGGTCAGGTCCAGCTCCGCCGTGGCCTCGTGCAGGGCGAGGGCGGCGTCGACCTTCGGGCGCAGCACCCGGTCGAGCCGTTCGGGCGTCAGCGCGCCCAGCACGCCGTCGTCCAGGACGCCCGCGGTGTGCACCACGGCGCCGAGCGGGTGCTCGGCCGGGACGCGGGCCAGCACGCGGGCCAGGTCCGCGCGGTCGGCGACGTCGCAGGCCAGGACGGTCACCTGCGCGCCCAGCCCCTCCAGCTCGGCGGCCAGCTCGGCGGCGCCGGGGGCGTCGGGCCCCCGCCGGCCGACCAGCACCAGGTGCCGCGCCCCGTGGGCGGTCACCAGGCGCCTCGCCACCTGCGCCCCCAGCACACCCGTGCCACCGGTGACCAGCACCGTGCGCTCCGGGACGATCACGGGCGTGTCGCGCGGCGGCGCTGGCAGCGCGTGAGCCAGTCGGGGCACGAGCAGGTCGTGCTCGCGCAGCAGGAGTTGCGGCTCCTCCTCGCCCAGTGCCGCGGCGAGCGCGTCGCCGGACGCGGTGTGGTCGACGTCGAGCAGCGCGAACCGGCCGGGGTTCTCCGTCTGCGCGCTGCGCACCAGGCCCCACAGCGGCGCGCGGACCAGGTCGGTGACGCCGTCGCGACCGTCCGGCACCGCGCCGCGGGTGAGCACGACCAGTCGGGAGC
Source organism: Saccharothrix sp. BKS2 (assembly GCF_047689505.1). NCBI lineage: Bacteria > Bacillati > Actinomycetota > Actinomycetes > Pseudonocardiales > Pseudonocardiaceae > Saccharothrix > Saccharothrix sp. BKS2. The sequence goes on along the minus strand of NZ_JAUQOL010000013.1, from coordinate 260,035 downwards.
CGGCGAGGCGGCTGTCGGCGAGCCAGGACCGGAGCACGTCCAGCACCCCGCCCAGGACCGCCCGCACCTCGGTGGCCACGTGCTCGACCGGCGTGCGGGTCGGCTGCACCAGCCCGGTGAGGAACACCGCGTCCGGGACGGGGTCGCCGCCGTCGAGGCCCGCGCGCAGCGCCGCGTCGTCGTCGTAGCGGACCACGGCCCAGCCCGCGGCGGCCAGACCGGCGCACAGCCCCAGTTCGTCCACGCCCAGCACCGCGGTGCGCGCCGGCGGGGCGGGCGGGGGGACCCGCCGCGGCAACGCCGTCCACGTCGACCGGAACAGCGAGTCGGCGGTGCCGTCGACGAGCCGGGCCAGGCGGCCGGGGTCGACCGGCCGCGACACGACGCCCCCGATCGAGGCCACCGGCCGCCCGTCGGCGTCGCTGATCGTCGAAGAGGTCGTTCCCGCACCGGTCAGCCTGGTCCGCACCCGCAGTTCCGACGTCCCGGCGGAGTGCACCGCCACCCGCTGCCAGGCGAACGGGGCCAGCACCCCGTCGCCGCCCCCTTCCAGGAAGAGCAGGGTGGGCACGTGCCCGGCGGCGTCGAGCAGCGCCGGGTGCAGGACGTGGCCCTCGGCGCCGCGGTCGTCGTCCAGGGCCAGTTCGACGAACACCTCGTCACCGCGCCGCCACGCCGCCCGCACGCACCGGAAGGCCGGGCCGTAGTCGTAGCCGCGCGCCGCAAGCCGGTCGTAGAGGTCGGTGGTGTCGAGCGCGTCGGCCGCCGACGGCGGCCACTCCCGCGCGGGATCGGGCAGCACCTGCGCGGGAGCGAGCGCGCCGGTCGCGTGCCGCTCCCAGCCGCCCGTTCCGCCGGTCGCGCGCGAGTGGATGCCGAGGATCCGGTGCCCCGCCTCGTCGGGTGGTCCCACGGCCACCTGGAGCCTGACCTCCCCGCGCTCCGGGACGACCAGCGGGGCGTGCAGGGTCAGCTCCTCCACCACGTCGTAGCCGCTCAGCCGCGCGGCGTGCAGGGCCAGCTCGGCGAACGCGGTGCCCGGCACGAGCGGCACGCCGAGCACCACGTGCTCCGCCAGCCACGGGTGGGTGGCGCGGGAGAACCTGCCGGTGAGCAGCAGCCCGCCGGTGTCCGCCACCTCCACCACCGTGCCCAGCAGCGGGTGGTCGGCCCGGTCGAGCCCGAGCGAGGCCGCGTCACCACCGCGGTGCAGGTCCAGCCAGTAGCGCTGCCGCTGGAACCGGTACGTCGGCAGGTCCACCCGGCGTGCCCCGGTGCCGGCGAACACGGCCCACCAGTCCACCTCGACGCCGTGGGCGACGGCGTCGCCGATCGCGCGGACCACCTGTTCCGGCCCGCCGCGGTTGGTGCGCAGCGTGCCCACCGCCGCCACCGCCACTCGCGCCTCCTGGGCGGTCTCCTGCACGCCCAGGGTCAGCACCGGGTGCGGGCTGGGTTCGAGGAACAGCCGGTGACCGTCGGCCAGCAGGCTGCGCGTGGCGTCGTCGAACCGCACCGCCTGCCGGGCGTTGCGGTACCAGTAGTCGGCGTCCAGGCAGGTGGTGTCGACGACGCCGCCGGTGACGGAGGAGTGGAACGGCACCCGGGCCGGGCGCGGGGCGACCGCCGCCAGGTCGCGCAGCAGCCGTTCCCGGATCTCCTCGACCTGGGCGGAGTGCACGGCGAGGCCGAGGTTCAACCTGCGGACCCGGACACCGTCCGCCGCGCACCGCGCGTGCAGCTCCTCCAGCGCCTCGTGCTCACCGGAGACCACCGCGCTGCCGGGGCCGTTGACGGCGGCGATCGACAGCCGGCCGCCCCAGTGCTCCAGGCGGGACGCCAGCTCCTGCGCGGGCAGGGCCACGGCGATGGTGTCCCCGCGGCCCATGAGCGAGGTCATCGCCTGGCCGCGCACGGCGACCACCCGCGCGGCGTCCTCCAGCGACAGCGCGCCCACGGCGTGGGCGGCGGCGACCTCGCCGACGGAGTGGCCCACCACGGCGGCGGGCTCCACGCCGTACGCGCGCCACAGCTCGGCCAGCGACACCAGCACCGCGAACACCGCCGCCTGGAGGACGTCCGTGCGGCTGAGCGGCGGTGCGCCGGGGGCGACGCGCAGCACGTCGGCCACCGACCAGTCCTGGTGCGGGGCGAGGGCCTCGTCGCAGCGGCGGACATGCTCGGCGAACACGGGGGAGGTGTCCAGCAGCTCCGCCGCCATGCCGACCCACTGGGTGCCCTGGCCGGGGAAGACGAACACCGGGCGGCCGTGCCCGCCGGTGCCGCGCAGCACGGTGCCGGCGGGTTCCCCGGCGGCCACCGCCGCCAGTCCCGCCAGCAGCGCGTCCCGGTCGGCCGCGAGGACCACGGCGCGGTGCTCGAAGGCGCTGCGGGTCGTCGCCAGCGAGAAGCCGATGTCGGCCACCCGTGCTTCGGGGTGGTCGAGGACGTGCGCGTGCAGGGCCCGCGCCTGGTCCCGCAAGGCCGCCTCCGACCGGCCGGAGAGCAGGCAGGGCACGGTGACCGCGGGAACGGGCGACGTCCCGCCGGTGCCCGGCTCGACCGGCGCGGGGGGCGCCTGTTCGAGGATGACGTGGGCGTTGGTGCCGCTGATGCCGAAGGAGGACACGCCGATGCGGCGGGGCCGCCCGGTGTCGGGCCACTCGCGCGGTTCGGTCAGCAGCCGGACCGCGCCGCTGCCCCAGTCCACCAGCGCGGTCGGCTCGTCCACGTGCAGGGTCCGCGGCAGCACGCCGTGCCGCATGGCCAGCACCGCCTTGATCACGCCGGCGACCCCGGCGGCGGCCACCGTGTGGCTGATGTTGGACTTCACCGAGCCCAGCCACAGCGGCCGGTCGGCCGGTCGGTCCTGCCCGTAGGTGGCGAGGATCGCCCGGGCCTCGCTGACATCGCCCAGCCTGGTCGCGGTGCCGTGCCCCTCCACCGCGTCCACGTCGCCGGAGCGCAGCCCGGCGTCCGCGAGCGCCTGGCGGATCATCTCCTCCTGCGCGGCGCCGCTGGGGGCGGACAGCTGGTCGCTCGTGCCGTCCTGGTTGACCGCGGAGCCGCGCACGAGCGCCAGCACCGGGTGCCCGTTGCGGCGGGCGTCGGACAACCGCTCCACCACCAGCACGCCCGCGCCGTCGCCGAAGGCGGTGCCGTCCGCCCCGGCGGCGAACGACCTGACCCTGCCCTCGGTGGTCAGCCCGCGCTGCCTGCTGAAGTCCTGGAACACGCCCGGCGTGGTGTGCACGGTGACCCCGCCGGCGAGCGCCAGGTCGCACTCGCCCCGGCGCAGCGCCTGGCTCGCCAGGTGCAGCGCCACCAGCGACGAGGAGCACGCCGTGTCCACCGACACCGCCGGCCCCACCAGGCCCAGCGCGTAGGACACCCGGCCGGATGCGGCGCTGTTGGAGCTGCCCAGCACGAGGTACCCCTCGAACTCGGGCAGGCTCGGCGCGCCGGTCATCCAGCGCACGCCGTAGTCGGTGTTGGTCACACCCGCGTAGACGCCCGTCCGGCTGCCCCGCAGCGATCGCGGGTCGATGCCCGCCCGTTCGACCGCCTCCCAGGCGATCTCCAGCATCACCCGCTGCTGCGGGTCGATCGCCCGCGCCTCGCGCGGGGAGATGCCGAAGAACCCGGCGTCGAACTCCGCCGCGTCGTGCAGGAAACCGCTGCGCTTCAGGTAGACCTTGCCGACCCTGGTCGGGTCCGGGTCGTACAGGTCGGGGTCCCAGCCGCGGTCCGCGGGGAATTCGGAGAGCACGTCGGCGCCGTCGAGGAGGACCTGCCACAGGTCCTCCGGCGCGGTGACGTCACCCGGCAGTCGGCAGGCCATGCCCACGATGGCGATGGGGTCGTCGGTGAGGGGTGACCGGTGGTCGTCCACGTGTCGCCTTCCTGGTGGTGTCAGAGTGTTCGGGGCCGCGCCCGGGGGGTGAACCCCACCGGCAGGCGCCGCAGCCCGCGGAAGAGCAGCCCGGGATGCCGGTCGGCAGTCGCGTCGGGCTCCACGTGCAGGTCGGGGAAGCGCTCCAGGAGCGACCGCACGGCGATCGCCCCCAGCGCCCGGGCCAGGGGAGCCCCCGCGCAGTACCGGCCGCCGCGGCCGAACCCGAGGTGCGCCCCGGTGTTGCGGTGGATGTCGAACCGGTCCGGGTCGGGGAAGCGCGACGGGTCGCGGTTGGCGGCGGACAGCGCGATGCACACCGGCTGCCCGTCGCCGGGGATGCTCACGCCGCCCAGTTCGACGGGCGCGAGGGTGAACCGGACGGTGGTGGTGTTGGCCGGCCCGTCGTAGCGCGCCGCCTCCTCCAGGGCGTTGCCCAGCAGCGTCCAGTCGGCACGCAGGTCGGCGAGCTGCTCGGGGTGGTGCAGCAGCGCGAGCAGGGAGTTGGTGAGGAAGTGCACCGACGTGCGGTAGCCGGCGATCAGCACGAGGAAGACCATGGCGGGCACCTCGTCCCGGACCAGCGCGTCGGGGGCGTCGCGCGCGAGCCCGGCGAACAGGCTCGCCAGGTCGTCGCCGGGGTGGCGGCGCTTGTGCTCGGCGAACCGCTCGACCCACGCGGTCAGCGCGGCAGCCGCCCTGACCTCCTGTTCCACGTCCTCGGGATGGGCCAGCTCGTGCGTCCAGCGTGCTATCGCGTCCCGTTCCAGGAGCGGGACGCCGACCAGCCCGCCGACCACCTCGCCGACGAGCGGTTCGGCGAAGTCCGCCACCAGGTCGGCGTGGCCGTCGTGCTCGAAGGAGCCCAGGACCTCGTCCGTCGCGCGGCGGATGCGGGGCACCAGCGCCTCGACCCGGGAACGGCTGAACGCCTTGAGCACGACCCCGCGCAGCCGCGCGCTGTCCGGTGGGTCGGCGATGAGCAGGTGCTTGCCGATCGCGGAGCGGCCCGGTCCGGCCGGTCCCACCGGACCCGCGTAGTCGGGGGAGGCGTTGACCCACTCCCGGCTCAACCGGGGGTCCACCAGGGCGGCCCGCGCCTCGTCGTGGCCGACGACGAGCCAGACCGCGCGCCCGTCGGCCAGCCGCACCCGGTGCACGGGTCCGCTCGCCCTCAGCGCCCCGTAGCACGGGAAGGGGTCCGCGATGAACGCCTCGTCCCGCTCGCCCAGGTCGCGCGCCGGGGGGACCGCCCCCGGCGCGGTCGTCGCGCCGGTCGTCACGACCGCACCGGCCGTCGTGCTCGCGGCAGGCACGCGTCCAACGCGCTGTCCACGTCCCGCGCGACCACCAGGGCGTCGCGGGAGCGCTCGCCGATGAAGCCGCTGCGGACCGCGCTGTCGACCCACCGCAGCAGCTCGGTGAAGTGCCCGTCCGGGTCGAGCACGACGACGGGCTTGGCGTGGAGCCCCAGCATCCGCGTGGTCCACGCTTCGAACAGCTCGTCGCAGGTGCCCAGGCCGCCGGGGAGGGCCAGCAGGGCGTCGGACCGGTCGATCATGGCCGACTTGCGTTCGGCCATGGAGTCGGTGAGGACCAGTTCGTCGCAGTCCGGGTCGGTCCGGTCGGTCAGGCAACGGGGGACGACGCCGACCGTCGTGCCCCCGCGAGCGCGCGCCCCGCGTGCGACCGCGCCCATCATGGACACCCGCTCACCGCCGGAGACCAGGGTCCAGCCGCGCGCGGCGATCGCGGCGCCGGTGCGTCCGGCGAGGTCGACGTGGGGCGCCGGGATGTCCTCGGACGCGCTGCAGAACACGCACACCGCCGGCGCGGTCACGAGGCCGTCCCCCGACCGGCCCCGGCCGACTCCGCCGCCAACCGGTCCGCGATGTCCGCGCGCAACCGGACCTTGTCGACCTTGCCGACCCCCTTCACCGGCAGTTCCGGCACCTCGACGAGTCGTTCGGGGAGCTTGAACCGGGCCAGCCCGCTGTCCTCCAGGAAGCGGCGGACCTCGCGCAGCCCCGGCGCACCGCCGTCGTGACCGACGACGTACAGGCACACCGCCTCGCCCAGCACGCGGTGGGGCATCGAGACCGCCGCCGCCGCGCGCACGCCGGGGTGCCGGCGCACGAGCGCCTCCAGCTCGTCGGCCGGGATCTTCTCGCCACCGCGGTTGATCACGTCCTTGAGGCGCCCCGCGACCACGAAGTTGCCGGAGGGGTGGCGGTACACCAGGTCGCCGGTGCGGTAGTGGCCGTCCTCGGTGAAGGACTCGGGTGCGGCGCCGCCGTGGTAGGCGGTGATCACGCTCGGCCCCCTGGTGACCAGCTCGCCGACCTCCCCGTCGGGGACCGGCAGGCCCTCCTCGTCCACCACGAGGGTCTCGTCACCGGGGGAGGAGGGCCTGCCCTGGGTGCCGAGGACGACGTCGGTCGGGTCGTCGAGCCGGGTGAAGTTCAGCAGTCCCTCGCTCATGCCGTAGACCTGCTGCACCCGGCAGTCGAACACCTCGGCGAGCCGGGCCGCGGTGTCCTCGTCCAGCCGGGCCCCGCCGACCTGGAGCACCTCCAGGTCGGACAGGTCGTGCCGGCGGGAGCGGGCGGCGGTCAGCCACTGCTGGGCGAGGGAGGGGGTCAGCGCGCAGTGCGTGACGCGTTCGCGCTCGATCAGGGCCAGCGTGGCGGCGGGGTCGTGCGGCTCGTGCAGCACGACGCGCCCGCCGCGCGCCAGCGCGCCGAGGATGCCGGGGTGGCCGAAGACGAAGCTGTGGGTCGCGGGCATGGCCGCGAGGTAGACCGAGTCGGGGGTCAGCCCCGACACCTCCGCAGAGGTGCGGATGACGTGCCCGAACGCCTCGTGGGTGCGCGGGATGGGCTTGGGGGCGCCGGTGGTGCCGCTGGAGAGCAGGAAAAGGCCGGTGTCCGACGGGGTGGGGCGGTCCGGGGTGAACGGGGCCGGCGGCCCGTCGACCAAGGCGTCGAGGTCGACGTGGCCGCGTTCGGGGTCGACCCCGCCGGAGACCAGCAGGCGTCGCACGCACGGGTGCCGGTCCTTCAACCCCTCCGCCAGCGCGAGGTGGTCGAACCGGCGTTGCCGCGCCGGCACCGCCAGCGCCACCGGTCGCACCGCCTCCAGCACCGGGTCGAGCTCGTGCTCGCGCAGCGCGGGCAGGGCCAGGACTGGGCGCGCGCCGAGCCTGACGAGCCCGAGCACCAGCACGACGTACTGCACCTGGTTGGGCAGCTGGACCAGCACGGGCTCACCCGGCGCGATCCCGAGGCCCGCCAACCGCGCCGCGCAGCCGGACACCGCCGCGTCCAGCTCGGCCCTGGTCAGTGACCGTTCGCCGGCGACGAGCGCCACCCGGTCACCGGGGTGGCCGCCCAGCGCCAGCTCGTCCAGGAACTCCGGCCGCCACCACCCGTGCCGGCGGTAGCGAACGGGGTGCGCCTGGTCCCCGAGCACCGCGTCGGCCAGTCGGGACAGCTCGTAGTCCTCCTCGCCCCACAGGTCGACCCGCACGCCGAACCGCTCGTTCAGCTCGATCTCCAGCTGCGTCATCTCGGTGGAGTCCAGGCCGAGGTCGCCGCGCAGTCGAGCGTCGTCGCGCAGCGCCGCCGGGTCCACCCCCAGGTCGGACAGGACTTTCCGGACGTAGTCGCTCATGATCGGCGATCAGCCTCCTGAACAGGACCGGGATGGGGCGTGGTGGTCGTCGGCGAGGTCGCGGCCCTCCGGGGGAGCACCCCGGCCGCAGGCGCCGGAACCACTCCGCTGCTCCGTTCGGCAGACGGTGCGTGGAGCCGATTGCGCTGGTGGCAGCCACGAAGGTAGGTGATCGGGGCCGCCGGACGGGTTCCGTCGCCGAAGGGGAGTGACCCTTCGGCCTGCGGCTCTACCCGTTCGGGCAACCCGCCGGTGCCCGGTCCGGACGAACGGGCAAGGACCACTGCCGAAGGTGCCTTCGTCCCCTCGTGGACCGCGCACCTCGCGCGGCAGGTGTTCCACTGGCCGGGCAGGACCGGGTGCGCGCCGCTGGGAGGCGAGGGTGATCTGCTGGGACCGGGTGGGCGACGCGTTGGTCGTCGGCTTGTTCGAGCAGGAGGAGGTCGTCTTGCCCAGGGGCTACGCGACGCTGTTCAAGCGCCTGGTCGAACAGCGGCTGGACTCCCACGAGCCCGTCGAACTCCTCGGTGCGCGGGTGGGGCTCGCCCTGCCCGCCTCGGTCGTCGAGGACGAGCGGCTGCTCGCCGTGCTGCGCCACCACGTCGGGGCCGGCGCGGACGACCGCGAGCTGGTGTGGTGGGAGCCCCGAGTGCCTGCGCGCCGTGGTGGCCCGGCTGGACGTGGTGCTCGCGACGCTGCCCCCGGCGGGCAGCGCGGTGGTGGTGCTGGACGACGTCGCCCAGGCCCGGGCGTGGCTCGACGCGGGGCGGGTCGTGCGCGGCTCAGAGCACCGTGCGCCCACCGTCGACGACGAACCTGGCTCCGTGGACGTGGGAGGCCTTCTCGGAGGCCAGGAACACCACCACCTCGGCGACCTCGGCGGGAGAGGCGATGCGCCCGAGCGGGATCTGCTCCGCCAGCATCGCCACGACAGCCTCGCCGTGTCCGATGACGGTCTCCGACCCGGTGGCGCCCGGGGCCACCGAGTTGACCCGCACACCGGTGCCGCGGAACTCCACGGCCCACGTCCGGGTCAGCGACTCCAGCGCTGCCTTGGTCGCCGAATACACCCCGAAACCGGGGAAGCCGAGGACGCTCGTCGCCGTCGACACGTTGACCACGCTGCCGCTGCCTCGTGCCACCATGCCCGGCACGAGCGCGGCGGTCAGGTAGAACGGTGCGCGCACGTTGAGGTCGAAGAGCCGGCTGAAGTCCTCCGGGACCTGTGCGGTGGTCGGCGCGTACGGGAAGATCCCCGCGTTGTTGATCAGGATGTCCACCTCGCCGGCGTCCTCGGCGAGGGCGCGTACCGATTCCAGGTCTGCGAGGTCGGCCGGGACGAACCGGGCCGACCCGCCGGAGTCCCGGATGGAGGCGACCACCTGCGCGCCGCGCGCCTCGTCCCGACCTGAAACCACCACCGAGGTGCCGCCCGCTGCCAGCAGTCGCGCGGTTTCCCGCCCGATGCCCGACGTCCCACCGGTGACCAGGGCCACACTGTCGCGAAACTCCATGCGCTCTCCCGGGCGTGTGGTCGGTGTGCTCGCGACGCAGTCTGCGAGAACCGCACGCGAACCGGTCCCGCGAACGACCCGTGGTGCCCGAACGGGACGTGGACCGTGCCCGAACACCCGCGGTGGTGACCCCTGAGACCTGTAAACGTTTTCCCTAGGAACTCCTGTGTCGTTCGACAAGACATCGATGCTGGTCAAGGGCTTGGCGTTCAGGGCCGGGTGCTCACCACCTGCTGCCGATCCGCTGCCAGGGCGCTGACATGCAGGCGCCAGGTGCCGGTTCGAGGAACGCCGGCGCGTGCAGGCGCCTGTCGATCACGGTGTCGAGGTGGAGGAGATCTGCTGCGGTGATGGTCTCGGCCTGGGCGGTGAGGAACTCCCGCCAGGTCGGGCCGCAGCGGCGCGGTACCGGGTCGCTGCCCATGTCGCAGTTCCCATCCCTCGCCCCCGCTTGACCGGCGTCATCGGTGTGTATCGTCCCGACGTGCTCAGGACGCGGCTCGACCTCGACCGGATTCACGCCGCCCGCCGGGTGATCGACCCCGTCTTCCTGGACACCCCCCTGGACCCGTGCGAGGCACTGGGACGCCGGCTCGGCTGCGCGGTGAGCGTCAAACTGGAGACGGCGAACCCTGTTCGCAGCTTCAAGGGGCGGGCGACCGAGTTGGTGACGAGCCTGCTGGTCGAGCAGGGGCGAGCCGCCGTGGTGTGTGCCAGCGCCGGGAACCTCGGTCAGGCGCTCGCCTGGTCGGGTCAACGGCGTGGTCTCGACGTGACGGTCGTGGCATCGCGGCGGGCGTCCGTCGCCAAGCTCGACCGCATCCGAGCGCTGGGAGCGGAGCTGGAGCTGGTGGACGGCGACATCGAAACGGCCCGCGAGCGGGCGGCGGGCATCGCGCGGGAGCGCGGCGTCCGGCTACTGGAGGACAGCCTGGACATCGAGACCTGCGAGGGCGCCGCGACGATCGGACTGGAACTGGCGCGCGCACGGCTTGGTTTCGACACCATCCTGATCGCCCTGGGCGGCGGTGCGATGGCCACCGGGATCGGCTACGCGCTCAAGAGCCTGGCCCCCGGCGTCGAGGTGATCTGCGTGCAGCCCGCGGGCGCGCCGGCGATGACCCGCTCCTGGCACGAGCGCCGCGTCGTGACCACCGAGTCGGCCGCCACCATCGCCGACGGTGTCACCGGGCGGCACCCCATCCCCGAGGTCCTGGACGACCTCCTCGCGGTGGTCGACGACGCGGTCCTCGTCCGGGAGTCGTCGATCATCGCGGGCATCCGGTTGCTCCTGGAGCACACCGGCCTGGTCGTCGAGCCCTCGGCCGCGCTCGGCGTCGCCGCCGTGCTGGAGGACCGCGACCGCTTCCTCGGCCGCCACGTCGTCACCGTCATCTGCGGCGGCAACGTCGACCCGCACGCCCACGAGCGTTGGGTCCACCGGTAAGGGACTTGACCCAATGCCGGGTAGTTATTGAATCGAAAGTGATCGGTTGCCTGTAGGCTGGGCGGGTGGTTGAGGTCGAGGGTGCGCACCGGTTGTCTCCTGCGGAGCAGGAGGTCCTACGGTTGCGGGTGGTCGCGGCGCTGGAGTCCGGGCAGGTCGAGGGCTATCGGCAGGCGGCGGAGGTGTTCGGGGTCTCGGTGCGGTCGGTGGGTACCTGGTGGCGGGCCTACCGGCAGGAGGGTCGTGACGGCCTGGCGACCCGCAAAGGACGTCCCGGCCCCGCCGAACTGATCGACGCGGAGGACCGGGGCACGTTGTTCGCGGCGATGGCCGACTACACCCCGGAGGAGTTGTTGATCGGCGGGCCGCTGTGGACCCGCCAGGCGGTGGTGGAGCTGATCCGCCTGGTCGTCGGGGTCGACATGACCGAGCAGGGCGTGGGCCTGTGGCTGCGCCGCCACGGCTTCACCCCGCAACGCCCGGCTCGACGGGCCTACGAGCAGCAGCCCGCCGCGGTGCGCGCTTGGCTTGACAAGGCGTATCCGGCGATCGAGGTCAGGGCGAAGGCCGAGGGTGCGGCGATCGCGTGGGTCGACCAGTGCGGACTGCGTTCGGATGCCGCCCCGCCCGGCCGGTCCTGGGCGCCGAAGGGGCGCACGCCGGTCGTGCGGGTGACCGGGAAACGGCTGCGGGTCAATGTCATGTCCGCGGTCGCCTCGCGTGGCGCGTTGTGGTTCACCGTGTTCACCGAACGCTTCACCGCGCCGGTGTTTACCGGCTTCCTCGACCGCCTCGCCCACCAGGCGGACCGGAAGGTGCACGTCATCGCCGACCGGCACCCGGTTCACCGGAGCAAGGCCGTCCGCGCCTGGCTCGAGGACAACGCCGACCGGGTCGAGCTGCACCTGATGCCCGGCTACAGCCCCGAGTTGAACCCCGACGAGCTGCGGGGCGCCGACCTGAAACGCAACGTCAACGCCTCACGGGCCCACAACGTCGACCGCCTCGCCCACGAGACCCGACGCTTCCTGCGCCGCCGCCAGCACCAGCCGCACCTCGTCCGCGGCTACTTCCGGGCACCGCACGTCCGCTACGCCGACATGTAGGCAACCGAATACTTTCGTCTCAATATTACGACAACGACAGGTTATTATCGAGGCTGGGATCTGGTAGTTGATCTCTGTGTTGTTGGAGTTGGTGGCGGGTTGGTCGGCGGGGTTCGATGCGTTTCTGGGTCGGTTCGCGGGTCGGTTTCCTCGGGTGGAGTCGCGGCGCCGGATGCGGTGGTATGTCCGGGGTTTGCTGTCCGAGGTGGAGCGTAAGAACGGTTGGACGTTGGCGGAGGCGGCCGGTGACGCCGGGCCGGAGGGCATGCAGCGTCTGCTGAACTTCTACGCCTGGGACACCGACGGGCTGCGTGACGACGTGCGGGCGGCGGTGGTGGAGGCCATCGGCGATGCCTCCGACGGCGTGCTGATCGTGGACGAGACGGGTTTTCTGAAGAAGGGCACCAAATCCGCCGGGATGGGTCGTCAGTATTCCGGGACGGCGGGGCGGATCGAGAACTCGCAGATCGGGGTGTTCCTGGCCTATTCCTCGCCGCACGGGCGGGCGTTGATCGACCGGGAGCTGTATCTGCCGAAGGACTGGACCGACGACAGGGAACGCTGTCGGGAGGCGGGGATCGGGGACGGGGTCGGGTTCGCGGCCAAGCAGACGCCCGCCCGGCGGATGATCGAGCGGGCGGTGCAGGCCGGGGTGCCGTTCGGGTGGGTCACCGCGGACGAGGCCTACGGCAACGACACGATGTTCCGCCTGTGGCTGGAGAACCTGGACATCCCGCACGTGGTGGCGGTGCAGAAGAACGCGATGGCGGTGTCGTCCGGGTTGCTCGAGGTTCGTGTCCACCGCTTGATCGCCGAGCTGTCCGACACGGCGTGGGAACGGCTCGCGGCCGGTGCGGGTTCGAAGGGGCCGCGGATGGCGTACTGGGCCGCGGTCGACATCCGTCCGCTGCGCAGGCCGGGTTGGGGTCACTGGCTGTTGGCCAGGCGGAGCGTCTCCGATCCGTCCGACATCGCCTACTACATCTGCTTCGGCCCGGCCGACACCACCCTGCGGCGCCTGGTGGGGATCGCGGGAGCGCGGTGGGCGGTCGAGGAGTGCTTCCAGACCGCGAAGAACGAGACCGGGCTGGACCACTACCAGGTCCGCGGCTACCAGGCGTGGTACCGGCACATCACACTGTCCATGACTGCCCTGGCCTTCCTTGTGATCACTCGCGAGATCGCCAAAAAGGGGGCTCCACGTCCGGCATCGACCACTCGCTGATCCCGTTGTCCGTCAACGAGGTCCGCCGATTATGGAACCGTCTCGCCGACCGCCTCGCCCACAGTGTTGACCACGCCCTGCGCTGGTCGACCTGGCGGCGAACAAGCCAAGCCCGCGCTCGAATCAGCCATCACCGGAGACGCGGACATCACGACCTGTCGTTGTCGTACTAAAGTCTGTCACGTAACCGATCTTGTGGTTGGCGGCTTCGAGTACTTCTCGGTCAGCCGGTGAGGGCGAGGTTGTGGAGGCGGGCGATGCCGGAGGCGGTGTCGCGCAAGGTATGGGCGGCGCGGCGGTAGTCGCGCAGGATCGTCCAGTTCTTCATGCGGGCCAAGGCGTATTCGGCGCGGGCACGGATCGACCGGTGGGCGGTGTTGAGCTCTTCCTGCCAGTCGGCCAACACGGTGCCGTCGCGGGGTTTGCTGGAGTACCGGTAGTTCTTCGACCGTGCGGCCAGACGGTGGTCGCGGGTGGGCACAGGGTGCCGTCCACGATCGCGACCTGGTCGACGCGGCGGCGCCTCACCGGGGCCAGGGCGAGCAGCGGGCCGACGGTGTCGACGACCCGGTGCGCCACGGCGTGCGAGACCCCGAACAGCGGCCCGAGCTGCCGCATCGTGAGGTTGGTACGCCAGTAGGTGGCCACCAACAACACCCGGTCGGCCAAGTCCAGGCGCCACTGCCGACCAGGACGCCCGTCCGCGATCGCGTCACCACCGCACTCGGCCACCACCCACACCAACTTGCAGAACTGCCCTGGCTGCAAACCCGTGAACGATGCGATCCACTCCGACCGGGACGCCGAGATCCTGTGTTGCGTTGAGCGTGTTGGGGTGTGCTTCGTTATGGGAGGTTGGTTCCGATGGGAAGCAGTTCGTCGAACCACGGGGAGTCGGCGCCGGGACGGGTGCAGGTGATGGCCGCGACGCGTTGGGCGTACGTGAGGGCGTGGGCGAGTTCGGCGTGGGTCAGGGTGACCAGGTTGGTCCGGGTGAGCAGGTCGTTGCGGTCTAGGGCGGCCAGCAGGCCGGCCATGAAGGCGTCCCCGGCGCCGACCGTGTCGACGATGTCGACGGGCAGGGCGGGCAGGTCGACGTCACCGGTGGGACCGGAGGCGTGGACGCCGTCCGCGCCGCGGGTGACGACGACGAGGACGGGTCCTTGTTGGTGCCACTCGGCCACGACGTCGGCGGGTGGGCGGTTCGGTGCGATCCACTCCAGGTCGTCGGCGCTGACCTTGACGATGTCGGCCATGCCGAGCCAGCGCCGCAGCCGGGCGCGCACGGTGGTGTCGTCGTGGATGAGCACCGGGCGGATGTTGGGGTCGAGGGTGATGACGCGGTGGGGGTGTTCGCGGGACAGCAGGGTTTCGAACGCCGTGGCCATCGGTTCGACGGCGAGGGCGAAGGAGCCGCCCACGTGCAGTGCCGCGTGGGGTGGAAGGTCGGTCGGGAGGTCGGTCACCTGCCAACCGCCGTCGGCGCAGCCGTCGATGTAGAAGGAGTAGTCGGCCGCGCCGTCCTGGTCGACGTCCACGACTGCGAGTGTGGTCGGGGCGGTCGACTCGGCGGTGTGACGCAGGTCGACGTTGGAGGTCTCCAGGTGGGCCCGCAGCACTGTGCCCAGGTGGTCGTCGGCCAGGCGTGCCAGCAGCGCGGTCGGCGTGCCGAGCCGGCCGAGGCCGACCGCGGTGTTGGCGGGGCTGCCGCCGGGGAGGGGGCGGTAGCCGCCGGCGTGGTCCGGTACGAGGTCGATGAGGGCCTCGCCACCAACGATGATCATGTCGTGTTCCCTTGTCGGAGCGGTGGCGGGAGCCCGCGCGGGCTCCCGCCACCGCGGGCGGTCAGCGTCGGTAGGTGCCCATGTCGTGGATGGTGAGGCGGTCGATCCGGGCCTCCCCGCCTTCGGCGAAGACCTCCACCCCGTCGCTGGTCGGGTCGGGGAAGACCTGGCTGGTGATCACGGCGTGACCCGCGCCGCCGAAGACCTCGACCGACGACCGGTCCACCAGGGCGCGCAGCGTCACCTTCCCGTTCACCGCGGCCAGCGGCGCGCGCTGCACGGCGGGGAACTCGGGGCTGAAGTCGGTGCGCCCGGATCGGGTGCGGTCCACGTACAGCTCTCCGGTGGTGGTGTCGTAGCCGATCAGCGTCCCCTGGCCGGGGCCGCTGAGCACCTTGAGGCCGAAGCGCTCGGCGTCGCGGAGGGAGAAGGTCGCCTCGATGTCCAGCGCCTGGTCCTCGGCACGCCTGCCGAGTGACCGCGTGCCTTCGCGGACGGTGCTGCCGTGCAGGAGGAACGGCGCCCCTCGGTGCAGGCGGTCGAGGGCGCGGACCGGTTCCTGGACCAGCCTGATCTCGCCGCCGGTGGTGCGCAGCCCCACCTGCCTGGGGACGCTCTGCGCACTGCGCCACGGCGAGGTCGGGACAGCGCCGGCGTACTGCCAGTTGTTCATCCAGCCGATCGCGTAGCGCTTGCCGTCCGGGGCGTTCTCCCACGACACGGGCGCGTAGTAGTCCTTGCCGTGGTCGACCCAGTCCGCCCGCTCCACGGTGGACCTCGCGGGTGCGTCGGCGAGCGCGAACCGGTCGACCATCACGTGGCCCCAGCCCGCGGTGTTCATGTCGACCACGGAGATCCGCGCCTGCTTGCCGAGGTGCTCGCGCAGGTCGAAGGAAGCCCAGTCCAGGGTTTCGCTGTCCGCCCCGGTGGTCGTCCGCACGACCTCGCCGTCCACGACGAGGTTGACGGAGGTCTCGGTGGAGCGCGGCTTGGCCGGTGCGTCGGCGAACATCACCTGGTCGACCAGGATGTGGCCCCAGCCACCGGTGTTCTGGTCCACGACCTCGAAGCGCGCCTTGCGGCCGGTCAGGTCGCGCACGTCCCAGGAGGCCCAGTTGAGCGCCTCGGAATCCTTGCCGGTGGCACTGCGCACGACCTGCCCGTCCACGATCAGCCGCACGGCGGTGGGCGCTTCGGAGTCGGAGGGGTGGTTGCCCCCGCCGACGAGGAAGTTCACGTAGGGCGCGGTGAGGGTGAACTCGGGTGAGGTGAGCGTGCCGGTGGTGGCGTCACCGCGGAGGAAGGTGTTGACCAGGCCGCTGCCCTGCCAGCCCGACACCGGCAGTTGGCCGGGCAGGGCGCCGGTCGCGGGTGCGGTGCCGAACGCCTCGCCGGTGGCGGTCCAGGTGCCGTAGGTGCCGCCCTCGAAGTCGACCAGGACCTCGCCCGTCGGAGGTGGTGCGTCGCCGGGCACCGCCTCCGGGTCGTGCGGGTGCCGGCCGCCGCCGACCTTGAAGTTGAGGTAGCGCTTGTCGACGGTGAATGGAGGGGAGGTGAGGGTGCCGGTCGAGCCGTCGCCGCCGTGGAAGCTGCTGGCGTAGCCGGTTCCCTCGATGCCGCCCACGGGGAGTTGCCCATCCAGCGGGCCGGTGGCCGGTGCGGTGCCGAAGGCGCTGCCGGTGGTGATCCAGTCGCCGTAGTCGGACTCGAAGTCCTCGACCGCCACACCGGCGGGTGGGGTGTAGCCGCCGTCGTCGTCAGGGGTGAAACGGGTGCCGTCGAAGTCGCCGATGAAGTACTGCGCGGCCGAGCCGCCCGCGATGCCGCCGGGGTTGATGCTGACCACCAGCACCCACTTGGTCCTGCGGGGGTCTCCGTCGACCCGGAGCGGGAACAGGTCCGGGCACTCCCACACGCCGCCGACCGCTCCTGCCGGGCCGAAGTCGCTGAGCTCCGTCCACGACTTGAGGTCCTTGGAGGAGTAGAAGCGGATCTTGCGCTCGGCGGACAGGGCAACGGCCATCAGCCAGCTCTTGGTGGGCGCGTACCACTGCACCTTCGGGTCGCGGAACTCGGCGGAACCGATGTCCAGCACGGGGTTGCCCGCGTACTTGGTCCACGTGCGACCGCGGTCGGTGCTGTAGGCCAGCGACTGGGCCTGCTTCCCGCCGGTCTTGGGGGCGCTGGTGTAGACGGCCACCATCGCCGGCTCGTCGCGGGTGCCGAAGCCGGAGGTGTTGGCGTGGTCGACGACGGCGCTGCCGGAGAACACCATCTCGTCCTCGTCGTGGCTGATCGCGACGGGCAGTTCCTGCCAGTGCACGAGGTCGCGGCTGATCGCGTGACCCCACGAGATGTCGCCCCACGAGTTGCCGTTGGGGTTGTGCTGGTAGAAGAGGTGGTACTCGCCCTCGTGGTGGACGAGGCCGTTCGGGTCGTTCATCCAGTTCCGCTCCGGGGTGAAGTGGAACTGCGGCCGGTGGGGCTCGGTTGCCGGAGCCGCCAGGGCGGGGCTCGTGGAGGCGACGAGCGCCGCCACGGTCAGCACGGCTGTCATCAAGCGTCTTGTCATGGGCTGCCCTGCGTTTCTTCTCGGGGGAGCGGTGCGGTGGAGCGGGCCGTGGAGCCCGGGTGGGCGTGAGGTTGGGCAGGCGGGACGTGTTCCGCGTCCCGGGCGTCGTGGGGCTGGGTCGTCTTCGCTGTCCGCTGTCGCCGCGCGCAGCGGCAGCGCACCCGCTTCATCGGTGATCACCGCGGTCGTGCGTCCGGCTCATCGGGCAGCTCCTGGTTCGACGGTCCGCCGTACCGGTCGTGGTCGCGACGGCATGCGGTCTTGGGAGAGGGACGGGTGGGCACGACCGTGGCTCGCGGTAGGCCCGTTGCGACCGGTGAAGGCGGCGACTCAGCACGATGGTAAATCGAATTACCAGTGTGAACAAGAGACATCCTGGTGTAACAAAACGATAAAGTTGCCTCGTTACCACCTTGTTTACCTAGCACACCTGCCCGCAGCATCAGCGCCCACGATGTTTCGATTTATCACCTCAACGTCGAGGAGGCATCACATGGCACGTCATGCCACCAGGGGCCTGGTGCGTCGCGCCGGGCTTCTGCTGGTCGCCCTGATGGCGGCCGCATCGCTCGGTCCACCACTGGCGACCCAGGCCACCGCCGATCCCGGCGCCCTGGCCAACCCCGGCTTCGAGTCGGGCAGCCTGAGCGGGTGGACGGCACAGGGGCAGGCGTTCGCGAACGCCGTGTCCTCGGACCCCGGTTGGGGCTGGGGGTGCTGCTTCAACCAGCAGGGCACCCACCACCTGTGGGGGTTCAAGAGCGGTGGTGACGCGGCCACCGGCACGCTCACCTCCGACCCGTTCACCCTGTCCGGCACCGGAGTGGTCAGCCTCCTGATCAGCGGTGGCCGCAACGAGAACAGCCTCTACGCGGCGCTGACCACGGCCGACGGCACCATCCTGCACAAGGCGACCGGCACGGACGACGAGGCGTACCGCAGGGTCACGTGGGACGTTCGCGACCGCCTGGGCCAGCAGCTGCGGATCAAGCTGGTCGACCAGGCCACCGGCGGTTGGGGTCACATCAACCTCGACGACGTCCGCGTCGGGCTCGACCGACCCGCGAGCAGCGGCGTCACCAACGCGGGGTTCGAGTCCGGGAACCTGTCCGGGTGGACGGCGCAGGGGCAGGCGTTCACGAACGCGCTGACCACCGACACGGGTTGGGGCTGGGGTTGCTGCTTCAACCAGCAGGGCACCTACCACCTGTGGGGGTTCAAGAGCGGTGGTGACGCGGCCACCGGCACGCTCACCTCCGACCCGTTCACCGTGACGGGCACCGGCGTGGTCAGCGTGCTGGTCGGCGGCGGCCGGGACGAGGCCAACCTGTACGCGGCGCTGACCACGGCCGACGGCACGGTCCTGCACAAGGCGACCGGCACCGACGGCGAGGCGTACCGCAGGGTCACCTGGGACGTTCGCGACCGCCTCGGCCAGCAGCTGCGCGTCAAGCTGGTCGACCAGTCCACCGCGGGTTTCGGCCACCTGAACTTCGACGACCTCCGCATCGGGCTCGACCAGCCCGTCGGCGCCACCGCCGCCCACTGGGACTTCCGCGAGGGCTCCGGCGCCTCGACCGTCGAACGGGTCAGCGGCCAGGCAGACCCGATCAGCTACGTGTTCAACCAGCCCGTCTACAAGCCCAAGAGCGACCCGCTGTGGCAGCCCGCGAACGACGGCAAGGGCGTGCTGTCCAAGGCGCTGCTGTTCGACGGCTACTCGACCTGGGTCAGCCGCCCCGCCGGTGCGGTGCAGCTGGACCAGAACGCCCTGACCGTCGAGGCGTGGGTCGCCCCGCAGGGCTTCGAGTGGGGCGACGAGGGCAAGGTCTCCGCGATCGTCAACCAGCAGGAGCAGACCGCGAACCGGGGCTTCTCCCTCGGGGTGGGACGGCACGGCACCTGGAAGTTCGGCATCGGCACGGGTGATGCCTGGCGCGAGGTGACCGCTCCGGCGTCGGCCGCGCTGCGCACCAACGCGTGGGCCCACCTGGTGGCCACGTTCGACCCGGCCCAGGGCCGGATGCGGCTCTACCTCAACGGCGCGCAGGTGGCCGAGACCGCGATCCCGACCGGTGCCAGGTTCCAGCAGTCCGGTGTGCCGCTGCTGATCGGCAAGCACAACCAGCCGGTCATCATCAACGGCACCTTCGCGGTGAACATGTTCAGCGGCCTCGTCGACGAGGTGGAGCTCCAGCGCCGGGCGCTGACCCCGGCCGAGGTCGCCGCCGACCACGCCGCGGCTCTCGCGACCTTCGCAGGCGGGACCATCCCGGCCGCCGACATCGTGCAGGACCGCTCACGCTACGACGGGGACAAGTACCGCCCCGGCTACCACTTCACCGCGCCCAACCACTGGATGAACGAGCCGCACTCGCCGATCTTCGCCAACGGCCAGTACCACCTGTTCTACCAGCACAACGTGCACGGCCCGTACTGGCACAACATCAGCTGGGGCCACGCGGTCAGCAAGGACCTCGTGCACTGGCGCGACCTGCCGGTCGCCCTGGCACCCACCGCGGGCAGCGTCGCCCCGGACGGCGTGTGGTCCGGCGGCGCGACCCTCGACCAGAACGGCGACCCGGTCCTGTTCATCACCGCGGGCGACGACTCCAAGCGCCCCAACCAGGCCACCGGCATCGCCCGGCCGGTCGACCCGGACGACCCCGACCTCGTCGAGTGGCGGATGGAACCGCGCCTGGTCACCGAGCAGCGGGCCGACCTCGACGTCGGCGCCGGCCGCAAGGTCCGCTTCGGCGAGTTCCGCGACCCGTACGTGTGGCAGGAGGGCAACACCTGGTTCCAGCTGGTCGGATCGGGCGTGCAGAGCACCGGCGGAGCCGACGTCGGCGGCACCGCGCTGCTCTACACCTCCACCAACCTCACCGACTGGACCTACGCCGGCCCGCTCATGACCGGTGACGTCGGCGCCCACCCCAAGACCGGCCAGGTGTGGGAGCTGCCGGTGCTCCTGCCGCTCGGCAAGGACGCCGCCGGCAGGCAGAAGCACGCGTTCCTGGTCAACCCGGCGTTCACCAGCGCGAGCCCGCACAGCAGCAAGAACACCTTCTACTGGGTCGGCACCTGGGACGCGAACACCCGCCGCTGGACCCCCGACACCACCACGCCGAAGCTGTTCGACTACGGCGAGCACTTCACCGGCCCCAGCGGCACGGTGGGCCCGGACGGCCGGTCCCTGCTGTTCAGCATCACCCAGGACCGCCGCACCGAACAGGCGCACTTCGACGCCGGGTGGGCGCACAACGCGGGCCTGCCGGTCGAGCTGGGCGTGCGCCCCGACGGCGACCTGGCGATCAACCCGGTCCGCGAGGTGGCCGCCCTGCACACCGGGGCGCCGCTGCTGGAGGTGAAGACCCCCACGGGCATCGGCGACGTCAACAACCGGTTGGCGGCGATCAAGGGCGACATGCTGCACGTCCGGCTGACCGTGAAGCCGGGCACCGCCCAGCGCTTCGGCCTGGACGTGCTGCGCAGCCCCGGCGAGGAGGAGCGCACCCGGCTGTTCCACGACACCGGCAGCGGCCAGTTCGGCGTGGACCGCACCCGCGCGGGCAACCGGTCCAACGTCGATGCCGACCTCGGCGTGCACAGCGGACCGCTCGCGCTGGAGGGCGGCAAGCTCACGCTCGACGTCTTCGTCGACCGGTCCTCGGTCGAAGCCTTCGCCAACTCGCACAAGTCGATCACGACGCGGGCGTACACCCACCGCGACGACTCCCTCGGGTTGAGGCTGTTCGGCGACGGGGCGGTGGTCGAGTCCATGACGGTCTGGCGCATGGGCACCATCACCGGGTGACGCACCCGTCCGGCACCGCGTGGCGCACCGCCGCGCGGTGCCGGACCCGTGCGCGGACCGTACTGTTGTCGCGACGCGAGACCGCGGTGCCCGGTGTGCCCGGTGCCGCGGTCTCCCGGGAGTGGACGAGGGGTGACGATGACGAGTGGACGACGGGTGACCATGGCCGATGTCGCCCGCAGCGCGGGCGTGTCGCCGACGACGGCGTCGTTCGTGCTGTCCGGGCGGGAGGGCGTGCGGATCTCCGAGGCCGCCCGCGCCAGGGTCCGGGCGGCGGCCGAGGCGCTGGGCTACCGCCCCAACGCGACGGCCCGCAGCCTGCGCACCAGGAGCACCAGGACCATCGGCTTCGTCTCTGACGGCATCACCACCACGCCGTTCGCCGGCGACGTGGTCCGGGGCGCGCTGGAGGCGGCGGCGGAGCGCGACCACTCGCTGATCATCACCGAGACGAACGGGGCGGCTGCCTCGGAGTCCGCGGTGGTCAACGTGCTGCTCGACCGGCAGGCGGACGCCGTGATCCTGGCGACCATGTTCACCCGCTACGTCGTGCCGCCCAAGGAGCTGCACGGACGACGGGTCGTGCTGCTCAACTGCCTGGCCCCGGGGTTCGACGCGCCGTCGGTCGTGCCCGACGAGATCGAGGCGGGTCGGACGGCGGGCCGCGTGCTGCTCGGCGCCGGCCACCGCTCGGGCATCTGGGCCATCGGCGGCCACCAGGCCGTGCCCGCCACCCCGGAGGGCATCTTCGCGGGCAACGAGCGCATGCGCGGCCTCCAGGAGACCCTGCGGGCGGAACGCGTGATGCTCGACGGGGTGGTGGAGTGCGGGTGGAACGCGGAGGACGGGTACCGCGAAGTCCGGGCACTGCTCGCCGCGGGCGTCCCGCTGCGGGCGCTGGTGTGCTCGACCGACCGCGTGTCGTTCGGGGCGTACCAGGCGCTCGCCGAGGCGGGCCTGTCGATCCCGGGGGACGTCTCGGTCATCTCCTTCGACGACCAGGACATCGCCTCGTGGCTGCACCCCGCGTTGACCACCCTGGCCCTGCCGCACCACGGGATGGGGCGCCGTGCGGTGGAGCTGGTGCTGGACGAGGGGGCGCAGCTCTCCGGGGTGCACAGGGTGGCGATGCCCCTGCGCGAACGCGGATCGGTGGCCGCGCCGCGTCCCTGAGCGGTGCGGGGGCCCGTCGGGACGCAGCGTCCCGACGGGCCCCGCGCGATGAGCGCGATCAGCTCGCGCGGGTGTGCAGTTCGTCCTCGCCCACGGCGGTCCGCTGCCCGCCGGCGGTCAACTCCCAGACGTCGACGACGTGGTCCGGACCGCCGGTGGTCCGCAGTCGCCACGGGGCGGGGCCGGTCGGGTAGCAGCGCAGCGTCAGGACCTCGCCGCTGCCGAGGAACACCTCGACGATCGAGCCGTCCACGATCACCCTGAAGTCCACCGAGCCGTCCGGCGCCCGCGGCCCGCCCAGCGGGACCCGGTAGCGCCCCTTCAGCGCGCGGGGGTCCAGCGAGGCGTGGTCGCGGTCCACGACCAGCTCGCCCGCGACCGGGTCGACGACGATGTCGAGGTGCTCGTCGTCCGCGGTCTCCAAGCGCACGCCGCACGGTGACCCCGATCGGGAGCGGAGCCGGGCGGTGAGGTCGAAGGCGGGGCCGACCACGCCGAGGTCGTCGCTGCGGGACCAGCCGGTGGCGTGCACGACCTTGCGTCCGCGGTAGCCGAGGACCTCGGCGGCGGGCTGCTGGCGCACCCGCCCGTCCTCGGTGAGCGAGACCTCCCGCGGCACGGTGAGGATGCCCGCCCAGCCCGCCTCGCGGGTCCACTCCCGGTCGCGGGCCTCCCAGGACCAGCCCCACAGCAGCCAGCGGCCGTCGGGCGCGTGCAGCAGGGCGGGGGCGTACAGGTCCGGGCCGTGGTCCAAGGGCTGATGGCCGGTGGGAACGAACCGGTCCGCGTGCTCACCGCCCACGTAGACGCGCGTGCTGCGGGGGCCCGCCACCGCGTCCCACAGGCTGACGACGAGGATCCCGCGGTCGCCGAAGGCGGCGTACTGGGGGCACTCCCACCCGGTCCAGCCCTCCGCCGCGGGCGTGAGGCCCGGACCGTCGGCGAAGAACGGCCCGAGGTAGCGCCAGTCGGCGAGGTCGGCTGACTCGTACAGCAGGGCCGCGCCGCGCTCGCCGGTGACGCTCGCGCCGACGAGCATCCGCCACCGGTCGCCGTGGCGCCAGACGTAGGGGTCGCGGTACATCGACGTGCCCTCGGGAGGAGTCGGGATCACCAGGGTGGGCTGCTTGTGCCAGGTCAGGCCGCCGTCGCGGGACTCCGCCGCCGCGATCGGCTGCCACCAGCGGTCGGTGCGGTAGGCGGAGTAGAACGCCAGCACCCGGTCGCCGTCGGAGACCGCGTTGCCGGAGAAGCAGCCGTCCGCGTCGTCGCCACCGGGGGTGGGTGCCAGCGCCACCGGCAGTTCCTCCCAGGTGAGCAGGTCCGCGCTGCGGTGGTGGCCCCAGTGGACGCCGGTGTGGTCGGGCCCGTTCGGGTTGTACTGGAAGAACACGTGGTAGTAGCCGTCGTGGTGGGTCAGCCCGTTGGGGTCGTTGATCCAGTTGCGCGGGGGCCTGAGGTGGATCGCGGGCAGGTGGGTGTCGGCAGGTGGGGTCGACAAAAGGAGTCCTTCGGTCTGAAGGGCCGCGCCGGAGTCGCCGGGCGCGGCGGAGGAGGAGCGGCTCGTCAGCCCTTGACGCCGCTGGAGGCGATGCTGTTGATGAACGACCGCTGGAAGGCGAGGAACAGCGCGAGCACGGGAACGGTGATCATCGACGAGTACGCCATGATCTGCCCCCAGGAGACGTTGAGCTGGAAGAAGTACTGGATGCCGACCATGACCGGGCGCAGTTCCTCGTCCTGCACGACCATGAGCGGCCACAGGTAGGAGTTCCACGCGGGCAGGAAGGTCAGGATCGCCACGGTCGCGATGGCCGGGCCGGACAGCGGCATGACGATCCGCCGGTAGATGCCGAACCACCCCGCGCCGTCGATCAGCGCGGCCTCGTCGAGCTCCTTGGGGATGCTCTGGAAGTACTGGTGGAACAGGAAGATCGAGAACGCGTTCGCGACGAAGGGCAGGACCTGCACCCGGTAGGTGTCCAGCCACCCTTCGGTGAGGGTGAGGCTGAACCCGTTCAACTCCAGCCAGGGCAGCTTGTTCACCCACCACACCATCGGCAGCGCGAAGGTCTCGAACGGCACGATCAGGGTGGCGATGATGACCGTGAGCAGGAGCTTGCGACCGGGCCAGCGCATCCTGGACAGGGCGAAGGCCGCCAGGCTGTTGACCAGGAGGCCCAAGAGGATCGTGATCGCGGAGACGCCGAGGGAGTTGAGCAGGAACCGGACCGCCGGCACGCGGTCGAACACGGCGGTGTAGTTCTCCAGCGACAGGCTGCCGACCGGCAGGAACGCCCGGGGGCTGCCGAGGTCGCCGAAGATCTGCTGGTCCGGCTTGAACGACGAGACCAGCATGAACACCACGGGGAACGCGAAGAACAGCGCGAGCACGAGCCGCAGGGCGTGACCGGTGAGCCTCCGCGCCGCCGTCGGGGGAGCGGAGGTGGCAGGCGATCGGGGGGACCTGGGCGTCATGTCAGTCCTTCTCCCTGGTCAGGTAGCGCTGGACGAGCGAGACGATCAGCACCAGCACGAAGAACACCAGGGAGATCGCCGAGGCGTACGCGGTCTGCTGCTGCTGGTAGCCGCTGCGCACGGCCTGGTAGACCACCGTGGTGGTCGAGTCCAGCGGCCCTCCTTGGGTCATCACGTTGACCTGCGTGAACAGGCTGAACGCCGAGATGGTGATGGTGATCAGCACGAAGGTGCGGGTCGCTCGCAGCCCTGGCCAGGTCACGAACCGGAACCGCGACCACCGGCCCACGCCGTCGATGGACGCGGCCTCGTACAGGTCGGCCGGGATGGTCTGGAGGCCGGACAACCAGATGATCATGTGGAAGCCCGCGCCCTGCCAGACGGACATGAACACGATCGCGGCCAGCGACGTGGACGGGTCGTTGAGCCAGTCCGGTCCCTGGACCAGGCCGAACGTGACCCCCTCGATGATCCGGTTGAGCAGGCCGTCCTGCCGGTAGAGGAACGTCCACACGATGGACACCACCACCATGGAGGTGACCACCGGGATGAAGTAGACGGTGCGGAAGAAGTTCGTGCCCCGGAACCGGCCGTTGACCAGCAGGGCCAGGCCGAGGGCGAGCCCCGCCTGGACGGGCACCACGACGGCCGCGAAGGTGAACGTGTTGAGCAGTGAGCGGAGGAAGACCGGGTCCTCCAGGAGCATCGCGAAGTTGCGCAGACCCACGAACCGGGCCGGGGTCGGTGAGATCAGGCGGGCGCTGGTGAAGGCCAGGGCGAAGGCCAGGCAGACCGGGATGACGAAGAAGACGAGCAGCAGCAGGACCGCGGGGCCGGCCATGCCGAGGGCGGTGATGCCCTCCCTGCGGCGGGCGGCGCCGAGCGTGCTGCCGCGGGCGCGTCGCAGGCGCGCGCGGAGGGGAACAGCGGCGGTCACGAGACCTCCGGGCGGAACGGGCGCGCCCGGTGGAGACGGTCGGTCTCCACCAGGCGGGCGAGGTGGAGCCGTCAGTCGGCGTAGAAGTTGTTCAGCTTGAGGTTGGCGTCGATCTGCTTGACCGCCTCGTCCAGGGCGGGTTTCGGCTCGGCGCCCGCGACGACGTCCTTGGCGGTCTTCTCGAACACCGACGCGATGTAGGGGTAGGCGGGCGTCACGGGACGCACCACCGCGAGGTCGCGGGCGGACCGGACGAGGGTTTCGTACCGGCCACCGGGCTCGTAGCCGGGGATCTGCGCCGCGGCGGCGTCGGTGGCGGGGATGGTGCCGGTCGCCTTGGCGAACTCCAGGAAGTACTCCGTCTTGCGGGTGAACTCCAGGAATGCGCGTGCACCCCCCGGCTGCGCGCAGGTGGCGCTCATGGCCCACTGCCAGGAGGCGCCGCCGATCTTCGGCCCGTTGCCGAAGTCCACCGGCGGCAGGATCAGCAGGTCGTCTCCCAGCTTCTCGACGTTCTTGGCCGCGTCCCAGCTGCCGTCCCACTGGATGGCGGACTTGCCGTTGAGGAAGTCGTCGTTGGGGCTGGAGCCCGACTTCTGCGCCATGTACCCGTCGGTGACCAGGGAGCGGAACCACTTCGCCCAGTCCAGCGCCTCGGGGCCGTTGAGCGCGCCCTCGGCGGTCCTGTAGGAGGAACGGTCGACCAGGTCGCCGCCGAAGCTCTGCAACTGCGGCGAATAGGCGTAGGGCCACCACTCGCCGCTGCCCCCGGTGCCCATCTCCAGCGGGTACTCGAACTTGCCGCCCGCCTTGAGGGCGGCCAGCGCCGAGGCGAACTCCGCCCGGGTCCACGGCTGCTCGGGGGTCGGGATGCGGATGCCGTGTTCGTCGAGCACCGACTTGCGGGCGAACATCGTCAGCGCCACGTCGTAGAAGCCGAAGGCGTAGACCTTGTCCCGGTACTTGCCCACGGTGCTGGGCAGCTGGTCGTCCAGGGGGACCTCGCCGCCCGAGAGCTCCAACGGGGCCAGGTACCCGCCCCAGGCCCAGTTGGGCACGTTGGGGCCGTCCACGTCGAGGATGCAGGGCAGCTTCTTCGACGAGGAGGAGGCGACGACCGCGTCGTTGTAGGAGCCCTGGGGGAACGCCTCGATCTCGACCTCGTACGTCGTCTGGCTCGCGTTGAAGTCGTTGACCACCTTCTCGACGACGTCGTACTCGGCGGCGTTGCCCGCGTTGTGGGTCCACAGCTTCAGCACGCCGTCCCCGGCGCCCGATCCACCACCTCCGGTGCCGCAGCCGGTGAGTGCGGCCGCCGTGGTCACGGCCGCTAGACTCGCCGCGACGAGACGTCTGGTCCGCGCGTTCATGGTTCCTCCATCGTGCTGGGTCGGTTCTCGTCGGGCGGCCGGTGCGAACGGTCGCCCACTCGTGGTCACCCCGCTGTCCCGGTGGTCAAGACCGGGGCGGCGGGGCGATCGAATCCCTGGCCACCAGGGGGCAGTGCAGTACCTCCTGGAGCGCGGGGCCGGCGGTGTCGGGCGTGTCGATGAGGGCTTGCAGGAGCTCTATCGCCCGTGCCCCCATCCCGTAGTGGGGCAGGGCGACGGTGCTCAGGGCGGGGTGGAGGTTCTCGCTGATCAACTCCTGGTTGTCGAAGCCGATCACGGACACGTCCGCCGGGATCGCGAGACCGAGTTCGGCCGCCGCGCGGTAGGCGCCCATCGCCATGCGGTCGTTGAAGCAGAACAGCGCCGTGGGCCTGTTCGCGGACGCGAGCAGGGCGCGGGCCGCGCGGTGGCCGCCGGGCGCGTCCGAGCGGTCGGCGACGACCAGCGCGGGGTCGAACCCGATGCCCCCCTCGGCCAGCGCGGCCCGGTACCCGGCGAGCCTGCCCCGCGAGGCGGGGATGTCGTCGGTGTTGGTGACGAACCCGATCCGGCGATGACCGTGCGCGAGGAGCTCCCGGGTTGCCGTCAAACCGCCCTGCTCCTCGTCGGGCACGACCGAGGGCACCGCGGAGTCCTGCGCGCTCGCGTCCACCAGGATCGTCGGCACCGACCGCAGTGGGGGCGGCACCTGCACGACCCGGTGGTACATCGACGCGTAGAGGATGCCGTCGACGCCGTGCTGCACCAGCAGGGTGATCGCCTTGCGCTCCAGCTCCGGGTCGCCGCCGGTGTTGAGCATGAGCAGCAGCAGCCCCCGCTCGGTGCCCGCGTCCTGGGCGCCCTGGATGATCTGTCCCGCGTGGGGGGTCGTGGCGATCTCGTCGCCGATGAAGCCCACCGTGTAGGTGCGGCTGGTCCGCAGCCCCCGCGCCAGGCTGTTCGGGCGATACCCCAGATCACGGGCCACCCGGATCACGGTGGCCCGGGTTTCGGGGTTGATCCGCTTGCCCTCGACCTCGTTGAGGATGTGGGAGACCGTGGTCGCGGAAACACCGGCCGCTGCCGCCACGTCCTTGATCCCGATGCGCTTCACCGCAACCTGCCAAATCGTTTGGGCACTTGGTGCGGTGAAGGATTCATCAGGATGAAGCGGCTGTCAACGACCTGTTACGCACCCGTGTCCGACAGGGGCTGCGAACTCGGCGTCACCGCGCCCGCTGCGCGACGGCGCCGGTCCGGTCGTGCGTCGGTGGGAGCTCGCCCGAACCGCGCGCCACGAGGGTGGCCGGGACGACGGCGTGCGTCGGCGGCGACTGGTCGCCGCCGATGCGGGCGAAGATCAGTTCCGCGGCCTTGCGGCCGAGGGCGGGGACGTCCTGGCGCAGGACGGTGACGCCGGGTTCGAGCATGTCGGCCAGGGGGAAGTCGTCGAAGCCGATGAGCGCGACCGAGCGGTGCAGGTCGCGGTCGCGCAGGGCGCGCATCGCGCCGACGGTGACCAGGTTCTGCGCGGTGAACAGCGCGGTCGGCGGCTCGTCGAGGTCGAGCAGGGCGGCGGTGGCGGCTTCGGCGGCGTCGGGGCCGTGCAGGTCGGTGCGGACGAGTTCCGCGCGCAGGGTCAGGCCGGTGTGGGCGAGCCCTTCGACGTAGCCGGTGTAGCGCTCCTGGCTGGTCCACAGCGTCTGGCGGTCGCCGAGGAAGGCGATGCGCCGATGACCGTGACCGGCCGCCAGTGAAGACTCCTCGGGACGACCGTCGCTCTCACCGTGCCCGCGGAGGTCGTAGCGCAGTGACGCCACGCCTGTGTCAGCCAGACCGGCCGCCAGGCGCGTGAAGAAGCCGCCCTCCTCGCGTCACGCCGCCGCTGTGCACCAGGACGACGGCGTGCTCAGCCGGGGCTTCGGGCAGCACCAGGGTGCCCTGGAGGTGCAGGCCATCGAGGGTGCGGAGGCGGAGCGAGCTGGACGAGGCGGTCATGATGGCTCCTGCGTGTCGGTGGACGCCTGGTTCCAGGATCTCCCCCTCACAGGTGGTGAACCCTGACCCGGTAGGCGGACCCGGACGCCGAGGGCAGCCCGACCGGCTCGTTCCGGGAGAACTCCGGGTGATCCGCGGGATCACCGGGTGCCGCGCCCACGGGCACGCCGGCCCGCCCACACCCCCAGCGGCACCAGCGCCACCGCCGACCACCACCACACCCCGCCGCCCCGTGGCGGACCCTCCTCCAGCGCCCGCGCCGGGTCGACCACGCCGAACCCGTACTCCGGGTCGCGGCCCGGCGGCCCGGCGTCCCGCGCGGTGGACGTCAGCAGCTCCACCACCTCGACGGCGTCCAGGTCCGGGTGCTCCGCCCGCACCAGCGCCACCGCCCCGGACACCAGGGCCGCCGCGTAGCTGGTGCCGCTGCGCTCGCCGCGCGAGGTGGGCACGTCCACACCGGGCGCGGCCAGCACGACCTCCGGCCCGGACACGCTCACGTCCTCCCGGAACCGCCCCTCGCGGTCCACTGCGGACACGGCCACCACGTGCTCGCCGCGCGCCAACGCCGTGACCCCGGCGTCCGTCCCGGTGTTGCCCGCCGCGACCACCACGACCACGTCGTGCTCGGCGGCGTACCGCAGGCCCTCGTCGAACGACCCGGCCCCGCCGCCGAGCGACAGGTTCACCACCCGCGCCCCGCGGTCGACCGCCCACTTCAGCGCCTCGGTGGCGTCCGCGCTGCCCCCGGTCACCTTCACCGGCAGCACCCGCGCGCCGGGGGCCACCCCCGACCGCCCCGCGATCAGCGCGGCGACGGACGTGCCGTGCCCCGAGGCGTCCCGGGCCCCGGAACCGAGGTCGGGGAACTCCGCCCCGGGCAGCACCACCCCGGCGAGGTCGGCGTGGTCGGGGTCCACCCCGGTGTCCAGCACGGCCACGGTCACGCCGGACCCGTCCGTGTGCGCCCACGCCCGCTCCAGGCCCAGCTGCCCGACCCAGAACGCGACCGCCGCCAGGACCGTGATCATCCGCGCGTCACCGGTCGCGCACCGGGCCGCGACGCGCGGGTCACGTCCGGCACCGCGGAAGCCGGCTCCACGTCGTCGCCCCCCCTGGCTGATCGTTTCGCGAAGCCGAGCGAACCGCACTTCCGGGGGAGGTGTCAAGGAACCGGCGTCACACTGGTGGGGGGAAAGGAAAAACGCGTCCCGCCGGGCGGGACAGTCCTCGGGTCGACGGGTCCGCCATCACCCGCGGCGCGCGAAGAGGAACGCCTGCGGGGCTTCCCCCTCCGGGTCGAGCAGCAACTGGGCCTCCACCTCGAAACCGGCCTCGCGCAGCCAGGTCGCCACCCGCTCGGGCCGGCGGCGGTGGACGTGGACCTTCATCGGGTGGCCGCCGTAACCCGCGGTCTTCAGCCGGGTCTCGTCGCCGACGTGGAACAGCAGGTGCAGCGGGCCGCCCGGCCGCAGCGCCCGGTGGAAGTGCCCGAACACGGTCGGCACCAGGTCGTCGGGCACGTGGATCAGCGACTGCCAGGCCACCAGCCCGGCCACCGAGGCGGCGGGCAGGTCCAGCTCCGTCATCGAGCCCACCTCGAACCGCAGGCCGGGGTGGGCTCGCCGGGCCACGTCGACCATGCCGGGGGAGAGGTCGATCCCGAAGGCGTCGAGCCCGAGTCCGCCCAGGTGGGCGGTGACCTCCCCGGAACCGCAGCCGACGTCGGCCACCGGTCCGCCGCCGGCCTCCCGAACGTCCTCGGCGAACAACGCCAGGGCCGTCCGGAGGTACCGGCGCTCGGCGATGGCCCCGCGCACCTGGTCGGCGTAGGCGACCGCGACCGTGTCGTACGAGGTGCGGGTGTCGGCCAGCCAGTCGTCCACGAGCGGCACGGTAGTCCACGGGCCGGCGCCGACCGCGGTTCGGCGGCCCGTCCATCCCCCGATGGTGGACACCGGCGGTCCGGTCGTGCGGTATCCCCGCCCAGCCCTTGCCCGCCCCTCCCCGGCGCCACCATCCTGTGTGCCGCCCGCGTCACCGACCGCGTACGGAGGGTTCGTGCCTCTCACCGACCTGCTCAAGGCCAAGATCAACCACGGCTTCGACCACCTGGACGTCGACGGGGACGGGTTCCTCGGCGAGCAGGACCACGTCCTGATGGGCAAGCGGGCGGCCGAGGCCCTCGGGCACGCGCCCGGGTCGCCGCAGGAGCAGCGCATCGTCGACGCCTACCTGAGGATCTGGCACGACCTGCACCTGCCGCACGTCCCCGGCGGTGGCACGACCATCTCGCGCGAGCAGTTCCTCACCTCCACCGGCTCCCTCTCCGACGACCCGGGGGCCGCCAGGTCGACCATCGGCGCGCTGGCCGAGGCGTTCCTGGCCGTCGCCGACGTCGACGCCGACGGCAGCCTGAGCCCCGCCGAGTTCCTGGTCTTCCAGCGCGGCCACTTCCCCGGCCTGAGCGAGGCCGAGGCCGCGGAGGCGTTCGAGCACCTCGACACGGACGGCGACGGCCGCCTGACCGCCGAGGAGTTCACGCGCGCGTGCGTGGAGTTCTGGTCGAGCACGGACCCGTCCGCGCCCGGCAACTGGTGGATGGGGCGCGTGGGGTGATCGCCGCGCCCGGTGCGACCCGTGCGCCGGCGGCCCCGGCACCTCAGGTCTGCGGCCACATGGAGTAGACGACGTCGTCCCCGTCCGCGCACACCACCTGCGGCAGCGCCGGTTCCGGCACCTGGTTGCACGTCATCGCGGCGACCACCAGCGGCGGCAGGCCGGGGGTCGGGTCGTGGCGCTCGGCGTAGTAGTCGACGAGGACGGCGGCCGCCCCGTCGCAGTCCAGGCGGCCGGACGGGGTCTCGACCACGACGGCCAGCATCGGTTTGCCCAGGGCGCCCGGGAACGGCTGGTCGCAGTAGCGGGCCGGGGCGCCCTCGTCGATCTCGGGCAGCTCCACGGGCGTCGGCTCGTCCGGCTCGGCGGTGCTCGTGGTCGTGGTCGTGGCTTCACCGGTCGTGGTCCTGACTGCGGCGCCCGAGCCCGTTACGGTCGTGGCACAGCCCGTGACCAGGGCCAACAGTCCTGCCAGGAGGATCTTCACGCCCGGTCGGGGCGGGACGCCGCCGGGGATGTCACAGTTCGTCGGGCCGGATCGTCCTGGTGATGACGGAATTCGCACGATCGTTGGGACGCGGGGATGAAGATCGCGGTTGCGGGTGGCACCGGAGTTGTCGGGCGCAAGGTCGTCGAGGAGGTCGCGCGGGCCGGGCACGAGGCCGTGGTGATCAGCCGGTCCACCGCCGACCTGACCACGGGGGAGGGCCTGGACGAGGCGCTGGCGGGGTGCGAGGCGGTGATCGACGTCTCCAACGGTCCGGCGTGGACGCGCGAGGAGGCGGAGCGGTTCTTCACCTCGGCCACCACCCACCTGCTCGACTCGGCCGAACGGGCGGGCGTGCGGCACCTGGTGGTGCTGTCGATCGTCGGCGCCGACGAGGTCGACCTGGACTACTACTTCGGCAAGCGCCGCCAGGAGGCCCTGGTCGCGGCCGGGCGGGTGCCGTGGACGGTGCTGAAGGCCACGCAGTTCTTCGAGTTCGCCGGGCAGGTGCTGGCGCAGGCGAGCGGACCGGTGGCGCGGGTGCCCGCCATGCTGTCGCAGCCGGTGGCCACCGAGGACGTCGCGGGCCGGCTGGTCGAGCTCGCCGCCGGTGAGCCGCGGGGGTTCGTGCTGCCCATCGCCGGGCCCGAGCGGCTGCGGGTGGTGGACATGGCCCGGCAGCTGGTCGCCCGGCGCGGCGACGACCTGCGGGTGGAGGAGGCCGAGGGCGGGCCCGCCGGGCTGGCCACCGGCGGCCTGACCCCCCGGGGCGAGTACACCGGGGGCGGGCGGACCTGGGCCGAGTACCTGGACTCGGTGGGGGCGTGAGCCGCGTCGCCGAGCTGGCCGCCGAGTACACCCGCGTGCGGCCCCGGCTGGTCGGGGTCGCCTACTCCATCGTCGGCACCCTGGCCGAGGCGCAGGACGTCGTCTCGGACTGCTGGCTGAAGCTGGCCGACGCCGACGCGCGGGAGCGCGTCCTCGACGTGGAGGCGTGGGCGGTCGTGGCGGTGGCCCGGCGGGCGGTGGACGTGCTGAGGTCGGCGCGCGTGCGGCGGGAGGAGTACGTCGGGCCGTGGCTGCCCGAACCGCTGGTCGACCCCGGCTCGCCAGACCCGGCCGAGCGCGTGACCCTGGACGACACCGTGAGCTACGCGCTGATGGTCGTGCTGGAGACGCTCACCCCGGCCGAGCGCACCACGTGGGTCCTGCACGAGGTCTTCGGCATGTCGTTCCCGGAGATCGCCGCGGTGGTGGGGCGCGGCCCCGCCGCCGTGCGGCAGCTGGCGGTGCGGGCCAGGGCGCACGTCACGGCCGGCGCGCCCCGCGTGGACGTGGCCGCGCCCGAGCACCGCCGGGTGGTGGACGCCTTCCTCGGCGCGGTCGAGGGCGGCGACCTGGCCGCGCTGGTCGGCCTGCTGGACCCGGACGTGGTGCTCACCAGCGACGGCGGCGGCCTGCTCGGCGTGGCGCGCCGCCCGGTGCACGGGCCCGACCACGTGGCGCGCTTCGTGCTCGGCGTGCGCCGCAAGGTCGCCGCCGACGAGCGCCTGGTGCCGCTGGCGGTCAACGGCGGTCCGGGGTTCGCCGTGCTGCGGGCGGACGGCACGACGCGCTTCGTCTGCTCGATCACCGCCGCCGGCGACCGGGTGCGGCGGGTGGACATCGTCGTGGCGCCCGCCAAGCTGCCCCGGGCGCGGTAACGGCCGGTGCCGGTGCTCACCGGCCCGTGAGCACCGGCCCGTGAGCACCGGCCCGCGCTCACCGGCCCGCGCGATCCACCCCCGCCCGCGCCGCCGGCCCGTCGAACTCCGCCAACCGCAGCGGCCGCTCCGCCGTCGGCAGCGTGCACGCCGCCACCCGCGGCTCCTCGACCGCCGACACCTCCGGCTCGTTCCACCCCTGAGCGCTCATCCCCCGACAGCAAGCCGCCGATCGGGGGCCGGGCCGCAGACCGACTAGGGTGGGCTGCTGGCTCCGCACGGCTACGTAGGGACCGCACCGCCATGCCGCACCAAGACGCTCCGCGCGCTCCCGTTCGCGTGGTCCTGGTCGAGGACCACCACCTGGTGGCCGAGGTGATCCGGCTGGCCTGGGAGGACTCCGACGAGGTCGAGGTGGTCTCGACCGCCGGGTCCGTGACCGACGCCCTGGCCGACGTCCGGCGGCACCGCCCCGACGTGGTGCTGCTCGACCGCCGCCTGCCCGACGGCGACGGCCTCCGGGCGGTGTCGAGCTTCGTCGAGTTCGGGGCCCGGGTGCTGGTGCTGACCGGCGAGGCGACCGTGTCGGCGGCCTCCCGGGTGGCGGAGTCCGGCGCGTCCGGCCTGGTGCTCAAGTCCTCCCGGCTCGACGAGCTGACCGAAGCGGTGCGGCGGGTGGCGGAGGGCGAGGTCGTGTTCGACGGCGGCCTGCTCGCCGGGGTGCTGGACAAGCTCACCGGGAGGTCGGCCCCGCCGGGCGTGGCGCTCACCACCCGGGAGCGCGAGGCGTTGTCCCTGCTCGCGGAGGGTGCGAGCACCGAGGAGATGGGCGAGCGCATGGGCGTGGCGCGCAACACCGTGCGCAACCACGTCCAGCGGGTGCTGGAGAAGCTGGGCGCCAGGTCGAAGCTGGAGGCGGTGGCCATCGCCCGCCGTGACGGCCTGCTCGACTGATGCTTCTGCACCAGTTCGCCGGGTGCCGCTGCGTCTGGGCGGACCGGTGCCCGTGCGGCACGGTGTCCTCGTGGACGTTTCGGTGACGAACCCGGTGGCGGAGTTCAGCGCCCCTCCGGGCCGGGGTGGGGCGGCGCTGGCCCGCGACTTCGTCCGCAGGACCCTCGCCGACTGGGGCTACCGGGGCGACCACGACGACGCCGTGCTGGTGGTCTCCGAGCTGGTCACCAACACGCTGCGGCACGCCTCGGGCGTCCCGCTGCTCCGGCTGGTCGGCGCCGCGCGCGGGCTGCGGATCGAGGTCGCGGACAGCAGCCCCGTGCTGCCCAGGTCGCGTCCCCCCGGCTCCTCCGGGGGTTGGGGAGTGCCCCTGGTCCAGCGGCTGACGGCGTGCTGGGGCACCGAGCCCCGGTCCGGTGGCAAGGTCGTCTGGTGCGAGATGCCCGCCACGGCGTCTTGAGCGCCGCCACCCCACCCCGGGCGGCGTGGCCGGTGCGGTCGGTGGGCCCGGTGGTGGACAGTGTCGTCATGACCGCGGACCCGCCCCACCCCCTGGACCCCTACGAGCGGCCTCCGGTCGAGGACTACCGCCTGCTCGTCGAGAGCGTGGTGGACTACGCGATCTTCATGCTCGACCCGCTGGGCCGGGTGGTGAGCTGGAACCCTGGCGCGGAGCGCATCAAGGGCTACCTGGCCGAGGAGATCGTCGGCCGGCACTTCTCGGTGTTCTACCCGGCCGAGTCCCTGGCCACGCGCAAGCCCTGGCACGAGCTGGAGGTGGCCGGCGAGGTCGGTCGGTTCGAGGACGAGGGCTGGCGGCTGCGCAAGGACGGCTCGCGGTTCTGGGCCAACGTGGTGATCACCGCCCTGTTCGACGACCAGGGCCGGCTGCGCGGGTTCGCCAAGGTCACCCGGGACCTGACCGAGCGGCGGCGGTCCGAGCAGGCGCTGCGCGAGCAGCGCAGGCTGGTCGGCCACCTGGTGGAGGCCCAGGAGCTGGAGCGCCGCCGCATCGCCTGGGACGTGCACGACGACTCGATCCAGGCCATGGTCGCGGTCGGCATGAGGCTCCAGCTGCTGGCCGGCCGCCTGCCCGCCGAGCACGCCGCCGTGGTCCACCGGCTGGACGAGACGGTCCGGGAGACCATCGGCCGCCTGCGCGGCCTGGTGTTCCGGCTGCGGCCCCCGGAACTCGAGCGGCACGGCCTGGCCGAGGCGCTGGACCACTACCTCGCCGACGCGACCGGCTCGTGGGGGATCGACTACCGGCTGCGGCACTCGCTGGACCACGAACCGCCCGCCGACACGGCGATCACGATCTTCCGCATCTGCCAGGAGGCGGTCAACAACGTGCGCAAGCACGCGCGGGCGACCACCGTCGAGATCAGCCTGTCCTCCGCCGACGAGGGCACGCTGGTCGAGGTCTCCGACGACGGCGTCGGGGTCGGGCGGCTGTCCGACCCCAACGCCCTGGAGCACTTCGGCACCATCGAGATGCGCGAGCGGGCCGAGACGGCGGGCGGCTGGTGGTCGCTGACCGACCGACCCGGCGGTGGCGCGGTGGTGCAGTTCTGGGTACCGACGACGGTGGAGGCCGAGCGGTGACGCCCGCCAAGCTCAGCGTGGTCATCTCCGACGACGACGCCATGATCCGCGACGCGCTGCGCGAGGTCCTGGACGCCGAACCGGACCTGGAGGTGGTCGGGGTCGCCGCCGACGCCGACGAGGCCATCGACCTGACCAGGCGGCACGTCCCCGCGGTCGTGGTCCTCGACGTCCGGATGCCCGGCGGCGGCGGGGGCCGCGCCGCCCGGGAGATCCGCAGGCTGGCGCCGGGCACCGGCATCCTGGCGCTCTCGGCTTACGCCGACCTGGCCGCCGTGGAGGACATCCGGGCGGCCGGGGTCACCGAGTACATCGTCAAGGGCGCGCCCAACCGTGACATAGTGGCTGCTGTGCGACGCCTCGGCACTGGTAGAACGTCGGGTGAACACCGCAGCCCACAGCGGGAGACGCCGTGACCGAGCCCATCGAGCCGCCACCGTTCGACCTCGACGTGCGCGTCGGTCGCGCGGGCGATGCTCATGTTGTCGCTCTTTCGGGTGAACTTGATGTGGACAGCGCGCCGCCTGTCCACGCCGCCGTGGACGACGCCCTCAGGGCCGGGCCGCCGCTGCTGGTCCTGGACCTGAGCGAGGTGGTGTTCTTCGGCTCGCCGGGCCTGTCGCTGTTGTTAGGGGCCCACGAGCGGGCGCTCGGGGCGGGCGGGGCGGTCGCCGTCGTGGCCGACCGCAGGCCCGTGCTGCGGCCGCTGGAGGTCACCGGCGTCACGGCGGTGCTCGACATCTACGCCTCCCGGGCCGAGGCGCTGGACGCGCTGGGCTCGGTCGTCCAGCGAACCGGCAGCCCCGCCACGGGCAGCCCTGCCCCGGGCGACGCCACCACCGGGAGCCCCGCCACCGGCAGTCCCGCCACGGGCGGCCCCACCACGGGCGGCCCCACCACAGGCGACGCCACCACGGGCGGCCCCACCACCGACCCCGCCACCGGCAGCCCCACCACCGATCCCACCCCGACCACCGACCCCAACGCGTAACGGGGAACTCCCGGGGGTGGCCCGGCTCACGGCGGTGAGGCCCGGCACACGGGGCCGCTCGTCGTGCGGGTTCGTCGGTCCTGCTCGGACACTGGAGGGGTGACCGCACCACCGCTGATCTCGCCCACCCGCATCTACGTGGAGCCCGCCGCCGCCGCACTGCCCCGCGGGCGCGCGGTGCTCGACCGCTTCCCCGACGCCGAGCTGGTCGAGGTGGCGAGCCACTGGCAGATCCCCGAGCTGCACGGCGACGAGGCGAACGCGCGCCGCTGGGTGCGCATCAAGCGGGAGGCGCTCGTGCTCGGCGTGAAGAAGTCGCTCAGCGCCCGGCCCAACGGCCGGTCCGCCCACTTCATCGCCCCGTCCACGGCCAACGGGTGCGCGATGGCGTGCGCCTACTGCTACGTGCCCCGGCGCAAGGGCTACTCCAACCCCATCACGGTGTTCGCCAACATCGAGCAGATCACCGGTTACCTGGCCAGGCACGTGGCGCGCCAGGGCCCCCTGACCGAACCGGACCAGGTCGACGACCACGCGTGGGTCTACGACATCGGGGAGAACTCGGACTGCGCGGTCGACGCGCTGGTCAGCGACAACGTGCGCGACCTGGTGGAGCTGTTCCGCGACCTGCCCACGGCCAAGGCGTCGTTCGCGACCAAGCACGTCAACCGCGACCTGCTCGACTGGGACCCGCGCGGCCGCACCCGAGTGCGCTTCTCCCTGATGCCCGAGCGCACCGCCAAGCTGCTCGACATCCGCACCAGTCCCGTGGCCGAGCGCCTGGCCGCGCTGGACGACTTCCGCGCCGCGGGCTACGAGGTCCACGTCAACCTCAGCCCGGTCGTGGTGCACGACGGCTGGCTGGACGACTGGCGCGAGCTGCTGGAGGCGCTGGGCGACGCCGCCTCGCCGGAGACCCGGGCGCAGCTGGCCGCCGAGGTGATCATGCTGACGCACAACCGGGCGCTGCACGAGGTGAACCTGCGCTGGCACCCGAAGGCGGAGGAGCTGCTGTGGCGGCCCGACCTCCAGGAGGTCAAGCGCAGCGAGGGCGGCGGGGTCAACGTGCGGTACCGGGCGGGTCTCAAGCGGGGGCTGCTCGACGAGCTGCTCGCGCTGATCGACCGGCACGCCCCGTACCTGCGGGTGCGCTACGCCTTCTGACCGGACGGGAGGCCGGCGCCGCGCCGCGCCGACCCGGACCACGTCCTCGTGGATCAGCCGATCTGCTCGCAGTCCTCCGCGACGATCCCGTTCTCCCGGTACGGCGCGCCGTGCCAGCACTCGTACGCGTTCTCGGAGTCGCGCACGACGAACATGTCGTTGATCTCCTCGAACGGGGCCGGATCGCAGTGGTTCGCGGCGATCCGGTCGCTCTGCTCGCGGATCTCGTCGCAGTAGAACTCGGCCGCTCGCGCGACCGCGGCGGAGGGCGCCTCGACCGCTGCGCCGGCCGTGCCGGCCACCGTGCCCGTCGCGGCGCCGGCGGCGAGCAGAACGGCCCCGAGGATCAGTCCTCGCATGTCATATCTCCTTCATCGGTGAATCGAACTGCACCGCCACAGCACCACGGCGGGACCACCGCCGCGACACGGCGCACACCACCGGGCGAAGACGCCCACCCGACCGAGGCACACCCCGCGCGGGGCCGGACATCGCGCCTTACGGTGCCCCGCCACCCGGTCCCGCCGCGGTGCGGATCCAGGCACCCCTCTCGCGATTCCGTTGTCCACACAACGTTGTTCAGCGCCGGGGGCACGGACCTGAACAGCGGCCGGGACCCTAACGTCGAACCGGTTCCTCCCGATGTCGGACGAAATCAGGAGACAACCGTGTCGCACCCTCGAACACGTCGGCGCGCCGCCCGCGCGGCGACCGCCCTCGTGGTGGTCCTCTTGACGGGCAGCACCGCCGCGACCACCGCCGCCACCTCCACCACCCCGGCCACCACCACCGCCGGCGGCCCGACCACGACGGTCACCCTGGTCACGGGTGACCGGGTGGTGCTCGACCGCGGCCGCGTCGTGGCGGTCCGGCCGGGCGCGGGGCGCGGGGGCGTGTCGTTCCACGCGTTCCACCGCGCGGACCACGTGCACGTGGTCCCGGGTGACGCCGCCCGGCCGCTGGCCCAGGACCGGCTTGACCCCCGGCTGTTCGACGTCACCGGACTGGTGGAGGCGGGCTACGACGACGCCCGCCGCGACAGCGTGCCGCTCGTCGTGGCCCGCGGGGACGACTTCACCGCCACCGCAGTGCCGAAAACCGGGACGCCGAAGACCGGGACGCCGAAGACCGGGGCGGTCCCGGTGTTCCAGGGGCTGCTCACCGACCCGGGCGTGCGGAAGGTCTGGCTGGACGGCGTGCGCCGGGTGCTCCTGGACCGCTCCACCGCCCAGGTCGGCGCGCCCGCCGCGTGGGCCGCGGGCCACACCGGCGCGGGCGTGCGGGTCGCCGTGCTGGACACCGGTGTGGACGGCGACCACCCGGACCTGGCGGGTCGGGAGGTCGCGGAGCGCAACTTCAGCGCCGAGCCGGACGCGGTCGACCGGGCCGGTCACGGCACGCACGTCGCCGCCACCATCGCCGGCGGGGGCGCGAGGTACCGGGGCGTCGCGCCGGACGCCCGGATACTCGACGGCAAGGTGTGCGAGGCGAGCGGCGGCTGCCGGGAGTCCGCGGTCCTGGCGGGCATGGAGTGGGCGGTCGAGCAGGGCGCCGACGTGGTGAACCTGAGCCTCGGCTACCAGGACAGCCCCGGCGTCGACCCGCTGGAGGAGGCCGTCAACGCGCTGTCCGCCCGGACCGGCGCCCTGTTCGTGGTCGCCGCGGGCAACGCCGGTCCGGCGCCGGGCGGTGTCACCTCACCGGGCAGCGCGGACGCCGCGCTCACCGTGGGCGCGGTCGGGCGCGACGACGCCCTGGCCCACTTCTCCAGCCGCGGCCCGCGCGTCGGCGACGGCGCGGTCAAGCCGGACCTCACCGCGCCCGGCGTGGACATCGTCGCGGCCGAGGCGGGCGGCGACGGGCACCTGGCGATGTCCGGCACCTCCATGGCGACCCCGCACGTCGCGGGCGCGGCGGCGCTGATCGCCCAGCAGCACCCGGACTGGACCGGGGCGCGGATCAAGGCCGTGCTCACCGCGTCGGCCGAGCCGAACGCCGACCTGACCGCGTTCGAGCAGGGCTCGGGGCGGCTGGACCTCGCCCGCGCCATCACCACCACGCTCACCACCGACCCGGTCGCGGTCGACCTCGGCGTGCAGCTGTGGCCGCACGAAGACGACGCCCCGGTCACCCGCCGGTACACCTACCGCAACGCGGGCGACGCCCCGGTCACCCTCGCCCTCGCGGTGCGGGCGCGGGGCCCGGACGGCACGCCCGCCCCCGCCGGGATGTTCGCCGTCACCCCGACCGCGCTGACCGTCCCGGCGGGCGGCGAGGCGGCGGCGAGCGTCACCGCGGACACCCGGCTCGGCGCGCTGGGCGGGGCCTACTCGGGCGCCGTCGTGGCGACCGGCGGCGACGAGCCGCTGCGCACGCCGGTGGCGGTGGACCGGGAGGCGGAGAGCTACGACACCACCTTCGCGCACCTCGACCGGTCCGGTGGGCCCGAGGACGAGTACCACACCTACGTCATCGGCCTGTCCAACCAGCGCACCGCCACCCTCTCCGCCGGCCGCGACACCGTCCGGCTGCCCGCGGGGAGCTACTTCGTCGTGTCCGAGCTCTGGACCGACGGGCAGCTCAGCCTGCTGGTCCGGCCCGACCTGGCGGTCACCGCGACGAGCACGGTCACCCTGGACGCCAGGGGGGCGAAACCGCTGCGCGTCACCGCGCCGGACCCGGCCGCCGAACCCCTCCTCGGCTCGGTGCAGCTCTCCCGGCGCCTCGGCGGCCGGCCGGGCGACCTCACCGGGATCGCCGGCATCTACCCGGGCGGCTTCCCGGCGGGCACGACCATCGGGCACGTCGGCCCGGAGCTGTCCGAGGACGAGGTGAGCACCGTGATCGGCGCGGAGTTCGCCGCGCCCCCGGTGGGCTCCACGCCGGTGCACCACCGGTTCGCCTGGGAGGTGCTCGGGCACGTGCCCACCGGGTTCGAGCGGGCGCCCGCGGCCCGCGACCTCGCGCGCGTCCGCACCTCGTTCGGCCCGGCGCTGCCCGGGAAGGTCCACCTCCACGGCCTGGCCATGGACGACTCCTCCGGCATCGGCGGCATCTCCTGGCTGACCGGGGCGCCGCCGTCCGGCACCGCGGTCGACTACGTCACCACCGACGGCAACCCGTGGCGGCGGGCGTTCTTCCAGGACGGCGAGGCGCTCAGCGAGACCGGCCTGTTCTCCGGCGCGGAGCGCTACCGGGCCGGCCGGACCTACGACCGGTCGTCGAACCACCCGGTCTTCGGGCCCGCGCTGCCGCCGGCGCGCTACCCGTACCTGTCCCGGGCCGGTGACCTGGTCGACATCGGCCTGCCGCTGTTCGGCGACGGTCAGGGGAACCGGGGCTTCTCGCTGACCTCGTCCGCGCGCACCGCGCTGTACCGCGACGGCGAGCTGGTGGGGGAGTCGGACAACCCGACCTTCGCCACGTTCCCGGTGCCGCCGGGCCCGGCCGACTACCGGTTGGAGGTCGGCGCGGACCGCGCGCCCGGCATCTCGGAGTTCGCCACGCGGGTGGGGTTGAGCTGGACGTTCCGCTCCGGCACGGTGCCGGGGAACGGCTACCGGGCGCTGCCGCTGTCGGTGGTCCGCTTCACGCCGCGCCTGGACGCGTCCGGGGCGGCGCCCGCCGGCGGGGTCCTGCGCGTGCCGCTGGTGGTGGACCGGCAGGAGGGCCCGGACCGGGTCGACCTGCGGCGGTTCCGGGTGGAGGTGTCCTTCGACGACGGCGGGCGGTGGAGCCCGGTCCCGGTGGCCGGCTCCACCGCGCTGGTCCGCAACGGCGCGGCGAAGGGCGCGTACGCCTCGCTGCGGGTGGCGGCGACCGACGGCCGGGGCCGCGAGCTGCGGCAGACCGTGATCCGCGCGTACCGGCTCGGCTGAGGGCGCGAGGGGGCCGCCACCGCCGCGGCCCCCTCGTCACCGGTGCGACGGTGGCCCCTGCGCCAGGCAGGGGTCCTCACCGGTGCGGCGGCGGCCCCTCCGGCAGGCCGGGGTCCTCCCCGGTCTCCACCAGCCGCCGGGCCAGGTCGCGCAGCTTGGTGTTGCGGCGCTGCGAGGTGGTCACGAGGTGGTCGAACGCCGCCTGGTCGGTCAACCGGTGCCGCTCCATGAGGATGCCGACCGCCTGGCCGATGACCTGGTGGCTGCGCACCGCCTGGCGCAGCTGCCGCTCCACGTCGGCGTGCTCGGCGGCCCGCCCGGCCCGGTCCAGGGCGGTGGCCAGGTTCGCGGCCAGCACGTCGGCCAGGATGCGCTCGTCCGCCCCGACCACGCGCGGCCGGGGGAAGGTGACCCAGAACCGCCGCCCGCCGGCTTCGAGCAGCAGACCGGGCACGGGGGAGCGGCTCGGCGCGGTGGGCACCGCGATGTCCGCCCCCAGCGGCACCACCTCGCCGCCGAACACCTCGCCCAGGCCGGCGATGACGGTCTCCAGCAGCTCGCCCGGGTCCAGCAGCGAGGCGAGCCGGCCGGCCAGGTCCACGGCGGTGGCGCGCCGGGCCCGCGCGTCGTGGTCCCGGGTGACGTCGCGGACCGTGCCGACCACCAGCTCCCGGTGCTCGCGCTCGTCGGCCACGGTGCCCGTGGTCACCACGACCCGCGCCACACCGCCGTCCCGCCGGCGGAACTCCACCTCGTCGGTCGGCCGCGCGGGCTCCCTCCCGCCGGGCAGCCAGGGCAGCGGCGGGGAGTAGGGCGCGTCGGCCGGGCCCCAGCCGGTGATGCGCTCGAACGCGTCGTTGACCTCCAGCACCACCCCGAACGCGTCGGCGATGAACACCCCGTCGTGCAAGGCGCCCACCACGGCGGTCTGCCACGCGGCGTCCCGGGTGCGCTCGGTGGCGCGCGCGAGGTTCGACCGCAGCCGGGCCACCAGGTCCACCGAGGAGAACGGCTTGACCAGGTAGTCGTCCGCGCCCGCGGCCAGCCCTTCGGCGGCGGCCTCCTCGCCCGCGCGGGCGGACAGCAGCACCACCGGCAGGTGCCGCGTCGCGGGGTCGGCGCGCAGCTCGCGCAGCAACCCGAAACCGTCCAGGCGCGGCATCATCACGTCGGCCAGCACCAGGTCGGGCGGCCTGCGGCGGACCCGGTCGAGCGCGTCCTCGCCGTCACCGGACAGCTCCACCGCGAAGTGCCCGGCGAGCAGGTCGCGCAGGTAGTCGCGCAGGTCGGCGTTGTCCTCGGCGACCAGCAGCCGCGGCCGGTCCCCGTCGGCGGTCGGCGGCGCGCCGGCGGGGGCGGT
The DNA here is from genome assembly GCF_047689505.1 of Saccharothrix sp. BKS2. Taxonomy (NCBI): domain Bacteria; kingdom Bacillati; phylum Actinomycetota; class Actinomycetes; order Pseudonocardiales; family Pseudonocardiaceae; genus Saccharothrix; species Saccharothrix sp. BKS2. Next base: position 216,289 of record NZ_JAUQOL010000013.1, on the reverse strand, counting down.
CCAGGTCAGCGCCTCCTGGAGGTAGGGCGCGACGGCCTCGCCCGCGTCGTGGGGCGCGTCGTGGGGCGCGGCGGCGGGCGCGCCCTCGCCGTAGGGCAGCAGGACGGTGAACACCGAGCCGCGACCGGGTTCGGACTCGACCCGGACCGAGCCGCCCATCAGGTCCAGCAGCTGCGCGACCATCGCCAGGCCGATGCCGCTGCCCTCGTGCGAGCGGCCGTGCGCGCCGCGCACCCGGTGGAACCGCTCGAACAGCCGGGGCAGCTCGTCGGCCGGGATGCCCACGCCGGTGTCGGCGACGGTCAGCCGCACGTGCCCGTCCCCGCCGCACAGCTCCAGCCGGACGCCGCCGGCGAGCGTGTACTTCACCGCGTTGGACAGCAGGTTGAGCACGACCCGGTCCCACATGTCCCGGTCCACGCGCACCGGTCGCGGCAGCCGCGGGCAGTGCGCGGTGAACGCGAGGCCGACCCGCTCCGCGGCGGGCGCGAAGTTGACCGCCAGGTCGCGGGTCGCCGCGGCCAGGTCGACCGCCGCCGGTTCCGGTTGCAGCCGGCCGCCCTCGACGCGGGCGAAGTCGAGCACCCCGTTGACCAGGCGGCGCAGCCGCTCGGCGTTGCGCCCCACCAGCTCCAGCCGGGCCCGCTGCACGGCGGGCAGGGGGTGCTCGGCGTCGGCGAGGGCGTCCTGGACGGGACCGGTGATCAGGGTCAGCGGGGTGCGCAGCTCGTGGCTGACGTTGGCGAAGAACGCGGTCTTGGCGGCGTCCAGCTCGGCCAGGGCCTGGGCGCGGCGGCGCTGCGCCTCGTAGGCGCGGGCGCCGCTGATCGCGGTGCCGACGTGGCCCGCGATCAGGTCCGCGAACGAGCGGTAGTCGGCGTCGAACGGCCTGCGCTCGCTCAGCCCCACCACCAGCACCGCGCTCGGCCCCGCCGCGCCGGGCTCGACCACCGGCGTCGCGCGCACCCGGTCGAGCACCCGCGTCCGCCCGGTGGCGGCGACGTCGGCGACCAGCTCGGCCACCTCGCCCACCGGTCCGGTGGACGCCGCCCGGCGCGGGCCCGCCTCGTCGACCAGGTGGATCTCGGCGAACCGGACGTCCTCGGGGTGCCTGCCGAGCACCGCGGCGGCCCGCGCGCACGCCTCGTCGACGTCGGTGGTGTCCACCAGCTCGGCGGCCAGCGCGCCGAGCGTGGCCAGCCGGCGGGCCCCGACGACCTCCTGGGTGGTCTCGGTGACCGCGCAGAACACGCCGCCGGTGGCGCCGGTCTCGTCCGCGATCGGGCTGTAGGAGAACGTGAAGTAGCACTCCTCCAGGAACCCGTTGCGGTCCAGCGGGAGCAGCTCGTCCCGGGACCAGGTCGCGCCGCGGCCCGCCAGCACGCCGTGCAGCATCGGGCCGATGACGGGCCAGATCTCCGGCCACACCACCTCGGCCGGCGCGCCCAGCGCCGCCGGGTGCTTGGAGGTGCCCAGGATCGGCCGGTAGGCGTCGTTGTAGATCATCACCAGGTCCGGGCCCCACAGCAGCACGAGGGGGAACCGGGAGGACAGGCAGACGTCGACGGCCGTGCGCAGGCTCTGCGGCCACCCGCTCCTCGGTCCGAGCGGACCGGCCGCCCAGTCGAAGTCGCGGACCAGCCGTCCCGCCTCGCCGCCCGCGGCCGGGACGCCGCGCGCCCGGTCGGGGTCACCCGGTGCCGTCACCAGCGAGCCTCCTCAACCCCTTGTCACCGCAAGCACAAGGTATAGGGCAGGAGGGTGGGGGCCGCATGATGAACCGGGGAATCGGACCACCGGTCCTCGGTGGGTTCCACGGCAGGTCCGGAGCGCGGGTGCGAGCGCGGGTGCGAGCGCGGGTGCGAGCGCGGGTGCGAGGGGGTGCCGCCAGGAGGGGGAGCACCCGGCCCGGGGTCGCGCCCCCGGGCCGGGTGCTGCTCAGAACGCCTGGTTGGCGAAACCGCGCCGGGCCGCCGCGGACAGGAACGACTGCCACGCCGCGCTGCTGGAGTGCGGGTCGCCGGTCACGCCCAGCCGCGACCTGGCGGTGGTGAACGCGCTCTGCGTCTTCGGGCCCCAGATGCCGTCCACGACCAGGCCGGAGCTCATGAAGTTGTTGCACAGCGCCTGGACGAACTTGGTGTCGCTCTCCGACCCGGTCACGCAGCGGACCGGCAGCCCGCCGAAGTCGGAGTGGATGTGGTCCTCGTGGGCGGCGTTGTACCAGCCGTCCAGGGCGAACCGGAACCGCCGTCGGCACACCGCGTCCACCGCCAGGTACCGGCGGCGCGTGGCCAGGGTGCCGGAGGCGTGCTCGCGGTCCAGCGGCGAGCAGGTCTGGCCGCCGCTCCACCGCACGTGGTCGAGGTCCATCGCGGTGCCCGCGCCGTGCTCGCCGGGCTTGTTGACGTAGAAGCCCGCCGACACCAGGTAGGTGATGCTGCCGTAGGCCGACGACAGAGACCGCAGGTCCCGCATCCACAGCACCAGGGTGTCGTAGAACCCCTGGGTCACCTGCCAGTTGCGCAGGGTGGTGTTGCCGCGGCCGGACCGCCAGTAGTAGACGGGGGTGCCGTCGATGCGCTGGAAGGTGATCATCGGGTCGCCTCCGCGGTGATCAGGCGGCCACCGGCCAGCCAGGCCGAGCGGGCGCCCACGACGCCCAGCGCCTTCGCGTCCGCGGGCACGGCAGGCTGCCGCTGACCCGCGTCGAGCACACCGGTCAGCGGCGTGGCCTCGACCAGTTCGTTGCCGACCCAGTGCACGCCGCCGCCGAGCGAGGCCAGGGCGCGCACCGCGACCCCGTCCAGCCGGGGCCGGGCGGTCCAGGAGACGCCGTCGCGCGAGGTGTGCAGGACGGTGCCGGCCTGGTCGACCGCCGCCGCCACCCAGCCGTCGGCGGTGCGGGCGACCGCCGTGGCGGCCAGGCCGTCGGTCCACTCCAGACCGCGCACGGGCACGGTCGCCCAGCCGGACCCGGTGCGGCGGGCCGCGATGCGGACCACGGAGGCCCGCTCGGTCTTGACCACCGAGCCGAGCGCCAGCCCGCCGCCGACGGCGGTGAACTCCGAGCGCACGCCGTGCAGGCGGCGCGCCTCGCGCCAGGTGGTGCCGTCGGTGGACTCCCAGATCGCGGCGGTCGGGTCGGCGCCGCCGAGCGAGCCGACGGCGACCAGCCGGTCACCGTCGGCGGCCACGTCCACCAGGGCCGCGCTGCCGAGGCCCCGGGTGATGCGCACCGAGCCGCGCTCGTCGAGCAGCACCCACTGGCCGTCGGTCCACGTGAGGAGGTGAGGGTTTCCGTCGGGGGCGAGCAGGGCGCCCGCGGTCTTGCCCGGCGCGGCGGCTGCCGCCGTCGCGTGGGCCGGTACTGCGGTGACGAGTGCCGTTGTCGCGGCGGCACCCAGCACGAACGTTCGCCGATCGAGCACGTCAGTCCTTTCGGGGCAGGGGGAAGTGCTGACGTGGCACAGGGCCGGTTGGAAGATTTCCAACCCTGAGTATTGGGTTGGGCACGGGGGAGGGCAATGGACCGTTCCGCCCAATGCGTCCACGGAAAAGGCGTGACGTGAACGCGGGAGCGGGTAGGATCGGCGCCGTTCGCGACTGGCGTGTCGAGGGTGGGACGGACCACCGGGGAGCGTGAGGCCGGAACGCACCGCGCGCCTGGGTGCCACGGCAGCGCCCCCGCGCGCGTGGAGGACGTCGTGCACGACCCCGCCATCCCGTCCCTGACCGGAGCCGATCCCGAGATCGCCCGCCTGGTCCAGGCCGAGGCCCGCCGCCAGTTCGAGAAGGTCCGGCTCATCGCCTCGGAGAACTACGTGTCCACCGCGGTGCTGGAGGCCACCGGCTCGGTGCTGACCAACAAGTACTCGGAGGGCTACGCGGGCCGCCGGTACTACGAGGGCCAGCAGGTCGTCGACCCGGTGGAGGAGCTGGCCGTCACGCGGGCCAGGACCCTCTTCGGCGTCGACCACGCCAACGTCCAGCCCTACTCCGGCTCACCGGCCAACCTCGCCGTGTACCTGGCCTTCCTGGAGCCCGGCGACACCGTCATGGGCATGGCCCTGCCCGCGGGCGGCCACCTCACCCACGGCTGGGGCGTCTCGGCCACCGGCAAGTGGTTCCGCAGCGCCCAGTACGGGGTGCGGAAGGAGACCGGCGTGGTGGACCTGGACGAGGTCCGCGACCTGGCCCGCGCCGAACGCCCGAAGGTGATCTTCTGCGGCGGCACGGCCATCCCGCGCACCATCGACTTCCCGGGCTTCGCCGAGATCGCGCGCGAGGTCGGCGCGGTGCTGGTGGCCGACATCGCGCACATCGCGGGCCTGGTCGCGGGCGGCGCGCACCCGTCGCCGGTCGGCCACGCCCAGGTCATCACCACGACCACGCACAAGACCCTGCGCGGCCCGCGCGGCGCGATGGTGCTCAGCGACGCCGAGCACGCCAAGGCCGTGGACAAGGCCGTGTTCCCGGGGTTGCAGGGCGGTCCGCACAACCACACCACGGCGGCGATCGCGGTGGCCCTGGGTGAGGCGCTGGACCCCTCGTTCGGCCTGTACGCGCACGCGGTCGTGCAGAACGCGCGGGCGCTGGCCGCCGCCCTGCTCGACCGCGGGTTCGACCTGGTGTCCGGCGGCACGGACAACCACCTGGTCCTGCTCGACCTGACCGGCAGGGGCGTGGGCGGCAAGCCCGCCGCCAAGGCCCTGGACCGGGCCGGGATCGAGGCGAACTACAACACCGTGCCGTTCGACCCGCGCAAGCCCTTCGACCCGTCGGGTGTGCGCCTCGGGACGGCCGCCGTCACCACGCGCGGTCTGACCGAGGAGCAGATGCCGCGCGTCGCGGAGTGGATCGACCGCGCGGTGGCCGCGATCGGGGACGAGGGGGAGCTGGACCGGATCGCCGGTGAGGTGGCCGAGCTGATGTCGGGTTACCCGATGCCCGGCTGGGCCTGAGGTCGCGGGTGCGGGGCCGAACGCGGCCCCGCACCGGCTCGCGCGGTCGTGCTCCGGTGGAACGAGTGGGGTGCTCCAGCGGGGTGTTCCCGGGTTCCGGCGGCGTGTTCTCCGGCTCTCGCGGCGGACTCTCGGGTTCCGGCGGCGGGCTCTCGGGTTCCGGCGCGCGGGACCGCCGTGGCCGAGCGGTTCTCGCCGCGCGTCAGCCCTCCGGGTCGGCGGCGTGCCCGGACCTCGCGCGCCGGACGTGGTTGGCGTGCTTGCGCGCGGCGAACCCGTGCGCCTCGGCCAGCAGGGGCCGCAGGGTCTCGAACGTCGCCCTGCTGGGCATCACCACGCACACCCAGTGCTGGGAGGCGTAGACCGGGTGCGGCACCAGCCGGTCCCGCTCGGCGTGGTCGTACCCGGTGTCCAGGACGTGGTCCTCGTCGCGCCGCGTGGGCGGAGCGCCGAACAGCGATGTGTAGGTGGCTTTGGTGAGCCCGATGTTGAGCCGGTAGGCGCCGGGGTGGTCCAGGTCCGACACCCGGTCGTGGCGGTCGCCGGTGACCAGGGTGGCGAAGGGCGTCTGCCGCTCCGGCGGCAGGTCCCGGTCGGGGTCGTAGAGGAAGTACGCGTCGCCGTCGCTCTCCAGCGCGTTGACCCCCTCGAACGTCTCGCTGATGTACCGCTGCACCTCACCGGCTTCCATGCTTCAAGTGTTCCATTGAACTGCTTTGTGAGGCTTCGGGCGGAAAGCACCAGGAGCAGCGGTCGAAACCTTCAAACCGGGGAGAAGGGCGGCTGCGCTTCCCGGCCTCCGGTGCCCACCGGTACGCCCCCGACGACGGTCAGCCCGCGCCCAGCCGGGCGTAGTGGACCGCGTCGGCCAGCCGCGCCACGTCCTCGCGGAAGGTCTCGTGCCGGACCGGGACGCACCCGGTGCCCGGCAGCCGGTCGGCGGGCAGCTCGGCCCCGTCGACCAGCACCGGGATCACCGGCACCGACCGCGTCCGCGCCGACTCGACGTGGTCCAGCACCGCCTCGGTCGGCGCCCACCCCGGCCCGACCACGGCCAGCAGCACGTCGCACCGCGCCACGTCGTCCACCACCGGCAGGCCGATGTCCCCGAGCCGGTCCGCGATCCGGCCCGCCACGTGCAGGTCCTGCGGCGGGTGGCTGAGGAACAGCCGCGCGGGCCCCCAGGCGGGCGGCAGCTCGATCCCGGCCAGCACCGCGAACGCCCGGTCCCGCACCTCGTCGGCCCGCACCCCGCACCGGGCCAGCACGTCCAGCGCCAGGCCCTCCTCCTCGGTCAGCAGGCCCAGCAGCAGGTGCTCGGTCGTGACCTGCCGCCGGCCCAGCGCGAACGCCTCCCGCACCGCCGCCGCCAGCGCCCGCTTCGCGCCCGGCGTGAACGGCAGGTGGCCGGGCACCCGCGCGGTGCCGCGCCCCTCCACCCCCCGGACGTGCTCGCGGCAGCCGGGCAGCGACAGGTCGAACGACGCCAGCACGGACGCCGCCGCACCGCCCTCGCCCAGCAGGCCGAGCAGCAGGTGCCCGGTGCCGAGGGCGGTGTGGTTCAACCCCCGCGCCTCCCGGAGCGCCAGCGCGGAGACGCGGCGCGCCCCCTCCGTGAACCGATCCACCGTCAACCCCTCGCCACCGCTTCGGGCACGCCCTCCGCGCTCGGGCTGTCACCAGACCATCGCACGGAGTTGCCGGGTGTTACCTGAACCTGTCGGTGGCCCGAACCCTGGCCGCGGTCATGGCGTCGTTCCCGCCGTGGTCCGTGGCGGGGATCATGACCAGCTCCGCGTCCGGCCAGGCGTGCGTCAGCCGCCAGGGGACCCCGGTGAGGTTGCCCAGGTCCAGCACCCCTTGAACGATCACGCCCGGGATGCCCGCGAGCCGCGACGCCCGGTCGAGGACCAGCCCGTCGGGCACCCAGGACCCGTGGGCCCAGTAGTGCGTGACGATCCGGGCGAACGCCAGCCGGTACTCCGGGGAGTCGAAGCGGCTCGGGCCGCTCGGCGGCGGCACCACCGCGTCCTCCCACCGGCACCACTCGTCGGCGGCGGGCTGGTGCACGGCCGGGTCGGGGTCGAGGAGCAGGGCCAGGTAGGCGGCCGACAGGTCGTCGCCCTCGGGGGCGTGCGCGCGGAACCGGGCCCACGCCCCGGGGAACATCGGGGCGAGCCCCTTCGTGAGCAGGTCGGTCTCCTCGCGCAGGCCGACCGCCACGCCGGCGTGCACCATCCCGCTGACCCGGTGCGGGTACCGCACGGCGTAGACCAGGGCGAGCACAGACCCCCACGACGCGGCGAACAGCAGCCAGCGGTCGATGCCCAGGTGTTCCCCCAGCCGCTCCACGTCGGCCAGCAGGTGGTCGGTGGTGTTGGTGGACAGGTCCACCACCGGGTCGCTCGCGTGGGGCGTGCTGCGCCCGCAGTTGCGCTGGTCGAACTGGACGATCCGGTACGCCTCCGGGTCGAAGAAGCGGCGCGCCCGGGTGGTGGAGCCCGCGCCCGGCCCGCCGTGGACCACCAGGGCGGGTCTGCCGTCCGGGTTGCCGCTGACCTCCCAGTACACGCGGTGCCCGTCGCCGACGTCGAGCATCCCGCTGTCGTGGGGTTCGATCTCCGGGTACAGCACGACCCACCTCCTCGTAGAGATACAACAGTGCTGTTACGTTAACCCGGTCGGACCCGGGAGGGGAGCGGATATTCGGGCGCGCCCCAGGATGCCGGTCCCACCCACGGACCTGGGCCCTACCTCCGAATGGAGCAGTGATCTCCGCGCTTCTCGTAACTTTTCGCTGTTTTCATCGGCCGCGTAAGGAACTGGTCGCCCGTTCGCCCGAAGCCTGGGTTACCGTGCGTGTCGATCAGGTGGTCGACTGGAGGTCCGGCGGGTGAACATCGACGAGATGCTGCGCGAGGCGATGTCCGTGGAAGGCGCGGTCGGCGTGTCGCTGGTCGACTACGACAGCGGCATGACGCTGGGCGCGCAGGGCGGCAACGCGCTGCTGGACCTCGAAACCGCCGGCGCCGGCAACACCGAGGTCGTGCGGGCGAAGCTGCGCACCATCGCGGCCCTCCAGCTGGACGACACGATCGAGGACATCCTCATCACCCTCCAGCGCCAGTACCACATCATCCGGCCGCTGACCGAGACGCACGGCTCGCGCCTGTTCCTCTACCTGGTGCTCGACCGCGCCCGCGCCAACCTCGCCCTGGCCCGGCTGCACCTGCGCCGGATCGAGCAGGCCCTGGTCGTATGACCACCGACCGCGTCCAGATCCGCCTCCAGGACCCCGAAGCCCTGGGTGAGCTGCTCGGCCGGGTGCGCGCGGACGTCGCGGGCGTGGCCGGCCTGGTGGTGACCAGCCGCGACGGGATCGTGGTCGCCGCCGACCTCGACCCCGGCACCCCGAACCCCGGTGACGCGGCCGACCAGTCCGCCGCGATGGCCGCCGCCTCGGCGGGCATCGGCCAGCGCTTCGTCCAGGCGTCCGACCACGGTCGTCTCCAGTCCGTGGTGCTGGAGGGCGAGCGGGGCTGCGTGGGCGTGCAGCCGCTGAGCGGGACGTTGCTGCTGGTCGTGCTCGGCTCGCGGGACACGGTGATGGGGCGCTTCACGGTCGCGGTGAAGCAGGTGCTCAACCGCCTGCTCGCCCCGACGACCGACTGAACCGGGGCTGCTCAGACCTCGATCGTGATCACCCCGCCCTCACCGTCGACGTGCGGGACGTCGTCGTCGTCGAACCAGTGGCCGTCGGCGGCGAGGTAGCGGAAGCGGTGCGTGCCCGGCGGCAGGACGAGCGCCACCGTGCGCGTGCCGTCGCGGCGGGGGATGAGTTCGTGCACGCCGGGCGTCCAGTCGTTGAACGACCCGACCACGCTGACCGGGCCGTGCGGGTCGTCCAGCGGCAGCGAGAAGGTCACGTGGCGCTTGCCGCCGAACAGGCGGGTGCTGCGGAGCATCGCGGTCCCTGCGGGTTGATCTTGCTGGAGGCGCTGACAGCTTCCCCGCGATGGGCCGGTGTTTCAAGTGGACGGTCACACGTCCGGGTGAGGGGGCTCGGGACGGGGTCCGGTTCCCCGAGTCGGAACGCCTGCCTCCGGGTGACCCCGGAGGGCGCTATGCTCGGTGGCGCGCCGCCGGGCGCGTCCGGTCCGCGGGCAGGGAGCATCCCACCGGCACCGGAGCACCGCACCAGCCGACGGACCTCCGCCCGCCACGCGGACACGGGCAGCAGGAGAGGTTCGCCGTGCCCGACCTTCCCCCTCGGCCGTCCTTGGCGCACCTGCGCAAGCGGGCCAAGTCCCTCAAGCGCGACCGCGCGATCCCGCTCGCCGCCGCGCAGCGCGAGTTGGCGCGCTCCTACGGCTTCCCCAGCTGGCCCAAGCTCGTCGCGCACGTCACCGCGTCCGAGGAGGACGCCTTCTACCACGCGTGCGAGCAGTCCGGCACCGCCCTGCTCGACGCGCTGCACCGACCGGGCTTCGAGCGGATGGTCAACCACAAGCTCGACTTCGAGGACGCGGCCGGCCTGCGCTGGTTCCTCGACCGCGGCGTGGACGTCAACGCCCACCGCTGCCTGCACCACGCCATCGGCCGCGGCCGGAGCACCGCGGTCCTGCGGATGCTGCTCGACGCGGGCGCGGACGTGAACCTGCCGTGGGACCGCTGGGACGTCGGCCGCCGCCCACTGGCGCTGGCCGCCCGGTGCGGGCACCTCGCCGCGTACGACCTGCTGCTGGCGCACGGCGCCGAGGCGTCGCTCGACCCGGTGGACGAGGCCGTGCTCGCGGTGGCGCGCGGCGGGTCCACCCGGCTGCCGCGGGCGCCCGCGCCGGTGCTCGGCACGCCCGACGGCGACGACTTCGGCTGGGTCGTCGGCCAGTTCGCCGCCCTGGGCCGGGTGGAGGTGGTGCGGTCCCTGCTCGACGCGGGCAGGGCCGTGGACACCCGGGGCTGGAGCGGGTTCACCCCACTGGACCAGGCGGCGATGAACGGCCGCGTCGAGGTGGTGCGGCTGCTCGTGGCGCGGGGCGCGGACCTGGCGGACAAGGCGTTCGACGACGACGGCCCGACACCGCTGGACTGCGCGCTGTGGGGCGTGCGCCACAACCGCGCGGCCGACGGCGACTACCCGGCGACGGTGGCGGTGCTCGTGGCGGCCGGCGCGCCCACCGGGCACACCGCCCCGACCGGGGACCCGGAGGTCGACGCGGTGCTGGCCGCCGCTTTCGGACCCCGGTGACCCCCGGGGTGGTCGGCTCGAAGCCGATCGGCCTTCGGCGGCGCGTCCACCCCTACCCGGCTCTGCGCGCCGGTCACGCCGTTACGCCGTCACGCCGGAGCCGGGCGGTCGAGCGCGTCGAGCCGCCCCTGCACCGCCTCGGCCTGCTGGGTCGAGCCCCTGCTGCCGGAACAGCTCGCGCGCCTCCTGCCACACCGCGCGGGCCTGCCACACCGGTTGGTCGAGGGCGCGGAACAGGTCCAGGGCGAGCCAGGCCTGCTCCAGGGCGCGCCGGTCGTCCCCGCGCAGCGCCCAGGCCCGCGCGAACTCCCGGTGGGTGTGGGCCCGGTGGTGACGACGCGACCGGATCGGGCGGGGACAAGGCAAAAGCGAGGAGATCGCACTCCTCGCCACTTCTAACTTATAGCGCACAGGGGGTCTTGCGGCAAGACCCCGGTCGTGGCGCAGAATCGCCGCCCGAAGCCAGGAGCTGCGAAAAGAACGGGGAGTCGCGGAGTGCGGGTTTTGTTGATGTCGTACGGGTCGCGCGGGGACGTCGAGCCGCCGGTGGGGCTCGCGGTGGCGCTGCGCGAACTCGGTGCGGAGGTCCGGGTGTGCGCGCCGCCGGACTTCGCGGGGCTGCTGGAGGAGGTGGCCGTGCCGCTGACCCCCGTCGGCTGGCCGATCCGCGCGCTGGCGACGGGCGCGGTCCCCGGCAAGGCGCGGGCGACCCTGCCCGACATCGCCGCGGCGCTGACCGCCTCGGCCCACGAGGCGGTCAGCGCCGCGGCCGGGGGCTGCGCCGCGGTGGTGGCCACCGGCTCGTTCCCGGCCGCGGCCGGGGCGCGGGCGGCGGCCGAGCGGCTGGGGATCCCCTACGCGTTCGCGTCCTTCTCCCCGTCCTTCCTGCCGTCGCCGCACCACCCGCCGGCCGTGTGGCCGGGCCAGGCGGTCCCGGCGGGCGAGACCGACAACCGGGTGCTGTGGGAGCTCAACGCCGAGCACATGGACGCGCTGTTCGGCGGGATCGTCAACACCCACCGGGCCTCGGTCGGCCTGCCGCCGGTGGAGCGGGTCCGCGACCACGTGTTCACCGGCCACCCGTTCCTGGCGGCGGACCCGGTCCTGGGCCCGTGGCGGGCGACGGCGGACCCGGACGTGGCGCAGACCGGCGCCTGGACCCGGCGGGACGGGCGCCCGCTCCCGGCCGAGGTGGAGGCGTTCCTGGCCGCCGGGGAGGAGCCGGTGTACGTCGGGTTCGGCAGCATGCCGATGCGGGGCGCGAGCGCGGAGGAGCTGTCCCGGGCCGTGGTCGGGGCGGCGCGGGCGCGGGGGCGCCGGGTCCTGCTCGGCAGCGGGTGGGCCGGCCTGGCGCCGGTCGACGGGCGGGACGACTGCCTCGTGGTCGGCGAGGTCAACCAGCAGGAGCTGTTCCGCCGGGTGGCCGCGGTCGTGCACCACGGCGGCGCGGGCACGACCACGACGGCGGCGCGGGCCGGCGCGCCCCAGGTGCTGGTGCCCCAGGTCGCGGACCAGCCCTACTGGGCGGCGCGGGTGGCCGCGCTGGGCATCGGCGTCGCGCACGACGGCCCGACGCCGACCTCCGACTCCCTGTCGGTCGCGCTCGACGCGGCCCTGGCCCCCGGGGTCCGGGCCCGCGCGGGCGCGGTGGCGGGCACGATCCGCACCGACGGGGCGGCGGTGGCCGCGGCCCTGCTGCTCGACGCGGCCGAGCGGGGCGAACCCGTCACCGGCCACCTGGTCACCGGGTGAGCGCGTCGGTCGGGTTCGCGGGAGAGTCGGATCACAATCGTGCAGTCCCTGCAAAGTTGCAGTGAGTGCATCTTTTTCTCTAGTCTGATCGAGTGAGCAAGGCGGCGGGTGAGGGTCTCCGCGACCGCAAGAAGCGGCAGACCCGCGAGGCGCTCAGCCGCGCGGCCGTCCACCTGGTCGCCGAACACGGGCTCGACGGCGTGACGGTGGAGGACATCAGCGCGGCGGCGGACGTCTCGCCGCGCACGTTCTTCAACTACTTCGCCGGCAAGGAGGAGGCGGTCCTCGCCCCCGACCCGGAGACCGGTCCCCGGCTGCGCGCGTCCGTGCTCGCCCAGCCGGCCGGGCTCTCGGCCGCCGAGGCCGTGCGCGAGGCGCTGCTCGCGGAACTCGGCGCCGAGGTCAACGAGGACCGGGAGTTCTGGACCCGGCGGATGTCGGTGGTGCAGCGGCACCCCGTCCTGCTGGCCGGGGTGCTCGCCGGCGGCGAGCAGGTCGAGCGCGAGGTCGTGGCGGGCATCGCCGAACGCGTCGGCCTGCCCGTGGACGCGACCTACCCGATGCTGCTCGCCGCGGCCGCGGGCGCGGCCTTCCGGGTCGCCGTCGCCCGCTGGTCCGCCGACGGCTCCACCCCGCTGCCGACCCTGCTCACCGAGGCCCTCGACCTGCTCGTCACGGGCCTCGCCAACCCACCGCAGTCCTGAAGGAAGAACACCGGGGGGATCATGTCCACCGAAACCGGCACCCACTCACGCCGGGACGTGCTCCAAGCGATGTCCGGCCTCATGATGGGCATGTTCGTGTCCATCCTGGCGTCGACCATCGTGTCCAACGCGCTGCCGCGCATCATCTCCGACCTGCACGGTTCGCAGTCGGTCTACACCTGGGTCGTCACCACCGAGCTGCTGGCCATGACGGCGACCGTGCCGCTGTGGGGCAAGCTCGCCGACCTCTACAGCCGCAAGCTGCTCATCCAGCTCTCCCTGGGCCTGTTCGCGGTGGGCTCCCTCATCGCCGGGTTCGCGCCCAACGTCGAGGTGCTGATCGGCAGCCGCATCGTGCAGGGCCTGGGCGCGGGCGGCATGACCGCGCTGGCCACCATCGTGATGGCGGCGATGATCCCGCCCCGGGAGATGGGCCGCTACGCGGGCATCTTCGGCGCGGTGTTCGGCGTCGGCACGGTCGCCGGCCCGCTCATCGGCGGCCTGCTGGTCGACACCTCGTGGCTGGGCTGGCGCTGGTGCTTCTTCATCGGCGTGCCCTTCACCCTCGCCTCGGTCCTCCTGCTCCAGCGCACGCTGAACCTGCCGGTGGTGCGCAAGGAGGTCAGCATCGACTGGGCTGGCGCGGTGCTGATCATGTCCGGCGTGTCCACGCTGCTGGTGTGGTCGACGCTGGCGGGTCACCAGTTCGAGTGGGCCTCGACGTGGACCGCGGTGCTGGTCGCCGCGGGCGTGGTGCTGCTGGGCCTGGCGGTGTGGGTGGAGTCGCGGGCGACCGACCCGATCGTGCCGCTGACCATCTTCGCCAACCGCACGGTCGCCCTGACCACGCTCGCCAGCGCCCTGGTCGGCGTGGCGATGTTCGGCGGCACGGTGTTCCTGTCCCAGTACTTCCAGATCGGCCTGGGCAAGACGCCGACCGAGGCCGGCCTGATGAGCCTGCCGATGATCTTCGGCCTGCTGGTGTCCTCCACCGTGGCCGGTCAGCTCATCACCAAGTGGGGCCGGTGGAAGGTGTTCCTGGTCGCCGGTGGCGCGATCATGGTCGCCGGGATGCTCCTGCTGGCCACGATCGACGCCAACACCACCGTGTTCGTGGTGTCGGTGCACATGGCGGTGCTGGGCGTCGGCGTCGGCATGTTGATGCAGAACCTGGTGCTGGCGGCGCAGAACGACGTGCCGGCCAAGGACCTGGGCGCGACCACGTCCACGCTCACGTTCTTCCGCTCGCTCGGCGGCGCGATCGGCGTGAGCGCGCTCGGCGCGGTGCTCGCCACCCGGGTGACCAGCCTGTCCGAGGAGAAGTTCGGCCCGGCGGCCGCCGGTCAGACCAACGAGGTGCCGGACCTGTCGCTGCTGCCCGAGCCCATGCGGGTGATCGTGCGGGACATCTACGCCACCGCCACCGCCGAGCTGTTCCTGATCGGCGCGCCGATCGCGGTGCTGGCCCTGCTCGCGGTGCTGTTCATCAAGGAGAAGCCGCTCAAGACGCTCAGCGGTGACGAGCGCCTGGCGGCCGAGGCCGAGATGGCGCCGCTGCACTGAGGTCGTTCGCCGGGTCTGCTCGTCGGCCCTGATCGAGACACGAGGTGTCGCACCTGTCCGGATCGTCCCGGGCGGGTGCGACACTTTCGCCGTGTCCGGGCTCAGGGAACGCAAGAAGCAGGCCACGCGCGCGGCGCTGGCCGACGCGGCGCTGCGGCTGTGCGTGGCGCACGGCCTGGACGGGGTGACCGTCGAGCAGGTGGCCCACGACGCGGGCGTCTCGCTGCGCACGTTCTTCAACTACTTCTCCTCCAAGGAGGAGGCGGTGGTCGCCGGTGACGTGGCCACCGCGACCGCGTTCGTCCGCGCCTTCGCCGAGCGGCCCGCCGGCGAGCCGGTGCTGGACGCCCTGCGGCGGGCGCTGGTCGAGGTCGTCCCGGAGCACGTCGACCCCGGCAAGGTCGCCCAGCTGCGGGCGCTGCGCGGCACGCCGGCGCTGCTGCCGCACCAGATCGCGGCCTTCGCCGCGCGGGAGCGGGAGCTGACCGCCGCGGTGGCCGAGCGGGTCGGCCTCGATCCCGGGACCGACCCCTACCCGGCGCTGCTGGCGGCCACCGTGATGGCGACCCTGCGGGTGGTCGTCGGCCGGTGGCTGGACAGCGCCGACCCGCCCCGGTTGGTCGACCTGATCGACGCGCTGGTCCACCGGTTGCGCACGGGGTTCGCCGAGCCGTGACCGGGGGCCGCGGCCGTCTTGGCGGGCCTTCCCCCCCGGGCCTCCCGGTCGGGCTTTCCCGCCGCCTGGTCGGACCTTTTCCCGGCCGCCCGGCGGTCCCCAACCCCAGGTCACCGGCAGTGAGTGCACGCCGTAGACGAGCATGTCGCTGCGCAGCGGCACCTGATCGGCGGGCACCGCGAGCCTCAGGTCGGGTAGCCGGCGCAGCAGCTCGGTGAACCCCACCGCCATCTCCACCCGCGCCAGCTGCCGGCCGAGGCACTGGTGCACGCCGTGCCCGAACGCCAGGTGCGGCCCGCGCGGCCGGGTCACGTCCAGCTCGTCCGGCCGGTCGAACCGGCGCGGGTCGCGGTTGGCCGCGATCACCGACACCAGGACCTCCGAGTCGGCCGGGACCACCTCGCCCGCGATCTCCACCTCCTCCAGGGCCAGGCGCAGCGCGCCCAGGTGGACGATCGACAGGTGGCGCAGCAGCTCCTCGACCGCGTCGTCCACCAGCGCGGGGTCCGCCCGCAGCCGGGCGAGCTGGTCGGGGCGCTCCAGCAGCGCGAAGGTGCCCAGGACCAGCATGTTCGCGGTGGTCTCGTGGCCCGCGACCAGCAGCAGGCTCGCGATGCCGACCAGCTCGGCGTCGGTCAGCCCCGGGTCGGCCTCGATGAGCCCCGACACCAGGTCGTCGGCCGGCTCGACCCGCTTGCGCCGGACCAGGTCGAGCATGAACGCCCGCAGCTCGTCGGAGGTCCGGGCCACCTCGTCGAGCGGGGTGTCCAGCCGCAGCAGCCTCGAGCTGCGCTCCTGGAACTCGTGCCGGTCGGCGTAGTCGACGCCCAGCAGCTCGCAGATCACCAGCGAGGGGACCGGCAGGGCGAACGCGGTCACCAGGTCCGCGGTCGGGCCGGCGGCGGTCATCGCGTCGAGGTGCTCGGTGACGATCGCCTCGACGCGCGGCGCCGGCTGCCGCATCCGCCGCACGGTGAACTGGCCGGTCAGGAGCTTGCGGTAGCGGGTGTGACCGGGCGGGTCCTGGGTGAGGAAGTTGCCGGCCCGCCGCTCGGGGTCGGACGCCAGTGCCCGGAACCCCTCGGGCAGCTTGGCGACCAGGCGCGAGCTGCGGAACCGGTCGGAGCTCAACTGGGGGTCGGCGAGCGCGGCGCGGGCCTCGTCGTGGCCGGTGACCAGCCACATCGGGTCGCCGGCGGGCAGGGTCAGGCGGTGCACGGGGCCCTGCCCGGCCAGTCGGGTGATCAGCTCGGGTGGGGCGAAGGCGCCGGACTCGCGCGCGGTCAGCCCCGGCGGGAGGCCCAGCGAGAGGCGGTTGGTGTTCGGCCGTCGGGGAGCGGTGGTCATCACCTGGTCCGTTCCCGACCCGGAGGTGGCCGGGCCGTTGCTCGGCGTCGTGGCGGCGTACCCGTCACCCACGGTACGCAGAAATGTGCGCACCGTGCACTTTTTATTCCCGGTCAGTTCTGTTCCCCGGTCGGCCAGGCCGGGCTCATCGCCTCGGCGATCACCTCGGCCGGCGGCCGGTCGGGGTGGTCCAGCCAGTGCTGGGTGGCGGCCCGCAGGGCGGCCAGGAAGGTCGCCGCGAGCACGCGGGCGCGCAGCGGGTCGTCGACCGCCTGGCGGCGGGCGATCTCGGCGGTGAGGTCGCGCTCGACCGCCGCGTAGGCCGCGACCTGGTGCGCGACCAGGCTCGGGTGCCGGGACACCTGCCGCCGCCTGGTCAGCCACTCCGGGTCGAAGCCCTCGTCGGTCAGCTCGGAGGCGGCCCGGACCAGCGCCGGTCGCGGCGGCCCGGCGGGTTGCGCGCGGACCAGGTCCAGCAGGCGGCGCAGGCGGACCAGGTCGCCGTAGAAGATCGCCTCCTCCTTGCCGGCGAAGTAGTTGGAGAACGTGCGCCGCGACACCGAGGCCGCGTCCGCGATCGACTCGACCGTCACCCGGTCGGGGCCGCGCTCCAGCGCCAGCCGCAGCGCCGCCTGGTGCAGGGCCATGCGGGTGGCGGCCTTCTTGCGCTCCCGGAGTGTGTCCATCCCCACCCAGCCTACCGAAAGTTCCCACTGGGCAAACTTGCACGACGCGCAAGATTGTGGATACTTGTATGTGGCAAGCAATGCGGGAGAGGGGGCGACGTGGACGCCGTCGCGCAGGAGCTGGAGGACCGGATGCGAGACCTGCTCAGGGTCGTGCGCATGGTCAAGCAGCAGCACCACTCCGCCGTGCCCGCCGGTCTCGTCGGCATCCTCGGGCTCATCGAGCGCGAGGGCGGCAACCCCACGGGCTGCCACGCGAAGCAGTTGGCCGTGCGCGCCGGGCTGGACCCGTCCACGGTCAGCCGCGCGGTGGCCGCGCTGGTCTCGCACGGCCTGGTGGAGCGGCGCGCCGACCCCGACGACGGCCGGGCCAGCGTGCTGGTGGTGACCGAACGGGGTCACACCGCGCTGGCGGACTCCCGCGACCGGTACGGCGCACTGGTGGGCCGTGCCCTTGCCGACTGGACACCTGAAGAGGTCAGCGCCCTGACCACCGCGATCGGGCGACTGGCCACCGACGTCGAAGGAGCCCTGGGCTCCACCTGGGAGGCCGCGCGATGAGCGCACCCCGCGCGCTGGGCGCACCCGCCCCCGCGCCGACAACCGGCACGATGAACCACCGCCAGGTGCTGGAGGCCCTGAGCGGCCTGCTGCTGGTGCTGTTCGTCGCGATGCTCAGCGGCACCGTCGTGTCCACGGCGCTGCCGCAGATCATCGGCGCCCTCAACGGCTCGCAGACCCAGTACACCTGGGTGGTCACCGCGACCCTGCTGACGGCCACCGCCACCACGCCCATCTGGGGCAAGCTCGCGGACCTGTTCAACAAGAAGACCCTGGTCCAGGTCGCCATCGTGGTGTTCGTGGCCGGGTCGATCGTGTCCGGCCTCGCGCAGAGCGCCGGCCAGCTGATCGCCGCCCGCGCCTTCCAGGGCATCGGCGTCGGCGGTCTCCAGGCGCTGGTGCAGGTGGTGATCGCGGCGATGATCGCGCCCCGCGAGCGCGGCCGCTACAACGGCTACCTCGGCGGCGTGATGGCCGTGGCCACCGTCGGCGGCCCGCTGCTGGGCGGCCTGATCGTGGACACCTCGTGGCTGGGCTGGCGCTGGTGCTTCTTCATCGGCGTGCCGATCGCGGTGATCGCCCTGTTCGTGCTCCAGGCCACGCTGCGGATGCCGACCACCCGGCGCGAGCACGTCAAGATCGACTACCTCGGCGCGTCGCTGATCGCGATCGGCGTGAGCGTGCTGCTGATCTGGATCTCGTTCGTGGACTCGTCGTTCGCCTGGCTGTCGTGGCAGACCTTCGCCATGGTCGGCTCCTCGGTGGTGCTGCTGGCCCTCGCGGTCGCGGTCGAGGCGCGCACCGCGGAACCCGTGGTGCCGCTCGGGATCGTCAAGCAGCGCACCACGGCGCTGGCGATCCTGGCCAGCCTCGCGGTCGGCATGGCGATGTTCGGCGGCGCGGTGTTCCTCGGCCAGTACTTCCAGATCGGCCGCGGCTACAGCCCCACCGAGGCGGGCCTGCTGACCATCCCGATGATGGCGGGCGTGCTCGGCGCGTCGATCATCAGCGGGCGGCTGATCACCAAGACCGGTCGGGTCAAGCCCTACATCGTGACGGGCGCCGCCCTGCTGGTGGTCGGGTTCCTGCTGCTCGGCCAGATCGACCACGCCACCTCGCTGGTGCTGGTCGGCGGCGCGATGCTGCTGGTCGGCGCCGGGGTCGGCATGAGCATGCAGAACCTGGTGCTCGCGGTGCAGAACACCGTGCCGCTCAAGGACATCGGCGCGGCCAGCTCGACCGTGGCGTTCTTCCGCTCGCTCGGCGGCACGATCGGCGTGTCGGTGCTGGGCGCGGTGCTGGCCCGGCGGGTCGACTCGGCCATCACCCGCGACCTGACCGCCGCGGGCATCCCGGCCGGCGGTGGCGACGGCAGCAGCAGCCTGAACCTCGCCGCGCTGCCCGAGGCCGTGCAGCACATCGTCCGCGCCGCCTACGGCGACGCCACCGGGCACATCTTCCTGATCTCGGCGGGCATCGCCGTGGTCGGTGTGGTCGCGGCCCTGCTGCTCAAGCCGATCGTGCTGCGCTCCAGCCTGGACCTGTCGGACACCCCGCCGGCGTCCTGATCCCGGCAAGGTACTGATCCCCGCCGGCGTCCTGATCCCGGCGACGAAGGGCCCGACCGCTCACCCGAGCGGCCGGGCCCTTCGCGCGTCACGGGCTCAGAAGCCCATCCGGCAGCCGGACAGGACGATCTCCTGGCCCAGCAGGGTCACGACCCGCACCGCGTACTGCGCGCGCTGGCCGTTCGGCCCGACGACCGTCTGGTTCAGGTGGACGGTCGCCACACCGGGAACGCCGATGGTGACCGGACCGGTGCCGATCGGCTGGCCGTTCAGCGTGCCGACGCGCGAGGAGCTGGACAGGCCCTGCTCGTTCGCCACGCAGCTGGTCTCGATGTCGGACACGGTGATCGCGCCGCCCAGCAGGCTGGCGCTGGACACCTCGGCGCCCGCGTCGGTGCGGCCCGTCGCCGGGTCCAGGAAGCAGTCGGCGTGCAGCGCCTGCACCGAGGCCAGGCCGAGCACGTTCACCGAGGCCGTGGTCCGGTCGGAGGACGGCGGGCAGGTCGCGTGCGGGATCTTGGCCACGGTGATCAGGCCCGAGGCGCTCAGCGACCACGCCTCCGCCCGCACGTGGGACACGATCGTGACCACGGCGGTGGCGGACCCGCCGTCGTCGTCGGTGACCGTCACCAGCACGTCGTGCGAGCCGACGCCGGCGTAGGGGTGCGTGGCCGTGCAGGTGCCCGAGCCCGCGCCCTGCGCGACGGTGCCGGTCACCACGGGGGTGCCGTCGTCGAAGTCGACCGTGCACGTGTGCGTGTCGTGCGTGGCGATGTCGGTGAACGGCGCGGTGACCGTGACCGGGGTGTTGCGCAGCACCAGCGTGCCGTTGGCCGGCGAGGAGATGCTCACCTGCGGGGCGACGTTGGTCAGCGTCAGCGTGGTCGTGGCGACCACGGCGGGGTTGAGGCCGTCGTTCGCGGTCAGGGTCAGCGTCCACACGCCGTCGTCGTTGCAGGTCACGGTGGTGTTCGGCGCGGTGGGCGCGGAGAAGGCGCAGGTGGTGCCGGGGTCGACGCCGGACTGCGGCGTCGCGCTCCACTGCGTGGTCAGCGAGGGGCCGTCGGGGTCGACGACGCTGCCGGCCAGCGTCACCGGGGTGCCCTCCTGGCCCGCGTACGGGCCACCGGCCTCGACGACCGGCGGGTCGTTGACGATGACCGTGGTGCACTCGGTGACGGTGCCCGGACCGCCGCCGTCGGTGCCGCGGGCGGTCACGCACAGCTGGTGGGTGCCGGAGGTCAGGGTGCCGGTGGTGGCGGTGTAGGTGACCGAGGCCGGGCCGGTCCGCGGCAGCGCCGGCGTGACGTTGGTGATCTGCGTGGGCGCGCCGTTGTCCACGCTCAGGGTCAGGTCGGTCAGCTGCGAGGCGATGACGCCGGGCACCACGTTCGGCAGGTTGGCCGGGTCGGGCACCGACGTGCAGGTGCCGCCGGTGAGGTCCGCGATGGCCTGGAGGCTGGCGTTGTAGTCGCCGCTGTTGCAGGCGGAGCCGGGGCCCACGGCGAAGGTGAAGTAGTCGACGTTGGCCGGCACCGCGCCCGCGACACCGGTCACGTCGCCCGCGGCGAAGCCGTCGGACAGGAACAGCACGACCTTGCGGGCCTGCGGCTGGGCGTTGGTGACGGTGGTCGCCGACTGCACGGCGGGCACGAAGCTGGTGCCGGTGCCGACGGACCTGGCGGTGAACTGGCTCACGCCGCCCTGCACGGCCGAGCCGACGGCCTCCTGCACGTCCCGGACGCCGTTGCCGTTGGCGTCGGTCTCCGGCGCGGTCAGCAGTTGGTCGCCGCCCGCCGGACCCACGTCCACGGTGGCGGCGGCGCTGCCGAACACCACCGCGCCCACGCTGCCGACCACCGTGTTCGGCGCCGCCGCGACGGTGTTGAGGTTGGCCACCGCGGTGCGCTCGCAGGACAGGACGTCACCGCCGGCGCACGGGCTCGCGGTGCTGCCCGACACGTCCACGACGTAGGTCAGCGCGGTGTCCTTGACCGCGACACCCGTGCCGACGGACGCGGTGCCGGTGACCGTCACCGGCCCCTGCGGGACGACGGTGTCGGGGGCCGGGCTGGTGATGTCCACGGAGATGCTGGTGCCGCCCGGCAGGTTGCCGTCGGTGGCGTGGGCCTGGATCTGGCTCGCGACCAGGACGGCGACGGCCAACGCCGCCGTCCCGGCCAGTTGTCTGGGTCTCATGTCCCTCGTTTTCCCTTCGTACGCGTCGATGGGGAATCGAGGACCGTGACCCGGGGGTTACTAGGCCGTTCCGGTGAGTAACTTTGCGTCGACGCCGCCGGCCCCCGTGACCCGCACACCACCGCACACGGCTGCTCTCGTGGGGCTACCGGGACTTCGGGCCGAAGCGACCGACAGTGGGCTTCGGCCCGCAAAGTGCAGTCCGCGCCTGCGGAACCTCGCAATGGCGGGAGGGCGGCCCGCTGCCGGTGTGCCTGGCCCAGGATCCGACCTCGACAGGGCGCCTCTGGTTCGGCGTTCCGGCAAGAAGACCACGTCCATGCCCGCCACCGGCGTACGGAGGCCCGTTCATCACCCGATGGGATGCCGATCAGGGCGGAAAGGAACCGGCGGCCTGCCGGCAGTCTTCAACCGGGGTACCGGAGCCCGACCGCGGCAGACCGTCGGGCCTTGGCACAGGCGGCAGGGAAAGGAGATGTGGATGATCGGCAAAAGGATGCTCACGGCGATCGCGACGGTTGGCGCGTTGATGGTGTGCTCGATCGCTCTTCCTGGAACGGCAAGCGCTGCGAGCGGTGGCGGGTGCACCACGGGCAACCCGGGAGGAACCTCCGTCCGGCCCTGCATCAGCTACAGCGGATCTGCCTCGTCCATCCTGGTTGATGGGTACATCAACAGCCTGGGCGGCAACTCCTGCTTGCAGATCGACCGCAATTGGCTGTTGAACGGGAATTTGCTGGATGACGGATTTTCCATCGTTTACGGTACTGGCTACGTCGTCCGGTCCTCGCATGGGGTTTCGAGGGTGTCGGGGCAGACCGCACGCGCTGTGTGGCGCGTCCACAACTGTTCCGGCACGTTCCTCGGTGAGGTGCGGACCCCGCAGCAGAACTTCCCCTGAGGTCGTCGCATCGTCGTGGTGGTGGTCGCGGCCGGGCCCGCGTACGCCGACTCGGCGGGTGGTGGTCGTGCCGACCGGTCGTCGTGGCTTGCAGGCGGTCGGGCTCGCGGTCCGGCCACAACCCACCCACCGCGGCGGGTGAGCTCGCGCCACCCGCTCGAATCGATCACCGGTCCTCCGTCGTGAAGGACTGTCGAGCGCTTCGAACGGGCTGTTGCCGTGGATTGCCCGGCGTAGTTTGGTCCTGTCTCGGGTGCGACGACAAGCGCACCGTCAGTGCGCGCCGCCGCAGCACTCGTGCGGGTCCTCCGCCTCGATCGGCCGCAGCACCCCGCCCACGGCCGGTTCCACCAGCAGCACCAGCGCCCCGTCCCGGTGGACCGGGCGCAGGAAGCCCAGCGTCTCTACCGGGTCGCCGGGCGAGACCGGGACACCCACGCCCACGACGCGGTCGATCGCCGACGAGGCGACCACCTCGCCGGCCGGGTGCGTCCCGGTCAGCGCGGCCTGCCCCGGGAACCGGACGCAGCGGTCGAGGGCGGGGGAGTCGGTCACGGTCACCGGGCCGCCCAGCGCCGCCGCCGCGGCGGCCACCTCGAACGGGCCGGTGACGCGCGCGGACACCGCGGTGACCGCCACCGGGCCGCTGCGGTCGACCCGGGTGAACACCAGGTCCGCCGTCGCGCACGAGTCCAGCGCGGCCAGCAGCAGCGCGTCCCGGTGCGCCGCGCCGTGCCCGCCGGGCAGTGCGGGCACGGCGTCGAGCCACACCATCAGACGACGTCGACGAAGACCGGGTTCGCGTAGAACCACAGGTCAGACCACGGGTCCGCGTCGCCGATCACGTCCATCACCGGGCCGCCGTCGGAGGTGAGCCGGTTGCCGTCCGAGCCGCGCAGCCTCAGGTAGAACGCGGAACCCACGTCGCGGAAGGTGTGCGTGAACCGCACCGTGCCGCGCGCGGTGCGGGCCACCTCGAAGGTCTTGACGACCCGGGTCAGCGGCGCGGCGAGCGCGTCGCGGTCGCTGGCGGGACCGGTGACCGGGCCCGCGATCAGGTCCACTTTCGCCAGGCGCGGCACCGCGCCGCCGAAGTTCGCGCCCCGGGCCAGGTCGACCTCGATTCCCACCTCCACCGAGTCGCCGCGCCGGACGAACGTGCGCCCGCCGATCGTCACGCCCCGGTTGTCGCCCCCGCCGAGCGAGCGCACCCGCAGGTTCAGCCCGTCGACCACGCGGCCGTGCACGGCCACCACGCGGCCGCCCTGCATACCGCGCATGATGTCCACATAGGACTGTGAATCCGCGCCGACGAGCGTGGAGCTGTAGAAGCCGGGCCAGTAGTCCCCGTAGACCTGGGGCTTGCCGGTGTCCACGGGCTTGCCGCGGCTGCCGGTGGCGTTGTGGTCGCCGCTGCCCGGTGTGTGCGTGTCCAGGTGCACCTGGTGCGCGTCGGAGGTGGCCGTCACCCACCACGGCCGGCCCTCGGCCAGCAGCGAGTCCCACAGGCCGCCGACCTTGGCGGTCATCCAGTCGAACCCGCCGTAGGTGCGGTAGGGGTTCTCGGTGGCGGTGGGCGCGTAGCCGGGGAAGCTGTCCTGGTTGGGCGAGCCGTCGTAGTAGCCGCGCGCGCCGCCGCGCCCGCCCGCCTCGCGCCGGATGCCCGCCGCCTGGTGGCCGGGCGCGCCCTCCATGCCCACGGCCACACCGGGCGCGGCGTCGCGCCAGCCCCGGATCTCGTGCGGGCTGTCCACCCCGCGCCGCGCTGGGTGGTTGGCGAACATCAGCGCGATCTCCGTGCGGCCGGACAGCACCTGCGCCTCCAGGTACCGCAGCGCCGCCAGCGCGTACGGCTCGCCGTCGGCGGAGGTGGAGCGGGTGAGCAGGCCCGTGCCGCCCTGGGCGACCGGCGTGGACAGCACGCCGCCGTCGTAGGCCGCCTCGAACGCCCGCAGGATGTCCACCGTGGACCGACCGGGCGGCAGGAACACGGTGGCGTGCTCGGCGCCCGGGATGTTCCACTCCAGCCCCTGGTAGACCAGCACGTCGCGGTGCGCCCGCCGGGCCCGCTCGATGTCCGGCGCGACCTGGTCGATCGACAGCTTCTCGTGCGCGACCCCGCCGTGGTCGGTGATGACGACCCAGTCGAGGCCGTGCTCGCGCGCCTTGGCCACCTGCTGGGCGACCTCGTACTGGCCGTCGGAGGAGTACCTGGTGTGGATGTGGTGGTCACCCGCGTACCAGCGGGACCGGCCGTGCCACGGGTTCACCGGGTGCGGCGGGCGGTCGTCGTGCGCGTGCGCCGGGAGCGAACCGAGCGTCGTGGCCACCCCGGCCGCGCCCAACCCGGTCAGGAACCTGCGGCGGGCCACCGACAGCGGCCGGTCGTCCTCGGCGTCGCGCCAGCTGCCCTCGACCTCCTCGTGGTGGTGCTCGTGGGTGTGGCCGTGGTGGTGGTGCGACATCCTGGCGGCTCCGATCCTGAACCGAACTGCGGCGGACCGAAGTATCGTGATTCCGCTACGTGTTGTGGCGGGGCTCGGGCGCGAACAGCCGGTGAACAGTTGGTCACCCGTGCGCCGGTCCACAACGGACTGCCGGTGACGGGGTCGCGCGTGGTGCGGCCGGATGACGGGTCGGCCGGCCGGCGCGCGGATGGTCCGCGCGCCCCGGACGGGCCGCGAGCACCGCCGGCCGCGAACACCACCGCCCGCGCCACCCGGCCATCGTCGGCTGCTGCGGGCCGAAGCCGGCCGAGCGCGCCTCGTCCCGGGCGGCCGCCACCTTGCGATCACCTGACAGCTCGCCGGCGACCCCCCACCGGGCGGCCCGATCGGGTATGCCGGACGTCGTGACGCGCATCGGGACCGGTGCGGTGGGCATCGGGCTCTGCCTGGTGGTCATCGCCGGGGGGCTGGGCTCGGCCGCCGGCACCGGCGTGCGGGGCCGGGTCGGCGACGTCGTGCTGCGCGTGGCCCCGGCGGTGACCGA
Source organism: Saccharothrix sp. BKS2 (assembly GCF_047689505.1). Taxonomy (NCBI): domain Bacteria; kingdom Bacillati; phylum Actinomycetota; class Actinomycetes; order Pseudonocardiales; family Pseudonocardiaceae; genus Saccharothrix; species Saccharothrix sp. BKS2. The sequence continues at coordinate 191,129 of NZ_JAUQOL010000013.1, read as the reverse complement.
GGGCGGGTCGCCGTTGCGGCCCGGGGACGACGCCGTGGTCAGGTTCAGGGTCTTCGCCCAGCACGGCGCGGACGACGAGCTGGTCTCGGTCGGCAGCGACGAGGCGCGGCAGGTCGAGCTGCGCTGGGACCGCGACTGCGACGGCGCCGCCGAACCGGTGGCGACGCTGCCCCTGGAGGACGGTGTGGTGCCCGGCGGCGGTGCGGGCACGGACTACCGGGTCGTGCTGGTCGACCTGGGGGAGGGGGTCACGGTCGGCTCGACGGTGACCGTGGAGTTCGGCTTCGCCCGCTCAGGTGAACTGAGGGTGACCGTCCCCGTCACGTCCGCGGTCGTCGGCCCGAGCAGGTGCGCGGGCGCCTGAGCCCTTCCGGGGGCGGGCCGACCGACCCCGTGGCGGTGCGATCGCAAGACAAGCGTCAGGTCCACCGCCGCCGGACGGTGCCACGATCGGGGGAGGCCGCGCAACGGCGTGCGGCCGCCATCGGTGCAGGGGGAGGAGGACGCCGTGACGTCCGTGGGAACGCGGTCGCCCGCGACGGGCCGCGGTGCGGCGGCGCGGCGCGGGCCCGGGTGGGACGCGGTGGTCTCGCTCGGGGTCGTGCTGGGCTTCTTCGCCGGCCTGTGGCTGCTCATGGCCCCCTTCGCGCTGGGTTACCAGACCGCCGTCGGCGACTTCGACCCCCGCTGGCACGGCGTGCTCGCCGGTTTCGCGGTGGCGGTGTGCTCCCTGGTCCACGCCATGGCGCCGCGGGAGACGCCGTGGCTGGGGCCCGTCCTGCTGCTGGTCGGGGCGTGGCTGGTCGTCGCGCCGTTCGCGGGACGCTCCCCGGAGGTGGGGATCGCGGCTGTCAACGAGGCGGTCACCGGCGCCGTCGTGGTGGTCGCGGGGGTGGGCGCGTCCGCGAGGGCGGCTGCCCGGCGGTGGGGCGCCGGGTGAGGGCGCGCCGCTGTTCCGGGACCCCGCCCCGGGCCGCCACCGAGGAAGACGACGGCCGGTAACCGTGACCGCCATACCCGGTGAGCAGGACCCCGTGGCACTGCTCCTCATCTGCGACAGCTGCGGTCGCGCCTACGAGGGCGACACGCGCCGGCCGTGGACTGTCCTGTGGTCGGAGGCGATCGGCACCGGTTGGCGCGGCCGGGACCGCGCGATCGGCCCGCACCGCTGCACCCGCTGCCCCGGGTGAGGCGGGCCCGGTCCGCCCGATCACGTGCCCGTGGTGCGACCGGGTGGCGCAAGGTGATCGTCAGGTGCAACGGGACATGTCGGTGGCAGACTCGATGCCGTGCCCCGAGAAGCCGCAGCCACGCGTCCCCACCGCCCCGGGGCGGACCAGGGGAGACGATGAGCGCGGGTTACGACAGCGCCGGCTACGACACCGCCCTGCTGCTGATCCGGGACGACAGGGCGCTGTCGCGGGAGCAGGTCGCGCTGTGGTTGCGCGACCGGTTGGCCGGCTGGCCGGAGCACGACGTCCTGCGGGTCGGGCTGATCGTGGTCGAGCTGCTGGACAACGCGCAGCGCCACGGCCTGCCCCGCTACGTGCTGGAGCTGGTGCTGGACCGGGGGACCGGGACGCTCACGATCAGGCTCCGCAACCGGGCCACCGGCGGGGCTGTCGACCCGGTGCCGGCGGCCGGGCTGCTGATCGTCGAGGCGCTGAGCGAGCAGTGGGGCGTCGTGCCGCTGGCCGGCAGCACCACCACCTGGGTCAAGGTGCGGTTCGACGACTGAACTCGGTCGGTACGAGGCGGGTGCCCGTGAACGCGGAGGGCCGCTGCGGGCAACAGCGGGTGTGAGGATGACGAGCGAGCGCACCGCCGGGGGCCGAGTGGCCGACGACGGGGGCGACGACGAGGCCGAGGACCGGCCCGACCTGTCCGGGGCACAGCCCGCCCCGGCCTTCGAGGTGCTGTTCGACCGGCACGCCCGGCCGCTGCACCGCTACCTGGCCCGGCGGGTCGGTGACCTGGCCGACGACCTGGTGGGCGAGACGTTCCTGGTGGCGTTGCGGACGCGGGCCGGGTACGACCCGGGGCGCGGCACCGCGCGGTCCTGGCTGTACGGGATCGCGACCAACCTGCTGCGCAGGCACCTGCGGCAGGAGGTGCGCGGGCTGCGGGCGGCGGCCCGGTCGGTCGGGTCGGTCGCCGGGGGCGAGGGGCACGAGGACCGGGTGGCCGCCCGGGTGGACGCCTCGGCGCGGGCCGTGCGGCTGGCGGGCGCGCTGGCCGCGCTGGAGGCCGGTGATCGGGACGTGCTGCTCCTGACCAGCTGGGCGGGACTGGACTCGAACGAGGTGGCCGAGGCGCTCGGCATCCCGGTCGGCACGGTCCGCTCCCGCCTGCACCGGGCCCGCACGCGGCTGCGCGCCCACGCGTCGAACACCGAGGATTCGAGGACCGGCGATGAGTGAGAACAACATCCACCGCACCTGGGCGGAGGACGAACTGGACGTCGCGCTGGCGGAGTTCAACGCCGACGTGGGCACCGACGAGCGGGTGATCGGCCGGGCCCGGACGGCGCTGCTGACCAGCGCCGGGCAGGGGCGTGCGGCCGACCGGCGGGCGGGCGCGGTCCCGCCGGGTGCGGTCCTACCGCACGAGGCCCCGGCGCGGGCGCGTCGATCGGCGGGATGGCCGGGACGGCGGTCGGCGGGGTGGTCGGGCCAGTGGTCGGCGCGTCGACCGGCGGGGTGGTCGGGACGGCGGCTGGTGGTCGGCGCGGCGGCGGTGGGCGTGCTGGTGGCGGGGGCCCTGGTCGCCCAGACCGTGCCGTTCGGCGGCTCGGCGCCGGCGAGCGCGGAGGCGGTGGCCGCCCTGGACCGGGCGGCGGCCGGGGCGATCGGCGCGGTGGACGAGCCGGTCGGGCCGGGCCGCTACCGCTACGTCGCCACCCGGGCCTGGTGGATGGCGTCGGCGTCGGTGGACGGCCGGGAGTTCGCCCGGCTCGCGGAGAACCTGCTGGAGACCTGGGTCCCGGCCGACCCCGCCGGGGAGTGGCTGCTGCGCCGCGACGTCACCGGCAACCAGAGGTGGGTGCTCGGCACCGAGGAGGAGGCGCGGGCGGCCGGCGTGCCCACCGGGAACACCTGGCCCCGGGGGGGTTGGCCCGAGGGCGACGAGCGCGCCCGCTGCGGTGACTTCGACGTCGAGCCCGAGCGCCAGTGCCGCGTGCCCGGCAGCTGGAGCCACCCCACGGCCGAGTGGCAGGCGGGGTTGCCCACCGACCCGGACGCGCTGCTGGAACGCTTGGAGGACGACATCCCCGACGGCAGGCGCCACGACCAGCTGCTGGTCTACGTCGCCGACGCGTTGCGCAGCGGCCTGGTCGGCAAGGACGTGCGGGCTGCCCTCTACCGGGCGATGACGGGGGTTCCCGGCCTGGAGGTCACCGACCGGCAGGCCAACGTCGACGGCCGGATCGGCACCGCCCTGGGCCTGGACGACGGCCACGTGCGGCAGGAGATCATCATCGACCCGGCGACCGGCCGGTTCATCGGTGAGCGCCGGACCGCCACGAGCGACGCCGACGGCTACCCGCCGGGCACCGTCCTGAGCTTCACCTCGGTGGAGACGGGCGTCGTCGACGCCACCGGGGTTCGGCCCGCCGGCTGACGGGGAGCGGAGGCGGGTGCGGGAATCGCGGTAACGAAGCCCCGGGGTGCGCGATAGATCAATGCCGACACCATCGAATCCGCATTTCTGCGGAATTCGTGTTCGGAAAGGGGAACCGCCATGTCCCGAGTCGCCTCCGTCCTCGCCGCCGTCCTGATGACCGTCGCGTCCATCCCGCTCGTCGCACCCGGCACGGCCGCCGCCGTGGGCCTCGACCTCACGTGCACCCCGCCCAGCAGCGCGAGCCTGCTCTTCGACCCGCCCGCGACCAACTCCCCGCAGACCATGGCGCTCTCGGTGTCCCGGCAGTACGGCCCGTGCGTCTCGGCCACCCGCCCGGACATCACCTCGGGCCACTCCAGCGCCACGGGCACCTCTCAGGGCGCGACCTGCCTGAGCCTGCTCGGCGCGAACGCGATCACCATCCCGATCACCTGGAACACCGGCGAGACGTCCACCCTGTCCGGCAACAACGTGTCGAGCCTGAGCGGCCTCGCCCTGACCGTGGTCACGACCGGCACGGTCACCTCGGGGGTGTTCGCGGGAGCGACGTTCGTGCACACGATCATCTACCCCAGCACCAACATCCTGCTGTGCAACCTGGGTCTGGGCACCCTGTCCGCCCTGTACGGCCAGGTGGTGCTGGAGATCATCACCCCGTGACCGGTTCGGCGTCCGGTCCCGACCCACGACCGGATCAGATGGCGTCGAGCAGACCGGTGAGCGGTCGCGGCACGCGGTCCAGGGCGATCGCCTCGGTCAGCAGGCGGGCGTAGCGGAGTTTGCGCTGTGAGCCGGAGCCGAGGAAGCGGCGCAGTTGGGCCGCCTCGTCCTTCCCCCGCCACGCGGGTTGCCGCTGGATCTTGCGGAACGCGCCGACATCCCCGTGGGCCGCGAAGACCTCGATCACCCGCGTCGGCCCGGCGGCGCGGATGAGTTCGTCCTCCAGGTCCTCGACGCAGACGTGGAAACCCGACCGCTCCAGGTCTTCCCGCGAACCGTGCGCGCCGAGACCGGCCAGGGCCAGACCGCGGCCGACCACGTGCGCCTCACCGACGTCGCAGAGGCCGGCCAGCCGTGCTCCGGTTCCCCGCGGGCCGAACCGACGCAGGTAGCGGGCGGCACCGTGGGCGCCGCCGACGGGCAGCACCACGACCTGCTCGGCCTCCAGGTCGCGCCCGTGCCGTGCGGCGAGGGTCTCGACGGCGATCTGGTCGCTGACGCCCTCGACCAGCACGACGACGCGCGCGCTGTCCGCCCGCACCAGCGCCGCGGCGGTCGCCTCGGTCGCGGCCGCCGGGCCGGTCACGTAACCCGCGAGGAGGCCCTCCCCGTCGTCCAGCCGCACCACCCCACTGTCGACCAAGGCCGTCGGCGGGCGCTACCCGTTTTCGCCGGGTCGGCAGTCACCCACCGGGCCGGGACACCTGCCGCGAACGCCCGTTCCGGCGTGCGGCGGGCGAGGGTCGCCTTGGTGGCGAAGGGGACCGTGTCCGAGACGGCCGCTGCCCGGCACCTGGCACGGTAGGCGGTCCCGGACCTGGGCAGGCGGAGTTCCCGGTCGATCAGGGTGTGGCTTGCCGTTGTGGCGTAAGCGAGAAACACTCCGACCTGGCGGTTCTCCACCGGCCTGCGGTGCCGGAGCACTGCCGCTGCGCTCGTAAATCGTCCCGCATGCCGTCGACATCCCAACTCGCCGCGTTGAGCAGCCGCTCCATCACCGGCTTCGAACGGGCGTACGGTATCCGTCGTGGAGGATCTCGCCGAGTGGTTGCGTGCCAGACTTGACCAGCTCGCTCACGAACACGGGCAGGGAGTGGGGGCGTCCGAGGTCGGCACCGGTGGCTTCCGGGCTTTGTACGACGGGTACAGCGGTGTCCTGGAGGAACTCGTCTCGACGCTGGACCTGTACACGGGTGTGGCCGATGAGCGCCTACTGGCCGAAAGCCTTCTGCGGAGGCTGTCCGTGTCGTTCCGTGATCACCCCGGGTACCGGGAGGAATGGCTGCCCACCGACGCGTGATCGCCCGGGTGTCCGGTGTTCCGGATGCGGCAGTCGACCAAGATCCGACGCCCCGACCGGGAACACGCCCGCCCGCTTGGCCGCCGGATTCGGCATCTCCTCCAGCACCGCCTGTCGATACGTCCGGGAAGAAGTTGATCTGCTCGCCGCCACCTTCTCCGACAAGGCGGATCAGGGTGCAGGCGGGGTGATTCAAGGTCGGGAACCTTGAAGCTGGCCGCCGCCGTGATGTTGCGGGCGTAGAACCCAGAGGTTGTGACTGCTTCACTCGAACGGCAGATTGTTCGACATAAGGGCACCGCCCAGTATGGGGTGACTGCCCGACCGTCGGGCGTCGCGAGGGGGGCCTCCGCAATCCCTGTGCGCTTTCGGGGAAGCGCACGGTCTGCCGGTGTTGCGGTCGATCACCCGCACCTGCGATTCCGCATCTTCGTCATGAGACGGAATTTCGCGTGGCTCTATCCGGGTAAGACCACGTCGACTGTGGTGCGTGACAGCGGGGTGCGCTCGCAGGGTTGCCACAGGAGTGGATTCCGTGCGTTCTCAAGGTCTTGTTCCCGTGCAGGTCCAGGTCGTTGGCGGTCGGGATCGTCTCGTGCGCGGCATCGGTCAGCCGCCGGTCGCGCAAAAGGGAGGGAATGATGAGAAGGTTCTTCGCAGTACTGGGCGCCGCCGTCATGATGGTGGTCCTGCTCACGCCGCCCGCGTCGGCGGCGTTGCCCGCGCCGGCGTTCGGGTCGGCGATCGACGCCTACGCCCAGTACGTGGGGCAGTCGACGTGCGACCCGGACGCCAAGCCGGGCGTCGTGGGGTTCCGCGACATCCTGACGGCCGAGTACGGGCGCGGTGGCGGCATCAGCCGCGAGTGCGACCAGGGTGGGCAGAGCGAGCACAAGGAGGGCCGCGCGCTCGACGCCTGGTTCGACGCGACCAACGCCACGCAGAAGGCGCAGGCCGCCGAGGTGCTCAACTGGCTCTTCGCCACCGACCAGCACGGCAACACCCATGCGAGGGTCCGCCGGTTCGGCATCATGTACATCATCTGGAACCACCAGATCTGGCGGGCGTACGAGTCGTCGAAGGGCTGGCAGACCTACACCGGCGCCAACCCCCACACCGACCACATCCACTTCAGCTTCAGCTGGGCGGGTGCGCGCAAGCAGACCACGTGGTGGACGTCCACGCCGCGCAGCCTCGCCGCCGAGAGCGTGAACGGCGACAAGTACGACGACCTGCTCGCGGTCGACCCCGATGGCACGCTGCGCATCTACCCGGGCACGGCCACCGGGACGTTCGGCGGCTCCAGCGACATCGGCCCGGGGTGGTCGCCGTACAACCGCATCGGTGTCGGTGACACCAACGCCGACGGTTCCGCCGACATCCTCGCGACGAAGGCGGACGGGTCGCTGCACTACTGGCACAACTCCGGTCAGGCCACGTTCGAGCGCATACCCGACATCGGCTCGGGTTGGCACACGGTGGAGTGGTTCGCGGTGCTCGACGTCAACGGTGACAACCGCGCCGACGTCGTCGGTCGCGACGGCGACAGGCTGTACTGGTACCCGGGCAAGGGCAGGGGCGCGTTCTCCGAGCGGGCGTTCGTCGGTGAGGGCTGGGCGACGTTCCCCGAGTTCGCGGGCGGTGACGCCGACGGTGACGGCGACGGTGACCTGTGGGGGACGAACGCGGCGGGCGAGCTCTACTTCTGGGAGGGCAACGGCAACGGGACGTTCTCGAGCAGCCGGAAGGTCGGCTCCGGGTGGGGCGGATTCGGTCCGTTCAACGTCATGGACATCAACGGTGACGCCAAGGCGGACCTCGTCGCCGTGCGCACCGACGACAACACCCTGTGGCGCTGGCTCGGCAACGGCACCGGCGGCTTCGCCGTGGCCGTGCAGGTCGGCTCCGGGTGGAGCGGCTACCGGCTCGCGCACCACTAGGGCTGCCTGGAGCCGGCGGCCCTTCTTCCGGTTGGCGCGACTGGAGTACGCCTTGTCCCCGGCGACCGGAGGGAGGTGGACCTCGCCGGTCAACCGTCGTGTGAGCGCCCGAGCAGCGCCGCCGTCGAACGCGCCCGCCGTCGCCGTCATCAGCGACCCGGGGACCGGTTCTTCCGCTTTTCGACGGCGCGCATGACCGTTCCCGCGCCGAGCAGGATCAGTCCTCCGGCCAGGACGGCCGGTAGCGCACCGGGTGCCTCGTGCCGGAAGACGACGGCGAGGATCAGCAGCACGAGCCAGAACGCTCCGAGCAGCAGGCGCTTCACAACCACGGGACACCCTCCTCGGGATCGACGGGTCCGTCCTCGGCTGACGACGGTGCCGCGCGCGGGGGGTCCTCCGGAGTGACCGCGTGAACCACCGGAGGACCCCCTGCGATGTGGCGAAACTATTGTTGTGCGGGCTTGACGAGCCTGCCCAACCCGGCGCCCAGTGAGGTGAACGCCGCCCCGCCTACAACGCCCCAGAAGCCATCGGTGGAAACGTCGCTCTGCGTTCCGCCGGCCACCTGGGACCCGATCGCCGCTCCGGCTCCGCCCAGGAAGCCGCCCATGAGCGCGAAGGCCGGCAGGCATCCCACGCCGGTGCCGCAGGCGGCGGTGACGAATGCCGTTGCCGCGAGCCCGCCGACACCGCCGCCGATGGTGGCACCACCGCTCGAGCTGAAGCTCCCGCCGGTGGGGTCGCTGTTGTTGATCGGGTCGCCCCCCGCGTAGTTGTACGGGTTGGGTTCCTGGCCGGTCGGGTCGGGTGAGAAGAAGCGGGCGTAGCTCGGTTCGTAGACGCGGTAGCCGAGCAGGTAGTGGCCGCGCTGGAGCTGGTAGGCGCCCAGGTAGCGGAACGGGTTGGACGCCGCCGCAGCGCCGGTGGCGGTCACCGCGCCGTAAGGGGTGTACCTGTACTCCGCGGCGAGGTTGCCGTTGGTGTCGACCAGCGCCAGGACACTGCCCTGGTGGTCGGTGATCGCGCCGTAGCGTGAACCCACCTTGTCCTTCAGGCCGACGAGCAGGCCCTCGGTGTCGCGGGTGTAGCTGGAGCGCGTCCCGTTGTCCACGGTCTCTGTTACCCCGAGCGCCGTACGGGTGAACACGTGCGTGGTCGTGGTGCCGCTGGTGAGGGTCTCGGTGACCGTGCGGGGTTGGGTCTGGTCGCTGGTGTCGTAGCGGAAGTCGAGCACCTCGGTGGTGCCCAGGTTGCCGGTGAGCAGCTGGTTGGTGGGGCTGTGCGTGACAGCGGAGTCGGGGTTGGTGGTGGACTCGTAGTTGCCCGCGCCGTCGAAGGCCACCGTCGTCTCGTTGGACCTGGTGTACTGGTCGGCGGCGTTGACGGTGTAGGTGCGGCCCTCGCCGGACAGCAGGTTGGCGGCGTTGTCCAGGGTGTAGGAGCCGGTGCCCGCCTTGGTCAGGCGGCCCAGCCCGTCGTAGGTGTAGTCGGTGGTGACGCCCTTGATCGTCTTGGACTGGAGCTTGTCGGTGTCGCTGCCGTCGGGGCGGGTGTGGCGGTAGGTGGCTTTGAGCAGCTCCGCGCCGGGCTTGGTGACGGTGATGGAGGTGTGGCGCCCGGCGTTGTCGTAGCCGGTGGTCTGCACCGCGCCGCCGGGGAAGTTCGTGGTGGTGCGCCGGTCGGCGTTGTCGTAGCCGAACGTCGTGGTGCCGCTGTAGGCGTCGGCCAACGAGGTCAGCCGGTCGGCGACGTCGTAGGCGTAGGTCGCGGTGCCGGTCGGGGTGGTCAGGGTCTTGAGGTTGCCGACCTCGTCGTAGGTGTAGGACACCACCTCGGTGCCGCGGGTGACCTTGGTCAGCTGGTTGCGCGGGTCGTAGGCCAGCGTCCGGGTGACGCCGGGGACCCGGGTGGAGGTGAGGTTGCCGTTGGCGTCGAAGTCGTTGGCCTGCACCACGGTCGCCCCGTGCTCGGCCGACACGACGCGGTCGAGCTTGTCGTAGCCGTAGTCGATCTTGACCCCGTTGCCGTCGGTGACGCTGGTGATCCGCGACAGCGAGTCGTAGGTGTAGGTGGTCGCGCCGGCGGGCGCGGGTGGGGCGGCCTTGGTCAGGTTGCCCGCGGTGTCGTAGGTGTAGGTCGTCGTCGCGCCTTTGCCGTCCTTGCGCGTGGTGACCAGGCCGCGGTTGTCGTAGGTGTAGGTCTCGATGTCGGCGTTCAGGCCGGTGGAGCGGGTCCTGGTCAGGTTGCCGCGGGTGTCGTACTCGCGGGTGGCCTGGTTGCCCGAGGCGTCGGTGACCTGGGTGGGCAGGTGCGGGTGCGCCGAACTGGTGTAACCCACGACGTTCTTCGCGCCGGTCGGCAACTGGGTGCCGATGAGGTTGTTGAGCGGGTCGTAGGAGTAGGTCGTGGAGTGCGACAGGCTGTCGGTGGTGGTGTTGACGTCGCTGTTGGCCGTCCAGGTCCGCGACTGCTCGTGCCCGAGCGCGTCGGTGGCCTTGATCTGGCGGCCCTTGTCGTCGAACTCGTGCACCGCCGGGTTGCCGTTGGCGTCGGTGACCGTGGTCTTGCGGTTGGGCCGGTCGTAGGCGTAGGTGGTGGTGGCCGTCGTCCCGCCGGCGAGAGGCTTGGTCAAGGACGAGACCCGGTAGTCGTCGGTGTAGCCGATGGTGTAAGTGCCGCCACGGGGGTCGGTGATGGACTTGAGGCGCGTGGTGCCGTGGTAGGTCAGCGACACCACCTTGCCGTCGCGGTCGGTGTAGCCGGTGAGCTTGTCACCGGTGTAGGTGAAGTTGCCGAAGGTCAACCCCGCCGGGTCGGTGATCGAGCTGATGCGGTGCGAGTTGTGGCCGAAGGTCGTGACCCGCCCCTGGGAGTCGGTGATCGAGGCGGTGTTGCCGTCGGCCGTGTAGGCCATGGTGTTGGTGTTGCCGTTGCGGTCGGACTGCGAGAGCAGCCAGCCGTTGGCGTTGAAGCGCCACTTCTCCTGCGAGGAGTCGAACACCAGGGTGAACGTGCCGTCGGAGCCCTTGGTCAGCGCGGCGTTCAGGCCCGGCACGCGCTTGTAGCTGCCGTCGGTGTTGGGGCTGAACAGCACGCAGTAGCCGTTGGGGCCGTGCATCTCCACCGAGCCGCTGTCCCACAGGGACAGGTACACGCCGCGGCCGGTGTTCAACTGCCAGTTGTCGAAGCCGTTGGTCCCCCAGTTGTTGCTGTTGTAGACGTGGTCGATCGACAGGTTCATCCCGGTGCCCTTGAGCGTCAGGTCACGGGCGATGACGAGCAGGTTGCCGTTGTTCAGGTTGACCGCCAACTCCAGGCGGTCGCTGATGCGGTGGCGCTCCATCGGGTAGGAGGGCAGCGCACCCGGTCGGTCGCCCGACGAGCTGCACTGGACCGTCCTGGTCCCGACCTGCCCCTGTTCCCGCGCGGCCGGGACCTCGGGCGGCAGGCCGCCCGTCGGAGTCCGGTTCACCTCCGCCGGCGGCGTCCACGTCTGCGGCGCCTGCACCACTTCACCCGCTGCGGGCTGGGCCTCCGCCACACCCGTCACCACACCCGCCGCCAGCGCCACGGCCATCACGGTGCTGCCGAACGCGCGCAGCGCAGAACCACGCAGAAGACTGCGTCTCACAACGATTCCCCCTCACGGAACCGGACACCCCCGGCGTCCGGCACACACCCGGCGCACCCTCGGGCACCGGCACGTCCGAAACTAATGACCGCATCCGTGAACCGCACGCCGGTGAAGAGGGTCACTCCAACGCAGCAACACCAAGCTACGCACAGTCAGAATCACGGAAGGCGGATGGGCCGAAAGGGTGGCCCGCGCCCCTGGGGTCGGGGCGGGGCGAGGGCTGCAAGCGGCGGCGGCCGGGACCGGCCCGACGCGCCTACCGGCCGTCCACGTGGACGGCCACCTCACCCGGCAAGCACAACCGCACGACCACACCCCCTGCGGACGTGCACAGCGGTTCCGCACCGCGGATCGCGGGGAATCGCCGCAAGACCACACGAACGGCCGCCGGTCGTGGTTTCGGTGTCTCAATTCATTGGCCCCATGATCACACCGCTCGATCCGGGCAGGGCTGTTTTGCCTCAAAGGGCAGCCTTGGTGCCGCAGTGGTGCGCCACAATTACGTCAACGGTAATTCCGGCCGAGCGGGAAATTCGGCGGCCGGCCTGCCGAAACTGCGGATCGAGGGGCCGGTGGACGGCATTTTCCCTGCTCCGGCCGGGCTAGTCGATTGGTAGATGTGGTTCACGACGGCGGGGGAGGAAGTATATCAGGGTGCGGCCGGCGGGATCCACGAATTTCGCGAAGCCGCTCAGGTGCTGCCCGGCATTGACACCGCATACTCCATTAAGTAGTTGTGAAAATATCGGTCTCGAATCCGGCGCCAACCCCATCGCGCGCAGTGATGCGGTGTGCGCGCCGGAGAACCGTCGAACCTCCCCACACCTGGAGACACCGTGACGACGAGGGAACCAGTTCTGTCCGCGCCGACCCGGGGCCTGACCGCGACGGAGGTCAGGGAGCACCCGTGGTGCGGTCCCGCGGACCGGATGCCCACCCGCTACCGCGGTCCGCACGGCCTGGGCCGGGACGGGTGGGTGAACTTCGTGACCAGGCTCGAACGCGGGGAGGAGGTCGCGATCATCCGCGCCGCCGTGGCCGACAACCGGCGGGTGCTCGACGTCGGCGGCGGCACCGGGGAGATCGCCCGCGCGGTGGCCGCGCAGGTGGGCCGGTGCACGACCGTCGAGCCCCACGCCGACCGGGTGGCCTCGTTGCAGGACTCCGGCCACGGCGTCGTCGACGTGCACCCCGGGCACGCCGAGTCGCTGCCGTTCGAGGACGGCGCCTTCGACGCGGTGTACGCCACCTGGGTCCTGCCGTACGTGGACGACCCGGAGCGGGCCGCGCGGGAGATTGCGCGGGTGTGCGACGCGTCGGACCCCGGCGCGAAGGTGGTGCTCATCGGCGGTTCCCCGGACAACGAGCTGGTCTCGGTGCTCAACGAGGTCTGCGTCCCCCTGGCCGGCGAGGAGCCCGACCACCAGGGCTACCTGCTGGCGACCGCCGCGGCGGTGTTCGCCGACTCCGGGTTCGGCCGCTTCTCGCTGCACCGCACGGAGGCCGCGCTGCACTTCCCGGAACCCTCCGTCGACGAGCGGGTGGACGCCGCCTGCGCCGTGCTCGGCGATTTCTGGTACGAGGGGCACCCCCGCGTCGAGGAGATGCGCGAGGCCCTGCGGCCCCGCGTGCACCGCCACTTCCGGCACCGCTCGCACGCCATCGGGGACCAGGCGACGGTGCTGGTGGCCCGTCCCGGAACCCCGTCGTGAGGGATCGGCCGCCCGCGGTGTTCGTCGGCAGGCGGGCGCAGCTCGGCGCGCTGGCCTCGGCGCGCGCCGACAGCACGCGGGACGGGCTGGTCACCTGCGTCGTGACCGGCGAACCCGGGATGGGGCGCACCGCGCTGCTCGACGCCTTCGCCACCGACTCCCTCGCCCGGGGCAACGCGGCGGTGCGCCTGAGCGGGCGGTGGCGCGACCGGCGCGGGCCGGCGGCCCTGGTGGACGACCTGCTGCGCGACCTGGCAGAGCTGTGCCCGGACGAGGTGGCGCGACGGCTGCGCGCGGCGTGGCACGACGCTCGTGCCACGGGCGCGGAGCCGACCTGCGGGCTGGTGGCGGCGGTTCGCGAGGCGGTGGTCGCGTCGGCCGGCGGGTCCTGCCTCGTGGTGACCGTGGACGACCTGGACCAGGCCGGGACCGGCGGGCCGGCGCTGCTGCACCGCGTGCTGGCCGCGTGCTCCGACCTGCCGGTCCTGCTGGTCGCCTCGCTGAGACCGGGCGCGGTCGTGCCCGAGCTGGGGGAGCTGCTCTACGGGGCCAGGCGGGTGGCGCTGGGCGGGCTGTCGCGGTCCGAGGCCGGGCAGTTGTTCGAGGCCCGCACGGGCGCGCGCCGGCCCGACGGGCTGGTGGCGGAGTGCCACTGGCTCAGCGCGGGCAACCCCCTCCTGCTGGTCGGGCTGGCGGCCTGGGTGGCGGCCGGGCCGGAGGGCACGCGCACCCCCCTGGAGGTGCGCGCGGCGGTGTTGCCGCAGGTGGTGCAGCGGGTGCTCGACTGGGTGGACCGGGTCGACTCCGACGCCGGGGGGCTGGTCGAGGTGCTGGCCCTCGTCGACCGCCACCGCGGCACCGACACCTCGGTGCTGGTGCGCCTGAGCGGGCTCGACCAGCACCGCGCGCTGGACGCGCTGGACGTCCTGGCCCGCATGGGGATCGTGACCGACGACGACGCGGTGGTGCTGCGCCACCCGCTGCTGCGCAACACCGTCGCCGCCGCCACGACCCTCGTGGCGCGCAACGCCGTGCACCTCGCCGCGGCCGCCCACCTGCACGAGCGCGGCGCGCCGGCGGACCGGGTCGCGGACCACCTGGTGGCCTCCACGGTGCCCCCGACCGGGAACTGGTCGGCCGGGGTCCTGCTGCGCGCGGCCCGCGCCGCCGACCGGGACGAGGACGCCGTGCGCTACCTGGAGGCGGCCGTGCGCGCCGCGTCGGGCGACGAGCGCGGCCACGCCTGCCTGGAGCTGGTCGACACCCGGCTGCGCCTCGACCGGGCTGCGGGCCTGGACCTGGCCGTGGCCGCGCTCGGGCAGGCCCCGGACGAGCCGACCCGGCGCGGGCTGCTGGCCCGCATCGCCGGCACCCTCCAGGTCGGCGACACCGAGGAGGACGTGCTGCGCCGGGTGGCGGTGGCCGTGACCGGCACCGAGTCGCAGGGCTGGTCCGACCTGCACCGCCTCCTGTCGGCGGTCCTGGACAGCCCGCCCGCGACGGCGGTGGAGCTGGCCGAGCGCTTCCTGGCCGACGCCGACCCGGGGGTGGAACCGCACCCGGCGGTCGTCGCGGTCAGCGCGCTGTGCCTGCACCTGCTCGACCGCGACCCCGACGAGGCGCTGCGGCGGGCGCACCGGGTGCTCGACCGCGAACTCGACGAGCTGACCCCGCACCCGGTGGCGTTGATCGCGGTCCTGGCCGTGCTGGTCGAAGGCGGGCAGCGCGAGGAGGCCAGGGCGTGCGTGCGGCGGCTCCGGCAGCTCGTGCCGCGCCCGTCCACCGCCCTGCGCGCCGGCCTGGCGCTGGTGGCCGGGAGGATCGCCGTGTCCGACGGCGACCTGGACACCGCGCGGCGGCGGCTGGCCGACGGGCTCGACGCGCTGCCGGTCCGCACGGCCGGTGCGCTGGCCCCGGTCCGGGCGAACCTGGTGGCGCTGGCCGCGGACGTGTGGCTGAGCCGCGGTGACCGGGAGCGGGCCGCGGCGGTGCTGGAGCACCACGGGTACGCGGGTGCCCTGCGCCCCGCCTGGTACCACCGGGAGGTGCTGCTGGTCCGCGCCCGGCTGCGCATCGCCGAGGGCGACCCGCCCCGCGCCCGCCGGGACCTGGCCGAGCTGCACGCGCTCAACGAGGCCCTGGAGCTGCCCCGGGTCGGCTCGCTGCTGTGGCGGCTGCACGGGGTCGCCCTGCTGGACGCGCTGGGCTCGGCGGAGGAGGCCGCGCGGGCGGCGGCCGAGCAGGTCAGCCACGCCGAGGACGCCGGCTCGCCGCAGGAGCGCGGGCGCGCGTTGCGGGTGTGGGGCTGGGTGCGCGGCGGCGCGGAGGGCGAGCGGCTCCTGCGCGAGGGCATCGCGCTGCTCCAGCAGGCCCCCGGCGGCTGGGAACCGGCTCGGGCGTACTGCGACCTGGGGCGGCTGCTCACGCGGGCCGGCAGGCACCAGGACGCGGTGACCGCGCTGACCGAGGCGGTGCGGCGGGCGGAGCACTGCGGCGCGGTCGCGCTGGGCGAGCAGGCGCGGCGGCACCTGCGCGCCGCGGGCGGGCACGCGGTGCAGCACGTGCCGCTGCGCGGGGTGGTGGCGCTGACCCGCCGGGAGCGCGAGATCCTGCTCGACGCGGTGCGCGGCCTGACCAACAAGGCGATCGCGGCGGCCCGCCGGATCACCCGCCGCACCGTGGAGCTGCACCTGTCCAGCGCCTACCGCAAGCTCGACATCACCGGCCGCGACGACCTCCCGGACGTGCTGGGCCACCCCGGTGTGTGGGAGCTGCTCACCGACGGCGCGGCGGCCGGTGGCGTGGCTCCCGGTGGCGTGGACCTCGGCGTCGCGGATCTCGGCGTCGCGGTCCGGGTCTCTCGGCCCCGTCCGTGATGTGCCGGACCCCGCCCGCGAACCACACTCGGGTGCCGGGCCCCGCCGCACCGGCGCCGGGGGCGCACCGGCCCACCCCGCACCAGGAGGTCAGATGGAACACGACGAGAGCCGGTCGGACCCGTTCGTCGCGGTGGTCGTCCTGTCCGGCGGCATGGACTCCACCACCCTCATGGCGCACTACGCCGCACTCCGCAAGGACATCGTCGCGGTGACGGTGGACTACGGGCAGCGGCACCGGCGCGAGATCGACTCGGCCCGCCGGGTCGCGGCGCACTACGACGCGGTCCACCAGGTGGTGGACCTGAGCGGGTTCGGGGCGCTGCTGGGAGGTTCCGCGCTGACCGACAGCGCGGTGGAGGTGCCCGAGGGCCACTACGCGGAGCAGTCGATGCGCGCCACGGTGGTGCCCAACCGCAACGCGGTGCTGGCCAACGTGGCGGTGTCGATCGCGGTCGCGCGCCGCGCGGGCGTGGTGGCGCTCGGGATGCACTCCGGCGACCACTTCATCTACCCGGACTGCCGCCCCGCGTTCGTCGAGGCGCTGCGCGGGCTGGTCGCGGTGGCCAACGAGGGCTTCCCCGCGCCGGAGGTGCAGGCACCTTTCATGGCCTGGACGAAGGCCGAGATCGCCGCGCACGGGGCCGCGCTGGGCGCGCCGCTGGAGCTGAGCTGGTCCTGCTACAAGGGCGGCGAGGTGCACTGCGGGCTCTGCGGCACCTGCTACGAGCGGCGCGAGGCGTTCCGGGACGCCGGGATCGCCGACCCCACCGGCTACCTCGACGCCACCACCACCTTCGCCGCGCCGTGAACCCGGCGGACCCGACCGCCGCACCCGGGAGGACACGCATGACGGACCTGCTGGACATCCCCCTCGACGAGGGCCTGGACTTCTGGACGCCGCACGCGGACGAGGCGCGCTGGCAGTACGAGGAGATCTTCGACCAGGGCTGCTACGACGGCATCCGGCTGCGCCCCGACGCGCTGGTGCTCGACGTGGGGGCCAACATCGGGCTGTTCACCTACTTCCTCAAGCGCGACCACCCGGCGGCCCGCGTCCGGGCCTTCGAACCCATGCCCGCGCCGGTGCGGGCGCTGCGCCGCAACGTGGCGCGCCACGGCCTGCGGGACGTGGTGGTCGAGGAGTGCGCCCTGGGCGGCGAGGACCAGGACGAGGTGCTGTTCCACTACTACCCGCTCGCGCCCGGCAACTCCACCCGCTACCCGGCGGACAAGGAGCTCCAGATCGCGGTGCTGTCCCGGCTGGGCGCCGAGGAGCACGTGCGCTCGCACTACGTCGGCGAACCGGTGCGCGTGCCCGTCCGGCGGCTGTCCTCGTTCCTCACCGCCGGCGAGCGCGTCGACCTGGTGAAGGTCGACGTCGAGGGCGCGGAGCTGGACGTGCTGCGCGGGGTCGACCCCGGCCAGTGGGCGTTGATCGACCGGCTCGTGCTGGAGGTGCAGGACCTGGACGGGCGGCTGGCCGAGGTGGACGCGCTGCTGCGCGCGCGGGGCTTCGAGGTCGCCGCGCGGCCGTCGCCGCTGATCCCGGAGGAGATCCGGACGTTCGTCGTGCACGCGACGCGGCCCGACCGCGCGCGTCGAGGGTGAGGACCGGGGGAACGATGTCGTCGCAGAGCGCGAACGGGCCGCGCATCGCGGTGGTGGTCCCGACCTACGACCGCGAGGCCCTGGTGCGCGCCACCCTCGAAGCCCTGACGCGGCAGGGGGTGCCCGCGAGCGAGTTCGAGGTGGTCGTGTCCGACGACGGCTCGTCGGACGGCACGCGCGGCGTGGTCGAGGGGTTCGCCGACCGGTTGCGGGTCCGGTACTCCTTCCAGGAGGACCTCGGTTTCCGGGCCGCCGCCGCCCGCAACGCCGGGGTCGGGCTCACGACCGCGCCGGTGCTGGTCTTCGTCGACGCCGGGGTGGTGCCCGGACCGGACTTCCTGGCCGCGCACCTGGCCGTCCACGAGTCCGACCCCGGCAGGCCCGCGGCCGTGATCGGCTACACCTTCGGCTACCGGCCCGACGAACCGGCGCCGGCCACCGGCGCGGGGCCGACGTCCCCCGAGGAGCTGGTCCGCCACCACCGCGACGCGCCCGACTTCCGGGACGCCCGCCACCTCGCGTTCGAGCGCTTCGGGTTCGACCTGGGCCGCTGCACGGTGCCGTGGCAGTGGTTCTGGTCGGTGAACTGCTCGGTGCGCGCGGAGGACTTCCACGCGGTCGGCGGCTTCGACGAGGGGTTCCGCGGCTGGGGCGGCGAGGACCTGGAGCTCGCCTTCCGCCTCTTCCGCCACGGGGTGGGCTTCGAGGTGAGCCGGGACGCCTGGGCGGTCGAGGCCCCCCACCCCAAGGACAGCTCGTCGAACCCGGAGAGCAACGCCGCGAACGTGCTGCTGTTCCTGCGCCTGCACCCCGAACCGGTGGTCGAGCTGCTGTGGGCCTGGTTCACCCGGCCCCGGGCCGGGCTGGTGGTCGACCACGAGTGGAACGTGGAGGACGAGCACCTGCTCTTCCTCGACGCGCTCGACAGGTCTCGCTCGGCCGACGTCGGCGGGGCGGCCGACCCGTTCACCGCGCCCGCCGGCCGGAAGGTCGCGGTCTTCGGCTGCGGCCGCGACCTCCGGGCGTGGCCGGCGTCGGCGGTGCTGTTCGACTTCGACCCGGAGGTGGTCGCCGCGGCCGGGCACGGGGTGCGCCACGCGATCGGGATTCGCACCCCGCTGCCGGACGACTCCGTCGACCTCGTCGTCATCACCCCGAGGTTGGGGGAGCTGTGGGGGCGTTGGGGGGACGCCGTCCTGCGCGAGGCCCACCGGATCGGCGCGGAGGTCAGGGTTCTCGGCTGACCGCGTCAGAGGCCCTGCCGCGACCGCGCCGGCAGGGCCTCGACCCTGCGCGATCGTGCTTGTGGCAGGGCCTTGGCACCGCGACCGCGCCGGCAGGGCCTCGGACGCGGTCAGCGGTCCGCCGTATGTCGGCCGGTCCCCTCACCCCGCGTCCGGCCCCGGCCCGCGCATCGCCGGGAGCCGGTCCGCGTTCGCCCTCGGCCGGGTGGGCGCCCACCGGTCCGGGTTCGCGCGGAACCAGTCCACCGTCTCCACCAGGCCGTCGGCGAACGAGGTGACGGGCAGGTAGGCCAGGTCGTTCGCGATCTTCTCCCAGCTCAGGGAGTACCGGATGTCGTTGGACCGGCGGTCGGCCACGTAGTCGACCGAGTCCCAGTCGGCCCCGCACGCCCGCAGGACGAGCGCGGTCAGCTCGTTGTTGGTCAGGTCGGTGCCGCCGCCGATGTTGTAGACCTCCCCGGGCACGCCGTGGCGGAGCACCAGCTCGACGCCCCGGCAGTGGTCCTCCACGTGCAACCAGTTCCGGACGTGCTCGCCGTTGCCGTGCAGGCCGATGCGCCCACCCCCGAGCAGCGTGGACACGAAGGAGGGGATGACCTTCTCGATGTGCTGGCCGGGGCCGTAGTTGTTCGAGGAACGGGTGATGCACACCGGCACGCCGTAGGTGTGGAAGTACGACACGGCCACCATGTCGCCGGCCGCCTTCGACGCGGCGTACGGGGTCGTCGGCCGCAACGGGTCGCCTTCCCGCGCGGTGCCGGACGGCATCGGCCCGTACACCTCGTCGGTGGACACGTGCACGAACTTCCGCACCCCGAGGCGCATCGCCGCCTCCAGCAGCGTCTGGGTGCCCTGGACGTTGGTGGACACGAACCTCCCCGCCGCCGCGAACGACCGGTCCACGTGGGACTCGGCGGCGAAGTGCACGACGGCGTCGTGGGCCGCCACGAGGTCGGACACCAGGGCCTCGTCGAGGATGTCCCCCTTGACGAAGGCGAAGTCGGGGCGGTCCCACACCTCCCGCAGGTTGTCGGTGTTCCCGGCGTAGGTCAGCGCGTCGAGCACCGTCACCCGGGCGGGCCCGCCGCCCCGGAGCAGGCGCTTGACGAAGTGCGAACCGATGAACCCCGCGCCACCGGTGACCAGAATTTCCCTCACGGCCTTGCCCCTCCCCGAAGCGGGTGCCCGCCGACAGCTCGACGTCGCCGTCCGCCGGTGATCGCATGAACACCCGGATTCTCGACCCCGCCCGTTCCGCCGCACATCACGGCGGCACCCGAAGTGCCGCACCGGTCCGACCGAGACCGGGCCACCTGCGGAGGTCGTCCGGCCGCCTCTCGGTCAACGCCGTGATGCGCCGCCCGGCGCGGCGCGGGCAGCATCGGGACCAGGAGGTTCGGGATGAGTTTTCGCATCACCAAGGAGTTCCAGTTCTCCGCCAGCCACCGGCTGGACGGGCTGCCGGACGGGCACCAGTGCGGTCGGCTGCACGGTCACAACTACGTCGTCAAAGTGGAGCTGAGCGCGGGCGGTCTGGACGCGGTGGGCTTCGTCCGGGACTACGGCGAGCTGTCGGCGCTCAAGCGGTGGCTGGACGACGAGATCGACCACCGCCACCTGAACGAGGTGCTGGCGGACCGCAACCCCACCGCGGAGAACCTGGCCTGCTGGATCTACGAGCGCTGGGCGGCGCACTACCCGGAGCTGAGCGCGGTCCACGTCTCCGAGACGCCCAAGACGTGGGCGGAGTACCGGCCGTGACCGCGGGGTCGGCGGCGCGTCCCGGAGGGGGTGGTGCCGCAGCAGGTCCGAAGCTCGTCGTGAACGAGATCTTCGGCCCTACGTGAAGCGGTGCAGGGAGAAGGACCGTCGCTGGGCCGGCGCTGCGCGTTCGTGCGCCTGGGCGGGTGCAACCTGTCCTGCCGGTGGTGCGACACGCCGTACACGTGGGACTGGCGGGGAGTGGGGGACACCGGGGTCGCGTACGACCCGAAGGTGGAACTCCACGCGATGCCCTGGCGCGACGTCCTGCACCGGTTGGTGGCGTACCGGGTGGGGCTGGTGGTGATCTCGGGTGGCGAACCGCTCACCCAGCAGGACCGGCTGGTGCCGCTGGTGCGCGCGCTGGTCGACTCCGGCCACGGCGTGGAGTTCGAGACCAACGGGACCGTGGCGCCGATCCCGGAGCTGACCGGGCTGGCGCGGTTCACCGTCTCGCCCAAGCTGGCGCACTCCGGCGACCGCCGGTCGCGCCGGCTCGTCCCGGCCGCGCTCACCGCGCTCGCGGCGGTGCCGGGGACGGCGTTCAAGTTCGTCTGCCGGACCCCCGCGGACCTGGACGAGGTGGCGGCCGTGGTGGACGGGTACGGCACCGAGCCGGTGTGGATCATGCCGGAGGGCCGGACCGGGGACGAGGTGCACCGCACCCTCGGCGAACTCGGCGATGCCGTGATCGCCAGGGGGTGGAACCTGACCACCAGACTGCACGTCTCGGTGTGGGGCGACCGGAGGGGGAAGTGACCATGACCAGTCCTGTGGAGGGCCCGGAATCGGTGCGGGACCCCCTGGAGGAGGTGGCCCGCAGGCTCCTGGTGGAGATCGGGGAGGACCCGGACCGGGACGGGCTGAAGGAGACGCCGGCGCGGTTCGCCCGGTGGTGGCGCGAGTTCAGCGGTTACGACGCGGGCGGCGCGGAGACCCGGTTCCCGATCGTCTCGCAGGGCCAGATCGTCATGGTCTCGGACCTCGCGGTGTGGTCGCTGTGCGAGCACCACCTCCTGCCGTTCTCCTGCACCCTGACCATCGCGTACAAGCCGGACGGCGACGTGCTGGGGCTGTCCAAGTTCGCCCGGATCGCCCACCGCCACGCCCACCGCCTCCAGGTGCAGGAGCGGCTGGTCTGCGACATCGCCGACGAGGTGGTGGCGGCGACCGGGTCCGCCGACGTGGCCGTCATCGGTCGGGGCGAGCACCTGTGCATGAGCATGAGGGGGGTCCGGACCCCGGCGCTGATGACGTCGTCGGTCTTCCGGGGCGCCTTCGAGGACTACGGCCCGGCCCGCCAGGAACTCGTCGCCACGGTCTTCGCCGGGCGCTGACGGCCGGGCGCCCGACAGCCGAGTGCCGATGGTCCGGCGCCCGACGGCCGGGCGCCCGACGGCCGCTTCCCACCACTGCCTACCGTGGAGCACCCGTGAACATCGCTCTGGTCCTGCTGACCCACAACCCCGACGAACCGGCGGGCGTCGAACGGGGGATCGCCTCCCTGGCCGACGGGCTGCGCGAACTCGGCCACCGCGCCGTCATCGTCGCCGCCGGTCCCGCCACCCCCGACGACGGGCCGGACCTGGTCCGCCTGAGCACGGTGACCCTGCCCCCGACGGTGCTGTTCGACGACCTGAACGTGATGCCCGCCGACCCCGAACCAGTTCGGCAGGAGGTCCTGCGCCTGATGGAGGACCACCGGATCGACGTGGCCTGCTGGACCGACGCCGGGGTGGGCCTGGGTTACCTGGGCGCGGCCCCGGCGGGCGTGCGCACCGCGCTGATGGTCTACTTCCTGCGGGTCGACGAGCCCATGGCGAGGAGCCTCGCCCACGCCCCCGACGCGGTGATCTCCATCAGCGACTTCCTGATCGACGAGGCCGCGCGCGCCGGGCTCGACTCCAGCCGGTGGCACTCGCTGCCCAACGCCCTGCTGTGCCCCGGCGTGCCGCCCGACGAGGAGGAGCGCGAGCGGCTGAGGCAGACCGGCCCGGTGCGCGTCCTGGCCCGTGCCGACCCCTCCAAGGGCGTGGCGGACCTGCTGCGCGCCTACCCCGAGGGCTTCGACCGGCCGGTGCAGGTCGTCCTCGCCGAGGCGGTGTTCGAGCTGTGGCCCGGGATGCAGGACGACATGATCACCGAGTGCCGGCAGTTGGCCGCCGAGCTGCCGGACGTGGAGATCCTGCCGGCGATCCCGTGGACCGAGGCCCAGCCCTTCCTCGCGGGCGCGTCGGTCGTGCTCGTGCCCTCCACCAGCCCGGAGACGTTCTGCAACGTCGCCGCGGAGGCGCTGTCGGTGGGGACGCCCGTGGTCGGCTACGACTTCGGCCACCTGCCCGTGCTCACCGGCAAGGCGGGCAGGATGGTCGAGCTGAACGTGGTCAGCGGGTTCGGCCACCTGCCCGCGCTGACCGGGTCGACCCTGAAGACGATCGACCTCGACGACGCGCCGGCCCGGCTGTGGCGGGCGACCGCGGAGTTGCTGGCCGATCCGGACGCCTACCGGGAAGCCTCCCGGCAGGCGCCGCACCAGGTGGCCGGCCACACCCCCGTGGCGGTCGCGCGCGAGTTCCTGCGCATGGTCGTGGGCGACTGACCGGACGCCCGGGGACCCGTTGCCCCCGGTGACGGGTCCCCCGGCGCGGTGAAGACCCACTCCGCGATTTCCCCGAAACGGGGCGCGACCGACGAGGGAATCGGCGGTGACGCCTCCGGTCCGGCTCAGCGCGTTGCCCACCGCGCAGCGGTCCTGGGGCGTAGACCACGCCCGGGGTGCCGTTGGTGACGATCCGCGGCAGGTCGTCGCGCAGGGTGGCCGCGCGCAGGACGACCCTGGTACGGGTCTGCCCGGCCACCGGGTCGAGGTGGTCCGGCTCGTCGTGCGGCGGGTTGGTCCGAGGCTCGAAGCCCCCGTCCTCCTCGTGCCCGCCGCCCTCGTCGCCGCGACCACGTTCCGCGAGCACCGCACGGCGCCGTCGTCCGGGGGAGCCGGGGCCGCGCACCTCACCTCCACCGGCTGAACAACGCGACTTCGACAACGATCCGGTAGCGTTCCCAGCCGTTCCGGGCACCTCCTCCCGCCCTCGACCGCAGGTCAACCGGGGTGCGACCCGGTTCGGCGCCCGGAGCGCGCGGCACGTCGAAAATTCGTAGGTGTGAAATCCGTGCGAGTTGGGCAACCCGGTGTCGGTAGCGATCACGCCGCGTTGCAGGAGCAGGCGTGGCACGAGGACAAGGAACCACTGTGGGCATCCTGGGTTGGATCGTTCTGGGTCTCATCGCCGGCGCCATCGCCAAGGCCATCATGCCCGGCAAGGACCCCGGCGGCATCATCATCACCATGCTGCTGGGCATCGTCGGCGCCATCCTGGGTGGCTTCATCGGCCGCGCCATCTTCGGCTCCGACATCGGTAGCTTCTTCGACCTGAGCACCTGGCTGCTGGCCATCCTCGGGTCGCTCGTGGTGCTGGGCATCTACCACCTGGTGACCAGCCGGGGCCGTCGCGCCCACCACTGACACCGCACCACCACCCTCGGGCCCGCCGGTCTTCACCGGCGGGCCCGAGTGCTGTCCGGGCTCTCGACCGGGGGACACTGTGAACTCCACGAGCCGGTGATGGTTGTCACCGGCGGTCAACGGGACCTGCTGGAGGCGTGAGGTGTCGGGTGCGGTGTTCCGGGGCTTGGAGCCGTGGGGGTCGGACGCCGGGATCATCGAGTGCGAGGGCACCGCGCTCGGCCTGGTGGACCTGCACAACGACGCCGGGGTGACCGGTGTCCGGATCGGACCGGCCCCGTCCGGTCTGACCGTGGAGCTGGTGTTCTCGCTGGCGGGCGGCCGGGGCTGCCGGCTGGCGTTCTCCGGGGTGACGGACCTGCGGGTCACCCGGCTCGACCACCACCCGGACGACGCGGACCTGTTCCACGACCTGAGCCACGTGCCGGTCGAGGGTGCGTCGGACTTCGGGATCACCCTGGCGGCCCTCCAGGTGGACCTGCGGGCCGCCGGGGTGGAGTTCACCGCGGGGTGAACGGCGATCCCGGGACGGATCCGGCTACAGCGTCAAGCTCCACCGGTCGAGGTCACCCGTGCCGACCCAGATGACGTTGTGCACCCGGAGCTGCCAGGTGCCGTCGCGGGTCTCGCGGGACAGGTCGACGGTGAAGGAGCCGCCGGGGTCCGGCAGGGTGCTCACCAACTGGTGCTGGAGGCGGTAGGCCGTGCCGTCCGGGGCGATCAGGTCCAGGCTGATGAGGGAACCCGTCAGGTTCTTGAAGCGCACCTCGACGCGCGAGGCGGACCGGGCGTCGCCCTCGCAGCCGCTGACGGTCATCCTCACGGTCACCGGCGGGGTGCGGGTGACCACCGGGGTGTCGGTGTCGTCGGTCCGCGTGGCGCACCCGGTCGGCGGTTCGGGCACCGGCGCGTAGGGGGCCGCGGTGTGGCGCGCCGCGTGCCGCAGCATGGGCAGCGCCCTGGGCCAGAAGAACCCGTCCTGGCACGTGTGGGCGGGGAAGAACCCGCCGCACGTCTCCTCCGGCGAGGAGCCCAGCTCCCACACGAACGAGGCCACGCCGAGGTCGTCGTAGACCCAGTCGTCCGTGGTGCCCGACGCGGAGTAGAGCACCTGGCCGGACTGCCCGTACTGCCAACCCGGGCCCGCCAGCTCGGCCAGCTCCTGGGCGAGGTCCCGCAGCGCCGCGTCGTTGCCGGTGCGCCGGTCGGGCGCGCCGCCGCTCCAGGGGAACAGCACGTAGTTGCCGTAGCTGTGCAGGGACAGCACCAGGCCCGTGGTGTCGGTGGGCGCGGGCTGGGCGGGCTCGGCCGCGCGGCGGTCGCGGTACAGCGAGCGCCACAGCGCCTCCAGCGCCCGGGTCTCCGGCTCCGAGTCGGGCGCGGTGCCCCGGTAGTTCTGGTCGCACTGCCGGTCGGAGGCGTTCTGGAGGCCCTGGTTCGAGCCGGTGTTGCGGTTCAGGTCGACCCCGTGGTGGGTGTGGGACGCCGTGCCGCAGGTGGTGCCCTGGTGGTCGGTGTCGTTGCCGTTCTTGCGGTGGGAGAACGGGGACTCGCCACCCCGCTGGACGTTGTCCACGCCGTCGGGGTTGGCGATGGGCACGACCCAGAACTCCGTGGTGTCCAGCAGACCGGATACCTCCGGGTCGGTGCCGCCCACCAGGTGGTCGATCCAGCGCCAGGCGATCTCGCCGGTGGTCAGCTCGCGGGAGTGGAGCTGGCCCATCACGAAGAAGCGGGGTTTGGGCGCGTCCGGGGAGAGGGCGCAGTCGCCGGGGCGCTTGCGGGTGATGCAGATGGCGCGCAGGTCGTGCCCGCCCCGGCCCCGGGTCTTCAGCCAGGAGTCGCCGTAGTCGACGACGGTGGCGAGGTCGGGGTGCTCGCGGGCGACCTGGTCCAGGTGCCGCCGGTGGGCGTCGACGGTGCGGTACCCGCCGTAGAAGGTGTCGGCGGTGGCCGCGCCGCGCGGTTCGGGCAGCACCTGGTCCACCGCGGCGGTGAACCCGGCCCGTTCGAGCGCGGCGCCGGTGGTCGGGTCGCCCAGCACGAACAGGTTGTCGCCCTCGCGGTGCTCCACCACGTCGAAGCCCCCGCCGAGCAGGGCCTGCTCGGTGCCGAGCGGGGCGTGCACCTGGTAGAGGTGGGGCCGGTCGTCCGGGGTCGCCGTCGCCGGGCCGGTCGCCACGAGCGCGGCGGCGGCGCACAGCAGGGCGAGCCGTGATCGGTTTCGCTTCATCGGTTCCTTCCCGGGCAGGGGGAGCGGCGGCTCCGACCACCCTCCCAGCGCCCACCGGCGCCGGAGCTGTCGATCACGACAGGAAGGCGAAGTCTGCCCGAAAGGGTTTCGCGACGGCGCGACCCGTGCCGGTCGGGCCGGCGGTGCCCCTGTACGGATGGGGTTGATCGGTTGTACCGTGAGTCACGGGCCGCCACCCTCCGCAGTAGGGGCGGTGAGCCATGTCGGGGAAGCGCAAGCACCGGGCACTCGGTGCGGGCGTCATCGCGTTGTCCGTGGTCGGGAGCCTGGTCGGGGTCGCGCGGGCCGCGCCCGGGAGCTGGACGTCGCTCCAGCCCGGGGTCGGCGCCGGCGGGTGCGACGGGGTGCGGGCCACGGTGGCGCTGGACGCCGGGGGCAGCCTCGCGCTGGGCGCCACCTGGGAGTGCCGGGCCGCACTGCTGCCCGCGCCGATCGGCCTGGTCACCGCGGCCGCCGACTTCACGTCCGGGTTGACGTTCGTCGGGCGCACCGACACCCCGGTGTCCTACGACTACTCCGTGGTCGCCGGGAAGTCCCGGAACCGCTCGCGGACGGCCACCGAGACCCGGCTGGTGTTCGCCAGGGACACCGCCCGGATCACGGTCGTCGTGCGCACCTCGCGGGACGGGGTCGCCCTGCGGTACGAGCTGCCCGGCAGCGCGACCGTGCTGCGGGAGGCCACGTCGTTCGAGGTGCTCGGGGACGCCCTGGTGTCGTTGGCCCCGTTCGGCGTCAACCACGAGAACAACCACGTCACCTCCGCCGCGTCGGCGGTCGCCGACGGCGAGTACGACATGAGCGTGTTCGCCCAGAACCCGAACGGCTCACGGGTGCTGCTCGCCGAGTCCGGTGTGGACGGTGGTTGGTCCGGCGGGCGGTTCACCCACGCGCGCGGCACCGGGCGGTTCGCGCTGAAGCTGGCCGACGCGCAGGTGGCGCGGACCGGCGCGTTCGCGACGGCGTGGCGGACGGCCGCGATCGGCACCACGGCGACGGTCGTGGAGTCCACGCTCGTGGACGACGTGGCGCCCGCGTCGAAGGTCGCCGACACGTCGTGGATCAGACCGGGCATCGCGGCGTGGCCGTGGCTCGACGGCTTCCACGACACGCAGCGCAACCTGCCCAGGCTCAAGCAGTGGGCCGACTACGCCTCGGCGCAGGGGTGGCCGTACCTGCTGGTGGACGACGGGTGGAAGGGCGTCACCTGGATGCCCGAACTGGTCGAGCACGCGCGGGCGCGCGGCGTGCGCGTCATGCTCTGGTACCACTGGCAGGACCTGGACACCGAGGCCGAGCGCGACGCGGAGTTCAGCCGCATCACCGGGTGGGGCGTGGTGGGCGTGAAGATGGACTTCATGGACTCCGAGACCCGCGCCCGGCACCAGTGGTACGACGCGGCGCTGGCGAGCACCGCGCGGTACCGGCTGATGGTCGACCTGCACGGCTCGCGGCTGCCGGTCGGCGTGCACCGGACGTGGCCGCACGTGCTGACCACGGAGGACGTGCGCGGCGAGGAGTACCCCGGCGGGCGCACGATCGACCACGTGACCGCGATCCCGTTCACGCGCGGCGCGCTGGGCCCGGCGGACTACTCGCCGATGAGCTTCCAGCAGGGCAACCCGAACAGCGACGCCGCGGAACTCGCGTTGGGCGTGCTGTACGAGAGCGGCATCATGCTGCCCGGCGGTCGGGTGTCCGACTACCAGGCCCGGCCCGAGGCGCAGCGCTGGATGCGGCTGCTGCCGACCACGTGGGACGAGACCCGGTTCGTGTCCGGTGATCCGGCCTCGGGAGCGGTCCTGGCGCGCCGCGACGGCGACCGGTGGTTCGTCGGCGCGGTGCGCAAGGGCGCGGCGGGCACGGTCACCTACCCCACCGCGTTCCTGCCCCCGGGCGCGTGGCACGCCGAGATCACCACCGACGGCCCGGCCGGCCTGGTCCGCACCAGCAGGGTGGTCCAGGCGGGCGAGGCGCTGAGCGTGGCCCAGGTCGCCAACGGCGGTCACGTCGTGAAGCTCACCCGTGCGGTCACCGCGCCGGCGGGCGCGCGGGTGCTGACCAACCCCGGCACCGGGCTCGCGGTCGACGTGTACGACGCGGGCGTGGCCGACGAGGTGCCGGTGATCGGCTGGCCGGGCAACGGCGGCGCGAACCAGCGCTTCACCCTGACCCCGGTGGGCGACGGCTACGTGCGCCTGGTGAACCAGCACAGCGGCAAGGACGTCGTCGTCCACGGCGCGTCGCGGGACGCGGGCGGCAAGGTGGTCCAATACTCCTACGAGCCGGGCGCGAACACGAACGACGAGTGGTTGCTCGAGGACGCGGGCAACGGCCGGTACCGGCTGGCCAACCGCTTCAGCGGCCTGTACCTGACCGCGCCACCGGCCCAGGGCGGGCAGCTGGAGCAGCGGCCCCACGACGGCGGCGGCCGCCAGGCGTTCACGATCGCCTGACACCCGGCACCCGGTCGGCGAGGAGGTCC
The DNA here is from genome assembly GCF_047689505.1 of Saccharothrix sp. BKS2. NCBI lineage: Bacteria > Bacillati > Actinomycetota > Actinomycetes > Pseudonocardiales > Pseudonocardiaceae > Saccharothrix > Saccharothrix sp. BKS2. Next base: position 162,448 of record NZ_JAUQOL010000013.1, on the reverse strand, counting down.
CGGACCCCGGCGCCGACCGGGCCGGACTCACATCGCGTTCGTGATCAGCAGCGCCACGTCCAGGACCGCGATGCCGATCGTCAGCCGGAACGCCAGGGGACCGCGCGGCGCGCGGACCGCCGCCGCGGTGGTGGCGGCGGCCAGCGCGATCCCGGTCGCCGACACGGTCAGCGCGAACGCCGTCGACGTGGTCGCGGGTGCGACGCCGAGCACGACCGAGGCGGCGGCCAGCGCCCCGGCCATGACGATCACCCCGGTCCGGGGGCCGAGCCGGTGGGGGAGCCCGCGCACCCCGGTCTCCGCGTCCGCCCGCAGGTCGGGCAGGACGTTCGCGAAGTGGGCGCCGAACCCGAGCAGCGCGCCGACGACCGGCACCCACCACGGCGGCCACGGCTGTCCGGGCGAGGCGACGTACGGCGCGACGGGCAGGGCGCCGAAGGCGATCAGGTAGGTCGCGCCGGACCAGACCGTGGCCTTGAGCCCGAGGTTGTAGGCCCACCCGGCGGCGACACCGATCAGCAGGGCCGCGGCGGCGATCACCCCGAGCAGCGAGGACATCACGATCGTGGTCACCAGCGCGGTGGACGCGGCGGTGGCGATCACCGCCGGGGGTACGGCGCCGGTCGCGACCGGCTTGTCCGTTCGCCCGACGGCGCGGTCCCGCGCGGCGTCGACCCAGTCGTTGGACCAGCCGATCGACAGCTGGCCGGTGAACACGGCGGCGCCGAGCAGCGCGACCCGCCCCGGGGTGAGCCCGGTGCCGACGGCCAGCGCCACGGCCACCAGCGTCACCGCCAGTCCCGGCACCGGGTGGCAGGCTTCGAGGAGACCCCGCGCCAACCCCCGTCCGGTCCGCGCCCGGCGCGGAGCACCTGCCGGCGAGCCGATCATCTGCCGAGTGTACGCACAAGCCGTACCGTGAAACGGGTGACGACGATTTCCGCGGTCCGCGGCGTGCTCCCGCCGCATCGATACCCGCAGGCGCAGCTGACCGAGGTGTTCGGCCGGCTGTGCCTGGCGGACCAGACCGCGCGCGCCGTGGCGAGCCGGTTCCACACCAGTGCGAAGGTCGCCTCCCGTCACCTGGCGCTGCCCATCGAGCGCTACGCCGAGCTCGACGGGTTCACCGCGGCGAACGACGCGTTCCTGTCGGTCGCGGTGGACCTCGGCTGCGAGGCCGCGCTCGCCGCCCTCGAAGGGGCGGGGCTCACCCCCGCCGATGTGGACCTCGTGGTCTCCACGACCGTGACCGGCATCGCGGCGCCCTCCCTCGACGCGCGCATCGCGTCGCGGATCGGCCTGCGCCCGGACGTGAAGCGGCTGCCGATCTTCGGGCTGGGCTGCGTGGCCGGCGCGGCGGGCATCGCGCGGCTGCACGACTTCCTGCGCGGCTGGCCGACGTCGGTGGCGATGCTGGTGTCGGTCGAGCTGTGCTCCCTCACCCTCCAGCGCGGGGACTCCAGCACCGCCAACATGATCGCCTCCGGCCTCTTCGGCGACGGCGCCGCCGCGGTGGTCGCGGTGGGCGACCGGCACCCGGCCGCGGCGTCGGGGCCGCGGGTCGTGGACTCGGTCAGCCACCTGTACGAGAACTCCGAACGCGCGATGGGCTGGGACATCGGCAGCACGGGCCTGAAGGTGGTGCTGGGCGCGGGGGTCCCGGACCTCGTGCGCACCCACCTCGCGCAGGACGTCGAGCGGCTGCTGTCGCCGCACGGGCTGGAGGTCGGCGACGTCGCCCGCTGGATCTGCCACCCCGGCGGGCCGAAGGTCATCGAGGCGATCCAGTCGGTGCTGGACCTCGACCAGGACGAGTTAGCCCTGACGTGGGGTTCCCTGCACCGGATCGGCAACCTGTCGTCGGCCTCGGTGCTGCACGTGTTCGCCGACACGCTCACCGGCCGGCCCGCGTCCGCCGGTGACTGGGGAGTGGTGGTGGCCATGGGGCCCGGGTTCTGCGCCGAACTGGTGCTGCTGCGGTGGTGAGCCAGGTGTGGTACGCCGTGCTGGTCGGGTTGGTCGCGGTGGAGCGGTTGGGCGAACTCGTCGTCGCGAAGCGCAACCTGGCGTGGAGCCTGGCCCGGGGAGGGCGTGAGACGGGGTTCGGGCACTACCCCTTCATGGTGGTGCTGCACACCGGGCTCCTCGCCGGTTGCCTGGCCGAGGTGTGGGTCGCCGACCGGCCCTTCACCGCCCTGCTCGGCTGGCCGATGCTGGCCCTGGTGATCGCGGCGCAGGCGCTGCGGTGGTGGTGCATCCGCGTGCTCGGCCGCCAGTGGAACACCCGCATCGTGGTCGTCCCCGGGCTCCCGCTCGTCACCGGCGGCCCGTACCGCCTGTTCCGGCACCCGAACTACGTCGCCGTCGTCGTCGAGGGTTTCGCCCTGCCGCTCGTGCACGGCGCCTGGCTGACGGCCGCGGTGTTCACCGCGGTGAACGCCGGGCTGCTGACGGTGCGGATCCGGGCGGAGGACCGGGCGCTGAGGTCGGTGGATGCCTGAGCGCCTGCACGACGTGGTCGTGGTGGGCGGCGGTCCGGCCGGGCTCGCCGTCGCACTGGGGTGCGCGCGTGCGGGCCTGGACGCGGTGGTGTGCGAGAAGCGCGCCGGGGTGGTCGACAAGGCGTGCGGGGAGGGGCTGATGCCGGGTGCCGTGCGTGCCCTGACCGCGCTCGGGGTCGACCCACCGGGGTACCCCATCGGGGGCATCACCTACCGGCAGGGCGCGCTGTCCGCGCACGCCGCGTTCCGCGGGGGCCCCGGTAGGGGAGTGCGGCGCACCGTGCTCCACGACGCGTTGCGCACCGAGGTGATCCGGCACGGCGTGCCGGTCCTGCCGATCGCGGTCACGGACCTCTCGCAGCACGGCGACCACGTGCGGGCCGGCGGCCTGCGGGCGCGCTACCTGGTCGCGGCCGACGGGCTGCACTCCGCGGTCCGAGACCTCGTCGGCCTCGCCGGGGACGGGACCGCCGGGTCGGCGGGCCCGCCGCGCTGGGGGCTGCGCCGCCACTACGCCCTCGCGCCGACCACCGACGCGGTCGAGGTGACGTGGGCGGCGCGGTCCGAGGCGTACGTGACGCCGGTCGGACCGGACGCGATCGGCGTCGCGATCCTGTCCTCGGTGCGCGGCGGGTTCACCGAGCAGCTCGCCGCCTTCCCCGACCTCGCGGCGCGGATCTCCGGTGCGGAACCGGTCTCGTCGGTCCGGGGCGCGGGCCCGCTCCGGCAGCGCGCCTCCGGCCGGGTCGCGGGGCGCGTCCTGCTCGTCGGGGACGCCGCCGGCTACGTCGACGCCCTCACCGGGGAGGGGCTCGCGCTGTCCCTGAGCACCGCGGCCGAACTCGTCCGCTGCCTGCGCGCGGACCGGCCCGCCGACTACGACCGCGCCTGGAAGCGGACGTCGCGGCGGTCGCGCTGGCTGACCGAGACCCTGCTGTGGGCGCGCGGGCGCCCCGCGCTCGCCCGGCGGATCGTGCCGGCCACCGTCCTGGCCCCGCGGTTGTTCGCCGCCGTCGTCGACCAGCTCGCGCGCTGATGGCCGGGACCGACTGGGACCTGGTGGTCGTCGGAGCCGGACCCGCCGGGTCGACGGCGGCGATCGCCGCGCTGCGCGCCGACCCGTCCGCCCGCGTGCTCCTGCTGGACGCCGCCGACTTCCCCCGGGACAAGGTCTGCGGTGACGGCGTCGCGCCGCACGCCCTGGACGTGCTCGCCGGTCTCGGCGTGCCGGTCGACGAACTCGCGGCGGGCACCCGGCCGGTCACCGCGCTGCGCCTGGTGTCGCCGAGGGGCGCGCGAGCCGGGCGGGACTTCGCCCGACCGGCCTCCGTCATCCCCCGCGTGCTCCTCGACGCGAGGCTGGTGCGGGCCGCCCGGGACGCGGGCGCGGTGCTCCGGCGGCACCGCGTCCGCACGCTCGTCCAGCAGGACGGGGCGGTCCTCGTCGACGGCGCCGTCCGCGCCCGGACCGTCATCGGCGCGGACGGGGCGGAGTCGGTCGTGCGGCGGCGGTGCGGCGCCGGCGGGGCGCGGGCGGGCACGATCGCGATCGCGCTGCGCGGGTACACCGGTGCCGAGCCGTGGCCGGCCGGCGAACAGCGGCTCGTCATGGCCACCGCGCACTGGCCCGCCTACGCCTGGGTGTTCCCGGTCGGCGACGGCACCGCGAACGTCGGCTACGGCGAACTCGTCCGCGGCACGCCGCCGACCCGCGCGGAGCTGACCGCCCGGCTGCACGACCTGCTCCCCGACCTCCCGCCGGTGCCGCTGCGCGGGCACCGCCTGCCGCTGTCACCCGGGCGACCCCGCGTCGCGCACGGCCGGGTGCTGCTGGCCGGCGACGCCGCGTCGCTGATCAACCCGCTGACCGGTGAGGGCATCTACTACGCGGTCCTCTCCGGCGCGCTGGCGGGCGCGGCCGCCACGACACCGGACCCGGCCGGCTCCTACCGCCGGTCCCTGCGGCACCGGCTCGGCAGGCACCTCCGGCACACCGACGTGCTGGCCCGGCTCACCCGGCGGCCCTGGCTGGTCGACCTCGCCACCGCCGCGGCCCGCGACGACCGGCGCGCCTTCGACCGCCTCGTCGAGATCGGCCTCGGGGCGGGCACGCTCGACGTCCCGCTGGCCGCGGCGGTGATCACCGCCGCGGCGCGGCGCGGGATGCCGTCGTGACGGGGTACCTCGCCGTGACGGGGTACCCCGATCCGGGCAATGCGGCGCGGTGCCCCGCCGTGACGGGTTGACCCGACCCGGGCATCCCGGTGTCGACCGGCGTCGAACGGGTACGCCACCCCCATGTTCCCCCAACGGCCGGTCGAAGGTCGGGTCGTGCTGGTGACGGGCGGCTCCGCCGGCATCGGGCGCTCGACCGCCGCGCGCCTCGCGGCCTCCGGCGCCACCGTCGTGATGTGCGCCCGTGACGAGGCACGGCTGCGGGCAACGGCCCGCGACCTGCCCGGCACCGTCCACCCGGTCGCCTGCGACCTCACCGACCCCCGGCAGCGCCGTGAGCTGGTCGAGCACGTCGTCGAACGCCACGGCCGGCTCGACGCGCTGGTCAACAACGCGGGCCAGGGCCGGGCGGGACTGCTCACCGACCTGGACGCGGAGGCCGTCCACGAGGTGGTGGCGCTGAACGTGATCGCGGTCGCCGACCTGACCCGGTTGGCCCTGCCGCACCTCGCGCGGCGGCGCGGCGACGTGGTGATGGTCGCCTCCGTCGCCGGGTGGGTGCCGATCCCGCCCCTGTCGCTGTACTCGGCCACCAAGGCGGCGGTCGACGGGCTCGTCCACGCCCTGCGGCGGGAAGCGCCGCCCGGCGTGCGCGTCCACAGCGTCAACCCCGGTCCGGTGCGCACGGAGTGGCTCCTCCGCGCGGCCGGCCTCCGACCGGACGACGACGAGGGGCGGCGGGGCCGCACGTTCGGCACCCGGCCCGAGCACGTCGCCGACGAGGTGCACCGGTGCCTCACCGGGTACGGGCACCGCACCGTCACCGTGCCCCGCTGGCTCGGGCCCGCTCGGTTGGCCGGCGTGCCGCCGCTGAGCAACGTCCTCGACCTCGTCCTGCCGGCGGTCGCGCCGCTGATCGCGCGGTGGGCGCTCCGCTACCAGGACACGCTGGTCGGGCGTGCCCGCGGCGCGGGGCAAGGCGACGGCGGCGAACCCGACCCCGACCTCGATCCCGGTCTCAACTCCGGCCTCGATCCCGACCCCGGCCTCGATCCCAGCCCCGATCCCGCCCTCGACCGGACCGGTCGCACGACGCGGCCGTCCTCGTAGTTCCCACCACCGCTCGGCCACCACCGCCGCGGTGCCGTGGACCGGCCGGTCCGCTCCGGCTCCCCGCCGTCCGTCCTCTTCGGACGGACGGCCGGGTGAACCCCGCTGGTTACGCGCGGTCACGGCCGCAATTCGATCAACCGAAGTGCCCGCCGGTGCGCCTACCGGGGCTCTTCTGTCGAAATACCCGGGAATTCCAGCTCGAACAGCATGACATCGCGGGTTTGCATTCCACTCCAATGGAGTTGTTCACAACCCGGTGGTGGGTGGGCATGATGAAGGTGACGTTCACCAGGGAACGGCTCGGACCACTGGAGGGACCATGAAGCACCTTCGCCACGTCGCCGCCCGCCTGCTGGGCAAGACCCGCATGGGCGGTTTCTACGTGTACTGGGCCATCGCCGACTGACCGGCCGCCGGGGCGGGCTGCCCGCCCGCCCCGGCCGCGGACCCCTGGAGCACCGTTGACCAGCACGAGGGCGCGCCCGCCCGGACCGGCGGGGCGGTGGCTCGTCGGCAACACGATCGACTACGACCGCGACCGCATGGGGTTCCTCCGGCGCTGCCACGACGAGTACGGCGACGTCTTCTCGTTCGACGAGCGCACGATCGTGGTCCGGGACCCGGACCTCGTGCACGAGCTGTTCGCCAGGACGAACGACGACTTCTCCAGCGCGAGTTCCGCGGTCGCCACGCGGTTCGACGCGCGGCGCGATTCGGACGACGCGCAGACCTGGATGAGCGCCCGCCGTTCGGGTTGGCACGGCTTGAACCGGGCCGCCGCGACCGCCCACACAGGACGGTTGCGCGCGTTGTTCGAGCGGACGCTGGACGAGTCCGGCGGCCGGCGGGTCGACGTGCTCGCCCTGATGAAGTCCTTCTCGGGGCGGGCGGCGGCGGACTTCTGCCTGGGGGCCGACGCCGACGGCGTGCCGCGGGTCGTCGCGGAGAACGCCGAGGCGATCGAGCCGCTGTCCGGCAGCTCGCAGCTGTTCCCCGAGTGGTTCCCGTCCCGGAAGGTCAAGCGCTTCGTGCGGGCCCGCGACGCCACTTTGGACACCATCACCGCGCGGATCCGCCGCAGGCTGTCCGCCGGCCCGTCGGGCGAACCGCGTGACCTGCTGGACGTCCTGCTGGCGGCGCGCGCACCGCGGCTGGACGAGTTGCGGGTCCAGCGGCTGATCCGGGGCCTCCTGCTGGCCGCGTACGGCGTGCCGGCGGCGTCGCTGACGTGGCTGGTCCGGACCCTCGTCGTCCGGCCGGACCTGTGGGCGCGGGTGGCCGCCGAATCGGCCGCGTGGGACGGCGCGGGGGAGCCGCCGCCGACGGCGTTGCCGCACACCGAGGCGGTGGTGCGGGAGGTGCTGCGGCTGTGGCCGCCGACGTGGCTGATGGGCCGCACCGCGGTCCGGCCGACCACGCTGGGCGAGTGGGAGCTGGGGCCGGAGGACCAGGTGATGTTCAGCCCCTACCTCCTGCACCGCGACCCGCGGTGGTGGCCGGCCGCGGACGTGCTCGACCCGGACCGCTGGCTGGACCCCCGGAGGACGCCGCGCAAGCACTCGTACGTGCCCTTCGGCGCGGGGCCGCGGGTGTGCGTGGGGACGCAGCTCGGCATGGTCCAGCTGACGCTGGCCGCGTTCTGGCTCACCCGCCACCACCGGGTGTCGGCGCCCGACGCGGACCGGTCGACGCCCGAGTTCCACAACCTGCTGGTGCCGAAGGGCTTCGAGGCGGTGTTCACCCGGGCGTGACGCGCGTCCGACCACCCGGGCGTTCGGTGAGGTCGACTTCGCCGACGAGGAGGAGAAAGTGGCGCTCACACCGCTGCCGGCGAACGGCAGGAGCCTGCTCGCCCGGGTCTCCGCGACGCTCCTGGTCGTCGGCGCGCTCATGGCGAGCGTGTCGACCGGCCTCGCCGAGGCGTACGGGACCCCCACCGATCCGCCGTCGCGCACCTACGGCTGCTGGCAGCGGTGGAACACCAACCCCCTGGACCCGACGATGCCCCAGGCCGACCCGATGTGCCGGCGGCTCTGGCAGGCCGACCCGAGCGGGAGGTGGTACACGGAGGGGGTGTACCGCGACGGCGCGGCGGGTCCGGTCCCCAACGGCCGGCTGTGCAGCGCCGGGCAGGCGCGCTACGCGGCGCTGGACGAACCGGGTGGGTGGCGCGCGGCCGTCAGGGGCAGGCTGTCCACCGTCGTCGTGACCGACCGGCCCCGCCTCGGCGCCGACCACCTGCGGGTGTACCTGACGAAGCAGGGCTACGACGCGACGACCTCGCCGTTGGGCTGGAACCACCTCGACCTGGTCGTGACCACCGGTCGTATCACGAACGTCGACCAGGTCTCGTTCACGGTGAACGCGCTCGACCGCACCGGCCGCCACGTGATCTACTCGGTGTGGCAGGCCCCCGGCTCGGACCGGGCCTACTACTCCTGCACGGACGTCGTCTTCCAGTGATGCGCTGCGACCGGGTCCGCCGGCGCGACGCCGACGTGCCGGTCTTCGGCGCGCACTCCCCGCCGGTGACCCGTCCTGACCGCCTCGGCACCCGCGCGACGGGTAACCGTTAAATCACCCTCGCGGGTCATTGTCCGCGCATCACCCAGGTGCTTGTGGTGTTCTTTTCCCACCCCTTCCGGTCATCAACCGCCTACTCTCCGCTGCGGCGGCGCACGTGGCGACGAACATCACGGGATGGCGCACCGCACGATCCTGAGAAGTCCCGGTGAACCGTTCGCGACCGCCCGGGGCGCATCCCGAACCGCTCTCCTGACCAGTCGGGACCTCGCACCGGAGCCGGTGTGACCAGCGGATTGCGGGAATGTTCACGACCTGGAAAAAAGGCAACAAAACAACCCTGTCAAGCGGTCGAGTGGCCGGAGTTTTATGTGATGCTGATCACTCCAAGCAATTTATATTGCCTCGTTGTAAGCGGCTGATCGGCTAGGTATGTTCTCGCTGCCGTCCATTTCGGGCGGCGGGGGCTGGTCCCTGTCCGAATGCCGGTCCCGCTGATCCGAATGGCCGCTACCCGTACTGCCGGTACGGGTCTGCCGCCCTGTCCAGATCGAGGAATTGCCGTGGGTAAAGTCGCCGTGCTCACCAACGACCTCCAGTCCGACATCGTGGACAAGACGCCGCAGCGCGCCGCCGGGATCGCCGAGGCCAAGGCGGACTTCGTCGCGTTCCTCGACGGCATGAGGAGCCGGGGGCACCGCGTGTTCCACCTCCAGCTGATCAACCTGCCGGAGGACCCCAACGCGGAGTGGGACGCCAACGGCCACCTGCCGGTGCAGCTGGGCACCCCGGGCGCGGCGATCCTGGCCGACTTCCTCGACCCGGCCGACGACGTCGTGGTCAAGCACAAGGACAGCGGCTTCTACGAGACCGAGCTGCACGAACGGCTCCAGGCGGCGGGCGTGGACACGGTGCTGGTCACCGGCCTCCAGACGCAGATCTGCGTGCAGACCACCGCGGCGGACGCCTTCTTCCGCGGCTACAACGTGTGGGTCCCCTCCGACTGCGTGGTCTCCGGCGACCCGGAGGCCAAGGAGCGGTCGCTGGCGTGGCTGGACGGCTACTGCGCCACCATCGCCGAGTCCTCCGACATCCTGCGCATCCTCGACGAGTCCGGTGAGCTGCCGCGCAAGAAGGTCAGCATCTACCCGTAGCCCGGCCCCCGAAGAGCCCGGCCCCCGGCCGGCACGCAGACCAGGACAGACCGAGGACAAAGGGGACCACTCCCATGACGCTGGCCACCTCCGCCGAGGTCGTGCTCGACCACGGAACCGGCGCCAAGCTCAGCCAGGAACTCATCGGCGAGATCGTCGACCTGCTCGGCGAGGCGTACCTCGGCGAGATGGAGGACAGCGCCACCCTGCCGCTGCCCGGCGGGCGCATCGCCATGACGACGGACTCCTTCGTCGTCGACCCGCCGTTCTTCGGCAACGGCGACATCGGCAAGATCGCCGTCTGCGGCACGGTGAACGACCTGGCCGTGGTCGGCGCCCGCCCGCTCTACCTCACCCTAGGCATGATCATCGAGGCCGGGCTGCCGATGGAGCGGCTGCGCCAGGTGGTCACCTCGGTGCGGGACACCGCGCTGGAGGCCGGTGTCCACGTGGTGTGCGGCGACACCAAGGTGGTCGGGCGCGGCGAGGCCGACAAGATCTTCCTCAACACCGCGGGCGTCGGGGTGTTCGAGCGCGAGCCGCTGCGGATGCGGCACGTGCGGCCCGGTGACCGGGTCGTCCTGTCCGGGCCGATCGGCAACCACACCGTGCACCTGCTGTCCATCCGCGAGGGCCTGGGCTTCGAGACCCGCGTGCTCAGCGACTGCGCGCCCCTCAACGGCATGGTCGACGAGCTGCTGGCCGCCGTGCCCGCGGGCGCGGTGCGCTCCATGCGGGACGTGACCCGGGGCGGGCTGGCCGCGGTCCTGCACGAGTACGCGGCGGCGGTCGGCCGCCCGGTGCGCTTCGACCAGGCGGCGCTGCCGGTGCAGTTCGAGACCAGGATGGCGACCGACATGCTCGGGATCGACCCGATCCACACGGCCAACGAGGGCTGCCTGGCGCTGTTCGTCGACCCGGCGGCCGAGGCCGACGTGCTGGCCGCGCTGCGCGCCCACCGCTACGGCGGTCACGCGGTGACGATCGGCGAGGTCGGGACCGACGAGGGGGCGGGCGTCTTCTCCCGCGCCGAGGACGGCACCGCGGCCCGCGTGGACGAGCTGCTCGGCGCCGAGCTGCCGCGCCTGTGCTGACCGGGACCGCCGCCCGCCGGCGGGTGCGGGTCGCGGGCGTGGTGCAGGGCGTGGGCTACCGGCCGTTCGTCTACAAGCTGGCCGTCGACCTCGGCGTCACCGGCTGGGTGCTCAACGACCCGCAGGGCGTGCTGATCGAGGTGCAGGGCGCGGACCACGCACTCGACGCCTTCACCGACGGCCTCACCGCGCTCGCCCCGCCCCAGGCCAGGGTCGAGCGGGTCGCGGTGACCCGCGACGTCGTCCCCGTCCCCGGCGAGGACGCCTTCACCATCCGCGCCAGCGGGCTGGGCGGCGACAGGTCCGCCATCGTCCCGGCGGACTCCTACGTCTGCGCGGACTGCCTGGCCGAGCTGCGCGACCCGGCGGACCGCCGCCACGGCTACCCGTTCATCAACTGCACCAACTGCGGGCCGCGCTACTCGATCGTGCGCGCGCTGCCCTACGACCGGGCGCAGACCACGATGGCCGCGTTCACCATGTGCGACCCGTGCCGGGCCGAGTACGAGGACCCGCTCGACCGCCGCTACCACGCCCAGCCCAACGCCTGCGCCGACTGCGGGCCGCGCCTCACCGCGACCGCCGCCGACGGGTCGGCAGTGGACGGACCGGCCGCGCTCGACGCCGCCGCGGCGGCGCTGGCGCGCGGCGAGGTGGTGGCGATCAAGAGCGTCGGCGGGTTCCACCTCGCCGTCGACGCCCGCAACGGGGCCGCCGTCGCCCGCCTGCGGTCCCGCAAGCGCCGCGACGCCAAGCCGTTCGCCATCATGGTCCGCGACCTCGCCACCGCGGCCGAGGTCACCGCGCCCACCCCCGGCGAGGTCGAGCTCATCGACTCGCCCGCGCGCCCCGTCGTGCTGGCGCGCAAGCGGCCGGGCGCGCTGCCCGGGACCATCGCCCCGCGCAACCCCAACCTGGGCGTGATGCTGCCGTCCGCGCCGCACCACCACCTGCTCGTCGACCGGCCCGGCCTCGACGTGCTGGTGATGACCAGCGGCAACATCTCCGGCTTCCCCATCGAGTACCGCAACGCGGACGCCCTCGCCCGGCTGTTCGCCGTGGCGGACCTGGTCCTGCACCACGACCGCGACATCGAGGTCCGCGTGGACGACTCGGTGGTCCGCTGGTCCAGCCACCCGGAGCTGGACGAGCCGGTCGTGAGCTTCCTGCGCCGCTCGCGCGGCTACGCCCCCTACCCGGTGGACACCGGCGTGCCGCTGACCCCGGTCGTGGCCTACGGGGCCGAGCTGAAGACGACCGTCGCGCTGTCGCACGGCACCCGCGTCTACCTCAGCCAGCACATCGGCGACCTCAAGAACGACGAGACCTTCGAGTCCCACCGGCGCACCGCCCGCCACCTCGCCGACCTGCACGAGCTGGCGCCCCGGGTGGCGGCGACCGACCTGCACCCGCAGTTCCGCGCGACCCGCTTCGCCGTCGGCGAGCAGCCGGTGGACGAGGTGCACCGGGTGCAGCACCACCACGCGCACATGGCCTCCTGCATGGCGGAGAACCGCGTGGCGGGCCCGGCCATCGGCGTGGTCTTCGACGGCGCGGGCTACGGCCCCGACGAGACCACCTGGGGCGGCGAGTTCCTGGTGGGCGGCTACGCGGACGCGGTGCGCGTGGCCCGGCTGCGCAGGCTGCCGCTGCTCGGCGGCGACCAGGCCGTGCGCGAGCCGATCCGCACCGGCTACGCCCTGGCCCTCGACGTGTTCGGCGAGCCGGGCGCGGCCGTGGCCGCCTTCCCCGCGCTCGCGGAGCTGGACGAGCAGCGCAGGCACGTCTTCGCCACCATGGCCCGGCGCGGCGTCAACGCCCCGCCGGCCTCCAGCATGGGCAGGCTGTTCGACGCCGTGGCGGCGCTGCTGGGCGTGTGCTCGCTGGCCGAGTACGAGGCGCAGGGCCCCATCGAGCTGGAGGGCCTGCTCGACCGCGACCACACCCTGGCGGCCCCGGACCCGAGGTACCGCTTCGACCGGACCCCGGTGGACGACCTGGTGGAGCTCGACCCCGCCCCGGTGGTGCGGGCGCTGGCGGACGACCTCGCGGCGGGCGTCGGCACCCCGGAGCTGAGCAGGCGCTTCCACAGCGCCGTGGTGAGGGTGGTGGCCGAGGAGTGCGCGCTGATCGCGGGCGCCCCGGGCGCCCCGCGCGACGTCGTGCTCTCCGGCGGCGTGTTCCTCAACGAGTTCCTCCTGCTCAACTGCCTGGTCGAGGTGCGGCGGGCCGGGTTGGCGGCGCACTGCCAGCGGCAGGTGCCCACCAACGACGGCGGCATCGCGCTGGGCCAGGTCCTCGTCGCCCACGCCCGGAGCACGCAGGCCGGGAGCGCGCAGGACCGGAGCGCCCAAGACCGGAGCGCTACAGGCGGGACGGCACCATGACCCGTGAGCACATCCTCGTGGTCCACCGCTGGCGCGACCACCACGCCCGGTACGCGGACTACCTCGACCACGCGGCCCACCGCGTGTCGTACGTGACGACGGCGCTGGGCGCGGAGTCGGTGCCCCCGACCGCGGCCGACGTCGTGGTCGTGGCCGCCACCGACGACCTGGCCCAGCTGCGCGCCGCCGTCGACCGGCTGGGCAGGCCGGACCGGGTCGTCGCGCTCAACGAGGGCGACCTCGACGCCGCCGCCGCGCTGCGCGACGAGCTCGGCTGCCCCGGTCAGGGCCCGGACGCGCTGGCGCCGTTCCGGGACAAGCTCACGATGGTCACCGCCGTGGCCGCCGCCGGGGTGCCGGTCCCGCCCACCGCCGCCGCGCCGGACACCGCCGCCGTGCTCGCCTTCGCCGACGACGAGGGCTGGCCCGTGGTGGTCAAACCGCGCCGGGGCACCGCGAGCCGGGGCGTGCGGGTGCTGCGCGGGCCCGCCGACCTGGCCGGCGCAGACCTGGCCGGCGCAGACCTGGCCGGCGCAGACCTCACCGCCGACCTGGCCGCCGAGCCGCACCTGGTGCAGGCGCACGTCCCGCACGAGGTGCTGCACGTCGACGGGCTGTGGACGGGCGAGGCGCTGGGGCCGTGGCGGGTCTCGCGCTACGTCAACACCTGCCGCGAGTTCACCGAGGGCGTCGCGCTCGGCTCGGTCGAGTCCGACGACGACGCGGTGCGCGCCGCGGCCGGGAGCCTCGCCGCGCGGGTCGGGGCCGCCCTCGGCGACGGGCCGTGGGTGTTCCACCTGGAGGCGTTCGCCGAGCGCACCCCCGAGGGGGTGCTGCTGACCTTCCTGGAGGCGGGCGCCCGGGTGGGCGGCGCGGAGATCCCGTTCCTGTGGCGGGAGGTGCACGGCATCGACCTCATGGCGGCGGCCGTCGACATCCAGCTGGGGCGCGCCCCGGTGTGCGCCGACCCCGGGCTGGGCGGGATCGGCGGCTGGCTGCTGGTCCCCGTCCCGGTGCCCACGCCCTGCGTGGTCGTCGAGTCGGGCCTGGACCTCGCCGACGGCCCGTACGCCGCCGTCGTCCCGGCCGAGGGCAGCGTCATCCCGAGGGTCGGCGGCTACGAGCACGTCGGGGCCCGCTTCCGGTTCAGCGGCCCGACCAGCGCCGAGGTGGAGGCCGCCGTGGGCCGTACCCTCGCCGCCCTGCGCCTGCGGTGCGCGCCGGTGCCGGAGCCGGTGCCGGTGCCGGAGCCGGGGTGGCAGCACGTCGTGGAACAGGTCCTGGAACACGTTCCGGGCCAGGAGGAGGGGATGGCCGGATGAGCGTCGGGCGCCGCAGGATCGCCGTGGTGGGCAGCAGGCTGCGCGAGTACCGCGAGTACGCCTTGGCGGCCATCGCGGCCCGCTACGACGTGGCGCTGGTGACCGGGCAGCCGGTGACCTGGGAGGCCCCGTACCTGGTGGACTCGCGCACCGCCGACACCACCGACCCGGAGGCGCTGGCGCCCGCCGTCGCCGACCTGGGCGTCGAGGGCGTCTACACCTGGGACGAGGTGTCCCTGGCCGCCACCGCCGAGGTCGCGCACCGGCTCGGGCTGCCGCACCTGTCGCCGTCGGCCGCCGCGGCCTGCCGCGACAAGTACCGGGCCAGGACCGCGCTGCGGGACGCCGGCCTGCCCGCGGTCCGCCACCGCCTGGCGCACGGCGTGGAGGAGGCCCGCGCCGCCGCGGCCGAGATCGGCTACCCGGTCGTGCTCAAGCCGCGTTCCCTGGCGGGCAGCCTGGGCGTCGTGGTCGCCGAGGACGCCGACGGCCTGGACGCCGCCTACGCCACCGCGGCCGGCACCGGGTTCGCGGGCCTGCGCGTCGAACCCGGGGTGCTGGTCGAGGAGTTCCTGGCGGGCCCGGAGATCAGCGTCGACTGCTGCGTGGTCGACGGCGTCGTCCACCCGGTGTTCGTCGCGCGCAAGCGCCTGGGGTTCCCGCCCTACTTCGAGGAGGTCGGCCACCTGGTCGGCCCGTGGCGGGACGAGCCCTGGGCGGCGGCCGTCACCGAGCAGGTGCGGGCCGCGCACGCCGCGCTCGGCGTCACCCTCGGCGTCACCCACACCGAGCTGCGCCTGACCGCGGCCGGGCCGCGCGTGGTGGAGCTGAACGGCCGGCTCGGCGGCGACCTGATCCCGCACGTCGGCAGGCTCGCCACCGGGATCGACCTGGCCCTGGCGGCCGCCGACCTGGCCATGGGCGCGACGCCGGACCTCACCCCCCGCGTCACCGGGTGGGCGGAGGTGCGGTTCCTGTACCCGCTGCGCGACGGCGTGGTGGAGTCGGTGGACCTCGCCACCGCCCAGGCCGTCCCCGGCATCGCCGAGGCCGTCGCCCTCGCCGCGCCCGGCACGGCCCTGGCCCTGCCGCCGAAGTCCCTCACCCCGCGCACGGCCGCCCTGATCGCGGTGGCCGACACCGCGCGGAACTGCTCGGTGGCGCTGGACCTGGCCGAGGACGCCGTGCGCGTGGTGCAGTCGGGCGGCCCGGCCGCCGCGCTGGGCGCGCGGGCCGAGAACGCGGTCACCCGCCGGTTCCTGGCCGCCGAGCGGGGCCGGGAGCGGATGGTGGTCTCCGGCGTGCGCGGGGTCGAGTGGTTCCGCTACGGCGCGGGCGGCGGGGAGGCGCTGAACCGGCCGGTGTTCCTGTCCACCACCGAGCGGCAGCGGGTGGAGGACGACCTCAACGGCGTGTTCGACCTGCTGACGGCGCTGCCCGAGCGGTTGTTCGGCGGCGACCGCCGCGCGTTCGCCACCGCCGTCGGCATGTCCCGCACCCAGACCGACCTGGTGCTGCGCGGCGCCGACCGCCCGCCCGCGCCGATGTCGCGCGCCGACATGTACCGCGAGCCCGACGGGTTCCGCCTGATGGAGCTGAACACCGGCAGCGCGCTCGGCGGGTGGCAGATGACCGAGTTCACCGACGCCATGCGCCACGACCTGCCCTTCCGGCGGTTCATGGCGGAGGAGGACCTGGTCGCCGCCCGTCCGCTGGAGGCCATCGCCGACCTGCTGCGCGCCGAGTGCGCCGACCGGGACATGCCGTCGCGGCCCCTGCTGGCGATCACCGAGTGGCCCGACGGGTTCGACAAGAGCAAGCCGTGGCTGGACTTCACCGTCCCGGTGTGGATGCGCCTGGGCTTCGACCCGGTGGTGTGCCACCTGGGGCAGCTGGAGTACCGCGACGGCGTCCCCTACGTCCACGGGCGCAAGGTCGACATCGTCTACCGCATCTTCCTGCCCGGCGAGATCACCGACGACCAGCGCGGGCACGACCTCGTCGCGCCGCTGCTCGCCGCCCACGAGGCCGGGCACACGTTCATGTTCGCCGGGCTCGACTGCGAGCTGTACGGCAACAAGGGCAGCCTCGCCATGCTCAGCGACGAGCGCAACGCGGGCGCGTTCGACGAGGCCGAGCGGGCGCTGGTGGACCGCGTGCTGCCGTGGACGCGGTTCGTGCGCGACGAGAAGGTCCACGTGGACGGCGACACCGTCGACCTGCTGCCCTACGCGCTGGCCAACCAGGAGCACCTGGTGCTGAAGCCGACCCTGCTCTACGGCGGCGTCGGCGTCGTCACCGGGTGGACCACCCCGGCCGACGAGTGGCACCGCGTCGTCACCGGGGCGGTCGACGGCCCCTTCGTGGTGCAGCGCCGCGTCTACCCGCTGACCGAGCGGTTCGTGGCCGACGACGCGCCCGGCCTGCGCGACATGGTGGTGGCCTACGGGGTGCTCATGGTCGGCTCCCGCTACGCCGGGATGCTCGTGCGCGGCATCCCGGACGTGCACACCGGCATCGTCAGCATGTCCAACGGCGCCCAGATCGGCTGCGCCTTCCACGTCGACCACCCGGACGGCGGCGCGTGAAGAGGCGCATGGGCGCCCTGTGGGGCGACCGGGACTTCCTGTGCCTGTGGGGCGGTGAGACCGTCTCCCAGTTCGGGGCCCAGGTGACGCAGCTGGCGCTGCCGCTGGCGGCGGTCTACCAGCTCGACGCCGGCCCCGCGGAGCTCGGCCTGCTCAACGCGGCGTCCTACGCCCCGTTCCTGGGGCTGAGCCTGCTCATCGGGGTGTGGGTCGACCGGCGGGCGCGCAAACCGCTGATGGTGTGGAGCAACGTGGCCCGCGCCGTGCTGGTGACCAGCATCCCGTTGTGCGCGGTGCTGGACGTGCTGCACATCGGCTACCTCTACGCCGTCGCCTTCGCCATCGGCACCTTCACCGCGATCTTCGACGTGTCCTACCAGTCCTACCTGCCCTCCCTCATCGCGCGCGAGCACCTGGTGGAGGGCAACAGCAAGCTCCAGGCCAGCAGCTCCGTCGCCCAGGTCGGCGGACCCGCGCTGGCGGGCGTGCTCGTCGGGTGGCTCACCGCGCCGATCGCGCTGCTGGTCAACGGCGCCTCCTACGTGGTCTCCGTGCTCGGCCTGACCGCGATCCGCCGCCCCGAACCCGAACCGGAGCGGCCGGAGCAGCGGACGTCCGTCGTGCGCAGCATCGGCGAGGGGCTGCGCCTGGTGTTCGGCAACGCCTACGTGCGCGCGTGCGCGCTCCAGGCGGGCACCTACAACTTCTGCTGGATGGCCCTCCAGACGGTGTTCGTGGTCTACGCCGCGCGCCAGCTCGGCCTGTCGTCGTCGACCATCGGCCTCCTGTTCGCCCTGGGCGCGCTGGGCTCCCTGCTGGGTGCGATCACCGCGGGCGCGGTGAAGCGCCGGCTGGGCCTGGGCCGGGCGATCGTCGCCGAGGTGCTGCTGTGCTGCCTGGCGCCGCTGCTGCTGCCGCTGGCGCCCGGGGGCGCGGCGGGCATCGCGATGATGGCGCTGGGCCTGTTCCTCGGCCAGCTGGGCGCCACGACGGCCACCATCCACGTGGTGAGCCTGCGCCAGGCCATCACCCCGGCGCGGCTGCTGGGCCGGGTCAACTCCGGCTGCCGGTTCCTGGCCTGGGGCCCGCTGCCGCTGGGCGCGTTCGTCGGCGGCGTGCTCGGCGAGTCCATCGGGCTGCGACCGGCCCTCTTCGCCGCCGCCTGCTCCTTCGTGCTGGCCCTGCTGTGGGTCGTGTTCTCGCCCGTCCCGCGGCTGACCGAATTCCCCGACCACCCCGACAGCGTCCCCAGCAAGGCACCCGCCGCGTAACGCACCGAGGAAGATCACCATGACACGATCCGAGACGTCGTACAGCCCCGCGGGCACCCCGGCCGGGCTCGTCGAGTTGCGCACCCTGCTCGACACGGCACTGGACCTGGTCGCCAAGGCCGCCGTCGACCGCCCCGGCCCGGTCCGGGCGGGCGGACCCGCCGGCGCCCGCGCCGCCGCCGACGCCGTCCTGTCCGGGCCGCTGCTCCCCGAGGAGGGCTGCGACCCGGCCGACGCGCTGACCGCGCTCGCGGGCCCGTTCGCGGACTGGTCGGTCGACGTCACCCACCCCGCCGCGCTGGCCCGGATGCAGTGCCCGCCCACCGCCGCGGCCGTCGCCGCCGAGGTGGTCGCCGCCACCCTCAACCAGTCGCTGCACGCGTGGGAGAGCGGCCCGTTCGGGCTCGCCCTGGACCGCTGGGTCATCGCCGAGTTCGGCGCGCTGGTCGGCTACGACCCCGCCACCTGCGGCGGCACCCTCACCGCGGGCGGCAGCGTGTCCAACCTGATGGCGCTCATCGCCGCCAGGGACACCACCCTCGGGCTGCGCACCGTCCGGTTCGCGGCCAAGGAGGGCCTGCCCGCCCTGGGCGTGCAGCCGGTGGTCGTGTGCCCCGAGGGCATCCACTTCTCCATCCAGCGCGGCGCCCGGATCATCGGCATCGGCGAGGACGCGCTGCGGACGGTCCCCACCGACGCCGACGGCCGGATGCGCGGCGACGCCCTGGAGCGCGTGCTGGCCGGGCTGCCCGAGAACGAGGTCCCCGTGGCGGTCATCGCCTGCGCGGGCTCCACCGACCTGGGCGTGGTCGACCCGCTGGACGAGATCGCCGAGGTCACCGAGCGGCACGGCGTGTGGCTGCACGCCGACGCGGCCTACGGCGGTGGCGCGCTGTTCTCCCCGCGCCTGCGCGGCCTGCTCAAGGGCATCGAGCGCGCCGACTCGGTCACCCTCGACCTGCACAAGTTCGGCTGGGTGCCCGCCTCGGCCGCGGTCATGCTGGTGCGCGCCGCGGACACCCTCGCGTCCTTCGGGCTCGACCCCACGACCTGCCTGAGCGCCGACGACGACACGCTGGCGGGCTACATCGGCTCGCAGAACACCTCGCTCCAGACCACGCGCCGGGTGGACGCGCTCAAGATCGCCGTCACGCTGCGGACCCTGGGCGCGCGCCGGCTGGCCGAGCTGGTCGACACCTGCCACGACCTGGCCCGGCACGCCGCCGCCCGGCTGGCCGAGCACCCGCGGGTGGAGGTGCCCGTGGACCCGCCCATGACGGCGCTGCTGTTCCGCTACCTGCCCGACGGGCCGCAGGACCCCGACGCGTTCAACGGCGCGCTGCGCCGCCGGGTGATGGAGCAGGGCCGCGCGCTGATCGCCCGCACCCACCTGAACGGCGGCCGGGTCTACCTCAAGCTGATCATGCTCAACCCGGACACCACCCCCGCCCAGGTGGACGCCGTCATCGCGGACCTGCTGGCCCTGGCGGAGGAGCTCGACACCAGAGCGGCGGGGGAGCGGTGATCGGCTCGGCGGGGGGAGGCGCGCCGCTGCCCCCGGTGCACGACGTCCCGATGGGTGAGCACCGGGACGGGGTGTCCGTCCGCGACTCCATGCCGCGCCTCGGGGTGCTGGCGCTGCCGCTGACCCTGCTCACCGGCAAGCCGACCGCCGGGCAGCGGCCGTTCCGCTTCACCCCGACCGCGCACCTGGTCAACGCGCTGCTCTCGGTGGGCTGCGGGCTCGTGGCGGGGTGGTTCGCGCTGCGCTGGTCGGGCTGGGCGCTGCTGCTGCTCGTCCCCTGCTGGTCGATGGTGCTGCACGGCATCCGCAACCTGCGCATGATGATGTTCCACCAGTGCGCGCACCGGAACATGTGGAACCGGCGCCGGGCCGACTCGGCGCTGGGGCGGTTCATCGCGGCGCTGCTGGTCATCCAGGGCTTCACCGCCTACAGCCGCGAGCACGTCGTGGACCACCACGCGGTGAACCACATGACGCTGCGCGACCCGACGGTGCAGGCGTTCCTGCTGACGCTGCGGCTGCGGCCGGGCATGTCCCGGCGGGACATGTGGCGGCGGGTGCTCGGGCTGCTGGTCTCCCCGCGGTTCCACACCACGTTCCTGATCGCCCGCGTCCGCTCCTACGCGCACGGCTCGTCCACCCGCGCCAGGATCGGGGCCGTTGCCCTGCACGGCTCGGTCGCGGCGACCGCCGTGGCCGCCGACGCCGCGGTGTTCCTGCTGGTCTGCTGGCTGCTGCCGCTCACGGTGTTCTTCCAGGTCAGCAACACCCTGCGGTTGTGCGTCAAGCACACCTTCCCGACCGCCGACCAGCGCGACCGGCGCGGCCGGGCGTACTTCGCGAGCCTGACCAACGCGATCTTCATCGGGGAGCGCGCCCCGGACCGCGCGCTGCGCGGGCCGCGCGCCGCCGCGGCGTGGACCCGGTGGTGGGCGCGGCTGCTGGTGGTGCACTTCCCGGCGCGCTACCTCGTGCTCACCGGGGACACCGTCTGCCACGACTTCCACCACCGCTTCCCGATGAGCCGGCAGTGGGCGGACTACATCTTCGCCCGCGAGGCCGACGCCGCGGCGGGCACGCCGGGCTGGCCGCCCTACCGGCACGTCTGGGGCCTGGTCCCCGCCATCGACGCGGTCTTCGACTCGCTGCGCGTCGCCGACCCGGCCGAGTACGACCCGGACCGGCTGGCCGACGTCTCCAGCCGCGAGCTGTTCGCCGCGTTCGACGACTGACCCGCGGCGCGGAATCCCGCAGCACGGAACCCGCGACACGGAATCCCCCAGGACATGATGGCGCAGGACGTGATCCCGCAGGACGGCAAAGGAGCCCCCGTGAACGAACCCACCGGACGGACGGTGATCCTCGGCGTGGCCGCGAGCGACGCGCACGCCGTCGCCAACCGGTTGATCGCCATGCAGCTGACCGGGCACGGCTTCACCGTGGTCAACCTCGGCGTGTGCACGCCGCTGACCGAGTTCGCCACCGCCCTGCTGGAGCACCCGGAGGCCGAGGCGGTGCTGATCGGCAGCGTCAACGGCCACGCGGTGACCGACCTGGCCGACCTGCCGCGGCTGCGCGCCGCCGGCCTGCTCGACCGGCCGGTGGTCGTCGGCGGCAACCTGTCGGTGGGCAGCCGCAAGGACGGCCGCGCCGCGGAGCGGCTGCGCGAACTCGGCGTCGACCACGTGCTCACCGACGCCACCGAGCTGGTCCTGCTGCTGGACGTGCTGCGCGCCGCGACCCCGGTGGGCGCCGTCGATGGCTGAGGTGCCCGGCCTGTCGCTCGACCCCGAGGTCGCCGCGGCGCTGCCGCCGTGGTCGGAGGTGCTGGAGCGGCTGGCCACCCCGGGGCGGCGACGCGTCGCCGACGTGCTCGCCGACGCCGGCGCCGCGGGCGTCCCGGTGACCCAGCCGCGCTGCGGGATCGGCGCGCACGACGGCATGGTCGACCTCCTGCGCACCCTGGAGCGCGCGGGCCCCGGCATCCTCACCATCACCATCGACTCGCACACCCGCCTGCGTGACTTCGCCACCGCCGCCCGGCTGGCGGCCGGGAGCCCCGCCGACCTCAACGGCTACCCGCTCGTCGCCCACGGGTGGCGGCGCGGCCGGGAGCTGGTGGCGTCCGTCGGCGTCCCCCTCCAGGTGCGGCACGGCTCGCCCGACCCCCGGGACCTGTTCGCCGTCGCCCTCGCGGCCGGCATCACCTCCTTCGAGGGCGGCCCGATCGGCTACAACCTGCCCTACGCCAAGGACGTGCCGCTCGCGGTCTCGCTGCGCGCGTGGCGGGAGGTCGACCAGGTGTGCGGCCTGCTGGCCGAGCACGGCGTGGTGGTCGACCGCGAGCTGTTCGGCACGCTCACCGCGGTCCTGGTCCCGCCGTCCACCAGCATCGCGATGACCCTGCTGGAGGCGGTGGGCGCGGTCGAGGCGGGCGTGCGGTGCCTGTCCGTCTCCTACCCGCAGGGCGGCGAGACCCACCAGGACGTCGCGGCGCTGCGCGCCATCCGCTCGCTGGCGCGGCGCTACCTCGGCGTCGAGGTCCACGCGGTGCTGCACCAGTACATGGGGCCCTTCCCGAGGAGCCGCCCGGCGGCCTCGGCGCTCATCGTGCAGGGCGGGCTCGTCGCCCGGCTCGGCGGCGCGGCGAAGGTCGTCACCAAGACCGAGCAGGAGGCCGAGGGCATCCCCGACGCGCGCGCCAACGCCGACGGCCTGGCGCTGGCCGCCCTCGGCGCGGCCGACCTGTTCGGCTTCGCCCGCCTGGACGAGGACCGCGTGGCCGAGGAGCAGCACTGGATCGAGCGCGAGGTCGCCGAACTGGTCGACCCCGTGCTCCAGGGACCGGACCTGGCCCTGGGCATCGAGGCGGCGTTCGCCGCGGGCCGGCTGGACGTGCCGTTCAGCGCCAGCAGGCACGCGCGCGCCGAGGTGGTGCCGCGCCGCGACCCGAGCGGCGCCATCCGCTACGGCGACAGCGCCCGCCTCCCGTTCTCCGACCCCGTCCGCCGCCGCAACGCGGCGCTCCTGGGCCCCGGGGACGACCGCAGCGTGTTCGCCGCGACCAGCGCCGACATCCACTACTTCCAACAAGACCGAGGGATGGTGCCACGATGATCATCGGCGAGGCGAACACCGCGCTGCCGGACGGGTTCACCCCGGACCCCGACGAGGGCGTCCGGGTCCGGGAACTGGACCGGGCACACCTGTTCCACTCGTGGGCGGCCCAGGACGCGGTGTCGCCCATCCCGGTGGCCGCGGCGCGGGGCCGCCACTTCTGGGACTACGACGGCAAGCGCTACCTGGACTTCGCCTCCCAGTTCATCAACTCCAACATCGGCCACGGTCACCCGAAGGTGGTCGCGGCGATCAAGGAGCAGGCCGACCGCATCTGCATGATCGCCTCCACCTTCGCCAACGACGTGCGCGGCGAGGCGGCGCGGCTGATCGCCGGGCTGGCACCCCCCGGCCTCGACCGGGTGTTCTTCACCAGCGGCGGCGCGGAGGCCAACGAGCACGCCGTCCGCATGGCCCGCCTGCACACCGGTCGCCCCAAGGTCCTGTCGGCCTACCGCTCCTACCACGGCGCCACGGCCACCGCGATCGGCCTGACCGGCGACCACCGCCGCTGGGACAACGACGCCGCCGCCCACAGCGGACCCAACATCGTCCACTTCTTCGGCCCCTACCTCTACCGCTCGCACTTCCACGCCACCACCGAGGCCGAGGAGTGCGAGCGCGCCCTGGCGCACCTCGACCAGGTGATCCGGTTCGAGGGTCCCGGCACCATCGCCGCCGTCGTCCTGGAGTCCGTCGTGGGCACCGCCGGCGTCCTGGTGCCCCCGCCCGGCTACCTCGCCGGCGTCCGCGAGCTGTGCGACCGCCACGGCATCGTCTACATCGCGGACGAGGTGATGTCCGGCTTCGGCCGCACCGGCGCCTGGTTCGCCGTCGACCACTGGGACGTGGCGCCCGACCTCATCACCTTCGCCAAGGGCGTCAACTCCGGCTACGTCCCGCTGGGCGGCGTCCTCATCTCCGACGCCGTCCACGACACCTTCCGCGACCGCGTCTACCAGGGCGGGCTCACCTACTCCGGCCACCCCCTGGCCTGCGCCGCCGCCGTCGCCACCATCGAGGCGATGCGCGACGAGCGCATGATCGAGCACGCGGCGTGGCTGGGCGAGTCGGTCATCGGTCCCCGCCTGCGCGAGATCGCCGCCCACCACCCGTCCGTGGGCGAGGTCCGCGGCCTGGGCGTCTTCTGGGCGCTGGACCTGGTCCGCGACCGCGGCACCCGGGAGATGCTGGTGCCCTACGCCGGTTCGGGCGCCGAGAACCAGCCGGTCAACGAGGTGGTCGCGGCCTGCAAGGCGGCCGGCATGTGGCCCGTGTACAACTACAACCGCATCCACGTGGTCCCGCCGTGCAACACCACGGAGGAGGAGGCCCTGGAGGGCCTGGCGATCCTCGACGAGGCGCTGAACCACGCGGACAAGCACGTGGTGTGACGCGAGGGCGGGTGGGCCGGCGCCGGGTTCGCGTATCGCGGGCGTATCCAAAACCGCATACGCCACCGCAACGGCCCTCCGTCTCCAATGGAGGTGTGACCCAGAGCCCACCCCCGCCGGCACCGCCCCACCGCACGCGCCGGATCGTGCTCATCAGCCTGGTGGTCCTCGGCCTGGCGGGCGTGCTGTTCGCCCTGCGGCGGCCGCTGCTGATGGCCGCCCCGAGGTGCCTGGCCGGGCGGTGGCGCGGCTGCTACGACACCGAGAACGGTGTGGTGCTCATGGTGCTGGTCGGGGTGCCGCTGGCCGGTCTGGTGGTGTGGGCGCTGGCGCGCCGCCGCCGGGCCGCCGGCGTCACCTCGGCGTGGCGGCTGTCGCTGGCCGAGGTGGGCGTGGTCTACGGGACGGTGCCGTTCGTGTGGTTGACCATGATGCCGGGACCGGGCGCCGGCACCGTCCCCGGCCGGTTCAGCCTGGTCCCGCTGCGGGACCTGGTCACCATGGGACCGCTCGGCATCGGCGGCAACCTGGTGATCTTCGCGGCGCTGGGGTTCTTCGCCCCGATGAGGTTCGCGGCCCTGGCGTCCGTGCCGCGGGTCCTGGCGCTCGGGGCGGGCTGCTCGGCCCTGGTCGAGGTCGCGCAGTACGTCCTGCGGCTGGACCGGGTGTCCTCCGTGGACGACGTGCTGGTCAACGCCACCGGCGCCGTGCTGGCCGCGCTGGCGTCACGCCGCTGGTGGCGCACCGGGGCGGAGGAGCCGGCGGACCCGCGCCGCCCGGCGCCGACCCCGGCGGGGTGAATCGCGGCCCCGGGTCGCGGGTACCGATCGTGGAGGACGAGGCTCACCCGCGCATCGGCACAGCGCCCGACAGCCGGGTGCGGGGGAGGGGATCGTGAACAGGGAGCCCGGGTTGAGCGTCCGGCTCAAGCTGACCCTCAGCTACGCCGGGTTCGCGGTGGTGGCGGGTGGCCTGCTCTTCGTCACGGTGTGGGTGTTCCTGCTGCGCTACGTGCCCGAGGTGATCAACAACCCCCAGCCGCCCGCGCCCGGCCGCTCCCGCCTCCCCGTGAGCTTCGTGCCGAACCGCTCCGACCTGCTCCGCGCCTTCGCCCCGAGAGCCGCCGTCGTGCTGGCGCTCCTGCTGGTGTTCGGCCTGCTGGGCGGGTGGGTCCTGGCCGGCCGGATGCTCGCGCCGCTGACCCGCATCACCCACGCCACCCGCGTGGCCGCGGGCGGGTCCCTGTCCCACCGGATCCGCCTGGAGGGCGGCCAGGACGAGTTCCGCGAACTCTCCGACGCGTTCGACTCGATGCTGGCCCAGCTCGAAGCGAACGTCGCCGAGCAGCAGAGGTTCGCCGCCAACGCGTCCCACGAGCTGCGCACCCCGCTGGCGATCTCGCGGACCCTCCTCGACGTCGCCCGCAACGACCCGACCCACGACCCCGGCGAACTCGTCGAACGCCTGCACGCCGTCAACGAGCGGGCCGTCCACCTCACCGAGGCCCTGCTGCTGCTCAGCCGCGGCGACCGCGGGAACTTCACCCGCGAGGACGTCGACCTCTCCCTCCTCGCCGAAGAAGCCGCCGAAACCCTGCTGCCGCTGGCCGAGCAGCGCCGGACCACCCTGGACGTCATCGGCGGGGAGGCCCGGACCAACGGCTCCACCGAGCTGCTGTCGCGGGTGGTGACGAACCTCGTCCAGAACGCCATCGTCCACAACCTGCCCACCGGCGGCACCGTCACCGTGCGCACCGGGGTGCACGGCTGCACCAGCACGTTGCAGGTCGAGAACACGGGGCACCGGCTCCCACCGGACCTGGTGCCGACCCTCACCGAACCCTTCCAGCGCGGAACGGAACGCGTGCGCACCGGCGAACACGCCGGCGTCGGCCTCGGCCTGGCCATCGTGCACAGCATCGTCCGCGCCCACGAGGGGACCCTCGACCTGGCCCCCGGCCCGACCGGCGGCCTGGTCGTCACGGTCCGGCTCCCCGGCACGCCGTAGGACCTCCCCCGAACCGACCCGTTCGGGTCGGAACCCGCGGCCCTCCCGGGACGTCGAAGCCGCCGGAGTTCGCGGGTCGGGAGGAGCCGTTGTGCGGTTGGCCCTGCCGGCGGCGGTGCTCGTGGTGACGGGGTGCACCCCGCCACCTCCCGAACCGTCGTCCCCGTCCCGGTCGGTCGGGCCGTCGGGGGTGGAGGTCGACGAACCCGCCGGTGAGCAGGGCTTCGCCGTGGGGCCGGCGTCGTGGCGGACGGGCCCCGACGGGCCGCTGGCCTCGGTGCCCTCCGCGACGGTGGCGGGCGGCGCGGCGGTGCTGGTCGGGACGGGCCCGACCCCGCGCCCGCCGGGCGCTCCGGGGGCGGTGGCGGTCTTCGCCGTCCCGACCGGGGTAACGCTGCACCCGGCCCGCTGATCCGGCTCCACCGGCACGAGACCGACAACTGACCTCCCACACGACGCGGAGAGCACATGAGCGAGGAACGAACCCAGGCGCCGACGTGGCAGGCCGCCGCCGACACGCCGCGCGACCACTACGGGAACGGCCCCACCTGGTCACCCGCCCACGCCGCCCGGTCCCTGCGGCGGATCAACGAGGCGGGCGGACCCGCCGAGGCCACCGCGCAGGCCGCCGCCGAGACCGTCATGGTCCTGCACTCCATCCGCCGCATCCTCATCTGGACCGCGGTGATCATCCCGGCCGTCCTGGCGGTCATCACGATCACGCTGATGGGAGCCGCGTCCGCGTAGCGCGGGCCCGGACCTCGACGACCCGCGCACCCGCCTGGGGCCGATCGGCGGGTCGTCCGGGAGTCCGGCACGCGGTCGTTCAACCGGGAAAGCTGATCCGTTCGGAGGATGTCCATGTACCGGAAGACCGGTTTCGGTGCCGTACTGCTCACGGTGGTGAGCGCGTTCGTGCTCGTGACGCCCCCGGCGACGGCGGCCGGCCCGTCGCCCGTCTACGCGCCGGAGGGATCCGTCGCCGACCCCGGCGTGCTCCGGGTCAACGGCGAGTTCTACGTGTTCAGCACGGCCGGGAACGGCAGGGTCAGCCGCGGCGACACGGCGAACGGCCCGTGGCGTCAGGTCGGCCCGGCCGTCGACCTGTCCGACCCGCCGTCCTGGGTGGACACCGGTCAGGCGGTCTGGGCGCCGGACGCGTGGCGCACCTCGGCGGGCTGGGTCCTGTACTACTCGGCGGCCGCGAGGGGCTTCGGCGGGCAGCGCTGCATCGGCGCCGCGACGTCGGACCAGGCGGGCGGCCCGTACACGCCGGTCGGCGACACCCCGCTGGTGTGCCCCGGCGGCAGGCACGACGGTGAGGACACCGTGCCGGGCCGCCCGGTCGCGGGTGCCGGCGTGATCGACCCCTCCCCGTTCGTGGACGGGGAGGGGCGGCGGTTCCTGCTGTACAAGACCCAGCAGACCCCGTCGTCGCTGCGTATGCTGCGGCTCGGCGACGGCGGACTGCACTGGACGGGCAACCCCAGCGGTGAGCTCCTGCGGCGCGACGGGATCGTCGAGAACCCGGTCATGGTGCAGCGCGGGTCGGAGTACGTCCTGTTCGCCTCCCGGTACGGGTACCACAACTGCAGCTACGCGACGGTCTGGCTGCGCTCGCGCGACAAGTGGGACTTCGCGGGCGCGACCGAGCACGCCCTGACGACCACCGCGGGCACCGGGATCTGCGGTCCCGGCGGTGCGGACGTCACCCCGTCGCTGGACGGCGGGTGGCGGATCTTCCTGCACGGCTGGGTGTGCGGTGCCGGCACGGCACCGTGCACGACCGCGCAGATCGAGAACGGCGCCGATCGCCGGCGGGCGCTCTACGCGGCGATCCTGCACTGGGGCAGCGGCGCCACCCCCTCAGTCGGTGCGTTTTTCTGACCACGAAAGGCATGTCCGTGCACAGGAGAAGTACGTTGATCACCGCCGTCGCCGCCCTGGTGGCCTCCGGCCTCACCGCGTTCGCCCCGTCGGCCCCCGCGTCGGCGGCCGGGGCGGTACAGCTCCGCTTCGTCACCGCGAACATCAACTTCGACGCGGACCAGAGCGTGGTCCGCGACAAGTGGAGGAACCTCATCGCCCCGAACGCGGACGTCGTGTTCCTCCAGGAGGCCAAGAACGTCAGGCTCTCCGACTTCGTCGAGACGTCGACCTGGATCATCCGGCACGGCACGTCGGCGGCGGAGGACGACAGCGAGGACAAGCTCGGCAGCGCGCTGCTCATCCGCCGAGCCGTCGCCACCGAGGTGGCGGACTACGGACTGGTGAAGGGCGTCGACGCCAGTCCGTGCCCGCGCGGGGGCATCATGACCAGGTGGCTCGCCAAGATCAAGGTGAAGCTCACCAACGGCCGGTGGATCCGGGTGGCGTCGCTGCACATGCCGCCGCTCCGCTGCCAGACCGGGCCCGGCGGACCGTACGACAGGATGGCCGACAGCGTCGTCGCGTTCGCCGACCTGACCGACATGCCCACCGTGCTCGGCGCGGACTGGAACAAGGTCGTCGACGACGACCCGAACGCCATCGGCAGGCGCTCGGGCCTCGAACCGAACGGACCCGACCTCGGCGAGCGCATCGACGGGTTCATGTACTCGCCGCGGTTGCGGAACTGCTGCCTGACCCAGCTCGGCCTCGCCAGCAGGGGCCACCCGGCCGTCCAGGTCAAGCTCACGGTCCCGGCGCCGTAGCGGAGCCGCCGCGGGTGGTCGGCGGGAAGAGGACGACCGCCGGCGCGCACCGGTGTCCCGGGCCCGGGGGCGGTAGTTCGCCGCGGACGGGCTCGGGAGTGCGTGCTGCGGAGGGCGGGCCGCGACGAGGGGGGACGGTTGATCACCCGAGGCACCCCGCGCCCTGTCGGGCTCGGCGTCGACGTGCCCCTCGCGCACCCGCCCCTCGCGTCGTCGGTCCTTCACAGCCACCGGTTGTGCTTGAACAGGCGGTACAGGACCAGGCAGACGGCCAGCGTCGTCGCGAACACCAGGGGGTAGCCGTACTTCCAGCGCAGTCCGGGGATGTGGTCGAAGTTCATGCCGTACACGCCGGCCACCATGGTGGGCACGGCGATGACGGCGGCCCAGGCGGAGATCTTGCGCATGTCGTTGTTCTGCCGCAGCGAGACCTTCGCCAGGGTGGCGTTGACCAGGGTGGTGAGCAGCTCGTCGAAGCCGGTGACGCGCTCGGTGACCGTGGTCAGGTGGTCGTCGACGTTGCGGAAGTAGGAGCGCACACCGTCGGGCACCAGGGGGCCGCTGGTGCCGTCGCTGAGCCCGAGCAGCGGCCCGGCCAGGGGCATCACGGCCCGCCGCAGCTCCATGAGCTCGCGCTTGACCAGGTACACCTGGTCCACGCCGATGGCGTCGCGAGGCGCGAAGACGGCGGCCTCGACCAGGTCCAGGTCGTTCTGGAACGCCTCGACGACCTCCAGGTAGCCGTCGACGACGCGATCGGCGATGCCGTGCAGCACCACGGCGGGGCCGGTGGCCAGCCACTCGGGCCGGGCCTCCAGGTCGGTGCGCAGGTCGCCCAGCGCGGAGTGCCTGCCGTAGCGGACGGTGATGACGTAGTCGTGGCCGAGGAAGACCATGATCTCGCCGGACTCGACGATCTCGTTGGCGGTGGTGGGCGACTCGTGCTCGACGTAGCGCAGCGTCTTGAACACCATGAACAGGTTGTGCTCGTAGCGTTCGAGCTTGGGGCGCTGGTGGGCGTGCAGGACGTCCTCGACGGCCAGTTCGTGCAGCGCGAAGGCGTCGGCGAGGTCGCGGACGTGCTCCTCGTCCGGCGCGAACAGACCGATCCAGACGAAGCCCTCACCACTGGCGCGGACCTCGGCGATCGCCTCGGCCGGTGAGCGGTGGCCGGGTTGCCGCACGCCGTTGACGTAGGTGCCGCAGGCCACGACCGGTCCGCTCGTACCCGGCTCGTGCGCGGCTCGCGCGTCCGCGTCGGGATCGCGGTCGGTCGGCTGGATCGCCATGGGGTGATCATGCCGCACGACGCCACCGAGCACGACGCCACCGAGCACCGCCGCCCGAGCAACCCGGAGCGCGGCTCCGTGCGTTCGTGGACCCGCAGTCACCCGGCGCTGGACCGCAGGCGGGTGTAACACCCGCGACCAGCCTCACGACTGACCCATCAGCGCCCGGGTTCTTCACCGATCACATCGGTGTGCTTGCCGAAAACCGCGTTCGCACAACGGAATTCGAACCACGTCAGGTCGGGGTGGTCCCGATCCGGGCTGTCGTGCGCGGCCAGGTCGACCAGGGCCGCGAGGGCGGTCTCGACGGAACGCCCGAACGCGGAGACGGTCGCCGCCGCCTCCGGTGAGGAGTCCTGGTTGTCGACCAAGTGGGCGAGCCGCTGCTCATCACGCAGCACGGCGTCGATCGCCGCACCGGCGTCGCGCAACGCGGCGGCGCTGTCCACCAGCCGTCGTCCCATCTCGTCCCGGTCCACGCTCACCCGCTCCCGCCATCAAGTCACCAGGAGACGTTGTCTTGAGGAAGAGACTGACACTGCTGTTAGGGCTGACGATGCTGGCCGGCGTCGTCACCGCGCCGCCCGCATCGGCCATCGACCTCGTCACCTGCACGTGGCTGACGCCGGAGTACCCGCACATCTCATCGTACAACCTGAAGAACAACAACGCGATCGACATCAAGGCGAGCACGCAGGGCAGCTGCCAACCCTCCTCCGACCCGATCTTCGTCACCGCCACGATGACGCTGGAGCGACAGGGTTTCCTGGGCATCTGGCAGACGGTCGCCGCGGGCGCGCCGATCACCAAGAGCATCCAGGGCACCCCGCAGACCTGGCGGCGCGGTGAGCTGTTCGCGGTCATGCCGTGCGTCCCCGGCGTCTACCGGGGCAGGCTGGAGCGCTCCGCCCAGGTGACCGGAGGGGTCGGCTTCGTGCTCGGCGGCCCGATCTACTCGCCGCCTCGGGAGATCGACTGCCAACCGAAGCGGGTGTCGATGGTCATCGACGACACCGGGTCCATGAGCGGGGTGATCGGCAGCGTCTCCAGCGCGCTCGCCAACTACATCTCCGCCCGTCCCGAGGACGAGTACACCCGGTGGAGCCTGACCACGTTCAAGGACAGCCCCTCCGACGTCGGCACCACCGACGACCGCGCCCAGGCGCTGGGCTGGGTCAACGCGCTGAGCGCCGACGGTGGTGACGACTGCCCGGAGGACGCCCTCGGCGGCATCTCCTCGGGCCTGGCGTCGCTGGGCGACGACCCGGAGATCGACCGGCAGATGATCGTGGCCACCGACGCGTCCGCCCACTCGGGTGACGTGGACGGGATCATCGCCTCCGCGCGCGCCACGGGCGCCAAGGTCAACGTCCTGCTGACCGGTGACTGCGGCGAGGGCGCGGCGGTCGCGGCGGCGGGCCAACCGGGCCAGGGCACGGCGGTCGCGGCCGCGGCGGAGCAGGTGTCCAGCCAGGTGGTGCTCAAGCGCATCGCCGAGGAGACGGGCGGGAAGTACTTCTACCTCCCGTACGGCGGCGAGGCGGACTTCGCCGCGGCGCTCGCGGAGATCTTCGCCGAGATCGCCGACCCGACGCCGCCGGACGGCCCCACGACGATCGCCGCCACGACGGGTGACGGCCAGTCGACCCCGGCGGGCACCCCCTTCCCGACCGCGCTGACCGCGACCGTCACCGGTTCCGACGCGCGGCCCTCGGCCGACACCCCGGTCACCTTCACCGTCGAGGGCCCGGCGGCCTTCCCCGGCGGCGCCACGAGCGCCACGGCGAGCACCGGTGCCGACGGACTGGCCACCGCGCCCACCCTGACCGCCGGGACGACGACCGGCGCGGTCACCGTCACCGCCACCGCCGCCGGGGTGCGGACCCCGGCCACCTTCACCGCGACCGTCACCGCCCCCGTCCCGGCGTCCATCGCGGCCACCTCCGGCGGCGGCCAGTCCGCCACCGCGGGCACGGCCTTCGCCGCACCGCTGGTCGCCACCGTCACCTCCACGGCGAACACCCCCTCGGCGGACGCGGAGGTGACCTTCGCGGTCACCGGCGGCACGGCCACCTTCCCCGGCGGCGCCACCACCGCGACGGTGGGCACCGACGCCGACGGGCGGGCGACCGCGCCCACCCTCACCGCGGGCACCACCACCGGTCCGGTCACCGTCACCGCCACCGCCGGCGGCGTGACGACCCCGACCACCTTCACCGGGACCGTCACCGCACCCCAGGGCGCGGCCAGGGCCGACGTGGTCGTGAGCATCTCCGCGCCCACCGGCGCCAGGAGCGGCTCGCCGTTCACCGCGACCCTGACCGTCCGCAACAACGGCCCGTCCACCGCGACCTCCATCTACTCGGCCCTGACCCTGCCCAAGGGGATGCGCGTGACCAACGGGGGTGGCGGCCTCGTCACCGACAACGGCCGCGCCGTCGCCTTCCGCCTGTCCTCGCTCGACTCCGGCGGGGAGATCACCCACACCCTCACCATCACCTCGGACCGCACCCTCACCGGCACGCGGGACATCGCCGCCGCCGGCGCGTCCACCAGGGTGCTCGACCCCGATTACCGCAACAACGCGGCCCTGGCCCGCGTGACCTTGCGCAGGTAGAGCCCGTTCAGCCGTGGTGGCCGGTCCGGTGTTCCGGACCGGCCACCACGGCTTCGTGCTCGCGGCGTGCGGATCGGCAGACGCTGATCCCGGTCGTCCGGTCGTCGGGGTGGTCGCCGACGCAGCCGACCTCGCTCAGGGCCCTGGTGGTCCGGAGATCGGCGCCCGAAGCGGAACCGCTGCCGACGGGAGGCCCGCCCGGCAGGTGACCCGGCGGGCCTCCGCAATGATTGGGTATTCCCGACAATCGCCCGCGCCGATGCGCGCGACTCCGCCGTGGACGCAAGGTGGGACGAGCGGCGAGCAGATCGCCACCCTGCCCTCTCGCCGCCCGGACGAGGAGTCGATCCCATGCGACGAACGAGAACGCGCACCCTGCTCGCGGCCCTGGCCGTGGCCTCGACGTCGGCGGTCCTGCTGCCGCCGCAGGCCGTGGCCGCGCCACCGGAAGGCGTGGTCGTGCAGGCGCGCGAGCACTACGAGGGCCAGTACATCGTCGTCCTGCGCGACGGCACGGCCGCGACCGCCGACGGGGCCGCCATCGAGTCGGCGGCGGCGTCGCTGACCCGGGAGCACGGCGGCACCGTGCGCTCGACCTACAAGGTGTCCCTGCACGGCTTCTCGGTGCGCGGGTTGAGCGAGCGGGGTGCGAAGCGGCTGGCCGCCGACCCCCGGGTGCGCGGCGTCCACGAGGACGGCAAGCGGCGCGGCGCCGCCGTCCAGGACAACCCGACCTGGGGCCTGGACCGGGTCGACCAGGCGAACCTGCCGCTGGACCGCAGGTACGAGTACGACGCCACCGGTGAGGGCGTCACCGTCTACAACATCGACAGCGGCGTCCGCGTCACCCACACCGACTTCGAGGGCCGGGCGAGCCACGGCTACGACTTCCTCGACCAGGACGGCGACGCCTCCGACTGCCACGGCCACGGCACCCACACCGCCGGCACCGCGGTGAGCAGGACCTACGGCGTCGCCAAGAAGGCGAAGGTGGTGTCCCTGCGGGTGTTCGACTGCTCCAACGCCGGGCCCGACTCGGTGACCGTGGACGCGGTCGAGTGGGTGACCGCCAACGGCGTCAAGCCCTCGGTGGTCAACATGAGCCTGGGCCAGTACGAGACCGGCCTCGGTGACGAGCAGGTCCAGGCGTCCGTCCGCGCCGGCTACGTCTACGTCGTGGCCGCGGGCAACAACAACGGCGCCGGCGCCTGCGGCTACAGCCCGGCGCGCGTCCCCGAGGTGCTCACCGTCGCCTCGACCGAGGCCGACGACAGCCGCTCCGGTTTCTCCAACACCGGCACCTGCGTGGACCTGTTCGCCCCCGGCGGCAACATCACCTCGCTGTCCCACGCGAGCAACACCGGCACCGCGGGCATGTCCGGCACGTCGATGGCCACCCCGCACGTGACCGGCGCGGTGGCGCTGTACCTCCAGGGCCACCCCGGCGCGGACCAGGCCGAGGTCAACCGGGCCGTCGTCGACTCGGCCACCCCCGGCAAGGTCGGCAACGCCGGCTCGGGCACGCCCAACCGCCTGCTCAACGCCAGGGGCCTCACCGGCGGTCCCGGCCCCGGCCCCGACCCGACCTGCGCCCGGCGGACCAACGACGCCGACGTGCCCGTCCCGGACGCGGGCAGTGCCGTGACCAGCACGATTTCCGTCTCCGGCTGCACCGGCAACGGCTCGTCGACGGCCCGGGTCGAGGTGGCGATCGCCCACCCGTACCGAGGTGACCTGGTGATCGAGCTGGTGGCCCCGGACGGCACCTCCTACCGGCTCAAGGAGGCCGCTCCGGGCGACCACGCCGACGACGTGCGCACCGCGTACCCGGTGGACCTGTCGGCCGAGCCGAGGAACGGCGACTGGAGGCTGCGAGTGCGGGACGTCCACCGCTTCGACGTCGGCACGCTGGAGAGCTGGAGCCTGACGACCTGACCCCGGTCGGGTGAGACCCGGGCCGCTCCGCGATCGCGGAGCGGCCCGGGTCGCGTTCGCCCTCACCGACGAGGTCGCGCGGGACCCGTCAGGTGACCGTGAGCGTGAAGTCCGCGCTGCCCGACTTCCCACCGCCGGTGGCCGTCACCCTGATCCGGTAGGTCCCCGCCGGCGTCGCGAACGACGTCATGACGTGGGCGCGGGCCGTCTCGCCGGGGTTCACCGTCGCGGGCAGGAACCGGACCGAGACACCCGGCGGGAGGTCGGCGGCGGCGAGCGCGACCGGGCCCGACGCGCCGGTGACCACCACCGACGGGAACGCCGAGCCGCCCCGGAACGTGCTCGCCGACGACGGCGACAGCGCGACGGTCAGACCGCCGGGCTGCTGGGTGCCCCGGACGGTCAGGGTGAGGGTCGCCTCGCGGCTGACCGACCCCGAGGTCCCGGTGACCCGGACCGGGTAGGTCCCCGCGGGAGTGCCCGACGAGGTGGTGACGGTCAGCTTCGCGGCGCCGCCGGACGTGATCGACGCGGGCTGGAACACCGCCTGCGCCCCGGGCGGCAGGTCCGCCGCCGACAGGGAGAGCTCCTCGGGCGCCGCGCCCGCGGTGGTCCTGACGGCCCCGGACGCGCTCTCACCGGCCGCCACGGCCAACGACGACGGGTCGACGGCCACGCCGAACTCCACCGGCTGCGGGTCACCGACCTGCTCCCGGACCCAGTCGCCCATCTCGTTGTCGAGCCGGGCGAAGACGCCGTACCAGCGGAAGTCGGACCGGCTCCACGAGGCCAGGCCGACGATCTTCCCGTCGACCACGAACGGTCCGCCGCTGTCGCCCTGGAGGATGGTGGTGCGGCCGTCGGGGTGGCCGGCGCAGATCATGGTGGCCGCCTTGAAGCCCGCGGCGACGCCCTGGCACCGGCTCGCCCCGTCCACGATCGGGAAGTCCTGCTTGTCCAGCGAGACGTCGGCCGGGACGTCGTCGTGGGTCTTCTTCCCGTAGCCGTAGCTGCGGCCGGTGTCGCCGACCCGCCAGATCCCGGCGTCGGCGGAGGTGGCGTAGCGGGCCCACTTCTCCGGCGGCAGCGGGATGTCCTCGTTCGTCGTGACCACCGCGACGTCGTAGCCCCGGTCCCAGTTGGTGTAGCGGGGGTGCTTGACGTAGGACCGGGTGGTCAGGGTCGTGCCGGTGCCCACCGCGAGGTCGTCGAGGCCGTGCAGGAACGTCTTGGCGCCGGCCAGGTCGTGGCAGTGCGCGGCGGTCAGGACGCGGCGCGGGCCGATGACGGCGCCGGTGCAGGACTGGCCCCGGGGGCGGCTGCCGCCCTCGCGCAGGTTGGCGATGACGGCGGGGAACTCGGACACGGTGGCGTCCTGTCCCCGGTAGATCTGGCCGGTGACCCCGTCCCAGGTGGACACGGAGTCGTCCGCGTAGGAGTTGCCGGGGTCGTGGGCGGGCGCGGCGGCGGGTGCGGCGGCGGGCGCGGCGGCCGTGGCCACCGCGGTCATCGGCACCACGCCGAGCACCACCCCCAGCGCCACGGTCGTGATCCTCCTGGACCGCGGGGGCGTTCCCCTCCGCGGGGGGCGTCCGCTCGTGACGCGGGTGGTGGGCAGGCGCCCTGGATCTCTCGAACGCATCGGTGTGCTCCGTTCACCACACCCCGCGGGCACCGCCGCGAAGTGCGGCGGCCGCGGACAGGGTGATCGGGCGGCGGCCGCCTGCGGTCACCATCCCGGTGCGCCCGGCCCCTGGCCAGACGTGGCGAATTGGCTGGGGATCCTCAATTTATTCGCGTGGTCGGCGTCCACCGCCCGCCCGGCCTCGTCGCAGGACCACGCGGGGGCCGGCCCGTGGGAACCGGGTCCGGGAACGTGGCGCGCTTCTTCGGCTGAGGTCCGGTGAGGTCCGGCCTTGTGACGTGTCACAAATCAGCCGGGGTGTTTCTGGCGGGGACCCTACTGTCTACCGGCGGGAACGCCGACAGGATGTGGGGGAAATCCCCACCTGCCGGTGGTCCGGCGAATTCGGAGGTAGTGGTGCGGCTACGCGAACGATGGGCGGCGGGCGCCGCGGTACTCCTGTCCTGCCTGCTGGTGGCGCCCGCCGGGCAGGCGGCCGAGCCCCTGGAGTACGTCGCCCTGGGCGATTCCGCGGCGGCCGGTCCGCTGGTGCCGGTCCAGGACGTCAACCTGCTGTGCCTGAGGTCCGAGCGGAACTACCCGGCGGTCGCGGCCCGCGCGTTGCGGGCGCGGTTGGTCGACGTCACGTGCTCGGGCGCCACGACCGACGACCTGGCCGGCCGGCGGTTCGGCTTCCTGCCGCCGCAGTTCACGGCGCTCGGGCCGGGCACCGACCTGGTGTCGATCACCATCGGCGCCAACGACGTCGGCATGTTCCAGGCGGCGCTGGGCTGCGTCAACCTCCTGCCCGACCCCTACGGGCGCTCCTGCGCCGACCACGGCCCCGACCTGCGCGGAGCGGTCACGGCCTGGGAGGCGGAGTTCGGCACGGCGCTGGCGGAGATCCGCCGCCGCGCACCGCGGGCGCAGGTGCTGGTCACCGGCTACGCCACCTACATCCGGCCCGGTGGGTGCTTCCCGACCCAGCCGGTGTGGGCGCGCGACGCCGACCACCTCCAGGGGCTGCTGGACGCGATCAACGCGGCGGCGCGGGACCAGGCGCGGCGGCACGGCGCGGCGTTCGTGGACCTGGCCGCGGTCTCGGTCGGCCACGACATCTGCGCCGCACCAGCCGCCCGCTACCTGGAAGGGCTGATCCCGACGCGGCCCGCGGCCCCGCTGCACCCCAACGCCGCCGGGATGGCCGCCTTCGGTGAGGCCGTCGCGGCAGCGGCCCGCCGCTGAGGCCACATCGCCCCCCGATCAGGTCCGCCTCGCCGCCCGTGCGACGAGCGCGGCCCTGACCAGGGCGGCATCACCGGGCTCGGCCGGGTTCAAGCCGGTCAGCTCCCGGACCCGCCGCAGCCGGTAGTCCACGGTGTTGGGGTGGACGTGCAGCTCGGACGCCGCCTGCCGCCGCCCGCCCGCGCGCAGGAAAACCTCCAGCGTGCGCAGCAGCTCGTCGTTCTCCTCCAGCGAGGACAGGAGGGTGGCCAGCCGGCCCAGCGCCCGGCTGGGGCGCGACATCTGGTACTCCAGCAGCAGGTCGTCCAGCCGGTAGGCACCGGGGGAGCGGCCGAACCGCAGCGCCACGTCCAGCACCTCGCGGGCCGTCACCGCCGCCTCCGGCACATCGGACGGCTCGGCCGCCACCACCCCCGCGGTCACCACCGCCCCCGCCGCCCGACCCAGCTCACCCACCAGCTCGTCCACCTCGGCCCACGTCCGCTCGGGCAGTACCCCCGGCCCGACCCTGCGGGGCAGCAGCGCCGTCCCGCCCTCGGGGGTCAGCGCGGACAGCACCGGCCCGCGCCGGTCCAGCCGCGCCCGGAGCCTCCGCAGCTT
Source organism: Saccharothrix sp. BKS2 (assembly GCF_047689505.1). Lineage (NCBI taxonomy): Bacteria > Bacillati > Actinomycetota > Actinomycetes > Pseudonocardiales > Pseudonocardiaceae > Saccharothrix > Saccharothrix sp. BKS2. The sequence continues at coordinate 124,274 of NZ_JAUQOL010000013.1, read as the reverse complement.
GCGCCGCCCCGCCACCACCGCGTCCACGCCCTCGACCGCCTCGTCCCGGTGCGGCCCCACCCCCAGCGCCAGCACCAGGTAGCACGGCGGCAGGGGCGTTCCGGACTGCGCCACCGCGGCGTCGACCCCCTCGCCGGAGAGCAGCGCGGACAGCACGGTGTGCTGGGCGGACCGCTCGTCCTCGGCGATCGCCTGCCGCTCGTCCACGTACCCGGCGGCCACCGCCGGGGTGACCAGCCCCAGGTAGCGCAGGGCCAGGGAGTTGACCGCCATGACCGCCCCGATGTCCCCGGGGCGGACGTCGGGGGCCAACGAGTCCCAGACCACCTGCACGCCGACGTGGTAGGCGGTCAGCACGACCTCGGCGGGTATCCCTTCCTCGGCCCTGCGGGCTGCGGACTCGCGCAGGAACGCCAACTCCGCCCGGCCGGGCGCGGTGCCGCTGCGCAGGAAGGTGGTGAACGACCGCAGCGCCCGCTCGACCACGCGGGCGATGTCGCCGGTCAACTCCTCGCGCGGGAGCCGGTCGTAGTCCGGTATGCGGGTGACGAGCTCGACCAACACCCGTTCGACGAGTGACGGCAGTTCGGAGGTCAGCCGTTCGTGTACCGGGTGACCGCCCAGTACCGGTGGTCGGGTCACCTCGGTGGCCGGGTCCTGCGCTCCCGTCGTCGAATCCACGCACCCATGATCCGCGACCGGTGGTGGGTTCGCGTGGCTTCAACGGGTGAGGGGGAGCCGTGCCCCGACCGACCGGCCCCCGGCAACGCCTTCCGGGCGTGTCGGGATCTGCGACATACATGCGCATGGCCTAATGTGTTGCTGCGTTCGGTCAACAGCGTTGAGGCAACCGGGTGCACGCAGCGGCCCGGTGACACGGAAGGCGGATCGCCCATGACCACCGCGCACCTGGAGCACACCAGCCACGACCACGGCCACGGCGAGGGCTGCGGCCACGTGGCCTTCCCGCACGAGGACCACGTCGACTACGTGCACGACGGCCACCTGCACCGCGCGCACGACGGGCACTTCGACGAGTGCGAGCCCGCCGGCCACGGCGCCCACGACCAGCACGACCACGGGCACGGCGAGGGCTGCGGCCACGTCGCGGTCCCGCACGGCGACCACGTCGACTACCTGCACGACGGCCACCGCCACGCCGTGCACGGCGAGCACTACGACGAGCACTGACCCGCGCGCCGTCCGGCTCCGCGGAGCCGGACGGCGGATCACCGGGGGTTACGGGCGCAGCAGGGTCTTGACGGCGCGGCGTTCGTCCATCGCCCGGTAGCCCTCGGCGGCCTGGTCGAGGGGGAGGGTGAGGTCGAAGACCTTGCCGGGGTCGATGCGCCGCTCCAGGACGAGGTCGATCAGCTCCGGCAGGAAGCGGCGCACGGGGGCGGGGCCGCCGTGCAGGTGGACGTGGGAGAAGAACAGCTCCATGCCGGGCAGCGCGACGTCGTGGGTGACGCCGACGTAGCCGACGTGCCCGCCGGGGCGGGTGGAGTGGATGGCCTGCATCATCGACTCCTGGGTGCCCACGGCCTCGATGACCGAGTGCGCGCCCAGGCCGTCGGTGAGGTCCTTGACCCGCGCCACGCCCTCGTCGCCGCGCTCGGTGACGACGTCGGTGGCGCCGAAGTCCAGGGCGAGCTTCTGCCGCGACTCGTGGCGGCTCATCGCGATGACGCGCTCCGCGCCGAGTTCCCGGGCCGCGAGCACGCCCAGCAGCCCGACCGCGCCGTCACCGACCACCGCGACGGTCTTGCCGGGGCCGACCTCGGCGGCCACGGCGGCGAACCAGCCGGTGCCCAGCACGTCGGAGGCGGCCAGCAGGGAGGGGACCAGGTCGTCGGAGGGCATCTCCGGGGTGGCCACCAGGGTGCCGTCCGCCAGCGGCACGCGCAGCAGCTCCGCCTGCGCGCCGATACCGCCCATCGGCACCCGGTGCACGCAGGAGGACTGGTAGCCGGCGCGGCAGATCTCGCAGGTGTTGTCGGAGGCGAAGAACGAGCCGACCACGAACTGGCCGGGCCTGACGTCGCGCACCTCGTCGCCGACCTCCTCCACGACGCCGACGTACTCGTGGCCCATCGGGCTCGGCCCGTCGACCCGCTCGATCCCGCGGTAGGGCCACAGGTCGGAACCGCAGACGCAGGTGGCGGACAGCCGGATGACCGCGTCGGTCGGGTTGACGATCCTCGGGTCCTCGCGTTGTTCGACCCGGACGTCGCCGGGGGCGTGCAGGACAGCACCGAGCATGTGGTTCTCCTCAACTCTTTCCGTTCGGGTGCCCGCCTGGTGCGGCCGGAACCGGGGTCGGGGCGTCCCACGTCGGGAATTGCCCCGAAGGGGTGAGCGGCGACGAACGGCCGACCGCCCCGGTGCCCAGCACACCACCGGCGTCCGCGACGAGGGAGTTCCTGCTGAGAGGTGTACCGGCAGGGCACCCCTGCCGCGGGTGGGAGCACCTAGCCTGGGGAGGTGGACCAGCGCAGCCAGATCCGCGAGTTCCTGACCTCCCGCCGGGCCCGGATCACCCCGCAGCAGGTCGGGCTGCCCTCCCACGGCACCCGCCGGGTCCCCGGACTGCGCCGCTCCGAGGTCGCCCAGCTCGCCGGGATGAGCGTGGAGTACTACTCCCGCCTGGAACGCGGCGACCTGTCCGGCGTGTCCGACCAGGTCCTGGACTCCCTGGCCCGCGCCCTGCGGCTGGGCGACGACGACCGCACCCACCTGGAGGACCTCGCCCGCGCCGCCGGTCCCGCGCCGCGCCGCCGACGCCGCCCCGCCCCCACGGCGGTCCGCCCCTCGGTGCAGCGGCTGCTGGACTCCATCGTGGACGCCCCCGCCCTGGTCATGAACGCCCGCGGTGACGTCCTGGCCACCAACGCGCTGGGCCGCGCCCTCTACGCACCCATGATCGAGGCCGCCCGCGGCGAGGTCCCCAACCACGCCCGGTTCATCTTCCTCGACCCCCGCTCCCGCCACTTCTGGGGCGACTGGGAGCGCGCCGCCGACGAGACCGTCGCCCTCCTCCAGGCCCAGGCCGGCCGCGACCCCTTCGACAAGAACCTGACCGACCTCATCGGCGAGGTGTCCACCCGCAGCGAGGACTTCCGCACCCGCTGGGCCCGCCACGACGTCCGTCAGCACCACCAGGGCGCCAAACCCTTCCTGCACCCCCTGGTCGGCACCCTGGACCTCACCTACGAGTCCCTGGACCTGTCGGCCGACGGCCTCACCCTCATCGCCTACGGCACCGAACCCGGCAGCGACGCCGAGGACAAGCTCCGCCTCCTGGCCAGCTGGACCGCCACCAACGCCCCCGCCGGCGACACGTCCGAACGGCGATGACCCGGCCCCGGCCGGTGGTCGGGCAGCGGGCGCCGGATCACGCGTCGGGACGCCGGTTCGGTCGTTCCGCCGCGGCGTCGAGGGCGGGTCCGAGCGGCGAGAGTGCCGCGCGGAGCAGGTCGGGCAGCGAACCGGACGGCACGACGAGCCCGCCGGCGGCAGGTGAGGTGGCCGAGAGCCGCACCCAGCGCTGGAGCGCGACGCGAACCGCGGCGGCCACGCTCGCGGCGAGCACGTGGGCGGTGTCCTCGTCGGTGTCGGCGAGGCGCGGGGCGATCGCGTCGGCGAGGGGGTGTTCGAGCGCGGTGGCGGTGTCGACGAACGCCTCGCGCAGCGGGGGGTGGGTGGTGATGAGCAGCAGCGCGTCGCGGTCGGGCCCGCCGGGGTCGGTGTACTGCTCCACGATCGCCTCGACCACGGCGTCGGCGAGGCCGACGTCGGCGGGCCGGGCGGCCACCGCCGCCGCGACGCGTGCCTCCCGCTCGGCGGTGACCGCGGCGACGATCGCCTGTTCGCGGCTGGAGAAGTAGTTGTTGTAGGTCCTCGGCGCGACCCCGGCCGCCTCGGCGATGTCGTCGACGCGCACGTTCTCCGGTCCGCGCGCCAGGGCCAACCGCAGGGCTGCCTCGCGCAACGCCTCCCTGGTGGCCTGCTTCTTCTGCTCGCGCAGCCCCGTCCGCCGTGTCGCCACGGGCCCAGCATCGCAGGAAAAGCGCGTACACGCAAACTTGCGCGCACGCACTTTTCATCCCTAGTCTCGGGCCCTCACACCCCGATGCGAAGGGATCGGATCCATGCGCGCCAAAGGCATCGCCTACGACACCGGCCTGCTCCTCGACGGAGAGCTCTCCCGCGAAAACTTCGACCTCGACGTGGTGCGGCGGGAACTGGCCATCATCCGCGACGACCTGCACTGCACCGCCGTGCAGCTCATCGGCGGCGTCCCGCAGCGGCTGGAACAGGCCGCCCGCCAGGCCGCTGAACTCGGGCTGGAGGTCTGGTTCTCGCCCTACCCGTTGAACCTGACGACCGCGGAGGCGCTGGCGCTGCTCACGGACTGCGCGCGGCGGGCGGAACGGGTCCGGCGCGCGGGCGCGGAGGTCGTGTTCGTCACCGGCGTCGAGCTGACCATCATGAACCGGGAGTTCCTGCCCGGCGACACCCTCGAAGAGCGGCTCGGCCGGTTGCTGGGCGAGCCGGCCGGCCGGGCCGAGCGGATCGCGGGGGCGAGCGCCCGCCTGGACGACTTCCTCGGCCGTGCCGTCGCCGCGGTCCGCGAGCACTTCGGGGGGAGGGTCACCTACGCCTGCGTGCCGTTCGAGCGCGTCGACTGGACGCGCTTCGACCTCATGTCGGTCGAACTCATCCGATCCGCCGAGGTGGCCGACCGGTTCCGGGAAGGCGTGCACACCCTCGTGGCGTCGGGAAAACCGGTCGCGATCACCGGCTTCGGCACGGCCACCTGGCGCGGGGCGGGCGACGTCGCCCCGCGCAGCATGGAGATCGTCGAGCACGACGCGGCCGGTCGGCCGGTCGGGCTGAACGGGGACTACCTCCGCGACGAGCCCGGCCAGGCCACCTACCTGCGCGAGCTGCTGGAGGTCTTCGACGAGGAGGGCGTGGACAGCGCCTTCGTGCACCTGTTCGCGCTCTACAACTTCCCCCACCGCCCCGACGATCCCCGTCGCGACCTCGACCTGGCCAGTCTCGGCATCGTCAAAGTCCTCGAACACGGCCACGGCCACACCTACCCCGACATGACCTGGGAACCCAAGGCCGCCTTCGCCGCCCTGGCCGACCACTACCGCGGCTGACGGGCCGGGCGGCGACCGACCCGGACGCCCTGTGGGCCGTGCGGCGACCGACCTGGACGCCCTGTGGGCCGACCGTGGCGTTCGCAAAGCCGTACGGCTCAGTGCGCAGCGCGCCATCGTCTGCCGGAGTGTGCGCGTAGGGCGTAAGGGCCTTGCGCGGCCGGGTGACCGCCGGCGGAACCGCGCCGGCCGGATGGCGGAGGTTGGCACACTGCCGCACACCTGCCCGGATCCTGATGGGGGGATGGCGTGAGGCGGCCGTCGGTGGTCACCATCGTCCTCATCGCACTGGCGGGCAACGCGGCGACCGGTGCCACCCGGGTCGGGCCCGGGTGTGCGCCGTGGATCTGGGGCGTGGCCGTCCTGCTCGGCTCGGCCGTCGTCGAAGTGCGCCACCGCCGGTTTCGTCGGGGTCCTACGGTTGCCAGGCCCCGGCGACGCGGTCGAGCCTGGCCCGGGAGGGCTCGCGGCAGGACCGCGTACAGCCGCAGCGCCGCGCCCACCCCCCCGTGGCACGCCCGCCGCGGCGCTGCGCGTCGCCGGCACGCGGACGACGGCGTGCGCGACGCGTTCCGCGGTGATCACCGGCATCAGCGGGCGGAAGTCCCTCGTCGTCACGGTTGCCTCGAACGGGGGCAGGACGGCCGACACGGCCACGCCGGTGCCCCGCAGTTCACGGCGCAAGGACTCGGAGAACGCCGGCACCGCCGCCTTCGTCCCGCTGTAGACGGCCATGCCGCGGACCGGTTCGACGGCCGCGATGCTCGCGATGTTGACCACCTGACCTCGGCCCCGCGCGACCATGCCGGGCACCACCAGGCGGCACGCGTGCACCAGCGCCCGGTAGTTGACGTCGATCACCGCGTCGATCACCTCGGCCTCGTGATCGGTGAACCTGCCGAACGGCAGGACGCCCGCGTTGTCGATCCACACGTCCACGGCGCCCGGCTCGTCGACGAGCCGCGCCAACGCCACCGCGTCCCGCACGTCCAGCGTCCGGTCGGCGCCGTCCAGCACGTCCACCGTGACCACCGTTCGCCCGCGCTCGCGCAGCAGCCGCGCGGTCGCGGCTCCCACCCCCCGTGCGCCGCCGGTGATCACGATCACGGCGCCGCCCCGGGTGTCACCCGCGGGTGCGGCGGCGGAGGTGGGTGCGGCACGGCGGCTCTTCACTCCCGGCGAAGATCCCGTCGGTCGGATCGGCCCATGCTGCTCAGCGGGACCCGTTCCCGGGGGATCACGCCCGGCGCTGAACCGCTCGCCACCGCGCCGCCAGGACCAGGGCCGCCACGACGCCGACGCCCCCGGCCGCACCGGTGACGAGGTGCGGTGCGGTGCGTTCGGCGGCCAGGCCGCCGAGGGTGATGCCGATGCCCTGGGCGGTCTGCATGGCGGTGATGGCGAAGCCGACGGCCTGGCCGCGGTGGGCGTCGGGTGTGCGCAGCACGAAGGTGGGCTGCGCCACGACGTGGTAGCCGGAGGCGGCGCCGGACAGCGCGAACAGGCCCACGACCACGGGGAGCGGGGGATCGGCCAGGCAGCCCAGCAGGGGCACACCGGTGCCGACGGCCAGCAGCGGCATCAGCCGGAGCTGGACGGACTCGGGCAGGGCGGCGACGGCGAGCGAGGCCGCGGCGCAGCCGGCGGAGTAGGCGGCGAACAGGACGCCGACGACGGCCGGGCCGCCGCCGAGGTGGGCCGCGTAGGGGGCGGCGAGGGCTTCGCCGACGATGTAGGTGCCGGAGAGGGCGGCGTAGCCGACGAGGACCAGCAGGCGCCGGTCGTGCCACACCACGCCCGCTCCCGCCCGCACCCGCTCCCACCACCCGAGGGCGTGCGGGCCCGCGACGGCGACCGGCGGCACGAACGCCGCGACCAGCAGCGCGGAGACGCCGAAGGTGGCGGCGTCGAGCAGGAGCGCGCCGCCGGGGCCGAGGGCGGCGACCAGGACGCCGCCGACGGCGAAGCCCAGGACCTGGCCGAGCTGGGTGACGGTGGACAGGGCGGCGATGCCGGTGCGTATCACGGCCGAGTCGGGGATCAGCGCGGGCAGCAGCGCCGAGCGCGCGGGCACGGCCGGGGCGCCGGCCAGCTGGACCACGACGAGCAGCGCGCACACCGCCTGCCAGGGCAGGCCGGGCCAGGCCATGGCCGCGACGACGGCGGCGCGGACGAGGTCGGCGGTGATCATCACGGTGCGCCGCGGGTAGCGGTCGGCCAGCCCGGCGAGCAGCGGGCCGCCGACCAGCGCGGGCAGGAACGTCAACGCGTAGGCCAGGGCGGAGAGGGCGGCGGAGCCGGTGCGGTCGTAGACCAGCACGACCAGCGCGACGCGGGCGAGCTGGTCGCCGACCACCGAGACCACGTGGGCGGTGAACAGCGCCCGGAACGCGCGCAGGGCGAAGACCTCCCGGTACCCGGCCGTGCCGTGCCGTTCCCCGGTCACGTGGCGCGCGTCCTTCAGGCCGTGCCGGCGCCGGCGACGCGGACCTGGTCGCGGCCGTGGTCCTTGGCCTCGTAGAGGGCGGCGTCGACGGCCAGCAGCAGGTCGGTCACCGTCGTGGCGGTGGTGGGGAACGCCCCGGCGCCCACCGAGAGGCTCAAGCCGGTGATGACGACGTCCTGGCCGGTGTGGTCGCGGGCGGTCACGTGGAGCACGGAGACAGCGGCCCGGATGCGTTCGGCGGTCCTCGTCGCGCCCGTGGCGTCCACGCCGGGCAGCAGCACCGCGAACTCCTCACCGCCCCAGCGGCCGACCAGGTCGGTGCCCCGCACCTCGCGGCGGACGGCCTCGGCCACCGCGCGCAGCACCTCGTCCCCGGCCAGGTGCCCGAAGCGGTCGTTGATGCGCTTGAAGCGGTCGAGGTCCAGCATCAGCACGCCGACCGGGCCGCCCAGCCGGCGGGCGCGTTCGAGCTCGGCGGCGGCCTGGTCGTGCCACCACTGCGCGGAGACCAGTCCGGTCTTGCCGTCCGTGCGGGCCGCCGCCCGGAACTGCGGCAGCAGCAGGCCCAGGTGCAGCGCGAGGACGGTGACCAGCAGCAGCGGCGCGGTCCAGGGCTGGTGCACCATGACCACCGTCACGGCGTAGCCCAACCCGACGGCCGCGGCGATGAGCAGCTGGTCCGAGGCCGGGCCGAGCGCCCGGTGCGCGGGCTCGTCGGGGTTGGTGGCGATGATCGCGCCGACCACCAGCGCGTAGTTCACCAGCCGGTAGATCAGCCCCGCCAGCACCAGGGCGACCACACCGCGCGGCCCGTCCAGCGCCGTGACCAGCGGTTGGCCGGGGTCGACGCCGGGGTAGAACGCGGCCAGCGCCAGGGTCGCGCCCGCGGTGGCCAGCAGCACGGTGCACGCGGAGAACACCTTGCGGTGGGGCACCGCCCGGCGCCGGAAGACCCGCAGCCACTCGTGGGCGAACGACGCGCCGATCAGCACCGCCTGCAACGGCACGGGCAGCAGCAGCACCCCGGCGAAGAACCACACCGATTGCAGGTGGGTGTACGGGGTGCCCTCCGCGGCGAGCTCCCGGACCCGCTCGATGCCCTGGGCCGCCTCCAGGTGGATGACCGAGGCCACCACCAGCACGCCCAACCACGTCCACGACCGCGTCGAGACCGGGGTAGTCACAGCGGTGGCGAGCAGGACGGCGTACGCGATCACCTGAACGGCGACCACGTATGCCAGCACGCCGCCGGGCAGCGACCATAGAGCCCAACGGCGTGGGTCCAGCCGACTCACGCTCTACCCCCGATCCCTCCACAGGACAATCGACTGTAACTGACCGGTAACGCAGTGTCAGGGGCTGGTCGGGGGACACGACCAGGGAACATCCGTCACCCACCAGGGAGATCACCGTGATCGACAACCTCAAGTCCCCCCGCACCGGCCGCCCCAGCGAGTGGACCCGAAGGACCGGTCGCCCCAGCGAGTGGCGAGGCTGAGACCGGACCGGGACGCCTCGCCGCCCCGCACCGGGTGGCGGGGCGCTCCTCCGCCGGTGGGGGTCCGGACGTGCGGCGCCGGCCACCCGGGACCACCGGACGACGCCGGGCTGTTCGACGGGGGTCCGGCGACGCGACCGGCGGACCGGCCGCCGGGCACGGCGCGGTGCCGGTTGCCGAACTGCGCGACGGGCACCGCCGTACGGTGTCGGTTCAGTGCAGGTGACGCATGACGTCCTCCTCCCTCCGCCGAACCGCGGGCTCGCGTGTCAGCCCCAGGCCAGGTCGAGCCGGTCGAGGCCGCGCAGCGTGGCGTTGCGGCGGAACACGGGTTCGCCGACCGGCCGGGGTCGTCGGTGGTGGCGGGCCAGGGCGCCGAGCGCCAGGCGGGTCACCAGCAGGGCGAGGGGAGCGCCCAGGCAGGCGTGCGGGCCGCGCCCGAAGGCCAGGTGCGGGTTCGGGTGGCGGTCCAGGCGCAGGGCGTCCGGGTCGGTGAAGGCGCGCGGGTCCCGGTCGGCCGCCGCGATCAGGACGGTGACGACCTCGCCGCGCCGGACCGGGTTCCCGTTGACCTCGGTGTCCTCGACGCACCCGCGGGCTTCGGCCTGGACCGGTCCGGCGCACCGCACGAGTTCGTGCAGCGCGGTGTCGGTCACGCCACCGGCCAGGGCGTCCAGGGAGCCGGGGGAGTCCAGGCAGGCCGGCAGGGCGTTGCCGAGCAGCCTGGCGGTCGACTCGTGACCCGAGTGCAGGACCACGCGCAGCGAGTTGCGCAGGACCGTGTCGGTCACCCGGTCGGGAGCGCGGTGAGCGGCCAGGTAGGCGGTCACGCCGCGGTCGCGCGCGGGCCCGTCGAGCCACCGGCCGGCCAGGGGTCGAGCACGTCGCTCCACCACAGGCCCTCGCGGCGGTGGAACGGCTCCCACGCCAGGGCCGGGTGCCGCAACGCCTCCGGGGTGAGCAGGCGCGTGATCGGATCGCGGACCGGTGCCTCGATCACCGAAACCTCCCGCTGCTCGACGGGCGAACACCTCCCAACACAGCACAGCCGCACGAGCGGGACAACCGACCCGCGACCGCGTTCACCTGTCGGCACAACGACTGTCCACTTGTGAGTGGCGCGCACCGGAGAGGCATCACTGCGCGCCACACGACCTACCCGGACACCCGCCCCAAAAATCCGCGCAGGTGACCCGCGACGACGTCCAGGTGGCTCTCCAGCAGGAAGTGGCCGCCGTCGACCAGGTGGACCTCCGCGTCCTCGGCGTCGCGGGCGAAGGCCCGCGCGCCCGCCGGGCCGAAGATCTCGTCGTTGCGGCCCCACACGGCGAGCACCGGGACGTCGCCGGTGCGCAGGAACTCGTGCAGCCGCGGGTAGAGCGGGCGGTTGTTCCGGTAGTCGCGGAACAGCGCGAGCTGGACCTCGTCGTTGCCCTCGCGCGAGACGAGGGCGAAGTCGTGCTCCCAGGTGTCCGGGCTGACCAGGCTCGGGTCGGGCACGCCGTGCAGGTACTGCCAACGGATGGCGTCGAGGCCCAGCGCGGCGCGCACAGCGGGTTCGGTGTCGGGACCGGGGTTCGCCCCGTACGCCCAGAGGTCGGTCCAGAACGACTCGACGAAGCCGTCCTCGTAGCCGTTGCCGTTCTGGGTGACGACGGCGGAGATCCGCTCGGGGTGGTCGAGGGCGAGGCGCCACCCGACGGGGGCGCCGTAGTCCTGGACGTAGAGGGCGTAGCGGTCCAGGCCCAGGTGGTCGAGCAACCCGGAGACGAGGCGGGCGAGGGCGTCGAAGGTGTAGGCGAACTCCTCGGCGGGGGGAGCGGCGGAGTGGCCGAAGCCGAGGTGGTCCGGCGCGATGACGTGGTGATCGCCGGCCAGCAGCGGGATGAGGTGGCGGAACATGAACGAGCTGGTCGGGTAGCCGTGCAGCAGGACGATCGCGGGGGCGTCGGCGGGGCCGGCTTCGCGGTAGAAGATCTCGTGGCCGTCGATGGTCGCGGTCCGGTGGTGCACCGGGTTCGTTTCTAACCCCTTTGAACACTTGATCCGGTTAGTCCGTCGCCATGCAAGCACGGGGTGGGCTAACCTGTCAAAGGGGGCGAACCGGTTAGAGGGGGGGGCCGATGGACCTGCTGCTGGACCTGCTCAACAGCAGGCCGCTGGTCGACGGCGAGGAGCGGGACGCGCTCGGTGACCCGGCCGGGGGCGGGCGCTGGGCGCGGGAGCGCGGTGGCGACGGCAGCCCCGAGGAACTGGCGCTGCTGCGCCGGGCGCGCGACGTCCTGGGGGACGTGGTGCGCGGGGGAAGCCCGCCCGCGGCGCTGGGGCCCCTGCTCGAAGGGGTCCGCCGGGTGCCGGGGTTCACGTCGGGTGGTCTTCGGTGGACGCTCGAAACCCCGCCGCACGCCCGACTGGCCGTCGAGGCGGTCCTCGCCTGGGCCGCCGCCGAGGAGCGGTTCCCCGGCCGGTTGCGCGCCTGCGCCAACGACGAGTGCCGGCTGTTCCTGCTCGACCGCAGCCGCGCCAACCGCGCCCGCTGGTGCTCGATGGCGGTCTGCGGCAACCGCGAAAAAGCACGCCGCCACTACGAACGCACCCGCTGACCCGTGGAGCACCGTCGCGGACGGGGCGGGCTCACCTGGGTCGGTCGTCCTCGGCCAGGTGGATCCCCAGGTCGGTGCGGCCCGGCATCAGGTCCTCCCGCAGCGCGCGCGTGCCCCGGTAGTCGCCGTCGCGCAGGCGCCGGAACCGCCGGGCGGGTTCGGTCGCGAGGCCGTCGATCCTGGTGACCAGGCGCTCGACCTGCTGTTCGACGGCCTCGGGGTCGAGCGCGTCGGCGTCGTGGACCACGTGCAGGTCCAGCACCTCGGTCCCGACGTACCACAGGACGCCGTGGGTGAGCGGGAACAGCAGGGAGTCGAGGTCGCCGCTGATCCCGCGCCGCCCGATGGAGCGTTCGTCCTCACCGGCGGTGACCACGACCAGCGCCCTGCGCCCGACCAGCCCGCCATCGCCGTACCGGCGGGGCACGCCCAGTTCGGGGTCGAGGTCGCCGTAGGCGAAACCGCTGGTCAGCACCCGGTCGAACCACCCCTTGAGGATCGCCGGCGGCCCGTACCACCACAGCGGGAACTGGAGGACGAGCAGTTCCGCCGCCGCGAGCCTGGCCTGCTCCTCCCGGACCTCGGCGGGCAGTTGCCCGCGGGCGTGGGCTTCCCCGGCCAGCTCGGCGATGTTCCCCGGGCGCCCCGGCGGTTCCCCGAGGTCGCGCTCCGACAGCACGGGGTCGAAGCCCTGGCCGTAGAGGTCCGAGACCGCCACCTCGTAGCGCTGGGACAGCGCCTTGGTCCCGGCCTGGAGCAGGTGGCCGTTCAGCGATTCGCGGCGCGGGTGCGCGTACACCCACAGCGCGGTGCCGGGCTTCGGCGGATGAGCGATGGTCATGCGGTCACCTCTCCGGGTTGGTGGTCGGTGCGGCCACGCCTGAAGTCAAGCAACGAACGACGAGACGAGGAATGGTCGAAGCCCTCATATCGATACTTGCGCGTCCGGGAACGGAGGCGGGTCGTGCTGCCGGGGCGCGTCCGGGTCGAAAACTTTTCGGTCCGGTGAGCGTGCCGGTGAGGGGTCGTACGTGCGCCCGCAGCCCCACCACCGGCGAAAATGGATCATTGACATCGGTGGAACATGTTGCCACGATCCCGAAAAGGATTTCGAACGCCTTCCGCCTGAAGGGCGGTGCCGCTTGGCCAGCCGGGTGCTCCGCAGTCCACCGCCGCGTCAGGCCCGAGCCGGCACGGCGGTCGCAGCCGTAGTCGCGGCCGTAGCCGCAGCCCCGGTCGCAGCCCCGGTCGCAGCCGGTGTCGCAGACGCAGCCGCCGGCTGAGCAGCGCGGTCGGCCGCAGGGCAAGGACCACCCGCTCCGCGAGAAGGGACGCTTCCGATGGCCGAACCCACCGGGGTTCCGTTCAGCCGCCGCCTGTTCCTCCACGCCTCCGTGGTCGGCACCGCCACCGTCGCCGGTGGGGTGCTGCCGGGCACCCGCCCCGAGGCCGTCGCCGCACCGGTGGCGGCGCCACCCCAGGCCGGTCCGGGCGGGACGGCGCCCGTGCGCCCGTTCCCGCTGCGCGACGTGCGGCTGGGAACCGGCCTGCTGAGCGAGAAGCGGGACCGCACCAAGGCGTTCCTGCGGGCCTACGACGAGCGGCGTTTCCTCGTGCTCTTCAACGACCAGGCGGGCAGGCCGAACCCGTCCGGGGTCGCCGTGCCGGGTGGTTGGGAGGACGGGGGGTTGCTCAGCGGTCACTGGGCCGGCCACTACCTGACCGCCCTCGCCCAGGCCCACGCCGACGGGGGAGAGGCGGTCTACCGGCAGAAATCGGACTGGGTGGTGGCGGAGTTGGCCGCGTGCCAGGCGGCGATCACCGCGCGCATCGACTCCGCGCCGGGTGGCGGCGGGGAACAGCCCGCTCCCCTGATCGGCCGGGTGCCGGGCCGGTTCGGCACCGCGCTCAAGCTCAACGGGACGAGCCGGGCGCAGTTCTGCACGCTGCCGCAGGAGGCGGTCAACCAGCTCACCGACTTCACCATCGCCTCCTGGGTCAACCTCGCCTCCCCCACCGACTGGAGCAGGCTGTTCGACTTCGGCCAGGGCACCACCGCCAACATGTTCCTGACCCCGCGAGCGGGCGTGGTCGGCAACGTGCCGCGCTTCGCCATCACCACCGGAGGCTCGGGTGGTGAGCAGCGGATCGACGGCACCTCGGCGCTGCCCACCGGCCGGTGGGCGCACCTCGCGGTGACCCTGGCGGGCACGACCGGCACCCTGTACGTCGACGGCAGGCCGGTCGGGTCCAACGCGACCATGACGCTGAACCCGTCCCACCTGGGCAACCCCGGGAACCGGTGGATCGGGCGATCGCAGTACGGCGACCCCTGCCTGGACGCGGCGGTCGACGAGTTCCACGTCTTCGACCGGGCGCTGACCGGGGCCGAGGTGCGGTCCCTGGTGGACTCCCCGGCCGGGACCACCGGTGGCGGCGGCATCGCGTGGTACCGGTTCGACGAGACCGGGGGCACGACGCTGGAGGACGCCTCGCCCAACAACCGGGACGCGGGCGTCGTGGTCGCCTCCTCCGGCGGCACCGCGGACTGGGTCCCGACCTTCCCCGGTTACCTCGGCGCGATCCCCGAGGACGCGGTGCTGCGCCTCGGCCCGCCGCGCTGGGCCGTCTACGGCGGCAACGCCCAGACCAACACCTGGGCGCCCTGGTACACCCAGCACAGGATCATGCGCGGTCTGCTCGACGCGTACTACCACACCGGCAACGCCCAGGCCCTCCACGTCGTGACGAGGATGGCGGACTGGGCCCACCTGGCGCTGACCGTCGGCGACCAGGGCCACCCCGACTACGCGGGCCCGCTGACGCGCGACGACCTCAACCGCATGTGGGACCTCTACATCGGCGGCGAGTTCGGCGGCGCGAACGAGGTCTTCCCGGAGATCGGCCACCTCACCGGCGACCCGAGGCACCTGGTGACCGCCAGGTGCTTCGACAACCGCGAGTCGCTGTTCGGCGCCTGCCTGGAGAACCGGGACATCCTCGTCGTCACGCCGCAGGACCGCCCCGGCCGCCGCCGCCCCGAACGGCTGCACGCCAACACGCACGTGCCGCAGTTCGTCGGGTACCTCAGCGTCTACGAGCGGGGCGGCGGGCCGGAGTACCTCACCGCGGCGAGGAACTTCTTCGGCATGGTCGTCCCGCACCGCGCGTTCGCCCACGGCGGCGTGGGCGGCAACTACCCGGGTTCCAACAACAACCTGGAGCTGTTCCAGAACCGCGGCAACGTCGCCAACGCCGCCGCCACCAGCGGCGCGGAGACCTGCACGACGTACAACCTGCTCAAGCTGGCCCGCAACCTGTTCCTGCACGAGCACGACCCGGCGTACGTGGACTACTACGAGCGCGGCCTGTTCAACATGATCGCCGGGTCGCGGGCCGACACGACGAGCACCGCCGACCCGCAGGTGACCTACTTCCAGCCCGTGGGGCCGGGCACCGCGCGCGGCTTCGGCAACACCGGGACGTGCTGCGGCGGCACCGGCCTGGAGAACCACACGAAGTACCAGGAAACCGTCTTCTTCCGCTCGGCGGACGACAGCGCGCTGTGGGTCAACCTCTACGTCCCCGCCACGCTCACCTGGGCCGAGAGGGGCTTCACCGTCACCCAGGAGACCGCCTTCCCGCGCCGGGACAGCACGAAGCTCACCGTCGACGGCACGGGCGGGCTGGACCTCGTGCTCCGGGTGCCCGCCTGGGCGCGACGCGGGTTCTTCGTCACCGTCAACGGTCGGGCGCGGGAGCTCGACGCGCGGCCGGGCACGTACGTGACGCTGAGCCGCGACTGGCGCCGCGGCGACGTGGTCGAGATCCGGATGCCGTTCAGCCTCCGGGTCGAGCGGGCCGTGGACCGGCCCGACACCCAGGCGGTCTTCTGGGGACCGCTGCTGCTCCAGGTCCTGGGCGACCCGGGCGGCGGGGCGTTCCCGGAGCTGTCGCTGTACCGCCACCTCAAGCGGGACGGCGACTACGCCCGCGCCGCGATCACGGCCGACGCGGTCACCGCGGCCGGCGACCCGACGTTCCGGGCGGGCGGGCTCACCCTGCGCCCGTACCACATCGGCGACGGCCGGGCCGCGTCGTCGTACTTCCGCCGGGTCGAACCGACGGTCGTCTTCGGCTCCGTCGACACCGGCGTGCCCAACCGCAAGCGCGACGACGGCCTGCCGCGCTACGACGTCCCGGTCGAGGGCGTCCCCTCGCCGGGCACCGACGGCCCGACGTTCCTGGACCTGCTCTGGGACCGGGCGCCGTTCGCCGACCACCCCCGGTTCGTCGCCGCGGTCACGGCGCTCGCCGACGCCTTCGCGGCCGCGGGCGCGTTCACCCGGGCCGAGCGGGACGAGGTCGTGACCAAGGCGGCCGCCGCCGCCCGCGAGCTGTCCACCACGCGCTTCGGCGTCCGCGTCGAGGCGGGCACCCGGCGCGTCGGCGCCACCGCGCACGTCTCCGTCACCGCGGTCAACACCGGCGACGTGCCCCTCACCGTCGAGATCACCACGGCGCACGGGTCGCGGACGGTCGCGGACGTCGCCCCGGGCACGTCGGCGCACCAGTCCTTCGACACCCGGGCCGGGTCCGTCGCCGCGGGCACCGCCACCGTCACCGCCACGGGCGTCGTCGACGGCCAGGCGGTGACGGAGGAGCACGCGGCGGCCTACGGCCGGGACCCCGTCGGGTGAGAGCGCTTTCGGAAGCACCGAGGACAGTCCACACACCGGGAGAACAACCCATGACCAGAACGCGAACGCGCGGCCGGCACCGGCGTCTCGTCGCCGTCGCGGCGGCCGTCGTCACCACGGCCGCGCTCACCGCCTGCGGCGGTTCGGGCGGCGGCTCCTCCACCGACGTCGCGGCGGGCGGCGCCGAGGGGGTCGACGACGGCACCACGCTGACCCTGTGGACCCGGGCCCCGCTGGAGTTCCAGGCCAACATGCTGGTCGAGGCGTACAACAGGACGCACGAGAACGAGGTCCAGCTGACCATCACCCCCAACGACGACTACGTCTCCCGGGTCGGCGCCGCCGCGGGCAGCGGGGACCTCCCCGACCTGTTCGCGGCCGACATCGTCTACGTCCCGAACTGGACGGAGGCCGGGCTGTTCGCCGACATCAGCGAGCAGGTCGAGCGGCTGCCGCACGCCGACGAGATCAACCGGGGGCACCTCGACGCGGGCACCCGCGCGGACCGGCGGCACGTCCTGCCGTTCGTGCTCGACCTGTCGGTGATGTTCTGGAACAAGGCGCTCTACCGGGAGGCCGGGCTCGACCCGGAGAAGGGCCCCTCGACGCTCGCGGAGTTCGCCGAGCACGCCAAGGCCGTGCAGGGGTTGGACCAGGAGGGCGTCCACGGCACCTCCTTCGGCGGCAACTGCGGCGGCTGCAACGTCTTCACCTGGTTCCCCACGATGTGGGCCTCCGGTGACGACCCGCTGCCCGCCGGCGGCGCCGAGAGCGGCCTGGACAGCCCCTCGGCCAAGCAGCTCTACGGCACCTGGCGCGACCTGTGGACCTCGGGCGCGGTCGACCCGGCCAGCCGGGACGAGACGGGCGCCAGCTGGGTGGCGGCGTTCCAGCGGGGCAAGATCGGCGTCATGCCGTACCCGGCGACCCTGCTGGCCACGGCGGACAAGACGGTCGACGTGGGCGTGGCCCCGATTCCCGGCGTCGACGGCGGCGGCTCGACCTTCGTCGGCGGTGACGGGATCGGCATCTCGAAGGACTCGGAGAAGGCCGCGCAGGCGTGGAACTTCCTGGCCTGGCTGATGTCGGAGGAGGCGCAGGTCGGCGTCCTGGCGGCCAACAACAGCTCGGTCGCCCGCGCCGACCTCGCGGACAACGAGCACGTCCGCGACGACCCCCGCCTGCGGGTGATCAACGAGGTCGCCGCGGCCCCGGACAGCCGGACGCCGGTGGCGGTGAACTTCCAGCAGGCGTTCAACGCCGCCGGGAGCCCCTGGGTGACGCTGCTGCGCAACCAGGTGTTCGGGGGCGGGGACAGCCTGGCGGAGGACAACGCCGCGGTCTCGGAGGCCCTGAGCCCGTAGGCCGCGCCCGTGGCGCCCGACCCGGCAGGCGCCCCTCCCCGCCGTCCCCCAGAGGCCGTCTCCAGAGTCGAGGACGCCATGCCCACCTCCCTCAAGCGCGCCCCCGCCCGTCCACCGGAGCAGACCGTCCCCGCGCCGCCGCGCCGCCGTTCCGCCAGGTCCCGCCGGAGCCTGACCGGCTGGGCCTACGCCGCGCCGACCGCGTTGTTCGTCACCCTGTTCTTCGCCGTGCCCGTGCTGCTCGTCGGCCGGATGTCGATCTCGGACTGGGGCCTGTTCGCGGGCAACCGGGGGGTCGACTTCCCGGACAACTTCACCGACGCCGTCGACCTGCGGCTGTTCTGGCCCGCGGTCCGGTTCACCGTGAAGTACACGGTGATCACGACCGTCATCCTGATCGGCCTGTCCCTGGTCCTGGCGCTGCTGGTGCAGGAGTCCACCCGGTGGACGGGGTTCCTGCGCACGGCCGTGCTGGTGCCCGGCGCGCTGGGCCTGGCCTCGGCGTCGCTGCTGTTCTACGCGCTCTACTCGCCGCAGAGCGGTCCGTTCGGCGAGGTGCTGCGCGACGTCGGGCTGGCCGACGGCCCGGTGTCGTTCCTGGGCACCCCCGACGCCGCGCTGTGGTCGACGGTCGGCCTGATCGTCTGGCGCTTCGCGGGTTTCTACACGCTGCTGCTGCTCGTGGCGCTCCAGGGCATCTCCGCCGACGTCTACGAGGCCGCCGAGCTGGACGGCTGCAACCGGTGGCAGCGGTTCACCAGGATCACGCTGCCGCTGCTGCGGTCCTCGCTGGCGATGTGCGCGATCCTCTGCGTCACCGGGTCGCTGCTGGCGTTCGACCAGTTCTACATCCTCACCAAGGGCGGACCGGACAACGGCACGATGACCATCGTCCAGCTCATCTACAACGCCGCGTTCCAGGGCGGCAACGACCTCGGCCTGGCCGCCGCCCTGTCGATCATCGTGCTGGTGGCGCTGCTGGTCCTCAACCTCGGGCAGTTCCGCTGGCTGCGCGGGAAGGACGCCTGATGGGCACCACGCCCGACACCCGCCCCGTCCGGCCCGCGCGCGACGGCCGGGGCACCTCGCTGCCGGGTTTCGTCGTGCGCACGCCCTACTACGTGCTGACCGGCGGCCTGGCGCTGCTGTTCCTGTTCCCGATGGTGTGGGCGGCGGTCGCGTCGGTCTCCCCGCAGGCGGGCACGGCGCAGGCCGACGGCTGGGGCTTCGCCAACTACGGCACGCTCGTGGACTACCAGGCGGGGATCTGGCGGTACCTGCTCAACAGCGCGGTCGTCTCCGGGCTCACGGTGGTCTTCACGCTCACGATCGCGCTGCTGGGCGGCTTCGCGTTCGCCCGGTTCGACTTCCCCGGCAAGGACCTGCTGTTCCTGGTGACGCTGGCGATCCTCATGGTCCCCTACGCGACCCTGCTCATCCCGCTCTACGTGCTGCTCAACGCGCTGGGCCTGCAGAACTCGCTGGTCGGACTGGCGCTGGTGCTGACGATGTTCCAGCTGCCGTTCGCCACGTTCATGATGCGCATCTCGTTCGAGGCGCTGCCCAAGGAGCTGGAGGAGGCCGCGTTCGTCGACGGCTGCGGCACCTTCGCGGCCCTGCGCCGCGTGCTGCTGCCCGCCGTCCGACCGGGACTGGTGACGGTCGGGCTGTTCGCCTTCCTGGCGGCTTGGAACGACTTCATCACCCCGCTGGTGCTGATCAGCGACTCGGACAAGGTGCCGCTGCCGCTGGCGGTCGCCAACCTCCGCCAGCAGGTCATGGGGGTCATCGACTACGGCGCCACCGAGGCCGGCGTGGTCGTGCTGGCCGTGCCCTGCGTCTTCCTCTTCCTCGTCCTCCAGCGGCAGTACGTCCGCGGGTTCATGTCCGGCGCGCTCAAAGGCTGAATGATGACTCCTGAAACCGTTGGCCTCGACGAGGCGCACACGCCCGGCATCCCGACGCACGAGGCTTCGGCGCCCGGCACCCCGGCACGCGAGGTCCAGGCGCACGACACCCCGACCGGGGGTCGCCCGGTGGTCCCGAGCCGCGCGCGGCTGCGGCCGCTCGGCACCCGGGACGTGCGGCTCACCGGCGGGCACTGGGGGGAGTTCCAGGAGCGCAACCGGCGGGCGGTCCTGCCGCACGTCGAGCACTGGGTGGAGCGGACCGGGTGGCTGGGCAACTTCGACGCCGCCCGCACGGGCCGGCTGCCCGCGGACCGGCGCGGCCGCGAGTTCTCCGACAGCGAGGTCTACAAGCTCCTGGAGGCGATGGCCTGGGAGCTGGACCGGGAGCCCGACCAGGGGCTGGAGGACCGGTTCCACGCGATCGTGGTCCGGGTCGCCGCCGCCCAGGAACCCGACGGCTACCTCAACACGAGGTTCGGCAGGCCCGGCCAGGCGCCGCGGTGGTCGGACCCGGAGATGGGCCACGAGCTGTACTGCGTCGGGCACCTGGTCCAGGCCGCGGTCGCGCGGGCCCGCACCGGCCACCCCGACGACCTGCTGGTGCGGGTCGCGCGCCGGGCCGCCGACCTGGTGTGCGCGGTGTTCGGGCCGGACGGGCGGGCCACCGTCGACGGGCACCCGGAGATCGAGCCCGCGCTGGTGGAGCTGTACCGGGTCACCGGCGAGCGGCGGTACCTAGAGCAGGCCAGGCTCTTCGTCGAGCGTCGCGGCCACCACGTGCTCGACGAGGTCGAGTTCGGCCGCGAGTACTTCCAGGACGACGTCCCGGCCCGCGAGGCGCGCGTGTTCCGCGGGCACGCCGTGCGGGCGGTCTACCTGGCCGCGGGTCAGGTGGACCTGGCCGCCGAGACCGGTGACGAGGTGTTGCTCGCCGCGGTCGCCCGGCAGTGGCGGCACACGGTGGCCGCGCGCACGTACCTCACCGGCGGCATGGGGGCGCGGCACCAGGACGAGGCGTTCGCCGAGGACTTCGCGCTGCCGCCGGACCGCGCCTACTCCGAGACGTGCGCGGGCGTCGGCTCGGTGATGCTCGCGTGGCGGCTGCTGCTGGCCGAGGGCGACCCGGCCTACGCCGACCTCATCGAGCGGACGCTGTTCAACGTGGTCTCGACCTCGCCGTCCGCCGACGGTCGGGCGTTCTTCTACGCCAACACCCTGCACCGCCGCGAGCTGGGCGCGGTCCCCGCCGCGGACGAGCCCAGCCCGAGGGCCTCGTCCTCGCTGCGGGCCCCGTGGTTCGAGGTGTCCTGCTGCCCGACCAACCTCGCCCGCACCCTGGCCTCGCTGGCCGCCTACGTGGCCACGTCGGACGACGAGGGCGTCCAGCTGCACCAGTACGCCGCGGGCACCGTCGAGGGTGGACTGCCCGGCGGCCGGGGCGTCCGCCTGGTCGTGACCACGAGGTACCCCGCGGACGGCGAGGTCCGGGTGCGCGTCGACGGCGACGACGAGCGCCCCTGGACCCTGTCGCTGCGGGTGCCCGGCTGGGCGCGCGACGGCGCGACGCTGACCGTCGGCGGGACGACCAGGCCGGTCGGTCCCGGCGTGGTCGCCGAGCGGCGGTCGTGGCGGCGCGGCGACGAGGTGGTGCTGCGCCTGCCGATGGCGCCCCGGTTCACCCACCCGGACCCGAGGATCGACGCGGTGCGCGGGTGCGTGGCGGTGGAGCGGGGGCCGCTGGTGCTCGCGGTGGAGTCGGTGGACGTGCCCGGCCTCGACGCCGTCGACCACCTGCGCGTCGACCCGGCGGTGCCGCCGAGGGAGGTCGACGGGCGGGTCGTCGTGCGCTGCACGCGGGTGGCACTCCCGGAGCCCGGCTGGCCGTACCGGCACGACCCGGCGCCGGCCGGGGCACCCGGGTTCGAGGACGTGCCGCTGGTGCCCTACCACGCGTGGGCGAACCGGGGGCCGTCGACCATGCGGGTCTGGTTGCCCGCGGTCTGAGCGGCCGCGGGGGAGCCGGTGCCGAGCGTCGTCCCGGACGGCGGCGGCGTCCCCGCGGTCGGGCTGATCGGCCATCGGTGAGCCGGAGGTGCGTGGACCGGTGCCCCGCCACCGCCGTCACGTGGTGGCCGGCGCGGTGGACTCGCGCACCACCAGCCGGCACGGGTGCCGGACCACACCGCTCGGCTGCGGCCCGTCCAGGGCTTCGAGCAGCAGGCGGGCCGCCGCGGCGCCCAGGTCCTCCAGGTCGAGGTCCACCGTGGTCAGCGGCGGTCGGCAGTCGGTGGCGAACTCCTCCCAGTTGTCGTAGCCGACGATCGCCACGTCCTCGGGGACGCGCTTGCGCAGGTCGTGCAGCGCGTCGGCGACGCCCACCGCGATCTGGTCGTTGCCGCAGAAGACGGCGTCGACCTCGGGCGCGGTGGCCAGCAGCACGCGCGCGGCGTGCCGGCCCCACCGCTGCGTCCACTGCCCGTGCAGCGGCCCGCCGCCGGCCATGGTCAGGTCGTGCTCGGTCAGCACCCGGCGCGTCCCGGTGACGCGGTCGCGGGCGGCCCGGTAGGTCTGCGGGCCGGTGATGTGGCCGATGTGCCGCCGGCCCAGCGACACCAGGTGCTCCACGGCCAGCCGGGCGCCGCCCTCGTCGTCGGCCAGCACCGACAGGTCCTCGGGGGCCTCGGACTCGCCGTAGACGTAGACCACGGGCACCGGGATGTCCCGGGTGAGCGAGGGGCGCAGGTCGTTGTCGTCGCCCAGCACGATGAACCCGTCCACCTGGCGGGAGAGCAGGGTGCCGATGTAGTGGCGGCGGCGGATCGCGTCACCGCGCGCGTCGCACAGCAGCACCGACATCTGCTCGTTGGCCAACGCGTTCTCCACCCCGAGCAGGACCGGGATGGAGAACCGGCCGCCGAGTTCGTCGGTCAGCAGGCCGATGGTGCGGGTGCGGCCCGAGATCAGGCCGCGCGCCAGGGCGTTCGGCTGGAACGACAGCCGGGTGGCGGCGTTGAGGACGCGGGCCCGCGTGGCGGGTGCCACCTCGTCGCGACCGTTGAGCGCCTTCGAGGCGGTGGAGATCGACACACCGGCCAGCTTGGCCACGTCGTTGAGGGTCGGCGAGGTCGACCGCTGCCTGCCCATCGAAACCCTTTCGAAGCTCCTTGAACCGGAGTTCCACTGTAGTAGCAGATCAACGCTGCTCTGCACGTGCGTCGTTCGATCGGTCCACATCGTTGCCGAAAAGGTTTTCGACTGTCATGGTCTGAGGGGGTGGTCGAGGCCGTCCTGGTCGGGCCCACCCGAGGAGGCTCGGGACGACGCCGACGTCACCGGGCGCCCCGGTGTTTCGCCACCGCCGGAGCCGTGGCGGTCCGAGGCCGACATGAGACCCCGGTGGACGTCGGCAGCCGTATCCACGGCGTGACCGGACCTGCGCTGTCGGGCACGTCGTGCGGATCTGCCAGCCCTGCGCCGGGAACCACCCCCTCGCCGGGGGTCATCAGTTCGAGTGAGGATGTGAGGATTCGATGACACGTTTCACCAGAGTGGTGGTCCCGTTCGTGGCGGCCCTGCTCGCAGGCTCGTTGACGTGCCCCTCGGCCGCGCAGGCGACGCCTGCCGGTGCGGCGGCACCGCCGACCGGAACCGTCCGGGTGCACCTGCTGGTCCCGGCCGACGTGCCGCACGACCAGCGCTACGTCGACGGCATCACCAGGGTCGTGCTCGAAGCGCAGCGCTACTACAGGCAGGAACTCGGCAGGACGTTCAGGCTGAACAACCCGGTAGTCGAGGTGACCACCGGCGAACGCGTCCGCAGCTGGTACGAGAACACGCCCAACGGGCCGGAGCGGTACTGGTGGACGGTGTTCAACATGCAGCAGGAACTGCTGCGCAGGCTCGGGCTCGGCGCACCCGACCGGCGGTGGCTCAACGTCGGTGAGATCAGGGCGGAGGGTCCCGGTGCGGGCGGCGGTGGCGGTGGCGGCTGGGTGATCCTGTCCGGGCACGACGCCGACGGCGCCGCAGGCGTCAACGGACCGATGAACCGCTGGTACGGCGGCATGGTCCACGAACTCGGCCACGCGTTCGGCCTGCCGGACTCCACCTACACCGACGGCACCCCGATGTCCGCGTCCTTCTACAGCTACCCGAACACCCACTTCAACCAGAGCCAGAAGAACGCGCTCCTCAACGGCCCGTACGGCAGCTTCCTGTACTGAACGTCGACGCCGACCGGGTGGTGATCACCTGTGCGCCGGGAACCGTCCTCGGCGCACAGGCGGCTGCGGCCGTGCGCGAGGGGTGAGGGCGGTCAGGCAGTCATGCGTTCGCCGAGTCGGCGTGCGAGGTCGGCCGGCTCGTCGTCGGGAGGGAGCCGGTTCAGGTGGTCCCGCGAGCGGGTTCGTTCCCGGTGGGGGAGCGCCGGGCGGGGAGCAAGGCGGTCGCGGCGACGAACTGCCAGGCGGTGATGGTGTAGACCGAGCCGCGTTCCCAGGTGCCGTCGTCGAACAGCACCGGCGTGCCGAGCACGATGTTGAGACCGAGCAGGAGCAGCGAGGCGATACCGGCGATCCCCAGCACGACGCCGGCGGTCCCCGTGGGGCGGGTCGTGGCGTGCTCGCGGAACCGGAGGCCCACGGCGACCACGGCGAGGTTGCCGCCGAGGATCGCCATGACCGCTCCGACGCCGTGGAGGGCGGCGGTGCCGTGCTGACCGCTGTGGAAGACGCCCACCAGGCCGGTGCCGACCGCGTACCCGACCGCCAGGGCGAGGAAGGCGGACCGCCCCCGGCTCGCCGGCAGGGCCCGGACCGCGAAGATCGAGCCGAGCAGGAACAGCAGCCCCTGGTGCAGGAAGCCCAGGTTCATGACGGCGGCCAGGGGCGAGCCGGGTGGCTCGTTCCCCACCGCGCCGAGGTCGCTGATGTAGTCGTGCGCGTAGCTGTAACCCGGGAAGGCGGACGCCGCGACCGCCTCCGAGATCAGGTACCAGGCGCCTCCCAGCGCCCACAGCACCGCGGCGGCGATCAGCGGGTCCCGTCGCGGCACGTCGGGAAGAGCCATTCCGGTTCCCTCCCGTGTCGATCGCTCGCGGCGCCGTCACGGGGAGGGTTTCGGCGGTCCGCACGGTGGACCACTCCCTCGCTCGGTGGCACTGATCGTGTCACCAGGCGTTCAGGGCGCCGGGGTGGAAGGTAGCGCGGACGGTCAGCAGCAGCCACACGGCCCCGGCGAGCGCGACCAGGGCCAGCAGCGTGATCAGCGCTGTGCGCGCGGCATCGGACTTCAGCCGGACGGACCACGCGGGAGTGCCCTGGTGACGCGGCGGCGTCGCGCGCGAGCGGCGCGCGCGTCCGGACCGGGGCCGCGCGGTGGCGCTCCGAGAAAGCTTCGGCGGCTTCGGAGTCTTCGGCGGCTTCGTCGGCGCGGACCGCGGTGGGGTGACCGGCGTCGGGGAGGTTCGCCGGAACCTCTTCCCACCCGGGTTGTTCGGGGCCGCGGTGCGGGGCTGCGGGTCGCGGGTGATCCGGTCGGGGATGCCGTGGGCGAGCAGTTCGGCGCGCTCGGGCAGGAACCCGCCCAGGTCCAGGGCGGTGAACGCGGCGGCGACGTCGTCGGCGGCCCAGAACGCGCGGTGCTTGGCCAGCTGGTGGAAGTAGCGGCGCAGTGGTTTCTGGCCATCCGCCAGGACGACCTCGATGCCGGTGGGCAGCACGGCGCCGGCCAGGTCGAGGCGGGCGCCGCGGGCGGGCAGGACCACGACCAGGCCGGAGACGAAACCGGGGTCCACCCCGGCGGTCTCCAGGCCGTTCTTGACCGCGTAGAGGTTGGTGCGCAGCTGCTCGACCGGGTTGGCCTCGCCCGAGGTGTGCAGGGCCGCCGGGTGGCCGTCGACGGTCCACCCGCCGTTGAGCGGGACGCGCAGCACGCCGTCCTGGCGGCGGGTGAAGCCCTTGACCTCCACCACCACGCAGCCGTGCGGGGACCAGATCACCGCGTCGACCTGCCGCGCCGCGCCGTTGGGACCCGGCACGTTGCAGTTGACCATCGCCACCCCGGGCAGGGCGTAGCGGTCCACCCACGAACCCAGCCACTCGACCAGCCGGCGCTCCGCACCCGATAACCCGGCCTCGTTCTGCACCCGGACCAGCACCCTCGTCCCCTCCCCGGTTCCCACGCTGCGTGACGGGAACCCACGATGAGTGACACCTTACGAGGGGGGTACGACATCGAGGCGGGGACGACTTCGGCGATCAGGTGCTGCCGGGCGGAGCGGCGGGGACCGGGTTCCTCGTGCCCGGTCCCCGCCGCCGTCCTGCCGTGGGCTCAACGTGGAAGGCCCGTGCACAGGTGGTCGTCCCGGACCCGGCGCCGGTTCCCGCGATGAGCGAACGGTTCTCCCGCACCCCGGATCCGCCCTCGTGCGGGTTCGCCGGGAACCAAACGGCCCTCGCGCACGACTGCTGGGGAGGTGTTCCCTTCGTCCCCACCAGAGGTGCTTCGTGTCCGCTCCCCCTGTCGACGCCGTCCGAACCGAGGAGGCCCCCGGTCCGGTCCGGGTGTCCGTGGTGCCGCTGCTGCGCCGGTTGCACTTCTACGCCGGTGTGCTGGTGGGACCGTTCCTGCTGGTGGCGGCGCTCTCCGGCATGCTCTACGCGTTCGCGCCGCAGTTCGACCGCGTCTTCTACGGCGACCTGCTGGAGGTGTCGTCGGCCCCGGGTGCGCCGCGCCCGCTGGCCGAGCAGGTCGCGGCGGCGCAGGCCGCCCTGCCGGACGGCGTGGTGACGAGCGTGCAGCTCTCGGGCGACCCGGACGCCACGACGCGCGTGGTGCTCTCGTCGCCGGGCCTGGCGGTGGACCACGCCCGGACGGTGTACGTCGACCCGTACACCGCGCAGGTCAACGGGCAGCTGACCACCTGGTTCGGGTCCACCCCGGTCACGGCGTGGCTGGACAACCTGCACGCGAACCTGCACCTCGGTGAGACGGGCGCGCTGTACTCGGAGCTGGCGGCGAGCTGGCTGTGGGTGGTCGCGCTCGGCGGCCTGGTGCTGTGGCTCGTCCGGCAGCGCACGGCCCGTCGCCGCGTCCGGGCGCTGGTCGCGCCGGAGAAGGGCGCCAAGGGCGTGCGCAAGACCCGGTCGTGGCACGCGAGCACCGGGGTCTGGGTCCTGCTCGGCGCGCTGTTCCTGTCGGTCACCGGCCTGACCTGGTCCAACCACGCCGGCGCGAACTTCGGCGCGGCCTTGACGGCGTTGAACGCGGAAGCGCCCGCCCTGGACACCGGCCTGGGCGGCGGCGAGGGCGCGACGAGCTCCGACGGGCACGGCGAGCACCGGACCGGGTCACCGCGAGCCGAGGTGGACCCGGCGACGTTCGACCGGGTGCTCGTCGCCGCCCGCGGCGCGGGGCTGGACGGGCCGCTGGAGCTGGCGGTGCCGGCCGCGCCCGGCACCGCGTGGACGGCCGCGCAGACCGACAACACCTGGCCGGTCCGCCTGGACAAGGTCGCGGTCGACCCCCGGACCGCGACGGTGACCGCCCGCGCGGACTTCGCCGACCGGCCGTTGTTGGCGAAGCTGTCGACGTTGGGCATCCAGGCGCACATGGGCGTGCTGTTCGGCCTGGTCAACCAGCTCGCGCTGTTCCTGCTCGCCGCGGGCATCCTGACGTTGGTCGTGCTGGGCTACCGCATGTGGTGGCAGCGCCGCCCCACGCGCGCCGACCGCCGGGCCCGCCTGGGTGCCGCGCCCAAACGGGGCACGTGGCAGCAGCTCCCGCTGTGGTTCGTCATCCCGGCCCCGCTCGTGCTCATCGCCGTCGGCTGGGCCATCCCGCTGCTGGGCCTGAGCCTGCTCGCGTTCCTCGTCCTCGACGGGCTGATCGGCCTGGCCCGTCGCCGCGCGGAGGCGGGGGACACCCGGGATGTCGATGCCCGGTCGACGCCGTGATGGCCCTGCCGAACGGCGCGGGCCCACCCCGCCCGCGGTCACCGCGACCCGCACCGGGCAGACCCTCGCGGTCGACTTCGGCGACCTGACCGGCAGCGCCACCCGGACCATCCGGGTCCGCCTGTGAACACCGGGAGGGCTCGGCGGGCCGGTGGACGCCGGCGACCGCGCACGCCGACCGGGGGAACGGGTCGTGCGGGTGACCGGAGGAGGACCACCGGCTCCCGCACGCCCGTTCCGGTGGTCCGCTCAGATCAGGTAGGTGGAGATGTCACCGCAGGTGAGGGGACCTGGTTCGGGGACGGGGGTGATGGCGGTGTGGCAGACCTGGACGGTGACGCGGTCGATGGGCACCGGGGTCGGCGTCGGGACGAGCGGGACGGAGAGCACGAACTCGAACTTGGTCGCGCCGGTGGTGCTCTGGCGTTCGGTGTCGACGGCGGTGCGGCCGTTGTAGGCGGTGAACACGGCCACCGCGACGGTGCGGGTGGGCGGGGCGCACGGGGTGGTGTTGCGCAGCGCCACCTCGCCGGTGACCTTGACCGCGGTCACCGGCGAGGGCGACGGGTCCGGCTCCGCGTTGCGCCAGGCCAGTTGGCCCGCGGTGTAGCTGCTGAGGCAGCGGCCGGTGTGCTCGGCCTTGAAGGCCACCGACGCCGCGGCGGGGTCGGCGCTCGCGCCGCCGGTGAGGGTGAGGGTGGTCGCGGCGACCGCGAACGACGCGGCGACGGCCCGGCCGAGCCGGGGTAACAGGGGTGACTTCATTCGAGCGGACTCCTTTGTCCTCGCTTCGAATCCTCTTCGGTGAACGCTCCGCCGGGAGCGGGCGGCACCGGGCCTGCGCGACGCACGCCCGCCGCCCGCGCGGAACACGTGAGGTGAACAGGGCAGTTACCGACAGTACCGGATCGCGGCAACCCGGCAGCGGTGAGTGACTACGGGGTCGGGTGTGCCCGTCTTCGGCACCCCGGGCGGGCGTTACGGCCGCTGGGCGTCGATCGCCGCGTCGACGGTGGGGTGGAACGGGAAGACCTTGTCCAACCCGATGATCTGGAAGACGCGCGTCAGCTCGCGGCTGAGCCCGGCGAGGCCGAAGGGGCTGCCGGCGGCCTGGGCTCGCTGGTAGGCGGTGATGAGCACGGTGATGCCGGTGGAGTCGCAGTAGGCGAGGTCGGTCAGGTCGATGACCAGACCGGCGTCGGGGCCGAGGGGGACCGTGTCGAGCACCTCGCGCACCCGGGGGGTGGTGTGGTGGTCGAGTTCGCCGGCGATCCGCAGGACGGTGGGCGCCGTCGAGCGGGGGTCGAGGGTGACGGTAAGGGTCTGGTCGGTCACCGGGGCTCCTGTGCGGCGGGGTCGGGCTGCGCCCCGCGGTCCGGCACGGGCGTGCGCGGGCCAGGGGAGGCTGACCTATCCTACGGACCACCTCACCGGGCTGCGGTGGTGGGAGTTGTGCGGCCACGAGTGCCAGGGCGTCGGCTCCGGGTGTGGTCGGCGTGGACGAAGGGGTGTGCGGTGACGCGTTCCGACGACGCCCGGCACGGGCCGACGGCGGTGGCCGACGTGTTCGCCGTCGACGCCGAGGTCGGGCCGGACCTCGCCGCGGTGGACTGGACGAGGACCCCGCTGGGCCCCCCGGAGGGCTGGCCGCAGAGCCTGCGCACGGCGGTGAGCATCCTGCTGTCCTCCCGGTTCTCCATGTGGATGGCGTGGGGCCCGGAGCTGACGTTCTTCTGCAACGACGCCTACCGGCGCGACACGCTGGGGCGCAAGTACCCGTGGGCGCTGGGCCGCCCGGCCGGTGAGGTCTGGGCGGAGATCTGGGGCGACATCGGCCCGCGCATCGACACGGTGCTGGCCACCGGGCGGGCGACCTGGGACGAGGCGCTGCTGCTGTTCCTGGAGCGCTCCGGCTACCCGGAGGAGAGCTACCACACGTTCTCCTACAGCCCGCTGCGCGACGACGCCGGCACGGTGGTCGGCATGCTGTGCGTGGTCAGCGAGGAGACCGAGCGGGTCATCGGCGAGCGCCGGATGGCGACGCTGCGCGACCTCGGCTCGGACCCCAGCGTGGTGCGCACCGAGCAGGAGACGCTCGCCTTCGCCCGCCGCCAGCTCGACCGCAACCGGCGCGACCTGCCCTTCACGCTGACCTACCTGTTCGCCGACGACGGCTCCGCCGAGCTGGCGGGCGCGACCGGCGTCGACCTGGCGTCCCCGGCCGCCCCCGCGACGCTGTCCACCGAAGACCTGGGCGCCGTGTGGCCCGTGGCGGCCCTGGCCTGCGGGGAGTCCGTGCTGGTCGAGCTGGACGGACCCGCGTTCGCGGGGCTGCCCACCGGCGACTGGGCGGAAGCGCCCACCCGCGCGCTGGCGGTGCCGCTGCAACAGCAGGGCGGCGCGCCCTACGGGTTCGTGGTGGCCGGGCTGAACCGCTACCGGCCGCTGGACGAGGGCTACCGCGGGTTCGTCGACCTGGCCGCCGGGCACGTCGCGGCGGGCATCGCGAGCGCGCGCAGCTACCAGGCCCAGCAGCGGCGGGCCGAGGAGCTGGCCGAGCTGGACCGCGCCAAGACCGCGTTCTTCTCCAACATCAGCCACGAGTTCCGCACCCCCCTCACCCTCATCATGGGGCCGGTGGCGGAGCTGCGGGACCGGCTGGCGCGCACCGACCCGGGTGCGAGCGGGGAACTGGAGATCGTGCACCGCAACGGGCTGCGGCTGGGCAAGCTGGTCAACACCCTGCTGGACTTCTCCCGCATCGAGGCCGGCCGGATGCGGGCCGGCTACGCACCCGTCGACCTGGCCGCCGTCACCGCCGAGCTGGCCAGCGTGTTCCGCTCGGCGATCGACAAGGCGGGCCTGGTCTTCGAGGTCGACTGCCCGCCACTGCCCGAACCGGTGTTCCTCGACCGGGGCATGTGGGAGAAGGTCGTCCTCAACCTGCTCAGCAACGCCCTGAAGTTCACCTTCGAGGGCTCGATCCGGGTCTCCGTGCTGGCCGGCGACGGCGAGGCGGTCGTCACCGTCGCCGACACCGGCATCGGCGTGCCGACCGAGGAGATGCCGCGGCTGTTCGAGCGCTTCCACCGCATCGACAACGCCCGCTCCCGCTCCAACGAGGGCAGCGGCATCGGTCTCGCGCTGGTGCGGGAACTGGTGGGCCTGCACGGCGGCACCATCACCGCCGACAGCACCGAGGGCGCGGGCACCCGCTTCACCATCAGCCTGCCGTTCGGCTCCGCCCACCTGCCCGCCGACGCCGTCGCGCCCGCCGCGAACGCCACCGCGGTGTCGGTCACGGCCGACCCCTACGTGCAGGAGGCCCTGCGCTGGCTGCCCGCCGACCGGGGTGGCGCGGCGGTCACGGACGTCAAGTCCTCGGACCCGGACGCCGCGACCGGCCCCGCGGTGCCCGCGACGGTGCTGGTCGCCGACGACAACGCCGACATGCGCGAGTACCTCGCCCGGCTGCTGAGGGGCGCCGGCTACGAGGTCCACACCGCCACCGACGGCGCGGAAGCCCTGGAAGCGGCCCGCGCCCTGACCCCGGACATGGTCGTCAGCGACGTGATGATGCCCCGCCTGGACGGCCTGGCGCTGGTGGCCGCCCTGCGCACCGACCCGCGCACCGCGGCGGTGCCGGTGCTGCTGCTGTCCGCCCGCGCCGGGCAGGAGGCGTCCATCGAGGGCCTCCAGGCCGGCGCCGACGACTACCTGGTCAAGCCCTTCGCGGCGGCCGAGCTGCTGGCCAGGGTGCGGGCGAACGTGGAGCTGTCCCGGCTGCGCAACCACCACGCCCGCTGGCGCACCGCGCTGATCGACTCCCTCCAGGAGGCGTTCTTCGTCTGCGACGAGGACGGCGCCGTCGTGGAGATCAACTCCGCGTTCACCGACATCCTCGGCTACGGCCCCGACGGCCTGCCCTACCGGCCCGTCCACCCCTGGTGGCCCGACGCCGAGGCCGACCCCGAGGGCCACCGGCAGGTCGCCGACGCCTTCTCCGGCCTGCTCGACCGCACCCGGGGCGGCTACACCATCCCCGTGACCCACCGGGACGGTCACCTGCTGTGGGTCAGCGTCATGTTCAACCCGGCGCAGGACCCCGACACCGGGCGCACCGTGGTCGTGGGCACCTTCCGCGACGTCACCGCGGAGCACTACGCCATCCAGCGCGACACCGCCCTGGCGGTGCTGAGCATGCGCCTGTCCGCGGCGTCCAGCCTGCCGGAGGCCCTGTCCGGAGCCCTGCTGGAGCTCAAGGACCTGTGGCGCGCCCGGTGCGTCATGGCCGCCGTCTTCGCCGACCGGGACAAACCGGTGTTGACCACCACCGACCCCGCCCTGTCCTGGGAAGACCTGTCCGACCGGGAGCGCGAGGGCCTCACCGCGCTGCGCGAGCGCCCCGCGCTGAGCCCGACCGCCCACGGCATCGCGGGCACCGGCGTCACCCTGGAGCACCCCGAGGGCCTCATGGTGCTCTGGCTGGACCTCGACGAGCGCCGCCCCTTCACCGACCAGGACGAGCTGCTGCTGTCGCTGTTGGCCGGGCACCTCGCCCAGGGCCTGACCCGCGCGCACCAGATCGACCAGCAGCGCGAGACCGCCCTGGCGCTCCAGCGCGCCGTCCTCGGCCCCTCCCGGCTGCCCGACGGCTTCGCCGTCCGCTACGAACCCGCGGCGCGACCGCTGGAGATCGGCGGCGACTGGTACGACACCGTCGCCCTGCCCGACGGCCGCATCGGCATCGTCGTCGGCGACTGCGTCGGCCGCGGCCTGAAGGCCGCCGCCGTCATGGGGCAGCTGCGCAGCGCCTGCCGCGCCCTGCTCCTCCAGCAGACGAGTCCGGCTCGGGCCCTCATGGCCCTGGACCACTTCGCCGCGAGCCTCCCCGGCGCGCTGTGCACCACCGTGTTCTGCGGCGTCCTCGATCCGGAGACCGGCCACCTGACCTACTCCAGCGCCGGGCACCCGCCCGCCATCCTGGCCCACCCCGACGGCAGCACCCGCCTGCTCGACCAGGCAGGCTCGACCCCCCTCGCCGTGCGGCCCGGCGCGCAGCGCCCCGAGGCGGAGTGCACCCTGCCGCCCCGCGCCACGCTGCTGATGTACACCGACGGCCTCGTCGAGCGCCGCCGTCGCCCGCTGACCGAGGGCATCGACCAGGCGGGCGAAGCCGTCCAGGACGGCCGCGACACCGCCCTCGACGACCTCGCCACCAGGGTGATGGACCGGTTGGCCCCGACGGGCGGCTACGACGACGACGTGGCCCTGCTGCTCTACCGCCACCCCGCCCCGCTGGAGCTGACCTTCCCCGCCGAGTCGGCCCAGCTCGCCCCGGTCCGCAAGACCCTGCGCGGCTGGCTGGAGCAGTGCGGGCTGCCCCCGCAGGCCATGCAGAGCGTCCTGGTGGCCGCCGGGGAAGCCTGCGCCAACGCCATCGAGCACGGGTACCGCGGCACGGTCCCCGACGTGGTCCGGCTGCGGGCGCGAGCACTGGTCGGCGACCTGTACCTGACGGTGATCGACACCGGACACTGGAAAACACCCCAGCCCGAGCTCAACGCGCACCGCGGGCGCGGGGTCGCCCTGATGCGCGCGATGATGCAGCAGGTCACCATCACCCCCGGCCCGGTCGGCACCACCGTCGACATGCACCTGAGGATCCCCTGATGACCCCCACCCCGCTCACCCTCACGCCCGGCCGGGGCCCCGACGGCACCGCGGTCCTCAAGGCCGTCGGCGAGATCGACATGAGCAACACCGACGCCTTCTCCGCCGCGCTCGCCGCCGCCCTGGACGACGTCCCGGGACGGCTCGTGGTCGACCTCACCGGGTGCGAGTACCTCGACAGCGCCGGCATCAACGTCCTGTTCGCCCACGCCGGCCGCATCGAACTGGTCGCCACGCCGTTGCTGGCGCCGGTCATGACCTTCTCGGGGCTCACCGCCGTGACCACGGTTCGTGGTTTGGAGGGCGACGCGGTCGGGCGCGGGCCGCGCTCGTAGTCCTCCGACCCGGTCGTGTCCGGGTGCTCAGGCGGTCTCGGCCGGGAAGGCGGGCCGAGGTGGAGTCGGTTGGCGATCCGGTCGGCCTTCTCCGGGATGGTGGTCCTGGCCTCGGCCCGAACGCGGTGGCTACGCCGAACCGGCCTCCTGCGGAGCCGTCGACCGGATCGGGCCGTACTTGTACCGGTACCAGGTCGAGTTGTAGATCCCCTTCGACGCCCAGGTCGAGCCGGTCGAGTAGTAGAACGCCAGACCGGTGCCGGGAACCGCGTACTTCCCGAAGTAGAAGTGCGGATCACCGGCTGTGGCCGGCCCGATGCCGAAGACGTACGGGCACGGGTACTCCTCGAAGTACGGCGACAGTTCCTGGATCTTGTCGATGTCGTCGGCGCAGCCGTACATCAGCTTCTCGTAGTCGCGGCTGACCTTCCACTCGGTCAGGATGAGCGGCGAGTCCTTGCTGGGGTCGATGGTCCCCCCGGCGTTGATCGCCAGGTCCACGTAGCGGTTCGCCATCGGGTACTCGCGCTTGTACCAGAAGTCGCCGTTGATGCCCTGGAGGTAGAGCAGGTAGGTCATGACGGACCAGTTCTCGTAACCGCCCCCTCGCATGGCGGCCGCCTGTCCGAAGTAATAGGCCAGGACAGGTTGGTTGAACATCTCCTTCGTTTTTCGAAGGATCCATTCCGGATCGTACGTCCAGGGCATCGACGTCCTCCAAAGGTCTGCGGGCGTACGTGCTGCCCGGAACTCCCAGAGGTGATGACGGTCCCACAGGAGCCCTGTGCGGGGGTGGAAGCTCAATCTTCGGACGGGTGACCCTCACCCGAAGGGGGACCGGCCGGTGACACGCCTGGACGAGGCTGCCGATCTGCTCTCGACCCCCGAGGACCCGGCTGCGCGCCGCGGCGGAGGCGTTGCGGCGACCTGACCGCCACGGGTTGTCGGTGTGCGGCGGTAGCGTGAGCGGATGATCTCCTGCCAGGACGTGCCCTCGGGCGACGGCCGGGTGCTCCGGGCCTACGACAGCGGGCTCGGCGGCGCGGTCGGGACCGTGGTCTGGCACCACGGGTCGCCGCAGACCGGGGCGCTGCTGGAGCCGTTGCTCGTGGCGGCGGCCGAGCGGGGGATCCGGTTGCTGTCCTACGGGCGGCCCGGTTACGGCGGTTCCGATCGGGTTCCCGGGCGGGACGTGGCGTCGGCGGGGGTGGACGTCGGGCGGGTCGCCGACGCGTTCGGGGTCGAGCGGTTCGCGGTGATGGGTGCGTCCGGGGGCGGTCCGCACGCCATCGCCTGCGCCGCGGTGTTGCCCGAGCGGGTCGGCTCGGTGGTCTGCCTGGCCGGGATCGCGCCGTTGACCGACGAGTTCGACTGGTTCGCGGGGATGGTGTCGCCCGGCGGGTTGAGGGCGGCGCTGGACGGACGTGCGGCGAGGGAGCGGTTCGCGGAGGTCGACGAGTTCGACCCGGCCGCTTTCACCCCTGCCGACTGGGGTGTGCTGGGCGGGGAGTGGGAAAGCCTGGGCGCGGACGCCCAGCGGGCCGGTCAGGCCGGGAGTGGCGGGCTGGTCGACGACGACGTGGCGTTCACCTCGCCCTGGGGGTTCGAGCCGGCCTCGGTCGCCGCGCCCGTGCTGCTCGTGCAGGGCGGGCAGGACCGGGTCGTGCCGCCCTCGCACGCGGACTGGCTGCACCGGCGGCTGCCTCGGGCGGAGCTGTGGTCCCGGCCCGACGACGGGCACGTCTCCGTGCTCCGCGCGTGCGGGGAGGCGATGGATTGGCTCGTCGTGAACCGGACGGGGTGAGGAGGGCGTCAGGACCACGGGGATTCCGGGAGGCGGGTGTGCACTTTGGCCGGTGGGTGCCGGGGAGCGCCCCGGGTCCGCCCGTCGAGGGCTTCACCCCGGCCTCCGCCCGACTGGCGGTCGCCCGGCACCACGGTTTCCCAGCCGGCCGCGACTGCGCCGGCACCTGGACGGCCTCGCCGCCGAGCCCGACGAGGGCGCGCTGACCGTCGACAACCGCGCGAGTGGGCCGAGGACGACGACGTGGCGCGGTGCGTGCGCGTCGCGACCGCCGCGCACCCGCCCGCGCGGACCTGGCGGCCCGTGCTCACCGGGCAACACGTGGGAGTGCGAGTAGTCGTCTTCGCCACCCCTCGCGGTCCGGTGTTCGCCGAGCTGACGCCCACGACGGTGTCCCCACCGGTGGCCGTCGAGGCGCCCGCGCCGGCCTTCCACACCGCGACCGGAACGCTGGCCGGGGTGGTGCCGCCGAAGACGACGTCCGTGTCGGTGGAGCGGTTGTCCGGCCGGTACGCCCGGGAGGGGGCGATCCTGGCCGGGGGTCTTCATCGTGCCCAACGCCTTCGCCGTCGACGAGCGGGGCGTGCTGCTGCGCGTCGACGGGGAGAACGCGGTCGTGCCCGTGCCGGAGGAGTGGTCGACCGCCCCGGGGTGTCGGGGGACCGGGATTCACCGGCGGGGCGTCGTCTGGCGCCGGCGCTGGCTCGGGTGGACGTGCGTCCGGTGGTCGATCCGGAGTGCTGGGCACCCGGCGCGCACGCCGTGCTCAACGACACCGAGTCCGTCCAGCTGGGCCACTACCGCGACCTGCTGCTGTGGCACCTGACCGGACGGGAGCCCTTCGTGATCGACTTCGGTCCCCGGCGCGGGCCGGTGCGGGACTTCGCCGTGGTGGGGGAGACGGTCGCGGTGACCAGGGTGTACCACGGGTTCGTCGACAACCGGAGCCACCGGGTGGCCCTGGTCGGCCTGGTGAGGCGAGAGGTCGCCTCGGTGGTGCTGCGCCGGGAGGGCGCGCCCGACCTGCCCGCCGTGATCGCGGGTGGCAGCGTGGTGATCGCCGACCCCGGGCTCCTCGCGCCGCGTGAACGGGTACCGGTGACCGAACGCGTGGTGACGTTCGACGTCGCAGGGAACGTGCTGGAGGATTTGCCCTACCAGCAGTGAGGGGCTACGGCTGCTCGGTGCTGTCCGACGACCCGCCACCGCTGTTTCCGGTCGCCAGCGCGATGATCGTGTCGGCCACGTCGCCGGACATGCGGAAGCGGTAGTTGTCGCCCAGCTGCTCGCGCTCGAACGGCATCCGGCCGTTGAGCCGCTTCTGCGCCGCGCCGAGCATGCCCGCGCCCTTCCGGCGGTCGATGCCGATCGCGTCGCAGAGCGGCTTCCACCCCACCCAGCCGCCCTTGGCGGCGAGCGACTCGTGGGCGAGCACCTTCAGGAACGTCCGCCAGTCCTCGCTGCTCCCCGCGTTGTACGCCTCGATGACGGCTTCGGGGGACGTGGGCTCCCCAGCCTGCTTGGCGGTAGCTCGGGCCGCGTAGTGGGCCGCGTGCTTCGCCATCATCGGGACGCTCCAGTCCGGCACCGTCGCAGTGAAAGGTACCCAGTTCACGGTCATCTCATCTCCTGGTGCCAGCTATTCCGTAGATAACTCTAAGATAGCTGTAAGTTCCCTTAGGGGCAAGTAAGCGGGGTGCGCGTGCCTGGCTTCACTCGTTCGGGTGAACGAGACGTGAGCTTGTTTCAAGCCGGGTGCGTGCGTCGATAAGAAGATCAGCGCCGGGGGCACGCCCCCCGACCCCCGGCGCCTCACCTCACCGCCGCGCGAGCGACGACGGCCCCCCGGCCGCACGAGCCCGAGGTGGTGGGCCGTCAGCGGGATCACTCGCGGCATCAGTACCGCGTAAAGGACGCGTTCGGGGACGTAAGGGACCCGTCAGGCACCCTCAAGTCCACTTCGCCCCCGTGCACGCTCCTCCCCGTCGCGACCGCCAACCGGGCGGTCGGGGAGGAAAGGGACGTCGATGGCCGACCTGGCCTACGTGCTGTTGCTGGTGGGGGTCTTCGCGCTCCTGGTGCTGGGCGTGCGCGCGCTGGAGCGGCTGTGAACGGGACCGGGGTGGTCGCGAACGCCGTGGCGGGCGTGCTCGCGCTGGGGCTGCTGGTCTACCTGTTCGTCGCGCTCGTCCGCCCGGAGAGGTTCTGATGCCCACCGCCGGGCTGATCCAGGTCGCCGTCCTCGTCGTGGCGCTGGCGGCGGTCCACCGGCCGTTCGGCGACTACCTGGCCCGGGTCTACACGAGCGACGAGCACCTGGGAGCGGAGCGGGTGGTCTACCGGCTCGCCCGGGTCGACCCCGCCTCCGAGCAGCGCTGGGGCACCTACGCGCTGTCCGTGCTCGGGTTCTCCTTCGCGGGCGCCCTCCTGCTCTACGTGCTGCAACGCGCCCAGGAACTCCTGCCCTGGAACTTCGGCCGCGGCGCGGTCCCGCCGGGCACGGCGTTCAACACCGCGATCAGCTTCGTGACCAACACCAACTGGCAGTCGTACGTGCCGGAGCAGGTCATGGGGCACGCCGTCCAGGTGGTCGGGCTGACCGTGCAGAACTTCGTGTCCGCCGCGACGGGGATGGCCGTCGCGATCGCGCTGGTGCGCGGCTTCACCCGCAGCCGATCCGACCGGTTGGGCAACTTCTGGGTGGACCTGACCCGGGGCGTGGTGCGGGTCCTGCTGCCGGTGGCGTCCGTGTTCGCGGTCGTGCTCGTCGCCACGGGCGTGGTGATGAGCTTCCGGGCCGGGGTCGTGGTGGACGGTCAGGGCGTGGCCACCGCGCCGGTCGCGAGCCAGGAGGCGATCAAGTTGTTGGGCACCAACGGGGGCGGGGTGCTCAACGCCAACTCCGCCCACCCGTTCGAGAACCCGACCTGGGTGTCGAACCTGGTGCAGGTCTTCCTGGTCCTGCTCATCCCCGTCTCCCTGACCCGCACCTTCGGCACGCTGGTCGGTGACCGTCGGCAGGGCCGGGTGCTGCTGGGTGTGATGGGTGCGCTGTGGACGGTGATGCTCGCCGTGGTCTGGGTCGCGGAGGCGCACGGCCTGCGCCCGCTGGAGGGCAAGGAACTCCGGTTCGGCATCCCGGGCAGCGCCCTGTTCGCCAACACCACCACCGCCACGTCCACCGGCGCGGTCAACGCCATGCACGACAGCTTCACCGGGCTCGGCGGCGGCGCGCTGCTGCTCAACGTGCTGTTCGGCGAGATGACGCCGGGCGGGGTGGGCACCGGGCTCTACGGCATCCTGGTGACGGCGGTGATCGCCCTGTTCCTGGCGGGCCTGATGGTCGGCCGCACGCCGGAGTACCTGGGCAAGAAGCTCGGCCGGCGGGAGGTGACCGCCGCGGTGGTGTCGGTGCTGGCGGTGCCCTCGGTGCTGCTGGTCGGCGCGGGCGTCGCCGCGGTGCTGCCCTCGACCAGGGCGGCGTTGGGCAACCCCGGCGAGCACGGCCTGACCGAGGTCCTCTACGCCTACGCCTCGGCGTCCAACAACAACGGCAGCGCGTTCGCCGGGCTCACCGCGACCGGCGACTGGTTCCAGGCTTCGCTGGGCGTGTGCATGGCGGTGGGCCGGTTCGCGCCGATCGTCGCGGTGCTGGCCCTGGCCGGCTCCCTGGCCGCGCAGCGCAGGGCCCCGGTCACGGCGGGCACGCTGCCCACCACCGGCCCGCTGTTCGCCACCCTGCTCGGCGGCTCGGTCGTGCTGGTCGCCGCGCTGACCTTCGTGCCCGCCCTCGCCCTCGGTCCCGTCGCGGAGGCCCTTCGATGACCGCCCTCACGAGCGCGCTGCCCGACGCGGTGCGCAAGCTCCACCCGCGCCGGCAGGCGCGCAACCCCGTCATGTTCGTGGTGTGGGTCGGCTCCGCGCTGGTCACGGTGTTCGCGGTGGCCGATCCGGACGTGTTCACCGCCTCGGTGGCGGTGTGGCTGTGGCTCACGGTCCTGTTCGCCAACGGCGCGGAGGCGGTGGCCGAGGGCCGCGGCAAGGCGCGGGCCGAGGCGCTGCGCAGGGCGCGCCGGGACACCGTGGCGCGCCTGCTCGACGGCCGCACCGTGCCCGGCTCCGAGCTGCGGCCCGGCGACCTGGTCGTGGTCGGGCCGGGCGAGGTGGTCCCCGGCGACGGCGACGTGGTCGAGGGCATCGCCTCGGTCGACGAGTCGGCCATCACCGGGGAGTCCGCACCGGTGGTGCGCGAGTCCGGCGGCGACCGGTCGGCGGTGACCGGCGGCACCACCGTGCTGTCCGACCGGATCGTCGTGCGCGTCACCACCGAGCCCGGCGCCACGTTCGTGGACCGGGTGATCGCGCTGGTCGAGGGTGCCCGGCGGCAGAAGACGCCCAACGAGATCGCGCTGTCCACCCTGCTGTCGGCGTTGACGGTGGTGTTCCTGCTCGCGGTGGTGGCGTTGCAGCCGTTCGCGGTGCACTCCGGTGGTGAGCAGTCGGTGGTCGTGCTGACCGCGCTGCTGGTGTGCCTGATCCCGACCACGATCGGGGCGCTGCTGTCGGCCATCGGCATCGCGGGCGTGGACCGGCTGGTGCGGCGCAACGTGCTGGCCACGTCGGGGCGCGCGGTCGAGGCGGCAGGGGACGTGGACACCCTGCTGCTGGACAAGACCGGCACCATCACCTCGGGCAACCGGCGCGCCACCGACCTGCTCCCGGCGGCCGGCGTCGCCGAGACCGAGCTGGCCCGGGTGGCGCGCCTGGCCAGCCTGGCGGACGGCACGCCCGAGGGCCGCAGCGTCGTCGAGCTGTGCGCCGAGCGCTACGGCCTGGCCGGGGAGCCGACCGGGCGGGAGCGGGCGGGCGAGCCCGTGCCGTTCTCCGCGCGGACCCGCACCAGCGGCGTCGACCTCGGCGGCCACCGGCTGCGCAAGGGCGCGGCGAGCGCGTTCGCGGTCGACGGGCCCACGCGCGCCGTGGTCGACGAGATCAGCGCGCTGGGCGGCACCCCGCTGGTGGTGGCCGAGGACGACCGGGTGCTGGGCGTGATCCGGCTGACCGACGTGGTCAAGCCGGGGATGGGGGAGCGGTTCGCCGAGCTGCGCGCCATGGGCATCCGCACGGTCATGGTGACCGGCGACAACCCGCTGACCGCGAGGGCCATCGCGACCGAGGCCGGGGTGGACGACTTCCTGGCCGAGGCCACGCCCGAGGACAAGCTGGCACTGGTCCGGCGGGAGCAGGAGGGCGGTCGGCTGGTCGCGATGACCGGCGACGGCACCAACGACGCGCCCGCCCTGGCCCAGGCCGACGTCGGGGTGGCGATGAACAGCGGCACCTCCGCGGCCAAGGAGGCCGGGAACCTGGTGGACCTGGACTCCGACCCGACCAAGCTGATCGAGATCGTCGGGATCGGCAAGCAGCTGCTGATCACCAGGGGCGCGCTGACCACCTTCAGCGTGGCCAACGACCTGGCGAAGTACTTCGCCGTGCTGCCCGCCATGTTCGCCGCCGCCCACCCCCAGCTCGACGCGCTCAACGTCATGCGCCTGGCCTCGCCCCAGTCGGCGATCCTGTCGGCGGTGGTGTTCAACGCCCTGGTGATCGTGGCGCTGGTGCCGCTCGCCCTGCGCGGCGTGCGCTACCGCCCGGCCGGCGCCGCCGCGCTGCTGCGCCGCAACCTGCTGGTCTACGGCCTCGGCGGCGTCGTCACGCCGTTCGCCGGGATCTGGCTGATCGACCTCCTCGTCCGACACATCCCCGGGATCGGGTGACCTCGTGCACGCGTTCGTCAAACAGCTGCTCGCGGGACTGCGCGTGCTGCTCCTGCTCACGGTGCTGGCCGGGGTGCTCTACCCGGCCGCGGTGTGGGGCGTCAGCCGGGTGCCCGGCCTGCGCGCCAACGCCGAGGCCGTCGACACCACCCTGGTCGGGACGGGCGGCCGCTGGTTCCGCACCCGGCCGTCCGCGGCGACCCTCCCGGCCTCGGGCGGCTCGAACAAGGGCGAGCTGAACCCCGAGCAGGACGCGGTGGTGGCCGCGCGCCGCGCCGAGGTCGCCGCCCGGGAGGGCGTGGCCGGGGACCGGGTGCCGCCGGACGCGGTCACCGCGTCGGCCTCCGGCCTGGACCCGCACATCAGCCCCGCCTACGCCGAGCTCCAGGTGCCGAGGGTGGCCCGGGAGACCGGCCTGGCCGAGGACCGGCTGCGCGCCCTGGTCGCCGAGCACACCGCGGGCGGGGTGGTCGCCGAGGTCGTGGTGGACGTGCCGGCCCTCGACCGCGCCGTGGACCGGGCACGCGCACACTGAACCGGTGGACGGCAAACGCAAGCGCGGGGAGCTGCGGATCTACCTCGGCGCGGCGCCCGGTGTGGGCAAGACCTTCGCCGTGCTCGGCGAGGCCCACCGGCGCCGCGACCGGGGCACCGACGTGGTCGTCGGCCTGGTCGAGACGCACGGCCGGGAGCGGACCGCCGCGCTGCTCGACGGCCTGGAGCAGCTGCCCCGCGCGCACGTGCGCCACCGCGGCGTGGAGCTGGCGGAGCTGGACCTCGACGCCCTGCTGGCCCGCGCGCCCGAGGTCGCGGTGGTGGACGAGCTCGCGCACACCAACGCGCCGGGCTCGCGCAACGCCAAGCGCTGGCAGGACGTCGAGGAGCTGCTCGACGCCGGGATCGACGTGCTGTCCACGGTCAACGTGCAGCACCTGGAGTCGCTCAACGACGTGGTCGAGCGCATCACCGGCGTGGCGCAGCGCGAGACCGTGCCCGACGAGGTGGTGCGGCGCGCCGAGCAGGTGGAGCTGGTCGACCTCACCCCCGAGGCGCTGCGGCGCAGGCTCGCCCACGGCAACGTCTACGCCGCGCACAGGATCGACGCGGCGCTGGGCAACTACTTCCGGGTGGCCAACCTCACCGCGCTGCGCGAGCTGGCCCTGCTGTGGGTGGCCGACCAGGTGGACGTGGCGCTCCAGCGGTACCGCTCGGAGCAGCGCATCACCGACACCTGGGAGACCCGCGAGCGGGTCGTGGCGGCGATCAGCGGCGGCCCGGAGAGCGAGACGCTGATCCGCCGGGCCCGCCGCGTCGCGCTGCGCGCCGGCGCGGAGCTGCTGGTCGTGCACGTCCTGCGCGGCGACGGGCTGACCGGCGCGTCACCGCGGCAGGTGGCCGGGTTCCGGCGGGTCACCGAGGACCTGGGCGCGACCTTCCACACCGTGGTCGGCGACGACGTGCCGACCGCCCTGCTGGAGTTCGCGCGCGGCGTCAACGCGACCCAGCTGGTGCTGGGCACGTCCCGGCGGCCCCGGCTGGCGCGGGTGTTCGAGGAGGGCATCGGCTCGGCGGTGATCCAGGAGTCCGGGCCCATCGACGTGCACATGGTCACCCACGAGGAGGCGCGCCGCGGCCCGCGGTGGCGGCCCGGCCGCAAGGCGCTGTCCCGGCGCCGGCAGCTGGCGGGGTGGGCGCTGTCGGTGCTGCTGCCGCTCGCGGTGACCGGCGTGGGCCTGCTGGGCGGGCGCGCGCTGACCTTCGCCACCGACCTGGTCGGGTTCTTCCTGGCCACGGTGCTGGTCGCGCTGATCGGCGGGCTCGGTCCGGCGGTGGTCGCGGCGCTGTTCGGCGCGGGCCTGCTGAACTTCTTCTTCACCCCGCCCTACCACAGCCTGGCCGTGGCCACGACGGAGAACCTGGTCACGCTGGCGGCCATGCTGGTGGTCGCGGTGCTGGTCGCGCTGGTGGTGGACCGGGCCGCCCGGCTGGTCGAGCAGGGCGCGCGGGCCCGCACCGAGGCCGCCCTGCTCGCCTCCTACGCCCGCACCGTGCTGACCAGCCCGTTCCCGGTGGTGCGGCTGCTGGAGCAGGTGCGGGAGAACTTCGGGCTGGAGTCGGTGGCGCTGCTGGAGCGGCGCGGCGGGACGTGGGCGCGGGTGGCGTGCGTGGGGCCGGGGCCGTGCGACGAACCCGACGAGGCCGACGTGGACGTGCCGGTGACCGCGGACGTGCACCTGGCGCTGCGCGGGCGGGCGCTGCCCGCGAGCGACCAGCGGGCCCTGGAGGCCGCGGCCGGG
Source organism: Saccharothrix sp. BKS2 (assembly GCF_047689505.1). NCBI lineage: Bacteria > Bacillati > Actinomycetota > Actinomycetes > Pseudonocardiales > Pseudonocardiaceae > Saccharothrix > Saccharothrix sp. BKS2. Next base: position 80,741 of record NZ_JAUQOL010000013.1, on the reverse strand, counting down.
CAGGCGCTGCTGGCGCTGCGGCAGCAGCGGATGGCCGCCGAGACCGCGCAGGCGCAGCGGCGGGCCGAGACCACCGAGCTGCGCACCGCCCTGCTCTCGGCCGTCGGCCACGACCTGCGCACCCCGCTGACGTCCATCAAGGCCGCGATCGGCAGCCTGCGCGATCCCGACCTGCGGCTGTCCGCCCAGGACACCGCGGACCTGCTGGAGACCGTGGAGGTGTCGGCCGACCGGCTCACCGGGCTCATCGACAACCTGCTGGACTCCTCCCGGCTGGCCACCGGGGCGGTCGCGCCCCGGCTGCGGGCGGTGACCTACGACGAGGCCGTGGCGCGTGCGCTGGCGGGCGTGGACGAGCGCGCCGCGGTGTCGCTGGACGTGGCCGAGCACCTGCCGCCCGTGCTGGCCGACGTGGGCCTGCTGGAGCGCGTGGTGGCCAACGTGGTGGACAACGCCCTGCGCCACGGCAGGCTGAGCCCGCGCCGCGTGGTCGACGTGGACGGCGACGGCACCATCGCGGTGGACGAACCGGAGGTCGCGGTCCGGGCCAGCGCCTACGGCGACCGGGTGGAGCTGCGCGTGGTCGACCACGGGCAGGGCCTGCCCAAGAACACGGCCGAGGCGGTGTTCGAGCCGTTCCAGCGGCTCGGCGACCGCGACGCCACCCCCGGCGTCGGCCTCGGGCTGAGCGTGGCCAAGGGCTTCGTGGACGCCATGGGCGGCACGATCACCGCCGAGGACACCCCGGGCGGCGGCCTGACCGTGGTGATCTCCCTGCCGGTCGCGCGGGCGGTGGTGGCGTGACCACGGTCCTGGTGGTGGACGACGACCCGCAGGTCCTGAGGGTGCTGCGGATCAACCTGACCGCCCGCGGCTACGTGGTGCGCACCGCCACCGACGGGGCCTCGGCGCTGCGCGAGGCCGAGGGGGTGGACCTGGTGCTGCTCGACCTGGGGCTGCCCGACGTGGACGGCGTCGAGGTGATCACCCGGCTGCGCCGGTCGAGCACCGTGCCGGTCGTCGTGCTGTCCGCGCGGCCGGGGTCGGCGGACAAGGTGCGGGCGCTGGACGCGGGCGCCGACGACTACGTCACCAAGCCGTTCGGCATGGACGAGCTGCTGGCCAGGCTGCGGGCCGCGGTGCGCCGCGCCGGCCGGCGGCCGTCCGGGGAGCCGCCGGTGCGCACCGCGTCGTTCACCGTCGACCTGACCGCGAAGAAGATCGTCCGCGACGGCCGCGAGGTGCGCCTGACCCCGATCGAGTGGGGCCTGCTGGAGACCCTGGTCCGGGCGGGCGGCGAGGTGGTCGACCCGGAGAGCCTCATGGCGCGGGTCTGGGGGCCCGCCTACACCTCGGCCACCCACTACCTGCGCGTCTACCTGGCGCAGCTGCGGCGCAAGCTGGAACCGGAACCGTCGCGGCCGCGCCACCTGCTCACCGGGCCCGGCCGGGGCTACCGGTTCCAGGTGTGAGCCGCGCCGGTCAGGCCGCGCGGCGCCGGCTCACCGGCCTCAGGCGCGTGCGCCGCGCCGGGCGGGTCCCGTCGGCCTGCTCCGGGCCGTCGGCCTGCTCGTCGGCGGGATCGTCGGCCGGGTCGAGGTCGGCCCCGGACCCGGTATCCGCCCGCAGACCACCCCCGGGACCGCGGTGACCGCGCCGGACCACCACCAGCGCCACCAGGGCCAGCACCAGGATCGCGTGGGAGGTCACGCGCGTCACCGTCGCCTGCCCGGTCACCAGGTCCCACGCCGAGAACGCGCCCAGCACCACCACGAACGCCGCCACCACCGGCAGCAGCCCGCCCGCCGCCCGCGGCTTCAGCGCCGCCCACAGCAGGCCCACCCCCAGCGCCAGGTTCCACGCCGTGCCCTCGTTGAACAGGTGGTCCGGGCCGGGTCCGTGGGCGCCGTGCCCGGCCGCCCGCGCCGCGGCCGCCCCCGCCCCCAGCAGCTGGGACAACCCCAGGGTCAGCTGCGCGACCGCCACGGCCGCCAGCCCGCCGCGCGCGTACCAGCCCTCGGTGCGCACGGGCGGCGGCGCGGCGTCCAGCACGGCGGTCGCCAGGTCCGGCGTCGGCGTCGCCGGGCGCAGCCGCAGCGACCTGGTCACGGCCGCCGCGCCCCCTTCCCAGGCCCGGCACGCCGCGCACCCGGCCAGGTGCGCGTCGGTCTCGGCGGCGGGCGCCGGTTCCCCCTCGCCGTCCAGGCGGGCGGACAGGGCCTCGCGGCAGGTGTCGCAGTCCACCCCGACATTGTCGGCCACCCGGCGCCGGTGGTCCCGGGGGACGACCCGGTCAGCGCAGGACCGGATCAGCGCAGGACCCCGTCAGCGCAGGACCCCGTCAGCGCAGGGGGCGCTCGTCGGCCACCGTCCACTTCACGGCCTTGAGCACGCCATCGGCCGTGGTGCTCTCACCGACCGCCACCCCCCGGTTGTTCAGCGCCACCGGCAGGCTGTGCGCGCCGCCCAGCGACCCGAGCCAGGTGCGCTTGCCGTCGCGCCACAGGAACGCGCGCGGCGCGTCCGGGTCGTCCGCCGACGACCAGCCCAGCACGTCGCCCCGGTCGTTGACGGCCACCGCCTCGGCCGGTCCGGGCACGTCCAGCACGACCGGCTTGCCGCCGCCCGGCCACAGCGTCGCCCGCCGCACCCCGCTCGCGTCCGTCGTCACGCCGACCACGTCACCGCGCTCGTTGAGCGCCTGCGGCCCGTTCGCCACCCGGCCGTCGGGCGACAGCACGGTCACCGCGTCGCCCTCCCAGCGCAGGGCCTGGCCGTCCTTGTTGCCCACGACCACCCCGGCCTCGTTGATCGCCGACAGCTGGTACGTGTCCGTGCCCGGTGTCGTGGCCAGCCGCGTGCACGTGGTGCCCCCGCAGCGGAACGCGTAGCGGTCGCCGGCGAACATCGGCAACTTCGACCCGACCACCACGCCCGCGTCGTTGACCGCGTCGACGAACAGGTGCGGCTCCGACAGCGGCAGGGTCTCGTGCCGCCCGCCGCGCCACACCGCGGCCCGCTCCTGGTGGTAGCCGGAGGACGAGGTGGAGTAGGTCATCGGCACCTCGCCGGCGGCGTTGATCACCTCCGCGCCCACCCAGCCCGCGCCGCGCGGGGTGATGTCGACGACCGCGCCCGCCTGCCAGATCCTCGGCTGGTTGACGTAGGGGCCGGTGCTGCTCTTGGCCTCGACGATCAGCACCTGGCCGCGTTGGTTGATCGCCCGCGGGTTGCCGGCGCCGACGTCGACGGCCGCGCCGCCGGGCGTCCAGTGCACGCCGCGCGGCGGGCCGTTGCCGTAGGCGGTGCCGATCACCTGGCCGAGGTCGTTGACGCCGACCGTGCGGTGGGTGGGGTAGCCGGGCAGGCCCGGCAGCTCGGTGATCAGCACGTCGGCCCCGGCGGCCGGCGCGGTCACCAGCGGCAGGACGACGGCCAGGGCGAGGGGTACCAGGAGGGATCTGGGCATGGTTCGCTCCGTTGCGAGATGTCCATCTGAACCGATTCGCACGCTAGTCCCGGTTCGACCGGGACGGCGTCGTCCGGACAGCGGAATCGAGGGGGAGGAGCGTTGGCGGTTCGGGACGTGCTGGACCGCTTGGCGGCCGGGGCGGAGGTCGTCCGGCTCACCGGGGCGTGGTCGACGACGAACACCTGCTGCGGTGTCGTGACTTGGGCGGAGATCGAACCCGACCTCACCGCGTCGGGTACGGGGACGCGGCGGCTGACCTGACACAACGACGGCACGGCCCCGCCGGCCCTGGAGCCGACCACCGACGTGTGCGATCCGCGAGCACCCCGCGCCGGCGGGACTGGTCACCGCCTCGCCGGCGGCACCACCTGGCCTGCACGATCTTCGTCGTCGTGGCGCCAGGGGTTGCTCCGGCGCTGCCGGCGGGGGAGGCCGCGCCTGCCGGTGGTCCGTCCGGCGAGGGTGGACCGGTCAGCCGGCGGCGTTCATCAGGTCCACCGCGCTGTGCTGGCGCGCCGCGTCGCTGCGCTGGAACGGCCCGGCCCACGGCTGGTCGTAGGAGTCGCTGCTGGACCGGTCGCGCGCGTGGGCCGTGTCCGCCTGCCGGGTGAGGTAGGTGGTGTACGGGCGGTCCGGCAGCGCCCGGTTCAGCTGGCCGAGTCCGCGCACGAAGGCGCCCTTGAAGGACGGGACGTCACCGCCGCCGCCGTTGTCGAACACGATCCCACCCGGGTTGAGCGCGGGACTGGTGGTCGAGGCGTTGGCCAGCGTGCGCGCCCGCGCGAGGTACGCCTGGTCGCCGGTGGCGCGGTGCAGCTCGGTCAGCGCGGCCAGCGGCACGCCCTGGTTGTAGCTCCACGGCGTTCGTTGTCCGCGCGTTCGAGCGGTTCAGAACGGAGGTCGCCCGCCTTACAGAGGTCAAAAGAGCGATGGCGGTTGGCGTGATCATGGTGTCGTCGTGAGGGTCAGTCCGGTCTGGGTGAGGCAGCCGTCGAGCACGTCGGGCCGGTACTGGATCTCCTTGAGTTTCCGTTTCACCACCCGCACCAGGTGGTCGAGGTCGGCCGCGGCGAAGTCCGTCAACGACCGCTTGAGCAGCGACCACACCCCTTCGGTCGGGTTCAGGTCCGGCGCGTAGGACGGCAGGTGCACCACCCGCAGCCAGTCCCGGTTGGCGGTGATGAAGTCGGTCAGCTCGTGTGTCTTGTGGACATTGAGGTTGTCCCAGATCCACACCATCGGAGAGTGGAGTCGGTTATGGGCCGCCACGACCAGGTCCCGGTAGTCGGCCCAGGTGAAGCCGCGCCGCTCGCCCTTGCGGCCATGCCACAGACGCGGCCGGTAGAGCAGACGCGGCCGGTCGCCGGGCTTGAAGCACGGCACCCCGGCGATGAACACCCAACTCGCGCACCAGCCGCTCCCACTGGACCGGGGAGAGGCGTTCCACCGACATCGGCCCCGCCGACCGCAACGCGTCCAGGCCGCCCTCACGCCAACCGCGTCGCCACTTCTCCACCTGCCGCACACCCACCCGCAGCCCCGCGGCGACCACGGCGGTCCTCTCGCCCCGGGCGAACCGGGCACCGGCCTCCAGTCGTATCCGTTCCCGCGCCCGCTGCTCGCGAGGCGTCAGGCCACCACCCTGCGCATACCTCATCCACCCGGCATACCGCGACGATCAAGAAACGTCACGGGGCCAGTTCCACCGCCAACACGAATTCAACCTCTGCAGCTTCGTTCTCTCCGGGTTGGGTTGATCTCGCGGCCGACCTCGTCCAGCAACACCATGTAGTGATCATCGTTGTGGGTGAGGGGGAAAGATTCCGGGTTCCAGACGCGGGACCGGATGATGCGACCGGTGTTCTTATGGGAGATCCGATCGGGATCGAGCTGCACATGATCGGCGGCGTCGACTTGAACGCACACCGTGGCGTAGTGCACCGCCAGATGCGCCCAGAACTCTTGCCGGACACCGTCCGGCGACTTCGACCGGAAGATCTTCTCGGCGTTGAGCTGGACACTCTTGATCTGCTTGAGGAAACCCTCGATGTCCCAGCGTTCGTGATAGAGGACGGCCAACTCCTTCGCGGGAGCCCGTAGAGGGTCCAGGATCGTGGTGACGAGCCGAAAGATCTCGCCCGACCAGGGCAGCGTGTATTCGATCACGCGCAACCGGAACGGCGGGTGGCCCGACTTTTTCGGTGGGGTGATCTCGGCGATCCAGGAGCCGTCGGCCAGGCGCTGCACCGGATGCAGGGTGAGAGTCGCGGTCACCCTCCACAGCAGGTCCGCACCGGTGTCCATGGCCTTGCTCCAGCGGCGGAACGAGTAGACGTGCCGGTCGGCCAGTGCCAGCATGCCCGGCCGCATCGCGGGAAACATCTCCTCGATCAGCATCGTTTCCGCGGCGGCGTAGCCGTCCATGCGTGCGTCGAAGACCGCGTGTGTGCCGAGTTTCGACCAGGCATGCTGCCTGAATCTGCGGACAAGCCGTCCTGCCCTCGCCGCGGCCCGATCCCGGGCGGCCGAACTCGCGCTCGTTCTCCTCGGTGTCGGGCACGGTGAACGTCGTCCCGTCGACCGCCGTCAACAGCCAGTCCCGATACCAGGAGCCTCGTGTTCCCGGCGACGCCTTGGGCTTCATCACGGCGCGCACCGCGGTTTCCATCGGACCCGATCCCAAACGGCGGGCGTCTCCGATCGACCCTGTCGTCGGCACTTGACAACCGCGTCCGCCGCGACCGAACACCGACATCACGATCTTCATCGCCGACCGGTAGGACTCCTGCGAAAACAGGCACAACACCAGCGTGGAATAAAGCATCAGCCGGGCGGGTAACGCGCGCCTTCGTTGTTCCCTGCACCAGAACTGGTCGATCACGCGATCGACCAGTTCCACCGGGAATGTCCGCGTCAACACACCGACCGCGGCCTGGTCCGCCAAGTTGCTGCCCGTACGCGTCTCAAGATCCACAACAGCAGGTTATCGGCCTTGCCGCGACCTAACCGACCGGCATTGCGCCTAGGCGGGCGTGGTCGCGCAACGCGTTGAGCAACCGCTGCGCGGCACCGGTCTTCTCCCACGCGGCGAAGCGCTTGTAGACCGTGGGCCAGGGAGGGAAGTCCGCCGGCAGGGAACGCCACTTGATGCCGTTGTCGACCACGTACAAGATCACGCGGCGGCAGCGCTTCTCTCTCTCCGCCCCCACCCACCACCACCTGACCGGCCAGGCACGCCGGATCGGGCAGCAGCGGGTCGAGTCGGACCCGCCGGCCCTGCCGGCCGACTTCCCGCCTTGATCCGGCTGCGGCTCTCGCGACTGCTTCCCATGCGATGGCAATAGCGGTCAGGAAGTGACCTGGATTCGGTTTACCTTGGGTTGACCAGCACAAAAGGCGAGGAGTGGAAGTCGTGACGATCTTGGTAACCGGTGCGACGGGTCTGGTCGGGCGGCACGTCGTCGACCGGCTCCTCCAGGCGGGCGCGTCGGTACGGGTGCTCACTCGCACGCCCGCGAAGGCCGTATTTCCCGAGGACGTCGAGGTCTTCAAGGGCGACCTGCTCCAGCCCCCGTCGCTCGTGGCCGCGCTTGAGGGCGTGGAGAAGCTGTTGCTGTTCCCGCAACCGGAGACCGCGACCGAGGTGGTCGACCTGGCCAGGCAGGCGGGTGTGCAGCGCGTCGTCGTGCTCTCCGCCGCGGCCGTGACGCTCGGCTTCGACACCGCCTACCACGCCCGGGTCGAGCGTGCGGTCGAGGAGGCCGGGCTTGAGTGGACGCACGTGCGGCCCGGCGAGTTCATGACGAACGTGCTGCCGATCTGGGGACCGATGATCAAGGAGTCGCGAATGGTGCGTTATCCGTTCGGCGACGACCTCGGCGCCGCCCCGATCCACGAAGCGGACATCGCGGACGTCGCCGTGGTGGCACTGTTGGAGGACAGGCACATCGGCAAGGCGTACACGCTGAGCGGTCCCGAGCAGCTCTCCGTGCGGCGGCAGGTCGGGGCCATCGCCGATGCGCTCGGTGAGGAGGTGCGCTACGAGGAGGTCTCCCGCGAGGAAGCGCGTGACATCCTCAGGGCGATGGGGGGCTTTGCCGCCGAGAGCGCCGACCTGCTGCTCGGGTTCGTCGACTACGAGGGCGGCGCGGGCGGCGGTGACAACGGCTATTCCGACCAGGACTACTCGGATCTGATGAAGCCGCTGCCGGGCTATGGGGAGGCCACCGGCAAGGACGGTCGCACCTACGCGCAGTGGGCGCGCGATCACGTGGAAGACTTCCGCTGACCCTCGACCTGCCGTCGAGATCGCCGGTCCGGCCATTCCGCCGGATCCTCAGCTTGCCGTTTAAGAGGGCGTCTGATCTATTTTTGGACGAGTATGTCTGTTTTGCGCAGATCGTTTCGCCAGGTTCGGGTGGATTCTCCGGTCAGAACGCGGCTCATCATGTTAGCCATCGCCCAGTGGGTCATCGTGCGTGAGCGTTGCGGCAGGGTCTCGTAGTCGCGCACGAGTCGGCGATGCTGCATCAGCCAACCCAGGGTCCGTTCGACCACCCACCTCTTGGGCAGCACGTGGAACCCTTGTGCGGCAATACGTTTGACGACCTCGACGCGGATTCCCCTTCGAGCGCCGTGACGGACGACCTCGTCGTTGTAGCCGCCGTCCGCCCAGGCGATCGACACGTCCGGTTGCGTGACGGCCAAGTGGTCCAGGAGCTGCCGACCGGCGGTCGAGTCCGAGACCGAGGCCGCGGTCACGATCACCGCGAGCAGCAGGACGGACCCGTTCTCGGAGTAGCTCGTGCAACGCCTCGGCGGTGCCGTCGGTCTCCCACTTGGCATGGTAGTCGTAGACGGTCTTGTACGGCGGGAAGTCGTGCGGCAGGTAGGCCCACGCGATCCCGGTTCGGCACACGTACAGGATCGCGTTGACGATCTCCCGCAAGTCGTGCACCCGTGCCGCGGTTCCTGGCCCGCGCCGAGCGGCACGCCACGCCGTCAACGTCGGCTTGATCAACGCCCACCGGGCGTCGGACAGGTCACTGGGGTACGCACGCCGAGAGCTCACAGTTGATCAACTTTAGAGCGGTCGGCAAACCGGACAGACCGCCCCAAACCAAGATCAGATGCCCTCTCAGTCGTGCGAGTGAATCTGTGCGGCCGATCGGGCGATGTGCGGGTCGGGCGGGAGAGGACGGCGGCCGGTCGTGCGGTGAACCGGGTTGGCCGAGAGGTCCGGCGCCTTGCTGTGGGGGCTGGGACGGCGGGTTCGGGCCAGGCCGTGCACCGCACGATCCTGGTGGTGGACGTAGGGGTTCGGTGACCGGCGCTGGATGCTGCCCCACCAGTTGGGCACCCGGGCGGGGTTGTACCGGCTGGTCGCAGAGGCCCTGGAAGCGGCGGGGTGTTGTTGGAGGACCGCCAGCGCGAGGACAGCGGCGACGGCCTGTTCGTGCTGGTTCCGCCGGACTGTGCCGAGGCGCCGTTGGTGGAGGTGCTGCCCGGGGCGTTGGTGGAGGCGGTGCGGGGCCACAACGACACCAGCCCGGCACGTTCGGCTGCGGGTGGCGGTGCACGCCGGTGAGGTGGTCTTCGACCGCCACGGCGTCACCTCGACCGCGGTGACCACGGCGTTTCAGCTGCTGGACGCGCCGCCGGTGCGCACCGCGCTCACCGAGTCGCCGGGTGTGGTCGCATCGGTGGTGTCGCGCCGGGTGTTCGACGAGGTGGTCCGCCACCGTGCCCGGCTCGATCCGGCGACCTTCCGGCCGATGTCGTCGATGGTCAGCCGCTGTTCGAGACATACCGCGCCCTACCCGAACTGACGGCGGCGCTCGGACCCGAACAGCGAAGCCGCCTTCCGCAGGACGTCGGCGCGACAGCAGGACGACCGAACCGTCCACTGACGCCACGAAGGACTCCGTCCCGTCAACCGGTCGACGCGGACGACACCACCGGCTCGTCGCGCATCGGTAGGCCGATGGCGTCGTGCAGCGCCGCGGCGCGCGCCCGGTGCGGCTGCGCGGTGTCCGGCCGGCCGCCGGCCTCGTGCGCGGCGGCGATGCCCTGATGGGCACGTGCCTGTTGGTAGCGGTCGTCCAGCTCCTCGGCGATGGTGAGCGCGTCGGCGTGGCGTTCCAGCGCTGTGCCGGGGTCGCCGGACCGGGTCAGGGACGAGCCGAAGTCGTTGAGCACCTCGGCTTCCTTCCGCCGCCGCCCCACCTGCCGGAGCACGTCCAGCGCGGCGGCGTGCTCGGCCAGGGCACGCCGGTGCTCACCGAGCGCGGAGTAGATCAGCCCGAGCTGGTTGCGGGCGTCGACCTCGCCGCTGCGCCGGCCCGACCGCAGGGCGCCGGCGAGGTGGTCCTGGGTGTCGCGCAATGCCCGCTCGTACTCACCCATCCGGTAACGGATGAAGCCGATGTTGCCGGACACCTGATCGGCGAGGTCCCGGTCGCCCACCGCGGCCGCCAACGCGGCGGCGCGCTCGAAGTACTCCAGGGCCTGCCGGTACCGGCTCAGCCGCTCGCAGAGGTAGCCGAGGTCGTTGAGCACCTGGGCCTCGACGGACCGCTCGCCCGTGTCCAGGCAGCTCCGGTACGCGTGCTCCTGCTCGCGCAACGCCCGCTCGTACTGCCCCAGCACGCCGTGCACCAGGCTGAGGTTCTGGTAGGCGCGGCACACCAGTGCCGGGTCGCCCAGCTCACGGCCTGTCTCCAGCGCCGCGTGGAACCGCTCCCGCGCCTCCTGGTACCGGCCGAGCCGCCAGGACACCCCGCCGAGACTGATCAGCGCGCCGGCGCGTGAGGTGCCGGCGGCGAGCCGGGCCGCCGCGCCGTGCAGGATCTCCGCCTCGTGGTCCCACGAGCCGATCGCCAGGTAGCGGGCCAGGGTCTGGGAGAGGTACGGCGCGTGGTCGGGCTGCGGGTACGCCGAGGTGGGCATCACCGATGCGACCAGGTTGGCTCGCTCCGCGTCCAGCCACGCCGTCGCCGCGCCCTCGTCGGGCATCGGCGGCAGCTCGGCACCGGTGGTCCTGGCCGGCGGCCGCCGGTACCGCTCGTGCGGCGCACAGCGGTCCATCGCGCGGGCCGACGCGGCCGCGTAGTAGCCGTAGAGCCGGTCCAGCGCGGCCCGCCTCGCCTGTACGGGGTCCTCGTCGACGGCGCGGTTGGCGGCGAACACGCGCATCAGGTCGTGCATCCGGTACCGGTCGGGGGCGCGCCGCAGGAGCAGGCTCGCGGCGTGCAGGTCGCCGATCAGCGCACTGGCCGTGACGAGGTCGCACCCGGCCAACGCTGCGGCACCGTAGGTGTCGAGGTCCGGCCCGGTCGGCTGGGACAGCAGCCGCAGCAGCCGGCGGTGCTGCGCCGGCAGGTTGTCGTAGGAGCTGCGCAGGGCGAACTCGATGCCGTCGTCGAGCCGCAGCTTGGCCTGGTTCTCGGCGAGCCGTGCCAGGTGGTCCGGCAGTGACCAGTCGGGCCGGCCGCGCATCCGGCTGGCGATCAGCGCCAGCGCGAGCGGCAGGCGCCCGGCGAGCTCCGCGATCGCCCTGGCGGTGCCTGCCGCAGCGTCCCCGTCCGCTCGGCCGGCACCTGCGATGAGCTGCACCGCCTCGTCGGTGTCCAGCACGTCGAGCCCGATCCGCACACCGGGCAGGTCGGGTAATCGCTGCCGGCTGGTCACCAGCGCCACCGAGCCCTCGGTTCCCGGCAGCAACGGCCGCACCTGTTCGGAGCCGGCCGCGTCGTCCAGGATCAGCAGCACCCGCCGGCCCGAGAGCAGCCGGTGGTACCGGCGGCCCATCTCGTCGGCGGAGCCGTGCCGGGTGGGTGAACCGAGCAACCGCAGCAGGCCGTCCAGCGCTGCGGACGGATCGACCGGTGCCCGCTGGATGTCGAAGCCCCGCAGGTCCAGGGTCAGGACGGGGTCCGCAGGCCCGTACCGCTGCCGAAGCAGGTGCGCGACCCGGGTCACCAGGGCGGTCTTGCCGACACCCGGCATACCGTCCACGGTGATCACTGTCGGGCCCGGCGCGGCGGCGGCGGCCAGCATGGTGGCGATCGTGCCGGTCCTGCCGACGAAGCGCGGCTCGTCGGCGGGCAACCCGGTGCGGATCTCGACGACCGCTGCCTGCGCCGCGAGACCGACCACGACCTGGCACGCCTCCCGCCAGCGGCGAGCGGCCCCCGGCTCGGGGTGCAGTTCCTGGACGATGTCCGCGACCAGGTCGGCGTCGAGCCGGGTGCGACCGGGCTGGAGGCACCGGTACACCGTGTTGAACGACGGCAGGTCGGTCAGCCCGCGCCGGCGCCGGCTGCGGACCACGCGCCGGTGCAGCTCGCGGTAGGTCATCCCGCTCCACACCCGCAGCGCGTGCAACCGATCGCCGAACTCGTCCAAGGTCCGCGCATCCAGCGGGTCGGGCAGTTCCGAACCGGTGTTCCCCGAACCGTTCACCTGACTCCTCCGGACATCGCGACCCAGCGGGCGCCTCATTGTAGGCCGGCCGTCGTTGTTCGACTTTGATCGGAAACCCGTCCGGCCCCCACCCGGTCGGCCAGCATGGACGTCCTGCGCACGACCGGGCGACGGAAGGAATCCCAATGGAATTGTCGAGCGGTGAAGGCGTCTTGTCGGCGGTGGCGAACGTGTCCTCGGTATCGCTCCTGTCGTCCCCGCGATAGGTGCAGGCGGTGCGGTGGACGGTGTGACCGGGGTGCAGAGCAGCTTCTTCCCCTGGTTGACCGGTAATGCGATCAGCAGTGCACCGTCGTCGGCGTCGAGGTCGATCGCCCGCGGCACGTCCGGCGGGAAGCTGGTACGTCACCGATCGACTTCACCGGGTCGACCTCGTTGTCGCAGACCCGCGCCGTGGGTGGCCGGTACTGCGCAGGACTGGCCTCGTGGTGGTGATGCGGGCGTTCGTGGCCGCGGACGTAGCGGCGATGGCGTGACTCCGCCCGCGCAAACCCGGGAACGGTCACCCAGGCCGCTGCCCGGATCACTGCGGCTCCAATTCAGAGCGATATCTTAGATGTCAAGGGAGAAATAGATGTCGAAACGAATCCTTGTTGCGCGAGTGGTGGCCGTGGGTGCCATGGTGGTTTCATCGGCTGTGGGCGCCGGTGTTTCCTCGGCAGGGGCGACGGTGCCATCGGCGCAAGCGATCGACTGCACTCAGTACGGCACCAACAAGAACCCGGGCACCCTCACCACCGACGGCGCCGCCCCCTACCGGCGTGGGCCTGCCGGGGAATGCGCCAGCGTCGGCAGCCACAGTGGTCTCGCCTACATCTGGTGTCAGAAGGTGAACGCGTACGGCCACCTCTGGTACTACGTGCGGGACTCGTCCTCCAACACCGTCGGTTGGGTGTGGAGCGGCAACGTGAGGAGCACGAGCGGTTCCAACAACGCGCGCTGCTGAAACGCGGGAGCTCCAGAGGTGGCCAACCGGCCGCCTGACGATCGGGTCTCTCCGTTCGTTGCTCGAGCGGCCGTTCCGGGCTTGAGCGAGTAGAGGCACCGTTGGCGCGGACGAGGGAACTCCTGGTGGATCGGGGCTGTCGAAGCGCTGCTCTGCCAGGAGTTCCGTTGTCGTCGTGCTCGATGCTCGCGGGAGGTTCACCACGGGTGCAGCCTGAGCGCGGTGGTCGTCATGGCCTTGGACCACCCCCGCTCGCGCGGGGAGAAATGCGGTGGTCCGGCCGGAGCGGGCCGGATAACCTCCGGCGGGTTCGTCGACGGCTGTCCGGCACCGCTGTCGCGCCCACCCGAAACGGCGGAGAGACCCGTGCGAGACCACCCGACCGGCACCGCGGAGCGGATCGTCGCGGCCAACGGCATCCAGCTCTGCTGCGACACCTTCGGCGACCCGGACCGGCCCGCACTGCTGCTGATCATGGGCCTGGGCTTCCAGCTCGTGCACTGGCCCGACGAGTTCTGCCGGCGGCTCGCGGGGCGCGGCTTCTTCGTCGTCCGGTTCGACAACCGCGACGCCGGCCGCTCGACGCACCTGCCCGGGACCGACTACGCGTTGACGGACATGGCGGCCGACGCCGTCGGGCTCCTCGACGCGCTCGGTGTCGGTCGCGCCCACGTGGTCGGAGCGTCGATGGGCGGGATGATCGCCCAGGTCATGGCCGCGCTCCACCCGTCGCGGGTGTTGAGCCTGGCCTCGCTCATGTCCACCACCGGCCGACGCGGCAGGGGGCGCACGTCCCCGTGGCTGCTCCGCCACCTGGTCGCCCGGCCCGCCCGCACCGAGGAGCAGGCCGTGGAGCGGCGCGTGCGGCTGTTCGGCGCCGTCGGGTCCCCCGGCTTCGAGCAGGACGTCGCCGAGATCAGGCGGGTCACCGCGCTGTCGTTCCGCCGCGACCCCGACCACCGCGCGGGTCGGCGCCGGCAGCACCGGGCGGTGCGCGCGGCGGGCGACCGAACCGACGAGCTCGCGCGGATCACGGCTCCGACGGTCGTCGTCCACGGGACCGTGGACCGCGTGTGCCACCACTCCGGTGGCGAGGCGACCGCGGCCGCGATCGGCGGTGCGCGGCTCCTGCTCGTCCCGGGTCTGGGGCACGACCTCCCGCCCGGCGCGTGGCCGACGATCGTCGACGCGGTCGTGGAGAACGCCCACCGCGCTGGGGGAGGGTGACCGGCTGGACCTGCCCGGCGCGTCAGCCGGGCAGGTCCAGCGGGTTGGCGCGCACGCGCTCCGGCCAGTCCGACCCCACCAGCTCCGCCGCCGCGCAGCCGGGCTTGCGCTCGGCCTGGTCGGCGAACCTGTCCAGGAACGCGTCGACGAACCCCAGCCTCGGGTAGCGGTCGACCACCCGGGTCCGCAGCTCCGGCGGGAACTCCGCCAGCCGGGTCCCGGACACGTCCGCGCTCACCGCGACCTGCAATAGGTGACTCTCCGGGTCCTCGTCGGCGGGCACGTCGGCGCGCATGTGCAGCACGATGACGTCGCACAGCCGGTCGCGCCGCGCCCGACCCCACCCGGCGCCCGCGGCGAACACCCGCGCCAGGTGCCCGCCGGCCTCCTCGAACGGCAGCTCGTGGCTGTCGAACGGCGGGGTCAGGGCCAGGTCGTGCAGCAGCGCCGCGACGTAGAGCAGTTCGCCGTCGTGGGCGATGTCCGCCTTCGCCGCGTACGCCTTCGCCCACGAGTGGGCGCGCAGCGAGTGGTTCAGCAGCCACGGTTCGGCGTACTCCTGGCACACCTCCAGGGCCGCGGCGGCCGCCCGGGAATCGGGTGCGGTGAAGTGGTCCACGCCCCGCAGCGTAGATCAGGTCACCGCCGGAGGACCCGCTTCACAGGCCGTGGCGGCGGTCGCCCGTCACCAGTTCGGCCAGCCGCGCCTCGGACCGGTGCGAGAACGGGTCGCGCAGGGCGGCGACGGCCAGGCGGGTCTCCTCCTCGACCAGGTCGCCGTTGATCCGGGCCCCGGCCGTCGCACCCGCCGCCGCGGCCGCGCCGACCTGGGCGCCCGGGTCGGTGACGTTGCCCGCGACCCACACGCCGGGCACCTCGGTGCGGCCAGTCGGGTCGGCGGGGACGTGCTCGCCGATCCCCATCGGGTGCTCCACGGCCCGCAGCCCGAGCGCCGACAGGAAGCCGGCGCGCGCCACCATCCTGGGCCCGACCGCCAGCGCCTCGCGGGCGAACACCGAGCCGTCGGCCAGCCGCACCCCCACCAGGCGGTCGTCGACGACCTCCAGCGCCGCCACCTCGCCGGGCACCACGCGGATGCCGCGGGCGGCCAGCTGCTCGGCCTGTTCGCCGACCGGTGGCGGCGCGGTGTGGGTCAGCAGTGCGACATCGGGGCTGAGCTGCCGGAACATCAGCGCCTGGTGCACCGACATGGGGCCGGTGAGCAGCACGCCGATGGCCTGGTCGCGCACCTCCCAGCCGTGGCAGTACGGGCAGTGCAGCACGTCCCGGCCCCACCGCTCGCGCAGCCCGGGGATGTCCGGCAGCCGGTCGACCAGACCGGTGGTGACCAGCACCCGGCGGGCGCGGATCACCCGGTCGTCGGCGAGCGCCACGGCGAACCCGTCGCCGTCGCGGCGCACGGCGGTGACCTCCCCGGTCTCCACGCGACCGCCGTAGCCGCGCACCTCGGCCCGGCCGCGCTCCAGCAGCTCGCGCGGCGGGATGCCCTCGCGGGCCAGCAGCCCGTGCACACCGTCGGCGGGGGCGTTGCGCGGTTCACCCGCGTCGACCACCACCACGGAGCGACGTGAGCGGGCCAGCATGAGCGCCCCGTTCAACCCGGCGGCGCCACCGCCGACCACGACCACGTCGCAGCTGTCGTCCATCTTCTCGGTCATCGTGACCACCTCCACGACAACCCTGCATCCGGGTCCCCGGATGCGGCAAAGCCTTTTGCCGATTCGGCAACAAGGTGGCCGCCGGCCGCCCGGGTCCGGCAGCGGGGCGTGCGGTCGGGCGGTGGAGGCGGGGTTGTGGGGCGGGGTTGTGGGGCGGGGTCGTGGGTCGTGGGGTCAGATCGTGGCGGCCAGGCGCGTGCCCTGGTCGATCGCGCGCTTGGCGTCCAGCTCCGCCGCCACGTCCGCGCCGCCGATGACGTGCGCGACGACGCCGCGCCCGGCGAGCGCGTCCACCAGGTCCCGCACCGGCTCCTGACCCGCGCACACCACGACCGCGTCGACCTCCAGCAGGCGCGGGTGCTCGTGCCGGGGGCCGAAGGTGATGTGCAGGCCCGCCTCGTCGATGCGCTCGTAGTTGACCCCGGTCAGCTGCTCGACGCCCTTGGCCCTCAGCGCCGCCCGGTGCACCCACCCGGTGGTCTTGCCCAGCTCGCGGCCGATGCGGGAGGTCTTGCGCTGCAACAGGTACACCTGCCGCGCGGGCGCGGCCGGGGCGGGATCGGTGACGCCGCCGCGCACCCGCGCGGGATCGGTGACGCCCCACTCGGCGCGCCACCCGTCGAGGTCGAGCGGCCGGTGGGTGAGGAACTCGCTGACGTCGACGCCGATGCCGCCCGCGCCGATCACGGCCACCCGCTCGCCCACCCGCGCGCCGTGCCGCACGACGTCCACGTAGGACAGCGCGCGTTCGACGCCGGGGATCGCGGGCACGCGCGGGACCACGCCGGTGGCGATGACCACCTCGTCGAACCCGGCCAGGTCGTCGACGCCCGCCCGCCGGCCGAGGTGCAGCCGCACCCCGGTCACCTCGATCCGCCGCCGGTAGTAGCGGATCGTCTCGGCGAACTCCTCCTTGCCTGGGATGCGTCGGGCGATGGCGAACTGGCCGCCGATGTCGTCCTCGGCCTCGAACAGCTCGACCGCGTGCCCGCGCTCGGCCAGCGCGGTCGCCGCCGCGAGCCCCGCCGGACCGGCGCCGACCACCGCGACCCGCTTGGCGCGGCGGGTGGGCAGCAGGACCAGCGTGGTCTCGTTGCCCGCGCGCGGGTTGACCACGCAGGTGGCCTTCTTCAGCGAGAACGTGTGGTCCAGGCACGCCTGGTTGCACGCGATGCAGGTGTTGATCTCGTCCGCGCGGCCGGTCCGGGCCTTGAGCACCCAGTCCGGGTCGGCCAGGAACGGCCGCGCCAGGGAGACCAGGTCGGCGTCGCCGCGGGCCAGCACCTCCTCGGCGACCTGCGGCATGTTGATCCGGTTGGAGGCGACCACCGGCACGCCCACGTGCGGGCGCAGCCGCGCGGTGACCCCGGCGAACGCCGCGCGCGGCACCGAGGTGGCGATCGTGGGCACGCGCGCCTCGTGCCAGCCGATCCCGGTGTTGAGGATGGTCGCGCCCGCCTGCTCGACCTCCTGGCCCAGCCGCACGACCTCGTCCCAGGTCTGCCCGTCCTCGACCAGGTCGAGCAGCGAGAGCCGGTAGATGATGATGAAGTCGGGCCCGGCGGCCTCGCGGCAGCGGCGGACGACCTCGGTGGCCAGGCGGCGGCGGTTTCCCGGGATGCCGCCCCAGCGGTCGGTGCGCCGGTTGGTGCGGGGCGCGAGGAACTGGTTGATGAGGTAGCCCTCGGAGCCCATGACCTCGACGCCGTCGTAGCCGGCCTCCCGGGCCAGGGCGGTGGCGCGGGCGAAGGCGTCGACCTGGGCCCGGACGCCCCGGTCGGACAGCGCGCGCGGCCTGAACCTGCCGATCGGGGCCTTGAGCCCGGACGCGGACACGCTCAGCGGGTGGTGGGCGTAGCGGCCGGCGTGCAGCAGTTGCAGGGCGATCCGGCCGCCGTTGTCGTGCACGGCCTGGGTGATCCCGGTGTGCGCGCGCGCCTCGCGGCGCGTGGTGAGCTTGGAGGCGAACGGGTAGAGCGACCCGACGAGGTTGGGGGAGAAGCCGCCGGTGACCATGAGCCCGACCCCGCCGCGGGCGCGTTCGGCGAAGTAGGCGGCGAGCCGGTCGAAGTTCCCGGCGCGGTCCTCGTCACCGGTGTGCATGGAGCCCATCAGGACGCGGTTGGGCAGGGTGGTGAAGCCCAGGTCCAGGGGCTGGAACAGGTTCGGGTACGCGGTCATCGCCGGGTGTCCTCCCGCAGTGCGGCCAGCACCTCGTCGCACCACTCGACCAGGGCCTGCTCGGCGCGCACGCCGCCGCGCAGCACGAGGTGCTGGTGCAGCCGCCGGCCGGTGAGCCCGGACGGGTCGGGGAAGTCCCTGGCCTCCAGGGCGCGGTACGCGTCGAGCCGTTCGGCGTGCAGCCCGCGGTGCCGGGCGACCTCGGCGACCACCGCGGCCACGTCGCCCAGCGAGGCGCCGCGCACCTTGACGGCCAACTCGTGCCGGATCGTCTCCGGCTCGCCGGGTTCGGCCAGCCACCGGGTCAGCTCCGCGCGGCCCGCGTCGGCCGGTTCGTAGACCTTCCGGTCAGGTCGGCCGGTCCCGGCCTCCTCGTGGCAGGTCACCCAGCCGAGGTCGACCATCCGCTTGAGGGTGCGGTAGATCTGCTGGTGGGTGGCCGCCCAGAAGAACCCGATGGACCGGTCGAACCGGCGGGCCAGCTCGTAGCCGGTGCCCGCGCGCTCGTCGAGCGACACCAGGATCGCGTGCTCCAACGCCATGGCGGTGACCGTACTGTGCAACCGGGTGCAGTGCAACTAGTTGCACAGTACGGTGTGGGCATGGTCCCGCACCCGTTCCGGCAGGTCGACGTCTTCGGCTCGGCGGCCTACGCCGGCAACCCGCTCGCGGTCGTGGCGGCGGCCGACGACGTGGGCGACGAGGACATGCGGCGCTTCGCGCGCTGGACGAACCTGTCGGAGACCACGTTCCTGCTCCGGCCCACCACCGCCGGCGCCGACTACCGGGTGCGCATCTTCACCCCGGGGGTCGAGCTGCCGTTCGCCGGTCACCCCACGCTGGGGTCCGCGCACGCGTGGCTGGCCGGGGGCGGCGAGCCCGCGCGGGACGGCGTGGTCGTGCAGGAGTGCGGCGCCGGCCTCGTGCGGGTCCGCGCGCGCGACGGCCGGTTCGCCTTCGCCGCGCCGCCGCTGACCCGGTTCGAGCCGGTGGCCGAGCCCCTGGTGGCCCGGGTCGCGGCGGCGCTGGGCGTGGCGCGCGCGGAGGTCCTCGGGTGCTCGTGGCTGGTCAACGGGCCGGAGTGGCTCGGCGTGCGGCTGGCCGACGCGGCGCGGGTGCTGGCGCTGACCCCGGACCCGGCCGGGCTGGCGGGGCTCGACGTGGGCGTGATCGGGGCGCACCCGGCCGGCGGGGACGCCGACTTCGAGGTCCGGGCCCTCATCGGCACCGAGGGGTCGCTGGTCGAGGACCCGGCGACGGGCAGCCTCAACGCGGGCTTCGCGCGGTGGCTGATCGAGGACGGGGTCGCGCCGCGCGCCTACGTGGCCGCCCAGGGGACCGCGATCGGCCGGGCCGCCCGCCTGCACGTGGACCTCGACGACGAGGGGCTGTGGGTGGGCGGCGCGGTGCGGGAGGGGATCACCGGCGCGGTCGAGCTCTGAGCCCGGCCGCCACCCGCGCGGGACAGTGCCGCAGCACCCTCCGGTCGACCCTGGACATGTCGTGGGCGAAGGGCTAGCGTCCCCGCCGATGTTTGCGTAAACATCGGCTTCACCGAGCGCCAGCAGGGAGAGACGATGACGTCCACCCCCGTCCCGGTCGCGACCCCGACCCCGAGGCGGCCACGCGTGCGCCGCCGGCGCGTCGACCGCCGGGGTTGGCTGTTCGTCGCACCGTTCCTGGTCGTGTTCGCCCTGGTCTTCCTGGTGCCGGTCGCCTACGCCATCGGGCTGAGCCTGTTCCGCGAGCAGGTGTTCTTCGGCGGCACGACCTTCGTCGGCCTGGACAACTACCGCTTGGCGCTCACCGACCCGAAGTTCTGGGAGTCCTTCGGCAGGGTGGCGCTGTTCCTGGTGGTCCAGGTGCCGGTGATGCTCCTGCTGGCCCTGGTCGCCGCGCTGGCCATCGACAGCGCCCGGCTGCACGCGGCCGGCTTCTTCCGGATCGTGATCTTCCTGCCGTACGCGGTGCCCGCCGTGGTGGCGACGCTGATGTGGGGCTTCGTCTACGGCGACACCTTCGGCCTGGCCGCCGACCTCAACGGCCTGCTCGGGCGCGACGCCGTCCGGCCGCTGTCGGGCGACTGGGTCCTGCTGTCCATCGGCAACATCGTCACCTGGGAGTTCGTCGGCTACAACATGCTGATCCTCTACTCGGCGCTGAAGGTGGTGCCGGGCGAGCTGTACGAGGCGGCGGCCATCGACGGCGCGGGCGCGTTCCGGACGGTCCTGAGCATCAAGCTGCCCGCGATCCGGGGCGCGCTGGTGATCGCCACGATCTTCTCGATCATCGGCAGCTTCCAGCTGTTCAACGAGCCCAACATCCTCCGGACGCTGGTGCCCAACGCGATCAGCACCTACTACACGCCCAACATGTACGCCTACAACCTGTCCTTCGGCGGCCAGCAGTACAACTACTCGGCCACCGTCGCGATCGTCATGGGCGTCATCACCGCGCTCATCGCCTACGTCGTGCAGCTGCGCGGCACGCGGAAGGGTGCGTGAGGCACCGTGGCCACGACCGGATCCCCGCTCCGCCCCCGCAAGTCCCCGGTGCTCACCGCCGTCATGGCGGTCTACCTGGCCTACACCCTGGTCCCGCTGGCCTGGCTGCTGATCAGCGCGACCAAGACCCAGCAGGCGCTCCTCTCCACCCCCGGGCTGTCCTTCGGCGGCCCGTTCGCGCTGCTCGACAACATCGTCCAGACCTTCACCTACGACAACGGCATCTTCCTGCGCTGGCTGGGCAACACGCTGCTCTACGTCGTGCTCGGCGCGGGCGGCGCGACGGCCCTGGCCACCGCCGCGGGCTACGGCCTGGCCAAGTACCGGTTCCGGGGCCGCAACGCGGTGTTCGCGGTGGTGCTCGGCGCGATCGCCATCCCGGGCACCGCGCTGGCCGTGCCCACCTTCCTGCTGTTCAGCGACCTCGGGCTGACCAACACGCCGTGGGCGATCATCATCCCGTCGCTGGTCAGCCCGTTCGGCCTGTACCTGGTGTGGGTCTACGCCGCCGAGGCGGTGCCGGACGAGCTGCTGGAGGCCGCCCGCCTCGACGGCGCGGGGGAGGTGCGGATCTTCCTCACCGTCGCGCTGCGGCTGCTGGCGCCCGGCATCGTCACGGTCGCCCTGTTCGCGGTGGTGTCCACCTGGAACAACTACTTCCTGCCGCTGATCATGCTCAGCGACCCGGACTGGTACCCGCTGACCGTGGGGCTCAACCAGTGGAGCGCGCAGGCGTTCGGCGTGGGCGCCCAGCCGATCTACCACCTGGTGATCACCGGTTCGGTCATCACCATCGTCCCGCTCGTCGTGGCGTTCCTGCTGCTCCAGCGCTTCTGGCAGTCGGGCCTGAGCGCGGGCGGCGTCAAGCAGTAGTCCCCACCCACCGTCGCGAGAGGACCGTGCCATGTTCCCCACCGGACGACGCCGGAAGGCGGCCGTCGCCCTGGCCGCCGCGTTGGTCACCGCCCTGGCGGGCTGCTCGTCGGGCCCCGAGGGCGCCGCGCCGGGCGGCGCCACCGGCACCCAGGACGCGGTCGACGCGGCGCTGCGCGAGGGCGGCACCATCACCTACTGGAGCTGGACGCCCTCGGCAGAGGCCCAGGTGGAGGCGTTCCAGCGCGAGTTCCCCAACGTCAAGGTCGAGTACGTCAACGCGGGCACCGGCAACGACCACTACACCAGGCTCCAGAACGCCGTCAAGGCCGGCTCCGGCGCGCCGGACGTCGCCCAGGTCGAGTACCAGGCGCTGCCGCAGTTCGCGCTCACCGGCTCGCTGGTCGACCTCGGCCAGTACGGCTTCGCCGACTTCGAGTCCGACTACACGCCGTCCACGTGGAACTCGGTGAAGGTCGGCGGCGGGCTGTTCGGCCTGCCCCAGGACTCCGGCCCCATGGCCCTGTTCTACAACAGGGAGGTCTTCGACCTCCACGGCATCGCCGTGCCCAAGACCTGGGCCGAGTACGTGGAGGCGGCCAAGGCGCTCCACGCCGCCGACCCGACCAAGTACATCACCGCCGACTCCGGTGACGCGGGCTTCGCCACCAGCATGATCTGGCAGGCGGGCGGGAAGCCGTTCCGCACCGAGGGCCAGTCGGTGACGATCGACCTCCAGGACGAGGGCGCCAGGAAGTGGACCTCGGTGTGGGACGAGCTGGTCGAGCAGGAGCTGGTGTCGAGCATCCGGGGCTGGACGGACGACTGGTACCGGGGACTGGGCGACGGCACCATCGCGACGCTGGTCGTCGGCGCGTGGATGCCGGGCGTGCTGGAGGCGTCGGTGCCCGCCGGCGCGGGCAAGTGGGCCGTCGCGCCGGTGCCCACCCACGACGGCACGCCGGTCACCGCCGAGAACGGCGGCAGCACGCAGTCGGTGCTCGAGCAGAGCGCCAACCCGGCGCTGGCGGCGGCGTTCGTCCGGTGGCTCAACAACGGCAACGGCATCAAGCCGTTCCTGGAGAGCGGCGGGTTCCCGGCCACCACCGCCGACCTGGGGTCCTCGGCGTTCAAGGACGCGGAATCGCCCTACTTCGGCGGGCAGAAGGTCAACCAGGTGCTCACCGAGGCCGCCGGCCAGGTCGTGCCGGGCTGGAGCTACCTGCCCTACCAGCTCTACGCCAACACCATCTTCGGCGACACCGTGGGCAGGTCCTACACCGACCGCTCCGGTCTGGACGGCGGGCTGGCCGCGTGGCAGCGGGCGCTGGCCGACTACGGCACCCAGCAGGGCTTCACCGTCACCACCGGCTGACCCGGCGGCGGGGCGGCCGGACCGGTCGCCCCGCCACCCGGGAGGAACCCCAGGAAGGAATTCCCGTCCCCGTGCCAGAGTTCAGCATCGGCGAGCACGACTTCCTGCTCGACGGCCGCCCGTTCCGGGTCCTGTCCGGCGCGCTGCACTACTTCCGCGTGCACCCCGACCAGTGGGCCGACCGCATCGACAAGGCCCGGCGCATGGGGCTGAACACCGTGGAGACCTACGTCGCCTGGAACGCGCACGCCCCGGCGCCGGGTGTCTTCGACCTGACCGGTGGGTTGGACCTGGGTCGGTTCCTGCGGCTGGTGGCCGACGCGGGGATGCACGCCGTCGTGCGGCCCGGCCCCTACATCTGCGCGGAGTGGGACAACGGCGGGCTGCCGGCGTGGCTGTTCCGCGACCCGGCCACGGGCGTGCGCCGGGCGGAGCCCCGCTACCTGGCCGCCGTCACCGACTACCTCGACCGCGTCTACGAGGTGGTCGTCCCGCTCCAGGTGCGCCACGGCGGACCGGTGATCCTGGTGCAGGTCGAGAACGAGTACGGCGCGTTCGGCTCGGACCGGACCTACCTGGCGACCCTGGCCGAGCACGCCCGCGCCGCCGGGATCACCGTCCCGCTGACCACCGTCGACCAGGCCAGCGACGAGATGCTGGCGGCGGGCGGCCTGGACGGGCTGCACCGGACGGCGTCGTTCGGCTCGCGCGCCGCCGACCGGCTGGCCGTGCTGCGCCGCCACCAGCCGACCGGGCCGCTGATGTGCGCCGAGTTCTGGGACGGCTGGTTCGACCACTGGGGCGGCCACCACCACACCACCTCGCCCGCCGAGAGCGCGGCCGAGCTGGACGCCCTGCTCGCGGCGGGCGCCTCGGTCAACGTCTACATGTTCCACGGCGGCACCAACTTCGGGCTCACCAGCGGGGCCAACGACAAGGGCGTCTACCAGCCCACGACCACCTCCTACGACTACGACGCGCCCCTGGACGAGGCCGGCAACCCCACCGCCAAGTACCACGCGCTGCGCGAGGTGATCGCCCGCTACCACGACGTGCCGGACGAGCCGCCGCCCGCCGCGGTACCCGCGCCCGGGTTCGAGGTGCCGTTGTGCGACCCGGTGCACCTCCTCGACGCCCCGGAGCGGTGGGGTCGGCGGCGGCGCCACGACCGGTTGCCGACCCTCGACGAGCTGGCACCCGATCAGTTCGGCCCTGGTGAGTCCGGCCTCGGTGAGCCCGGCTCCGACCAGCCCGGCCCCGGCGAACCGGTCGGCGCGCCCCGCCTCGCGCTGCTGACCACGCGGGTCGACGCGCCCGGCCCGGCGGTCCTGAGCTTCGGCGAGGTCCGCGACCGCGCCGCGGTCTTCCTGGACGGCCAACCGGTCGGCACGCTGCTGCGCGAGCACCACCAGCGGGCCCTGGGCCTGCGTCGCGCGGCCGGTGAGCTGGCCGTCCTGGTGGAGGACCAGGGCCGGGTCAACTACGGCCCCCGCCTCGGTGAGCCCAAGGGCCTCATCGGCGGCGCGACCCTCGACGGCCGCCCGCTCACCGGCTGGGACGTCGTGCCGATCGACCTCGCCGCACCGCCCGACGTGCGGCCCGACCACCCCACCCCGGTCGGCGTCGCGCTGGCCGGACCCGCCCTCGCCCGCGCCCGCTTCACCCTGGACCACCCGGTCGACCTGCACCTGGACACGCGCGGCTGGGGCAAGGGCGTGGCGTGGGTCAACGGCTTCCCGCTCGGCCGCTACTGGTCGCGGGGCCCGCAGCGCACCCTCTACGTCCCCGGCCCGGTGCTGCGGTCCGGCGACAACGAGCTGGTCGTGCTCGAACTCGACGTGCTGACCGAGCCCGTCGCGCGGTTCGTGCCGGGACCGCTGCTGGGTCACACCGAGGCGTGACCCGCGGCGCGGATCGGGATGTTTGCGCAAACAACATCGGTTTATAGTGATCCGGCACCGCGGCGTCGTCGGGCCCGGCGCGGAAGGAGCCCAGCAGCGTGAGTCCGACCAGGTCCGGTCCGGGCACCCCGGGGCGGCCGCCCGCGCGCCGCGTGTCGATGGCCGACGTCGCCCGCCTGGCCGGGGTGTCGGCCCAGACGGTGTCCCGGGTGTCCAACGGCCACCCCAGCGTCGTGGGCACCACGCGTGAGCAGGTGCTGGAGGCCATGCGGCAGCTGGGCTACCGCCCCAACAGCGCGGCGCGGGCGCTGAAGTACGGCGAGTTCCGCACCATCGGCGTCATCCTGTTCACCCTCTCCACGGTCGGCAACAGCCGCACCCTGGAGGCGATCGTCGACCACGCCGCTCACGAGGGCTACGCCATCACCCTCATCCCGGTGGCGGTGCCGACCCAGGACGGCGTGCTCGGCGCGTTCACCCGGCTGGGCGAACTGGCGGTGGACGCGGTCATCGTCATCATGGAGGTCCACCTCCTCGACGCCGCGACGGTCAGCCTGCCCATCGGCGTGCCGGTCGTGGTGGTCGACTCCAACGGCGGCGACCGCTACACCGTCGTGGACACCGACCAGGCCGACGGCGCGCGGCGGGCCGTGGGCCACCTGCTCGACCTGGGTCACCGCACCGTCTGGCACGTCGCCGGCCCCGAGGACTCCTACGCCGCCGAGGGCCGGGCCTCGGCGTGGCGGGCCGCGCTGGAGGGGGCGGGCGTGCCCGTGCCGCCCATGGCGCGCGGCGACTGGTCGGCCGACTCCGGCTACCGGGCGGGCCTGGAGCTGGCCGGCGAGCCCGGCTGCACGGCCGTGTTCGCCGCCAACGACCAGATGGCGCTGGGGCTGCTGCGCGCCTTCCACGAGCGGGGTCGGGTCGTGCCGCGCGACGTCAGCGTGGTCGGCTTCGACGACATCCCCGACGCCACCTCCTTCATCCCGCCCCTGACCACCGTGCACCAGGACTTCACCGAGGTGGGGCGGCGCTGCGTGGAGAGCGTCCTGCACCAGGTCCAGCACAAGCGGACCGAGCCGGGCACCACGCTCGTCCCGACCCGGCTGGTCGTGCGCGGGAGCACCGCACCCCCGACCGCCTGACCGCGACCGCCTGACCCGGTTCACCTGACCGCGACCGCTGGGCCGCGACCGCCGGGCCGATCGGGTGAACCGCCCACGAGGTCCCGCACCGCGCAGGCGCGCCCGGTACCCCTGTCCCGGGGTGGGGCAAGGTCGTTCGCGCGATCTTCCGAAGGCGACGAACCACCACCCGACCCGGGCCCCCGGTCGCCCGTTAGGGCGCTGCCGCCGGGGCCGGTCGGGTGCCATGTTGGAACCCGGACCGACGTGGCCCGGGACCGGGAGGGCGCACATGCGGCGGACAACGGTGTTCGTCCTGGTGGCGGTGGGCGGGTTGCTGGCCGGGTGCCTCGGCCGGAGCGAGGGGACCGACCCGGGGCGCAACGCCGACGCCAAGGAGGTCGCGCTGACGATCGTGGCCAACGCTGCGGTGGGCGGGAAGAACGCCCGCGGCGCGGCCTGGATCAACGACTGGGTGATACCCCGGTTCACCGAGCAGCAGCGGGCCAAGGGCGTCGACGTGACCGTCCGCTTCGAGCAGAACGGCGCGGGCGACGAGGACTTCAAGACCAAGGTGGCGCTGGACTTCAAGACCGGCGGCGGTGGCGACATCGTCGAGCTCGACGGGATCTGGCTGGGCGAGTTCGCCCAGGCCGGCCAGGTCCGACCGCTCGACGAGGTGATCGGCCGCCCCGAGGTGGACGCGTGGGACGGCTGGGAGCAGATCCCCGCCGCCGTGCGGGCCCTCGGGGAGTTCGACGGCAGGCGCTACGGCGTGCCGATGGGCACCGACGGCCGGGTGCTGTTCTTCAACAAGAAGCTCTTCGCGCGGGTGGGCCTGCCCGACGACTGGCAGCCGCGCAGCTGGGACGACCTCCTGGCGGCGGGGGAGAGGCTGCGGGCCCTGCCCGGGGTGGTGCCGATCCAGCTCAACGCGGGCACCGCCATGGGGGAGGCCACCTCCATGCAGGGCGTGCTGCCGGTGCTGGCCGGCGCGGGCGAGCAGGTGTACGAGAACGGCAGGTGGCAGGGCGCCACCGACGGCGTGGAGGCGACCCTCGACCTGTACCGGCGCGTCTACGGCGGCGGGCTCGGCGACCCGGTGCTCCAGCAGGAGGCCAACGGCCGCGACCGGTCGTTCGCGCTGTTCGCGGAGAACCGGATCGGCATCCTGCTGGAGAGCGACTACTTCTGGCGCTCGGTGGTGGAGCCCCGCAACGGTGCGGCCAAGATGGCCGACCGCGACACCGCCGTGGGCTGGGCCCTGGTGCCCGCCCGGCAACCCGGGGCCGGCGTGGGCGGGCAGGACTTCGTGAGCATGTCCGGCGGCGGTGTGCGGGTGGTCAACCCGAACACGGAGTTCCCGCGCCAGGCGTGGGAGCTCCTGCGGTTCCTCAACTCCTTCGAGGCGGTCAAGACCTCCCTGGGCGGCGGCGCGCAGCTCACCCAGCGCACCGACGTGAACGACGAGGTGCTGGCGGGCGACCCGGTGCTCTCCTTCGTCGCCGAGCGGGTGCTGCCGATCACCCGCTACCGCCCCGGCCTGGCCGACTACCCGAGGGTGTCGGCCGCGCTCCAGCAGGCGACCGCCGACGTGGTGGCCGGCCGGAGCCCGGGTGAGGCCGCGGGGAACTACCGGGACGCGCTGGTCCGGGCGGTCGGCGAGGCGTCCGTTGCGGGTGGTTGACCGCGACGTCGCCGGTCTGGGCGCGGCGCGGGCGATCGCCTTCGTCGCGCCCGCCCTGCTGCTGATCGCGGTGTTCCTGGTGTTCCCGGCGCTGTGGACGCTCTACATCGGGATCACCGACTACCAGCTGACCGGGCCCGCCGCGGCCCGGCCGAGCGTGGTGGGCGCGGAGAACTTCACCAGGGCGCTGGCCGACCCGCTGTTCGCCAACTCGCTGGGGCTGACCGCGCTGTTCGTGCTCGGCTCGGCCGTGATCGGGCAGAACGTGCTCGGCTTCGGGCTGGCCTGGCTGCTGCGCGGGGTCCGGCCGCGCCTCCGCCGCGTGGTCGAGGCGTTCGTGCTGCTGGCCTGGATCCTGCCCGGCCCGGTGGTCGCCCTCCTGTGGTTCGCCGTGCTCAGCCGCGACGGCGGCACGCTGGGCCTGCTGCTGGACCGGCCCGCCACCGCGTGGCTGGTGGAGTACCCGATGGCGAGCCTGATCGTGTTCAACACCTGGCGCGGGACGGCGTTCTCCATGCTGCTCTACAGCTCCGCGCTGGCCGTCGTGCCGCCCTCGCACCTGGAGACCGCGCGCCTGCTGGGCGCGAGCGGCCCCCGGGTGGTGCGCGACGTGGTGTTCCCGCACATCAGGGGGCACATGCTGACCAACACGCTGCTCATCAGCCTGTGGACGGCGAACGACTTCACGCCGTTCCTGCTCACCGCGGGCGGCCCGAACCACGAGTCGGAGGTGCTGCCCGTGCTGATCTACCGCCAGGCCCTGGAGGGCGGTCAGCTCGGGTACGCCTCGGCCCTGTCCCTGCTGCTGCTGGTGGGCAACCTGCTGGTCGCGCTCGGGTACCTGCGGCTGCTGCGGAGGCGGGCGTGAGCCCGGCGCAGGTGGTGCGCCGGCTGGGCTTCCACCTGCTGATCGCGGTGGTGCTGGCGTTCTTCGCGGTGCCGGTGCTGTGGCTGGCCTCCGCCCCGTTCGACGCGCGACCGGGGCTGGGCGTGCGGTGGCCGGACTGGACGCTGTCGAACGTGCGCGCCACCCTGGCCCACCCGTACGCGCTGACCTCGCTGCTCAACTCGCTGGTGCTGTGCGTGGTGGCGACCGCGGTGACCGCGGCCCTGGCGGCGCTGGCCGCGTACTCGCTGTCCCGGGTCCGCCTCCCCGGCCGCGACGTGCTGCTCTACCTGTTGCTGCTGCTCTCCAGCGTGGTCACCGGCACCGCGGCGATGGTGCCGGTGTTCGTGCTGGTGCTCCAGCTGGGCCTGATCGACTCGCGGTTCGGCACCGCGCTGGTGATCGCGGGCGGGATGCTGCCCGCCGCGATCTTCATCCTCAAGGACTTCATGGACTCGGTGCCGCGCTCCTACGAGGAGTCCGCGCGGGTGTTCGGCGCCTCGCCGGCGCAGGTGCTGGGGCACGTGGTGCTGCCCATCGCCCGACCGGGCGTCGCCGCGGTGGTGGTGTGGTCGTTCGTGAACGCCTGGGGCAACTTCCTGCTGCCGTTCCTGCTGCTGCGCGACGTGGGGCGGCAGCCGGCGGCGGTGCTGCTGCGCACCCTCCAGGACGAGGGCGGCACGGCCAACCTGACCGTGATCCCGGTGTTCTCGCTGCTGTACTCGATCCCGGTGGTCGTGCTGTACCTGCTGGTGAACAAGCGCTACGGGTTCCGGTTCCACGGGGGGATCAAGAGCTGATGGCGGGCATCGACATCACCGGGCTGGCCGTGGAGTACCCGAACGGGGTGCGCGCCGTGGACGGGCTCGACCTGCGCGTGGCCGACGGCGAGCTGTTCGCGCTGCTCGGCCCGTCCGGCTGCGGCAAGACCACGCTGCTGCGCGCCATCGCGGGCCTGGAGCCGGCCGCCGCGGGCGCGGTCGCGATCGGCTCGCGCGAGCTGACCGGGGTGCCGCCGGGGGCGCGCGGGGTGGCGATGGTGTTCCAGGACTACGCCCTGTTCCCGCACATGACCGTGGCCGAGAACATCGCCTACCCGCTGCGGGTGCGCCGCGCGCCCAAGGCGCGGCAGCGCGCGGAGGCCGAGCGGGTCGCGGCCGGCCTGAGCCTGTCCGGGCTGCTCGACCGCCGGCCGGGCCAGCTGTCCGGCGGCCAGCAGCAGCGCACCGCGCTGGCCAGGGCGATCGCGGTGGAGGCCGACGTGCTGCTGCTCGACGAGCCGCTGTCGAACCTCGACGCCCGGCTGCGGCTGGAGGCGCGGACCTTCCTCAAGCGCTGGCAGCGCGAGCTGGCGCTGACCACCGTGTTCGTCACCCACGACCAGGCCGAGGCGCTGGCGCTGGCCGACCGGATCGCGGTCATGGAGGCGGGGCGGGTGCGGCAGCTCGGCACGCCGCGCGAGGTCTTCCAGCGGCCCGCCGACACGTTCGTGGCCAACTTCATCGGCTCGACCCCGATGAACCTGCTCGACGGGACGGCCCGGGACGGCGGTGTCGAGTGCGCGGGGGTGCGGCTGCCGGGCCCGCCCGGTCTGCCGGCCGGCACGCCCGTCGTGGTCGGCGTGCGGCCGGAGTACCTGGAGGTCGCCGAGGACGGCCTGACCGGGCGCGTGTCGACGGTGGAGAACCTGGGCGTGACCTCGCTGGTGACCCTGGAGTGCGCGGACGGCGTGCTGGTCAGCCTCACCGTGCCCGAGCAGGGCGAACCGGCGGCCGGCGCGTCCCTGAGCGTGCGGGCCGCGCCGGGTCGGCTGCTGTTCTACGGCGCCGGGGACGGCCGCCTGCTCGGGACGCGGTGAGGGTGGTGCGGCGCCCGCTGTCGCGGGCGCCGCACCGGACGCGGGTCGGGCCTCAGTGCGTGACCTGCCAGTGGCTGTTCGCCGTTTGCAGGGTGAACGACAGGCCGTAGCACCCGAAGTCGGTGCTGTTCAGGCTGCCGGGCGGCGTCACCGTCGAGTTGCTCGTGGTCAGCGAGCTCCAGGTGCTGCCGACCTTGATCTTGAGGTTGGCGGCGTGGTACTGCGTGCCGTAGGTCTCGGTGCAGTAGTAGCCCTCGCCGGTGGCGGAGTTGTACTCGGTGTAGACCTCGAACATGCTCCAGCCGCCGTGCGTCTCGCTGAGCTTGGCCGTGTCGGCGCTGGTGAACAGCGCGTCCCAGGTCGAGGTGGTGTAGTTGTACAGGTAGGCGGTCCAGGAGTTGGTCACCGCGTTGGTCTGCACGTCCAGCACCTCGTAGGCGGGCAGCCCCTGGAACGAGGTGGTGTAGGTGCTCAGGAAGCTGGAGTCGATCCAGGCCACCGCGGCGAACCCGGGCGAGGCCGCGCACCAGTCCCACGCGCCGACGCCGTTGCCGCCCTGCCAGTAGAACGTGGTCACCTCGATGCAGGTCTTGCCGCTCGGGACCAGCGTCGGGGCGTAGACCACGTCGGGGTTGCCCGACGGGATGCTGATGCCCGGGTTGACCGTGTGGGTGGCCTGCGCCCCGATGGACGAGACGGTCGGGAACGCGCCCCAGACGACGTGCAGGGAACCGCTCCACGGCGTGATGGTCGTGGTGTCCGCCGAGCGGGCGGCGGTGGTGCTGCCGGCGGTGGGGCGGGACTCACCGCGCTTGCGGACCCCCTCGCTGACGACCGGGCCGGCGGCGGCGCGAGCCGCTTCGCCGCGCACCGCGGGCACGAGCCGGTTGCTCACCGGCGAATCCGGGGTCGGGGCGGCCACCTCGACCGGTTTGTCCGGTGTCGCCCCTGCGGGGGACGCGGTGGACAGGGGCGCGGTGGGTGCCAGCAGGGCGCCGCCGGCCAGCAGCGCGACGGCGAGCAGCCGCACCGGTGAACGGCGGGGGCGGGACGGAGAACTCGGTAACGGCATTGCCTTGGTTTTCCTCTCGACCGGAGAACTGGCGCACCGCAGGGGAAGAAGGACGCAGCGACACGTTCGAGTGTTCCCCCAGGACACTGCGGTACCCGAAGCCTGCCGGGTGGTCGGGGAGATCAGCTAGAGGTCAATCGGTTGCTGTGCGCCGGGGCTGCGGTTCCCCGCACCCGGGGCCCCTGATCCCCGAAGGCATCCGGGGGACGGGGGCGGTTGTCGGAACCCCCACCTCCCGGCCGAGCGCTCGGTTACCATGGGTGTCGGGAGGAACACCGAGGGAGAGGGGTCGTGGGCATGAGCCTCGTCCAGGTCCTCGGCACCGCCGCGCAGCAGCAGCCGGAGCCGGTGCCCGCGTTGGCGGTCGGCGTGCTGTTCGCCTGTCAGGGCGCGGCCGCGCTGTGCCTGTTCCTGATGGCCTACCTCGGGGCCAACGAGAAGCTGCCCCGCAACGCCTTCTTCGGCCTGCGCACCGGCCAGTCCCGCGCCGACGACGAGACCTGGCGGCACGTGCACCGCGCGGCCGCGCCGTTCGCGTACGCCGCCGCGGCGGCGGCGGTCGCCGGGCTGGGCGCGCTGACGCTGAACACCGACCGGGCGGCGCTGTTCCTGGCGACCCTGCTGATCACCGACGTGGTCGTGGTGGTGTTCGTGGGGCTCGCGATGACGCGCGGGCACCGGGACCTGCCCGTGGGCTGACCGGGCCCCGGGGAGCACCGGGCGGTCGAGGCCGCCCGTCTGGCACTCCTGCCTGTTCGACCGGGTTCCGCTGGACCCGCGGCTCACCGCGCCCCGCTGGACCCGCAGCTCACCGCGCCCCGCTGGACCCGCGGCTCACCGCTCCCCGCTGGACCCGCGGCTCACCGCTCCACCCGGAACCCGCGCGAGGACGGCACGAGCGCCGCGGCGGCGGGCGCGACGAAGCACGCCACCGCGCAGCCGACCAGCACCGGTCCCGCCCCGAAGTGGCCGATCGCCGGCGCGATCAGCGCCAGGCCGACCGGGGCGAGGCCGTAGGACAGCAGGAAGTCCAGCGAGGAAACCCTGGCCAGCAGCCGCGGTTCCACCTCCCGCTGCGCGGCGGTGAACCACGGCACGTTGAACAGCTCGATGCCCAACCCCGCCACCGCGTAGGCGGCCACCACGACCACCGCGGGCACGGGCAGCAGCAGGGCCAGCGGCGCGAAGCCGTAGCAGCCCAGGCCCGCGAGCGCGGCCCACCCCTGCGCGCGGGGCCGCCACCGGGACACCAGGACCGCGCCGACGAGCGCGCCGACCGTGTAGGCGGTCAGGGCGGCGGCGAGCACGGCCTCGGTGCCGTACCGGTCCCGGCTCACCAGGGGCAGCACCACGCC
This sequence comes from Saccharothrix sp. BKS2, assembly GCF_047689505.1. Lineage (NCBI taxonomy): Bacteria > Bacillati > Actinomycetota > Actinomycetes > Pseudonocardiales > Pseudonocardiaceae > Saccharothrix > Saccharothrix sp. BKS2. The sequence goes on along the minus strand of NZ_JAUQOL010000013.1, from coordinate 48,117 downwards.
CGTGGCGGAGTAGCCGGTGGCGATCACCGCGGTGAGCGCCCCGAGGCCGGCGAGGAACCACGGGTGCCGGCGCGCCTCCCGGACCCCGTCCAGGAAGTCGGCGGTGAAGCGGGTCCTCCCGACCGGTGCGACGGGCGCCGCGCCGCCGGCGGGCGGCAGCAGGGCCGCGACCAGCCACAGCACTCCGGTGGCGATCAGCAGGGCCGGGGTGTCGACGACCACGGCGAGCAGCGCGGTGAGACCGGGGGCCACCAGCGTGGTGACCCGCACCGAGAGCGTCATCGCGGCGTTCGCCTGCTGCCGCTGGTGCTCGGCGGTGACGACCTCGGCGGTCAGCGCCTGGAACGCCGGCCGGCACGCGCCCTGCCCCGCCCCCACCACCGCGGCGGCGACGGCCGTCAGCACCACCGAGCGCCCCGCGCCCAGGGCGATCACCGGGGACGCGCAGCCCGCCACCAGCCCAGCCCACAGCACGACCCGGCGGCGCGGGTACCGGTCGGCCAGGACCCCGGCGACCGGCACGGCGGCGAGGAAGCCCGCGGTGCGCGCGGCCAGCACGACGCCCAGCTCCACCGCGCTGATGGAGCGTTCGAGCACCGCGAGGCCGAGGATGAACGGCAGCGCCCACGTGGCGGTGCCGGAGGCGGTGCTGCCGGCCCAGAGGCGGAGGAAGGCCGCGCTGCGGAACACCGACGTCGGCCGCCGCCCCGCGCCTGCCACGTCGTGCGCCACGCGACTCCCTTCCACCGGACCGTGGGCGTGGTGGTCGTGAGACCGGGCGGTCGGCACGAACTGTAACCGGCCCGGGGTGGGCGGGACCGGTGGTCGGGGTCACCCGACTTCGGCCCCCGCCGACCGCTCCCGGGCTCCCCGCAGCACCCCGAGGAACCTCACGTGCGGCCGCCCGTCCGCGTCGGCCGTGACCTCGGCCCGCACCCCGTACACGTCGGCGATCAGCTCCTCGGTCAGCACCTCGCCCGGCGACCCGGCGGCGACCACCCGACCGGCCCGCAGCACCACCACGCGGTCGCAGAACATCGCCGCCAGGTTCAGGTCGTGCAGGGCGACGACGCCGGTCACCGGCAGGGCCGCGACCAGTCCGAGCAGGTCGAGCTGGTGGGCGATGTCGAGGTGGTTGGTCGGCTCGTCGAGCAGCAGTTCGCGGGGGCGCTGGGCGAGCGCGCGGGCCAGGTGCACCCGCTGGCGCTCCCCGCCCGACAGGGTGTGCCACGACTGGCCGGCCCGCGCGGTGAGCCCGGTGGCCGCCAGCGCCTCCCGCACCGCCTCGGCGTCCTCCGCGGTCCCCGCCGACCACGCGCGGCGGTGCGGGATGCGGCCCAGGCGGACCACGTCGAGCACGGTCAGCTCCACCTGCGTGTCGGCCTGCTGCTCCACCACGGCGACGCGGCGGGCGACGGCGCGGCGCGACAGCTCCCGCAGCGGCGTGCCGTCGAGGGTGACTACGCCCGTGGCGGGCGCGAGGACGCCCGCCAGCACGCGCAGCAGCGTGGACTTGCCCGCGCCGTTGGGCCCCAGCAATCCCAGCGTGGTGCCGGGCGCGCACTCGACCGCCACGCCGTCGAGCACGAGGTGGCCGCCCGCGGTGCGGCTGACGCGGTCGGCGGCCAGCGTCACCGGGACCTCCTGGTGCGGTAGAGGACGAGCACGAACGCGGGCACGCCGATCAGCGAGGTGAGCACCCCCACCGGCACCTCCTGCGGGTCGAGCACGGTCCGGGCCAGGGTGTCGACCCAGACCAGGAACACCGCGCCCGCCAGCGCGGAGGCGGGCAGCAGCCGCACGTGCCCGGACCCGACCAGCGCGCGGGCGGCGTGGGGCAGCACCAGACCGACGAAGCCGATCGCGCCGGTCGAGCTGACCAGCACGGCGGTGAGCAGCGCGGTCGCGCACAGCAGCACCACCCTGGTGCGGGCCACCCGCACGCCCAGCGCGGCGGCGGCGTCCTCACCGAAGGCGAAGGCGTCGAGGGTGCGGCTGTGCCCCAGGCACACCGCCAGCGTCGCCGCGAGCACCGCCCCGCAGGAGGCGACCTCCACCCACGACGCGCTCGACAGCGAGCCGAGCAGCCAGAACAGCACGCCCTTGGTGGTCTCCGCGTCGGCGGCGGTGAGGACCACGAACGAGGTCAGCGCGGAGAAGAGCTGCATCGCCGCCACCCCGCACAGCACCACCCGGTCCAGCTGGCCGCCCAGCAGGTGGCTCAGCGCCAGCACCAGCGCGAAGGACACCACCGCGCCGACGAACGCGCCCGCGGACAGCGACAGCGCCCCGCCGCCCACGCCGAGCACCACCACGAGGACCGCGCCGGTGGACGCGCCGGAGGACACCCCGAGCACGAACGGGTCGGCCAGCGGGTTGCGCAGCAACGACTGGAGCACCACGCCGCACACCGCGAGCCCCGCCCCGCAGACCGCCGCCAGCAGCGTGCGCGGCAGCCGCAGGTGCCAGATGATGCCGTCGCGGATGGGCGTCAGCACCGGCTCGGCGCCGCGCAGGTGCGCCCAGACCGTGCGCCACACCTCGCCGACCCCGATCGAGGCGGGCCCGATGGTGATGGCCACCGCGACCGAGACCACCAGCAGCCCGAACCCGGCGGCGTACCAGGGCGCGGTCCGGACCGGTGCCGCCACCGGTGTCGCCGCGGCCGTCACCCGAGCGGCCCGAACCGCCGCAGCGCCTCGGCGACGCGCTCGACGCCCTCCACGGTGCGCATCGTCGGGTTCAGCGCCTGCCCGCTCAGCGGCACGTACCGCTTCTCCCGCACCGCCCGCATCCGGGAGGTCACCGGGTTGGACTCCAGGAAACCGATCTTCGCCGCCGCGCTCTCCGCGGTCTGCGAGCGGCGGGTGAGGTCGCCGATCACCAGCACGGCGGGGTCGCGCTCCACCACCGTCTCCCAGTTGACCTGCGGCCACTCCTCGTCGGTGTCGTCGAAGACGTTGCGCGCGCCCAGCGCCCGCGTGATCACGCCGGGCGCGCCGCAGCACCCGGCCAGGTAGGGCGACTCGGAGTTGGCGAACCAGTACAGGACGGTGGTCCCGGACGCGTCCAGCCCCTCGGTGGTGGCGGCGAGGCGGCGTTGCAGTCCCGCCACGACCTCCTCGCCGCGGGCCTCCACGGCGAACAGCCGCGCCAGGTCCCGGATCTCCCGGTAGACGTCGTCCACGCTCAGCGCGGTGGTGCGGACGCCGTCGCCGTCGCCGCTGTTGTCCTTGGCGCCGCAGTCGGTGGGGGACAGGTAGGTGGCCACGCCCAGCTCCTCGAACCGGTCGCGGGTGGCGACGCCGCCGGTGCCCAGGACCGATTCGAAGGAGGCGGCCACGAAGTCGGGCTCGGCCTCCAGCACCCGCTCCAGCGACGGCCTGTTCTCCGCCAGGCGCGGGACCTCCGCGTTGGCCTCGGCCAACTCCGGCAGCACCGGGTCGGTCCAGGTGGCGGTGCCGACCATCCGGTCGGCCAGGCCCAGGGCCAGCATGACCTCCGCGCTGCCCTGGTTCAGCGCCACCGCGCGCCGCGGCGGCTCGGTCACCCGCACGGTGCGACCGCAGTTCTCCACCGCCGTCCCGGGCTCGGCCGGCGCCCCGGCGGGCGGCCCGCCGCAGGCGGACAGGGTGAGGGCGGTGGCGATGACCAGCAGGGGGAGACGGGCGGGTGGCACGGAGCGCACATCCTCAAGCGTCGAGGGCCCGAACGCGGAGCCCGTCCGTACGGTGGCCCCGCCCGGTCACGCCCCGGCGGGGTGCCAGTGGGTGTTCGGACTCGGAGCAGGCCCTTCCGGGCGCTCCTCACCGCTGCGCGTCAGTTCCGGTTTTCCACCGGATTCCCCCGTCCGGACCCGCGCGGACGCGGGCTCGGCTGGCCGGGGAAAGCTAACACAGCGCGCGGCCGGGTCGGGACGTCGAGGCCGGCGCCCCCGGAGCGCGCGGGACCACCTCGAAGGTCACTGCCCCTGGTCGAACGCGTGTTCGAGGTCGGAACGGGTTTGCGCGAGAGGCGACCCCGAGGGGTGGTGCACCGTCCTCGCAGGGCTCGGACCAGTTCGAACCGCACGGCATGTCCCGCCGGGCGGGACATGCCGTGCGGCCGTCGAGCCATTCCTCGGTGCTTTGTCGGGTCGTCCGGCGGAATGCTCGGGTAAAGCCGCCGGAGCAATGCACCCCATCCTTCCCGACAACAGCGGCTCTATTTCTCGGCACGTGCCCGGAGCTGGCCCTTCGGGATCTTCGCGGTCGCCGGTGTGCTGTCGTCGGACCAGGTGAACAACTGTTGAACGGTCTCCTCGCGGCCGGCTGCACGGGTCGCCGCGGATAGCGACCGGGGCGAACCGGGGGTAGACGGCGTCTATCGTCCGAGGGGGCCGATCCGTTACCGCCTCAATTCTGCTTGACGGCCGGGTCGATTTCTGCGAAAGTTCTTCAGTCCGGTTCGGTAGCCGGGCGTTCATCAGTGGGGGAAAGGGTATTCGTTGAAGAAGGTATTCACCCGTTCGGTCCTCGTGGCCGCCATGGGTTTCGCGGCGGTCACCGGTCTGCTCTCCTCGTCGGCCACGGCCGGCGCGCCGGAGCCGACGACCGACGCGAAGGGCACCACCGTGCGGGAGGTCCTGGCGGAGGTCGGCAAGGCCAAGCCGGGCGCGGCGCAGCAGCGCTCGGCCGACGTCTCGGCCAACGCCGAGGAGCTGGTCATCGAGATCGAGAACGTCAACAGCCGCAAGTGTTTCGACGTGGTCAACGGTGTCACCGGCAACGGTGCCGACATCCAGCAGTACACCTGCGTCGGTGTCGGTCAGCAGCAGTTGCGCGTGCTGAACCCGGACGACGTGTGGTCGCAGCTCCAGTTCGTGCACTCGGGCAAGTGCCTGGACGTGCGCGGCGGCAGCCTGGCCAACGGCACCCAGCTCCAGCAGTGGGACTGCACCAGCAACCCGCTCGACCTGCCGGCGCAGCAGTTCCTGCTGGTCACGCAGAGCGACAGCTCCGTGGCCCTCGCGCCGCGGCGCAGCTGGGACGCCAACGTGCTGCGTCCGAAGTGCGTCGACGTCCGCGACGGTTCGCTGGCCAACGGCGCGAAGATCCAGCAGTGGGCGTGCGCCACGACCCGTGACGACAACTCCGACGTGGTCGCGGCCCAGCGCTTCAACGCCTGGATCGTCTGACCCCGGGTTCGGCACGGTCGAGCGAGGTCGAGGCCCCCGGCGATCGCCGGGGGCCTCCCGCGCTGCGCGGGGGTTCCGGCTCAGCCCGCGGTGGGCGTGTAGAAGACGACCGGGCACCGGTCCGGCGCGGTCACCACGCACCGGCGCTCGTGCGGCCCGTCGGTCACCTCGCCCACGTAGAGCCCGGCGGCGAGCGCGTCGTCCCGCGCGCGGTCCACGTCCGCGACCTTCACCAGCAGGCCGGGGGAGTCGTGCGCGCGGTCGGCGCCGGCCAGGGCGATCCGCCCGCCGGCCACGTCGAACTGCGCCCACCGGTCGCCGTCGACGAACGTGGGCGGCACACCGAGCAGCCGGGCCCACACCTCGACCGCGGTCGCCAGGTCCTCCACGGGGATCACGCTCGCCACGCGTTCGACATCCATGGCGAGAAGCTACGGACCCGTCGGGCCCCCGCCCGCACCGGGTCGCGAACCCGGCAGCACCACCCCGCGCTCGTAGGCGAGCACCACCGCCCGCACCCGGTCGCGGCAGCCCAGCTTCGCCAGCAGGTTGCCGACGTGGGTCTTCACCGTCGACGGGCTGAGCACCAGCTCGGCGGCGATCTCGGCGTTGGACAGCCCCCGCGCGACCAGCAGCCACGTCTGGCGCTCCCGCTCGGTCAGCTCCGGCAGCGGGCCGGTGGGGCGCGGCGCGCGGGTGCGGGCGAACTCGGCGATCAGCCGCCTGGTCACGCCCGGCGAGACCAGGCCTTCCCCCGCCGCCACCACCCGCACCGCGGTGACCAGCTCGTCGGGCTCCACGTCCTTGAGCACGAACCCGCTCGCGCCCGCCCGCAGCGCGGCGAAGACGTACTCGTCGAGGTCGAAGGTGGTCACCACCAGCACCGCGACCGGGTCGACGACCCCGGGCCCGGCCAGCTCGGCGGTGGCGGCGATGCCGTCCACGCGCGGCATCCGCACGTCCACCAGCACCACGTCGGGGCGGGTGCGGCGCGCGACGGCCACCGCCTCGGCGCCGTCCGCCGCCTCCCCGACCACCTCCACGTCCGGCTCGGACTCCAGGATCGTGCGGAACCCCGCCCGCACCACCGCCTGGTCGTCGGCGACCACCACCCGGACCGTCACGGCGCCCCCGTCCCCGGGAAGCGCGCCTCCACCAGCCAGTCGCCGTTCCCGGTGGGCCCGACCACCAGCCTGCCGCCCGCGTGCCGGACCCGCTCGCCCATCCCGGCCAGGCCGTGCCCGCCGTGTGGCCCGAAGCCGGTCCGGCCGGCGGCGTTGCGCACCGCCACCCGCAGCCCCGAGGCCCGGAACTCGACCTCCACCGCGACCGGGGTGGCCCCGGCGTGCTGCCGGGCGTTGGTCAGCGCCTCCTGCACCAGGCGGTAGGCGGCCACGTCGACGACCGGCTCCAGGGGTCGTTCGTCGCCGCGCACGGTCAGCGCGACGTCCATGCCGGTGTTCCGGGCGGAGGCCACCAGGTCGTCGACCCGGGCCAGCGTCGGTCGCGGCCCGGCGCCGTCCGCCCGGTCGCGCAGCACACCCACCAGCCCGCGCAGCGCGGTCAGCGTCTGCCTGCCCTGCGCCCGGATGTCGAGCAGCACCGCCCGCGCGGCCGCCGGGTCCCGCTCCAGCAACCGGTCGGCCGCGCCCGCCTGCACGACGATCGCGGACAGGTCGTGCGCGGCGATGTCGTGCAGGTCGCGGGCGATCCGGCCGCGCTCCTCGGCCGCCGCCGCCTCCGCGCGCAGCTCCCGCTCGACCTCCAGGTGCCGGACCCGGGCCGCCAGCTCGGCCGCGTAGGCGCGGTTGACCCGCACGTACAGGCCGATCAGCCCGGGGATGGCGAACGTGCCGGCGGAGGCCGTCACCAGGTCCACCACGTCGGTGCCGTCGTTGGCCCAGAACGTGATCACCGCCTGGACGTTGCCGCCCCACCGGGCGGACAGCACGCCGCCCACCGCGTGCACGAGCGCGCCCGCGACCAGCACGGGCGCGGCCGACCGCGGCGGCAGCAGGGTGGCCGCGGAGAAGGCGCAGACGAGCACCCCGACCCCGGTGGGCAGGAGCACGGCGGGCAACGCGGTCGCGGCCAGCACCACGGCGGTGGCCAGGGCGAGCGCGGTACGCGGTGCGCGGCGGCGCAGGGCCAGGGTCGCCAGGTCCGCGGTGGAGGCCGCCGCCGCCCAGCCCATCACCCAACCGGGGGACGGGAACGCGCCCCCGTTGACCAGCAGCGCCAGCGGCAACCGCAGCAGGCCCAGCACGACGAGCACCGCGGCCGCGACCGCGTCACGGCCGGCCGGGGTGTCCCCGCCCAGCCGCGCCAGCGCCCCCCACCGCCCCGCCACCGCGCCCCCTCAGGCTCGTGCGACCGCGGTGACCCGCCCCCCGGATCGGGATCGACCGCCAGTAGGTCACCGTGCGCCAGACCCACTCCAGGGGACCATAGTCGAACCGGCGCAGCCACCAGGGGCTCCACGCCAACTGGACGGCGAGGACGCCCGCGCCGAGCAGGGCCGCGCCGCCCCAGTCGGCCGAGCCGCGCAGCCCGAGCGCGGTGCCCAGCGGCACGAACAGCAGCGTGGCGGTCAGGTAGTTCGTCAGCGCCATCCGCCCCAGCGGCGCGAGCACCCGGGACAGCGCCGGCCCCACCGGGGTGCGCAGCAGCACCAGGAACCCGGCGGCGTACGCGCCCGCCACCGCCAGGGAGAACACCAGCCCCGCCCAGCGGCCGACCAGCCCGCCCCCGCCGGCCAGGGCGACCGGGTACGCCACCGCGGCCAGCGCCGCGCACCCGGCCGCCGCGCCGGCCGTCCCACCGGTGCGGTGCTCGACCCGCTCGGCGAACCCGGCCCGCGCCAACGCGAACCCGAGCGCGAACAACCCCGGCAGCACCCCGAACCCACCGACCCCGGCCAGCACCCCGCCCACCGTGAGCGCCACGCCGACCACCAGGTTCACCCGCGTCGAGGCGTAGCTCAGCGGGAGCAGCACCACCAGGCCGGTCACCGCGAACGGCAGCAGCACCTCTCCCGGCTGCGCCAGGTGGTGCAGCGCGCCGAGCGCGGCCAGCGCCGACAGCCGCCGCAGCACCGGCACCCGGGGCGCGGCCGTGCGCCGGGCCGCCGACCGCAGGAACAGCCCGAAGCCGATGCCGAACAGCAGGTAGAAGATCGGGTAGAACTTCCCCAGCACGAACAGCCGCAACCCCTCGGGCACGGCGGACAGGTCGGTGGCCATCCCCATGGTCTGCGGGATGTTGATGAAGACGATCCCGCACAGGGCGAACCCGCGCAGCGCGTCCAGGGCCCCGATGCGGGTGCGGGTGGGTTCCGGGGTGACCGCCTCGTCGACCATGCCCCTCATGCTGACCGGGACGGCGGGTGCGGCGCTTCCCCCTCGGTGCCCGTTCCGCCTCCACCTCGGGTACCGGTCGTGCGGTGCGCCCGCGGGCGCCCGGTGCCGGCCGTGACGGGGTCGCGGGCCGCGCCCGGCCGGGCCGGTGCCCCGGTCGGTCCACAGTGGACCGACCGGGGCACCGGCGCGCTCACCGCGTCTGGTAGGCCCGGACCACCGTCTGCACCACCGAGTTCCCGGCCGCGTCACGGGCGGTGATCCGCAGCGAGGTGAAGCCCGGCGCGGCCGGGTGCGACACCAGCGCCAAGCCGACGCCCGACGAGGTGAACGTGGTCGGCGCGGCGCGCCACGTGGCCCCGTCGTCGGAGGACGCCTCGACCCGCAGCGACACGATCCGGGACGCGGTCGCCCCCGGCTGGTGCTGCGCCACCAGCCGCAGCGGGAACAGCCGCCCGGCCGGGGCGCGGCCCTGCTCGTCGACGTCCCCCGAGGCGCGCACCAGCAGCACCGGCGCCGGACCGCCGGAGTCGTGGAAGGTCCACGTCACGTCCGCCGACGTGCCGATCACCGACCACGGCACGGACCTCGTCACGGTCGACCGCAGGGTGTAGGTCCCGGGCTCCTCCGGCACCTCGAACACGCCGGTGCCGGGCAGGTCGCTCACGCCCAGCGAGCGGCCGTCGCGGAACAGCTCGGTGGTGCCGGTCGCGCTGTAGGGCGGCAGCGTGAAGTGGTCGGGGGCGCCGCCGGACAGCAGGGTCACGCCCACGGACAGCTGCCCGCCGTCGCGCCGGATGCCGAAGCCCAGCCCCTCGTCGCCGAACGCCGGACCCAGGGGCGCGCTGTTCCAGTGCGTCTCCTGGCGGCCCGGCCGGTAGGTCCGGTAGGACACCGTGTTCTCCACGTCCTCCGCGCCGGGCGGGAACATGGCGGCCAGGTGCTGCCACCGGACCCCGGGCGAGGCGGTGTAGAACTCGGTGCGGCGGCTCGGGATCCGGTGCGGGTAAGCCTCGTAGATGCCGCTGTTCGCGCCGGGGTCGTCGAGGAACGCGTAGTCCGAGCGCAGGCCCTCGGTCGGCGCGCCCTGGGCGTGGTAGTGGGAGTCCACCCGGGCCAGGTCGCGGTCGCGCACGGCGAACCGGCCGTCCGGGATGGCGCCCCGGGACAGGAACGCCAGGTGGTAGGCGGCGCCCGGGGCGGTCAGCGTCGCCCGGTAGGACAGCGAGAACACGTGGTCGGTGACGGTGGTGGTGCCGGGGGTGGCGACCAGGTGCACGCGCTGGCCGGGCCGGGCGAACCAGCCCAGGCTGGAGTTCCGCTCGGCCGTGCCGGAGACCAGCAGCAGCTCGCCGACCACGAGCTGCGCCCCGGCGCGGTCGACGGTGGTGGTCACCGGGGTGCCGGTGGTCGCGTCGAGGGCCACGGTCGTCGCCCGGTCCACGGTCACGCCGGTCCTGGCCAGCAGGGTCACGTCGTTGGCGTCGGACACCTCGAGGGCGGTGACGTCGTAGCGGCCCACGGGCAGCCGGGCCGTGCCGACGCCGTTCACCACGCGCACGCCGTAGGCCGCGCCGGTCGCGTTGTCCACGGCCTTCACCACGGTCGACGCGGACGTGCCGGTGCGCCCGCGCAGCGTCACCCGCACCTCGTGGGCCTCCGGTTCGAGCACGGCGGTCAGCGCGGTCCGCACGACCACGCCCGGCGCCCGCCCGGTCAGCCGCGCGCCCAGCCGACCCGACGCCCCGGCCGGGTCCAGGCGCACGGTCACCGACGCGGTGCCGTGCGCGGGGACGACGACGCCCGGCGCGGAGGCGGTGAACCGCGGGGAGTCGGTGGACAGGGTCAGCGCCACGGGCGCGGCGCCGTCGTTGCGGTAGGTCACGGTGCGGTCCAGCGGGGCGTCGTGCGGCCAGCGCAGGAAGCCGAACCCGAGGCCGCCGGAGGCGCTCACGTCCTGGGCGACGGCGCGGGCCGCGTCGACCCGGCCCGCGCCCTGCTCGAACACGTCGGCGGTCGGGTGGGCGGTGCTGACCAGCAGCGGCTTGAGCCGGTCGGCGGTCCAGCCGGGGTGCCGCTGCCGCAGCAGGGCGGCGGTGCCGGCCACGTGCGGGGCGGCCATGGACGTGCCGGACAGGGTCGCGTAGTGCTCGTCCACGGGCGCGGTGTCGCCCGCCGGGGTGCCGGGGGCGCGGGCGGAGACGACGTCCGCGCCGGGCGCGGCGATGTCGGGCTTCACGGCGTGGTCGCCCGGACGCGGCTGGCGCGGGGAGAACGGGCTGGTGGCGCCGTCGCGGTCGGTGCTGCCCACGGCCAGCGCGGCGTCGGCCGCGGCGGGGGAGGTGACCGAGGCCAGCGGGTCGATCTGGTCCAGGCTGCGGTCGTTGCCCGCGGCCACCACGAACAGGGTGCCGTGGCGGGCGGTGAGGTCGTTGAGCGCGCGCGAGACGGGGTCCTCGCCGTCGCTGGACGCGCCGCCGAGGCTCATGTTCACCACGGCCGCGCGGGGCGCGATCCACTCCATGCCCGCGATCACCGCGGAGTCCGGGCAGCCGAACGTCGTGCACACCTTGCCGCTGATCAGGGTGGCGTCCGGGGCGACGCCCCGGTACCGGCCGCCCGAGGCCGTGCCGTCACCCGCGATGATCCCGGCGACGTGCGTGCCGTGGCCGACCTCGTCGGCCGGGCCGGAGCCGGTGAAGTCGGCCTGCTCGACGACCCGGCCCGCCAGGTCGGGGTGCCCGGCGTCCACGCCGGTGTCCAGCACGCCGACCGCGACGCCGGCCCCGGTGAACCCGCTGTCCCACGCGGTGGGCGCGCCGATCAGCGGCGCGGTCGTGTCCAGGGTCGGCCTGGACACCCCGTCCAGCCACACCGAGGCGCGGGAGCGGGTGAACCAGTCCCAGAAGCCGTCGGCGGGCCGCAGCGCCGCGCCGCGCACGCTCGGCAGGGCCCGCACGCCGGTCGCGGGCACCTCGCCGCCGGCGTCGGTGACGATCAGCGCCGGCGGCCGGTCGCGCGGCAGCCGCGCCAGGTCGAACAGTCGCGGGTCCAGCCGCCCGGCGTCGATCAGCGGCAGGGCGTCCGAGGGCACCACGCGGTCGCCGTCGCGCAGGAACCCGACGTGCTCCCGCCCGGCCACCGGCCGCACCTCCACGGCCATCCCGCCCGCACCGCGCGAGACCCGCAGCCGGTCACCGGTGACGAGGGTGACCACCTGCCCGGCTTCGTCGGCGGGCGCGCCCACCGCGACCGCCGCGGGCGCGGTCGTCACCCCGGCCGCCAAGAGGACCACCAGAACCAGCTTCGGCGAACGCACGTCCGCCCTCCCTTCGCGAAAACCTCAAGACACGGTCAGCCGGCGAGGAACGCGCCCGCCAGCGACACGGTGAAAGCGCAGCCGAGCACCACGGCCAGCCGCGCCGACCAGCGCCCCCACAGCGCGTGCCAGTCGCCCGGGTGGCGCAGCGCGGCCGTCGTCATCAGCGCCCGTCCCAGCCCGAACCCGACGCCCGCCGCCAGCGCGCCCGCGGTCGGCGCGGTCAGCAGCACCGCCACCGCCGCCGCGTAGGGCAGGCCGCTGGGCAGGTACGTCCGCGCCCCGGTGCCCATCTCCAGGCCGAACTGGAGCGGGCCGAGCAGGCGCCCCAGCCGGAACACGCTCTCCGGCACCAGCCGCCGGTTCTCCGGCAGCGTGAACCGCAGCACGCGCAGCTCCCGCAGCAGCACGGCGAGCAGGGCGAGCGCCACCACCGCCCACCGCGCCCACCAGGGCAGCGGCACGCGCAGCAGCGAGCCGACGACCAGGAGCACGGCGGCGCTCAGCGCGCCCCCGAGGAGCAGGCCGGCGCGGAACGCCAGCGCGGGTGGACCTCGCCAGACCGGCGAGCTCAGCACGTGGGCCGAGTTCCGGCTTCAAGTGGAGCCGGACGTGGCGAACCCGGCCGTCACCCCGATCAGCAGCCACGGCGCGAGCGCCGCGCCGGCCAGGCCGCCGACCGCGCCGGCCGCGCCGACCGACGCCACCGCGGCGAGCACCGCGGCCAGCAGGAGCGGGTGCCAGCGCATCACACCCGCGCCCGGCAGATGGTCAGGTAGGTCAGCCCGCTCTGCCCGCCGCCCCAGTAGGTGCTGAACCCGTCCGAGCAGCGGTACACCTTGCCGTCCGGGGTGGTCCAGCGCCAGGCGTTCTTGGTCGTGGTGGTGCCGCACATGGTGGCGATGGGCGCGTGGTCGACGTGCACGTCCCCGACGACCACCGTGCCGAACTTGTGCCAGCCCGCCTCGCAGAACTCGCTGCTGCGCCACCCGCCCGCCCAGCAGGCCGCGTAGGTGTTGACGAACTCGCCGCCGGTGTCGGCGTCCTCGGCGTAGCCGGTGGGGTAGGCGTCGCGGCAGTCGTTGCGGTCCCACCCGGTCAGCGCGTTCGGGCCGGTCTCGGCGCGGGCCCGGCGCGGCGGCGTCAGCGCGGCCGCGCCGATGGTCAGCGCGCCCAGCACCGCGGCCTTGAGCACGGTCCGGCGGCGGCCCACCCGCAGGTCGCGCAGGGCGCCGCTGCGCCCCTCACCCCGGTCGTGGTCAGGAATCGAGTCGAACGCCAGCACCGCGCACCCCCCACTCGTCGAGCACCTCGTCCACCTGCTCCTCGCGCACCGGCAGCGCCAGCCGCGCCACCCGCCCGGTCGCGTCGACCCGCATCAGCACCGGCGGCGCGAGGTGCGACACCGACCGCCACGCCTCGCGGTCGCTGACCACGTCCAGCGGCGTGTCCCACGCGTCCGGGGGCTCGTGGGTGAGCAGCACGGCGTCGGTCAGCCGCCGCGCCACCGCCACGCACAGCGGGCACCCCGAGTCGGCGGCCAGCACGACCCGGCCCGCGAACCGCTCGCCCAGCACGATGTCCGGCTGCGCCGCGGAGAAGCCCTCCGGGTCGCGCGCCACGGCGGCCCGCAGCAGCCGCACCTCGCGCAGCACCGCCGCCAGCCCCAGGAACAGCACGACGATCGCCGCCCAGGTGATGACCAGGAACGCGGTGCCGGGGTTCACGCCGGCTCCCAGGCCACGCCGATGCCCGCCAGCCAGTCCAGCCGCTCCCGGTCGGTGCGGTGCGGCGTGCCGGACAGGTGCACCTCGGCCACGCCCGCCGCGCAGCCCACCACGAACGTGTGGTCGGACAGGGCGGTCGAGCCCCGCGCGCCGGGCAGGGCGACCTTCCACACCTCGCCGTGGCGGGTGGGCGCGCCCGCGTGCGCGGGGACGTGGTCGCGGGCCTGCCGGGGGCCGGGCACGGACACCGACCCGAAGTCGCGCACCACGACCACGACGTGCTCGCTCATGCTCTCCAGCAGCGTCGCCGACCGCGGCCGCACCACCATGCCGCCCACGCGGTCGTCCACGCGCAGCGAGTTGAACAGCGCGAACACGCGGTCGCGGCGCGGTGCGGGACCCGCGTACACGGTCATCAGCTCGTGGTAGGTGCCGACCAGGGTGGCCCACGAGGACTCCCCGTCGTGCGCCTCGGCCACGACGACCTCGCGGCCGTGCACCAGGAAGCGGTCGGTGGTGGTGGCGGGGGCGACGTGCGCGCGCGCGAAGTCGTGGTAGCCGCGCGGCCCGATCTGGAAGCCGGTGCCGTACGAGCCGCCGGCGAACCGCACGGCGGTCGCGACGCTCGACACGGGGGCGGTCCCGGGCAGTGTGACGACGACGCGGTCCCCTCCGGGGGCCACGAGGTCAAGGCGTTGTTCGGCGGTCACGGCGGGCACGCTAGAACACCCGGGAGGGCGCTCACCAGCAGGTTGGTCCGCCTGGTGGGCTCCCCGAAGCCGTGTGGCGCAAGTAGGTTTGAACCCGTGTTCGCCGTCGGGGGTGCCCTGCTGCTGGTGTTCGCCGCGCTCGGCCACCGGCGCGGCCGGCGGGCGCTGGCCGCGCTGGAGGTGGCGGTCGCGGTATCGGTGGTGGTGACGCCGTACGCGGTGGCCGCCCTGTACGCGGCTTTCACGGTCTACCTGGTACGGCTGAGGAAGAAGCGCCCCGGCGCCCCCTGCGGGTGCTTCCGCGGCGAGGGCCCGGTGACCCGGGTGGTGGTCGGCCGGGCGGTGGTCTTCGCGGTGGGCGCGGCGGCGGAACCGGCCGTACCACCGCTGATCGCCCTGTCCGGCGGCTTCGTCCTGGCGATGGCCGGGTACCTGCTGCCGGAGCTCCTGCGACCGGTCGGGACCGGGAACTCTACTGACGGTGAACCCGGGCCGTTCGGCACACCGAACCGGCGTTACCGCAGGTCGGTCCAGTAGCTGTCGGCCGCGCGGTCGGGTCGCCGCCGCAGCGGGTCGCCCAGCAGGCGGGCGACCACGGCGATCGGCGTGACCACGAGCAGGTACACCACCAGCAGCACCGCCGGGACGACGACTCGGCGCACCACGACCACCACGTTCTCCTCCTGCGCTCGGTTTTTTTCAGTCCAGCGGGATGTCGCGGCGCCAGTCGCCCTCTTCGCGCCACTCCGGCTGCTCGGACTTGAGCAGCAGGGAGTTGCCCAGGGCCAGCGCGTCGACGTCGGTGCGCATGAAGCACCGGTAGGCGTCCTCCGGCGTGGCCACGATGGGCTCGCCGCGCACGTTGAACGAGGTGTTCACCAGCACCGGGCAGCCGGTCCTGGCCTTGAAGCCGGTCAGCAGCCGGTGCAGGGCCGGGTCGGTGTCCGCGGTGACGGTCTGCACCCGCGCCGAGTGGTCGACGTGGGTCACCGCGGGGATCGTCGACCGCGCCACGCGCAGCAGGTCCAGCCCGTCGGCCCCGGCGTCGTCCGGCACCGGCAGCCGCTGGGCCTCGGCGACCTGCGCGACGACCAGCATGTACGGGCTCGACCCGCGCAGCCGGAAGTAGTCGGTGACGTCCTCGGCGAGCACGACCGGCGCGAACGGCCGGAACGACTCGCGGAACTTGATCTTCAGGTTCATCGTCGACTGCATCCGCGGGTCGCGGGCGTCGCCCAGGATCGAGCGCGAGCCCAGCGCGCGCGGCCCGAACTCCATGCGGCCCTGGAACCAGCCGACCACCTTGCCGTCCGCGAGCAGCCCGGCGACCTCGTCGGACAGCTCCGTCTCGGTCAGCCGCCGGTGCGGCAGGCCGTGCGCGTCCAGGTAGGACCGGATCTCCTCGTCGCCGTAGGCGGGACCCAGCCGGGCGCCGCGCATGGCGTCCCGGCCCGCGCGGACGTGCTCTCGGGGCGGGTCGACGGCCAGCAGCGCCGCGCCCAGCGCGCCGCCCGCGTCGCCCGCCGCGGGCTGCACCCAGACGTCGTCGAACAGCTCCCGCTCGACGATCCTGCCGTTGGCGACGCAGTTCAGCGCGACCCCGCCGGCCAGGCACAGGGTCGCCTCGCCGGTGCGCTCCCGCGCGGTCCGCGCCAGGCCGAGCATGATCTCCTCGGTCACCTGCTGCACCGAGGCGGCGAGGTCGAACTCGCGCTCGGTGAGCGGCCCCTCCGGCTCCCGGCGCGGCCCGCCGAACAGCTCCTCGAACGCCCGCCCGGTCATCACCCGACCGCGCAGGAACTCGAACATCGCGGTGTCCAGCCGGAACGAGCCGTCGGCCTTGACGTCGACCAGCCGCTCCCGGATCAGCGGCGCGTAGACGGGTCGGCCGTAGGGGGCCAGGCCCATCAGCTTGTACTCGCCGGAGTCCACCTTGAACCCGCAGAAGTAGGTGAACGCCGAGTACAGCAGGCCCAGCGAGTGCGGGAAGCGCAGCTCGGCCACCGGCTCGACGCGGTTGCCGCGACCGTGCCAGATCGTGGTGGTGGCCCACTCGCCGACCCCGTCCACGCACAGCACGGCCGCCGACGCGTAGGGGCTGGGCAGGAACGCGGACGCGGCGTGCGACTCGTGGTGGCGGTAGTACCGGACCGGTGGCGGCGCGCCGAGGTCCAACTCCCGCAGCCGCTCGCGGACCTCGGTCCCGGCCCGCGCCTTCCACGCCAGCCAGCCCGGCACGACGTCCCGGAAGGCCCGCCACGCCGAGGGCGCGGTGGCGACGAAGGTGGACAGGACGCGGCGGAACTTCAGCCGCGGGTCCTCGTAGTAGGCGACCACGTCCAGGTCGTCCAGCTTCGCGCCCGCCTCCTCCAGGCAGTACCGGACGGCCAGGTCCGGGAACGCGGGGTCGTGCCTGCGCCTGCTGAACCGCTCCTGCTGCGCGGCGGCCACGACGCCGCCCGCGTCGACCAGCGCCGCCGCGCTGTCGTGGTAGAAGGCGGAGATACCGAGTGCTGCGGTGGCCACGCGGATCGGCTCCTCATCGCCGGGCGTACCGTGCGGTACGGGAGGTCAGGGTGCTGTAGAGGGAGGCCGCGAGGCCCTCGGGCGGGTTGAGCGAGCGGTAGCCCACCCGGACGCGCCGCCACACCTCGCCGTCGTCGCGGGGCTGGTCGGCCAGGTAGCTGTCGATGGCGTCGACGGCCCAGGCGGAGTGCCCGGTGGAGACGTTGTCGATGGTGTTGTGCAGGTCCACGAACTGGGTGCTGAACCCGTGGTGCAGCAGGCCCACCCGGGCGTCCCGGTAGCTGCCGCCCACCCCGGACAGCTCCATGGCCAGGTTCAGGCCCAGGATCTCGGGCTGGAACGTGCGCGGGAACCGGGAGACGGCCAGCCAGTAGACCGGCAGCTCGAACGACTCGTCGTGGAAGCCGGCGAAGGCGCTGAACCCCGGCGAGTCGGTCGGCGGCAGGTCGATGCCCATCTGGCGGAGCAGGTCGCGGTAGATCACGGGGTGGTTCAGCTCCCGCACGCCGTTGCCCAGCTCGTCCCAGTAGGTCTGGAACAGGAACCGGCCGGCGGGGGAGGAGGCCAGCTGGTGGTCGGTGAACCCCTGCAACCAGCCGCCGTCGATCATGATCAGCGGGGCCAGCTGGAGGGTCGAGTCGACCAGTTGCTCCCGGGTGGGCAGGCGGGGCGCGCCCGCGTCGTGCTCGGCGGCGTGCCGGTCGTGCTCGGCGGCCAGCCAGCCGCGCAACCCGGTCTCCGGGTCCCAGCGCGGCGGCAGCCGTCGCGGGGCGCGGTCGAGGCCGTAGCGGGAGCGGGTCAGCCAGCGGGTGACGTAGTCGTGCGCGAACCGCCGCACGCCGGGGGAGTCGGCGCGGCTGAGCAGCGTGCGGTACGCCTCCCGGGCGGAGGGCCGGCCGAAGTCGTCGCCGGCGCTCGTCCGGCGGGTGGCCGGGGGAGGGGTGTCGGGGAGGGTGGTGCCGGGGAGCGGGGGGCCCGTGACCGGGGCGCCGGCGCCCCGGGTGTCCGGGAGCGGGGTGCCGGGGTTCGGGGTGCCGGGGTTCGGGGTGCCGGCGGGGGAGGTGTTCGGGAGCGGGGTGTCCGGGCGGTGCCACGACCGCTGCGCGTGGTGCAGCCGCTCGTGCCCGGCGGCGTCCGGGGCCGACCCGTCCGGTGACAGGCCGGCGATCCACCGCCGCAGCACCGCGATCTCGTCCTCGGTGAAGATGCGGAACATCCGGCCCTTCTCACCGATCAGGCCGCGCAGCAGCGGGCTGCGGTCGGGTCGCCCCGGCCGCACCAGGGTGCTGCGCGCCAGTGCGTCCAGGAACGCGCCCGGCCCGGCGTCCACGTCGGCGAACCACTCCGCGAGCGGCCTGCCGGCCAGCGGGAAGTCGGCGTGGTAGACGGCCGCCTGCCTGGCCCGGGACCAGATCAGCCGCCACATGTCGTAGTCGGGGTGGACGGCCAGCTCGATCTCCCGCAGCAGCGCGCCGCACCAGGTGCGCAGCTCCTCCCCGGCCCACCGGAAGCCCAGCCGCAGGCGGTCGCCCCCGCCGTCGTCCAGCACCGCCGCCGCGGCGGCCAGGGACAGCTCCAGCGCCGGGCGCGGGTCGTCGTGCCGCCGCCCGCCGAGGTCCAGGGTTCCCACCGGCACACCCAGCCAGGCCGGGTCGAGCCCGGCGAGCGGGGGCAGCAGGCCGACCGCGCGCAGGTGCAGGTCCGCGCCGACCAGCTCGGGCAGGAACTCCTCGGGCAGGCGGCTCATGGCCAGCAGCAGGGCGGGGAACCGGAAGCCGGAGCTCTCCACCTGGTCGCTGCCCGCCAGCCGCACGCCGGGCGCCTCGTCGAGCAGCCGGTGCGCGCGCAGGACCGCCCGGTAGTCGCTGCCGCGGTCGGCGTGCGGGTAGCCCACGCCGACGTCCTGGGCGTAGAGCGCCAGGACGCGCAGCACCGGCTCGGTCTCGGCGTTGCCGGCGCTGGACAGCCACTGGAGCCACGCGCCCGCGGACAGCGCCAGCGGCGCGCAGTTGTTGAGCACGCGGGCGCGCGCCGGGTCCCGGTCCGGTCCGGTGAGGACCTCGCGGAACCGGCGCCCCTCCTCGGCCGCCCACCCCCGGGCGCCGTCCACCAGGGTCGCGAGGTCGGGGGTGGACCCGTCGTGCTCCCCGACCGCGGCGAGCGCCGCCCGGAGGCGGGGCAGCTCGTCGGTCCGGGGTGTCGGGCACTCGGGGTCGAGCGCCCTCAGGTACGTGGTGCGGTACTCCGCGTCCGACACGGCTGCCCCCCAGGTCCGGACCGGTCAGAACATCGGGTAGATCGAGTTGTCGTTGCGGCGCTTGCGCTTGCGCCGCCGGAAGAACTGCACGATCCTGCGGAACATCAGCCGACCTCCTCCAGCTCGCCACCGGTTCGTCCGCCACCGGTCCGTCCGTCACCGGGTCGTTCGCCGTCGAGCCCGAGCGCGTCCCGCATCGCCTCCGCGACCACCCGGTTGCCCTCGTCGTTGAGGTGGACCAGGTCGACGAACAACCACTCGTCGCCCGACAGCGCCGGGTTGGCGTCGAAGAAGGACACCGACCGCTCGGCGCACACGGCCGCCAGCCGGTCGCGGTACCGCTCGTGCACCCGCCGGTCGAGGATCGGCCGGAACAGGTTCCACACCGCCGCACGCTCCCGGTCGGCGTCGTCGATCAGGGCCCGCTCCTCCGCCGTGCGCCGCTTGCCCGTCCACAGCGCGGTGGGCTGGAGCACGAAGTGCACCCGGGCGCCGGTGGGCGCGGCCAGTTCGAGCAGGCGGTCCAGGTCGCGGGCGCACTGGGCCACCGCGGTGTCCACCCGCTCCTCGGGCGTGGGCACGCGCGGCTCGTCGTCCTTCGCGGCCCCGCCCGACAGGCCGATCCGCTGGGCCAGCCGACCCAGCGCCCACTTCGGCTGGCGCAGCTGGTTGCCCGCCTCGGGCACGCCGAGCTGGGTGAAGAACTCGCCGGAGAAGAAGAACTGGCCGTAGTCGGCGCGGGCGTCGGGCAGGCCGGCGACCACGAGGTCGTTCAGCCCGGAGAACACGATGATGTCGCGCACCCTCGGCAGTTGGTGCCGGTGCAGCAGGAACAGCACCAGCTCCTGGGTCGAGTTGTACGCGGGCGCGCCGAGGTTGAACCACGTCGCGGCGCCCTCGCCCCGGGACAGCACCGAGGTGATGGTGCGCTCGTCGGCGGACGCGCCGAAGCCGAACGCGGGCGAACCGCCGAGCAGCACGCTCACCTCGCCGCCGGGGTGGTTCTCCAGCAGCGAGCACGGCCCGTCGGGGCCGGAGCCGAGCCGGAACCCGCCCGCGTCGGTGTTGAGCACCGGCGAGCGGTAGTCGGTGCGGTTGAAGAACACCAGGTAGGGCAGCCACCGCACGTCGCCGCCCGCGAAGTCCTCGTACTGCTTCATCTGCGGGGCGAGATCAGCCTGCTGGTCCACCGCGTCCCCCTTCGACGGTGTCGGTCGTCGTCCGCGCCGCGTCCCTGCCGCGGTGCGGACCGCCAGGAGACTAACCGCGCCGCTCGGGGTGGGTGTCCGGTTCGCCCGCAGCCCGCTACGGTCCCGGCGCCGCCGCGACCGGGCGTGCGCCGGGCGGCGGTCGGACGCCCCGAACTCCCGCGTGACCTGCCCCGGACCCGGCGACGAGGCGAGCGCCGCTCACCCGGCGGGCGGCCCGCCGCGCCACCGGGAACTTCGGCATACCGCAGCCGCATCCGTAGTGGACGGTGCCGGTGCTCACCCCCCGGCGGCCGAAGCGCGGTAACGGGCCAGCACGTCCTCGCGCAGCAGGAGCCCCAGGCCGGCCGAGTCCAGGCGCAGCCCGAGCTGCGCCTCGGTCAGGCCCAGCGACGCGGCGGCGCCGGGCAGGTGCCAGTCGTGGCCGGCGAGGCGGTCGAGCAGGTGGCCCCGGCGCGACTGCGCCTCGGACAGCCGGAACGTCTTGAGGTAGGCGGTGCGGCCGCGGTGGTCGGTGATCAGCTCGCCGATGTGGTTCTCCCGCTTGGGCCCGAACCCCGGCAGGAAGCGGGACAGCGTGTAGTCGCCCACGCGGTGCACGCGGCGCACGGAGTACGCGGCGTCGAGCAGGTCGGCCGCCATCGTGCCGTCGTGGAACCGGGCCCAGTCCGCCCGCTGCCGCCGGGCCGCGGCGCGCAGGTCGGCCAACGACCGCACGTGCTCGTCGGACAGGCGCGCGCGGAACTCCGGCACCGGGGCCGCGTAGGTGGCGTAGTGGTGGACCAGCTCGCCGTACAGGTCCGCCACGAGGGTGGGGTGCAGGGCGCGGTAGTCGTCCGGGTGCGGCACGACGAACGCCGCGGCGAGCGCGTCGGCGACGTGCACCACCACGCCGCACTGGCCGGGGTGGATCTCGAAGACCTTGAGCGCGTCCGCCAGGTCGCGCACCTCGGCGCCCGCGTACGCCTGCTCCTCGCGCGGCGACAGGCCGTGCCGGACGGCGCGCTGCGACCACTGCTCCCAGACCACGGCCGGGCCGCCGAAGTGCAGCGCCAGGTACCCCTCCAGGGCCAGGTGCAGCGGCAGGAAGCGGAGCCGGCGGCCGTCCACGCGGCGGGCCATCCGGCGGTGCGGGCGGACCGGCGCGCGGGCGGGCGCGCCGTGCTCGCCCGCCCGTCCCAGGGAGGTGCCGTAGGCGGCGGTCGGCGCGGTGTCGCCGGACCACGTGGCCACGAACCCGTGGGGGATGTAGGACCAGTACCGGGTCCGGCGGTCCACCTCCACCACCCCGGGTCCGTCGTCGTACAGCTCGGCGTGCAGCCGCAGGTCGGTGATGGGCTCGTCGCGGACCAGCGGCACGAGCCGCACGCCGCCCCGGACCTGCCCGGGTGCGGCGGTCAGGCCGGTCAGGTCCAGGCGCGCGCTCACCGCTCCTCCAGGAGCCGGTCCACGCGGCCGGCGAGGTGCGCGCGCAGCTCGGCCAGCCCGGTGGTGCCCTCGGCGAGCCGGGCGAAGCGCACCAGGGCGGGCACGTCCTCCGCCCGGCGCACGCCGACGGTGGGCACCTCGGGTGCGAGGCGGCGGGCGGTGAAGGCGTCCGCGTCGTACACCGGGTTGAGGTGCACCGCGCTGACCCGCCGGTCCGGGTCCAGCCGGGTCCGCCACACCCGCAGCACCTCGGCGGCCAGACCGGGCGGCGCGTTGTCCCACCCGTCGGAGACGACGACCAGGCGCTGCGGCTCGTGCTCCAGCGCGTCGAGCACGCGGTCGCCCAGAGGGGTCATCCCGTACGGGCGGACCAGCAGGGCGTCGGTGCGCCCGGAGGTCCACAGCGCGACGTACTCGCCGGCCAGCGCCTCCAGCAGGTGGTGGCAGGCCAGCGCGACGGCCAGCGGGCGGCGGCGCTTCTGGGCCGAGCCCGAGGCCGAGAAGCTGTCGTCCAGCACCGCGGCGACGCGCCCCCACCGGCCGGCGTCCGGTCCGCAGGCCCGGCGGGCGGCGGCGCGCAGGGCGGAGGTCAGCTCCTCCCGCCGTGCCGCGCGGTCGGCGACCGGCAGCGACAGCACGTACCCGGCCAGCCGGGTCAGCGGCATTCCCCCCAGGTCCGCGACCACCGCGTCGACCCCGTCGCGCCGGGCCGCGCCCTGCAACCGCAACCGCTCCAGCCGCGTCAGCCGCGGCGCGATCCGCTCCAGGAACGCCGTCCGGCCGATGCGGTGCCGGGCCGCGAACCCCTCGGCGACGGTGTAGGGCAGCTCGTACACGGCGGCCTTCTCGTAGTGCGCCCGCCGCCAGGTCTCCAGCAGCGGCGTCGCGTAGCGCGGGCGGCTGAACGGCGCGAACAGGAACGGCCCCAGCTCATCGCGCGCGGGCGCGAGGTGGGCGTGGCGCAGCGCCACCTTCACGCCGGCGCGGTACTTGACCGCGTCGAACGCCGGGTCGGGTCGCGCGGCGAGCCAGTCCCGGATCAGGGCGCGCGTGCGCCGGTTGTTCACCCGGGCCCGGCGCAGGTCGCGGAACAGGCCGTAGACGCGCTGCGGGGGCAGCGCGCGCAGCCGTGCCGCGATCAGCCGCCCCTCCACGCGCCGCTGCCCGTCGGAGGCGTCACCGGCGGTGGTCAGCAGGCGCAGCGCGATCAGCGCCGCGTTGTGGTCGTTGACGTCGAGGGCGAGCGCGGCGGCGTACAGGTCGCGGTAGTTGACCGCCATGTACTCGTGCAGGAAGTCCAGCGACAGGCGCTGCCCGGCCGCGTCGCCCCGGAACTCGCGCTGCCCGGTGGCGGTGATCGCCGCGTTGACGAACAGCAGCATGTCCTCGGCGGCGAGGCGGTCCATCCGGCACCCGTTCCTGGTCGTGGGCGCCGGGCGGGGAATGGGGGCGCGAACTGCGAAGCATCGCTTCCAAGGCGGGTTCCGGAAGTCGCACCGGAGTCCCGCGCCCGGCGTCCGCAGAGGGTAACAAGGCGCGGGGAGCGGACGAACGGGTTTACGCCACCCCCGCCGGCCTGCCGGCGGCGCGCGGGCGGATCGAGGCGAGCGCCGCCGCGCCGAGCAGCAGCGCGGGGAACACGAAGTACGGGGTGAGGAAGGAGGCCAGGAACACGCCCCAGAGCAGCATCAGCAGCGCCGCCGCGGCGGTCGTCGTGCCGACCAGCCTGCCGGTCGCGTCCGAGACCACCACCAGCACGGCCAGCACCAGGGGCACCGCCAGCAGCAGGAGGACCACCGCGCTGTCGGAGAGCGCCAGGGGCAGCGCGGCGACGGTGGTGCCGACCGTGCCCGCGAAGGCCAGCCACCGCAGCACCCGCCCGATGGGCGTCCCGGTGGTCGGGCGGCCGCGCAGCCGGAAGAACGCCGCCGCGGCCACGAAAAGAGCGATGCAGATCCCCGTCAACGCGCCGATCGACATGAAGGGCACCTCCCGCGCCAACCATCCCAGTGCGGCGGTACCCGGGACAAGTGCCCGCCGCCCACCCCGGCGGAACAACCCCGACGGGGTCCGCGCGTCTTGACAAGTGACGGCTCCCGACCGGGAAGGACGAGCCCATGCGCACCGCAACCCGACTCGCCACCACCATCACCGGCCTGCTCGCCGTCGCGGCGCTGAGCGCCTGCGGGACGCTCCAGGAGGCGTCCGACACGGCGGCGGCGGTCGCCAACACGGCCAACACGGTCCAGCTCTGCACGGACGCCCTGTCCCAGGCGGCGGTCAACGTCGACATCGCCGCCCCGGAGGAGGCGCTCGGCCGGGCGCACGAGGCCGGGGCCACGCTGTCGGACCTCGCGGCGGACGCGGCCAACACCACGCTCAGCCAGGCCATCACCGCGCTGGCCGACACGCTGACCGCGGTGACCCTGAACGACCTCGTCAGCGGTCCCGCCCAGTGGCTGGAGACCAGGGCCACGCAGGTGGCCAACCTGACCACCGCCTGCGCCGGCTGACGCGCGACCGGTCGCCCGGGACACCTCCGCGTTCCGGGCGGCCGCTCCTGCGGTGCACTGTCCACATCGGACCGTAGTGCCACGCGCGCACGGCCCGCCGCCCGGTGGGGTACCGGGGTGGTCGACCCGGTGGCGGGCCAGGGGAGACCGGAGCCCTGGGCGTCCGACCACCGGGGGCGGTAGGGTCACGCCCCGTGACGAACCGCCCGGCGGGGAGCGAGCGGCCGAGGCCGAGGCGGGTCCTCCTGGCGCTGTGCGCCACCGTGTTCGTCGACCTGCTCGGCTTCACCGCCGTCCTGCCGTCGCTGCCGTTCCACGTCGGCGCGCTCGGCGGCACGGGCGCCTGGCTCGGCGCGGTGCTCACCGCGTACTCGCTCGCACAGGCCGTCGCCGCCC
The DNA here is from genome assembly GCF_047689505.1 of Saccharothrix sp. BKS2. NCBI lineage: Bacteria > Bacillati > Actinomycetota > Actinomycetes > Pseudonocardiales > Pseudonocardiaceae > Saccharothrix > Saccharothrix sp. BKS2. The sequence continues at coordinate 23,501 of NZ_JAUQOL010000013.1, read as the reverse complement.
CGGTGCTGGGCCGGCTCGCCGACCGGTACGGCCGACGGCGGCTGCTCCTGCTGAGCCTGCTGGGCTCCGCCGCGTCCCTCGCGCTGATGGGCGCGGCGGGCGCGCTGTGGTCGCTGGCCCTGGCGCGCCTGGTCGCGGGGGCCTGCGGCGGCAGCATCGGGGTGGCCCAGGCGTTCGCCGTCGACGTGGCGGGACCGGCCGGGCGGACCCGGGCGGTCGGCCTGGTGGGTGCCTCGGTGGGCCTCGCGTTCACCGTCGGGCCCGCGCTGGGCGCGCTCGCCGCGCCGCTGGGGTTCGCCGCGGTCGCGTGGACCGCCGCGGGCCTGGCCGCCGCCAACCTGGTGCTCGCCCACCTCGTGCTGCCCGCCGACCAGCCCCGGGACGCCCCGCCCCGGGACGCCCCGCCGCGGTCCGGCGCCCGCGCGCGCCGGCTGCTCGTGCCGTGGCCCCTGCTCGTCGCCGGGTTCGCGGGCATGGCCGCGTTCGTGGGGATGGAGACCACCGCGGCCTTCCTCGCCCAGCGGCGCTTCGACGCCGGACCCGCGTTCGTCGGGTGGTTGCTGTGCGGCGCGGGGCTGTGCCTGGTGGTGGTGCAGGGCGCGCTGGTCGCGCCCGCCGTGCGCCGGTGGGGCGAACCGCGCGTGGCCGTCGCCGGGGCGCTCCTCACCGCCGCCGGGCTGGCCGCGGCCCCGTTCGCGGGCCTGGTCGGGTTCGTCGCGGCGGTGCTGGTGCTGTCGGCGGGCAACGGGTTCCTGACCGCCGGGGTGACGAGCCTGGTGGCGGGCGCCGGGCCGGCCGCGGCGCGCGGCGAGCGCCTGGGGCAGGCCCAGTCCACCGCGGCCGCGGCCAGGGTGGCGGGGCCGCTCGGCTCGGGAGCCCTCTTCGACGTCGCGGTCTGGGCCCCCTACCTGCTGGGGGCCGCGCTCTCGGTCGGGGCCGCCGCCGTGCTCCGCGTCCGCGTGGTGAGCGACGAGGGGCCGGTGCCGACGCGGTCGGAGGACCGGCTCTGAAGGTCTGCGGTTCCAGTACCGGAGGTGGCGGGGTCCTGCGACGCCGCCACCTCCGGTACCAGTGGTCTCGATAACTTCAGTGTTGCTCAAAAGCAACGCTTTCCGGTGTGCGCCCCGGTGAACCCGGGACAACGACCGGCTACCCGCCGCGCTGGGCCCGAGCCCGGCGCTTGCCCTCGTGCATCGCCTGGACGCGCGCCACCGGGATCGTGTGCCCCTCGGCCACCAGGTCGTCGGGCAGCCGCTGCGGCGCGGGCATCCGCTCGTGCCACGGGTCGGCCTTGTCGAGCAGGGCCGGCGCGGTGCGGATGGTGAAGTCGGCCGGGGTGACGGAGTCCAGGTCGTCCCACTCCAGCGGGAAGGACACGGTGGCGTTGGGGCGGATGCGGGGGCTGTAGGCGGCGGCCACGGTGGAGCCGAAGGCGCGGGTGGAGTCGAGGAACACGCGCCCGCCCCGGTCGTCCTTGATGAACGCGGTGGTGGCGATCGCCGGGTCCAGGCGCTCGGCGCGGACGGCCAGGGCGCGGGTGGCGGCGGCGGCGTCCTCGTCGGAGGCGTCGACGGGCACGAAGACGTGGACGCCCTTGGAGCCGCTGGTCTTGACCAGCCCGGTCAGCCCGCAGTCGGTCAGGGCGCGGTGGACGAGCCGGGCGGCGGCGACGACCTCGCCGAAGCCGGCGCCCTCCGGCGGGTCGAGGTCGAGCACCAGGTGGTCGGGCCGGTCGGGGGCGTCGGCGGTGCCGAGGGGGACGTGGTACTCGACCGCGCGCTGGTTGGCGAACCACAGCAGGGTGCGGCGGTCGTCGCAGAGGGCGTAGCGGATCTCGCGCCGGGAGGACTCGGCCCACAGCGTCGTGCTGTCTACCCAGGCGGGGGTGTACTTGGGGAGGTTCTTCTGCATGAAGGGTTCCTGGCCGGGGCGCACGCGCACCACGGACAGGGGGCGGCCGGCGAGGACGGGGATCATCTTGTCGTGGACCGCGTCGAGGTAGTCGACGAGGTCGCCCTTGGTGGCCTCGGCGCCGTCGAACAGCGGTTGGTCGAGGTTGGTCAGCGCGACGCCGTCGCGTTCGTCACCCATTCCCCAACTCTGGTCGGTCGGGGCGGGGTGGGCAAGCCGGTGCGGGCCCGCCCCGGGGTGGAGCGGGCCCGCGCGGGGGTCAGGCGGGGAGGCGCCAGACCTGGTTGGTGCCGGCGAAGCAGTCCCAGATCTGGAGCCGGGTGCCGTCGGCGGAGCTGGGGCCGGTGGCGTCGAGGCAGCGGCCGGAGGCGGGGTTGCGCAGGGTGCCGTTGGACTGGGCCTGCCAGGTCTGGGCGCCGCTGCCGTTGCAGTCCCAGAGCTGGGCGGTGGTGCCGTTGGCGGTGCCGGCGCTGGTGATGTCGAGGCACTTGCCGAGGGCGCGCAGGGTGTTGTCGGAGGCGACGGTCCAGGTCTGGGCGTTGGAGCCGTTGCAGGTCCACAGCTGGACGGCGGTGCCGTTGGCGCTGTTGGCGCTCGCGACGTCGACGCACTTGCCGGCGATGCCGGTGATGGGGCCGGTGCGGCCGACGGGCGGGTTGGGGTTGGTGCCGCCCGCGGTCTCGTAGATGGCGTTGAGCAGGGAGGTGCTGCCGGTGGTGTCCTGGGAGAGCTCCCAGTTCATGATGCCGCCGGCGTTGGCCAGCGCCCACTGGGTCTTGCGGCGGATGGTGGGCAGGCCGTTGTAGCACTGCTGGGCGCCGCTGACGGTGGCGCAGTCGCGGTTGGCGTTGGCCGGGTCCATGGCGACGAGCTGGGCGTAGGTGTAGTAGCCGGGGCGGCTGTAGAAGGGCACGCCGAGGACGGTCTTGGCGGCGGGCAGGCCGCGGCTCTTCCAGTAGTTGGCGCTGGCGATGGACCAGTCGTAGTTGGCGTGGGGGCTGCCGCCGTCGTAGGCCATGATGTTGAGCCAGTCGACGTGGCCGAACACGGCGGTCTGGACGCCTTCGGCGGTGCCGCCGCCGGAGACGACGGCGGCGGTGAGGAGCTTGCCGCGGCTGCGCATGGCGCTGGAGAGCTGGCTCATCAGGTTGGTGAAGTTGGTGGCCGACGCGCCGGGGTCGGGGTACTCCCAGTCGATGTCGACGCCGTCGAGGTTGTACTGGTTGACGGCGCTGACGACGCTGTTGACGAAGGTGGTGCGGGAGCTCGCGTTCGCGGCGAGGGCTTCGAAGGCGGAGTCGTTGCCGTCGTTCCAGCCGCCGATGGCGAGGGAGACGCGGACGCCGTTGGCGTGGGCGAGGTTGACCAACGAGGTGAGCTTGCCCGGGTCGGGGATGCCCTGGAGGGTGCCGTTGGCGTTGGGCAGCGCGAACGAGTAGTTGATGTGGGTGAGCTTGGTGTACTGGACGCTGTTGACGTTGCCGGCCCAGGAGGGCATGTAGCCGACGCTCTTGAAGCCGGCGGGCAGGGCCGCGTGGGCGGCGGGCGCCGTGGTGGTGGCGACGGTGAGGCCCGCTGCCGCGGTGGCGAGGGCGAGCAGGGCGGCGCGCAGGCGTGGCCGCCGGGGTGTTGCCGAGAACCGCATGGGCGTGTCCTTTTCCAGGTCGTTCTGGCGGCGACCGAGCGGAACCTTACTGGAGAGCTTGATTCAAGTCACGATAAAAGGGGGGGCGGAGGTGGACTCCGTGACCGGACGCCTCGCGGCTTGCTATGAAGAGCGGGTCCCCGAGGGGTGGGCCGCGACGCCCCCGAGCCCGACCCGCTACCGGAAGGTGCGACGGCATGAGAAGAGTTGTCCCGGCGCTGATCGTCGCGGTGATCTGCGCCCTGGCCCCGGTCCCCGCCTCCGCCGCGGCGGCGCGCGTGACCGCGGAGTTCGCCCAGGAGTCGGTGTGGAGCACCGGTTACGGCGGGCGGATCACGCTCACCAACACCGGTGACGCCGAGAGCACCGGCTGGGTGGTCGAGTTCGACCTGCCGCCGGGCACCTCGGTGACCAACTCCTGGAGTTCGGTGCTCATCCGCGACGGGCAGCGCCACCGGTTCGCCAACGCCGCCCACAACGGCCGCATCCCGCCCGGTGGCGCGGTGGGCTTCGGCTTCACCGCCTCCGGCGGCGGCCTGCCGGCCGGCTGCGTGGTCGACGGCGTGCCGTGCCGGGGTCCCGCCCGCGACACCACGCCGCCCACCGCCCCGACCGAGCCCCGGGTGACCGGGGTGACGGCCGGTTCGGTGTCGCTGAGCTGGCGGGCGGCCGCCGACGACACCGGGGTGGTCGACTACCAGGTGCTCTCCGGCGCCGAGGTGGTCACCACGACCGCCTCGACCTCCGCGACCGCGACCGGTCTGCTGCCCGGCACCGCGCACGCGTTCACCGTCCGGGCGCGGGACGCGGCGGGCAACACCTCCGCGCCCAGCCCGGTCGTCACCGCCACGACCGCTCCCGCCGCGTCCACCGTGGACGTGGCCACCGCCGCGCAGTTGCGGGCGGCGCTGGCGGCCGCCGTGCCGGGGGTGACCATCCGGCTGGCGCCCGGCGTCTACCGGGGTTCGTTCACCGCGACCTCGCCGGGCACGGCCGCCGCGCCGATCACCCTGACCGGTCCGGCGGACGCTGTGCTGGTCAACGACGGTCCCTCCGGCAGCGGTCCGGCCTGTCCCGTGCCCACCGCCGGCTGGGACCCCGGCTACGGGTTGTGGCTGTACGGCGCGCCGCACTGGAACCTGGTCGGGTTCACCGTGCGCGAGTCGAAGAAGGGCATCGTGGTCGACGACTCCCGCCACACCGTGATCGACCGGGTGCGCGTGCACCACGTGGACGAGGAGGCCGTGCACTTCCGCCGCTCCTCGTCCGACGGCGTGCTGCGCGGCTCCACCATCAGCCACACCGGTCTGGTGCAGCCCGGCTACGGCGAGGGCGTCTACCTCGGGTCCGCCCACTCCAACTGGGACTGCCACGGCAACACCGGGGGAGCGGACCGCAGCGACCGGGTGCTGGTGCTGGGCAACCACATCGGGCCCCACGTCACCGCCGAGCCGATCGACGTCAAGGAGGGCACCGCCGGCGGCGTCGTGCGCGGCAACACCTTCGACGGCACCGGCATCTCCGGCCAGAACTCGGCGGACTCCTGGATCGACGTCAAGGGCTCCGGCTACCTCGTCGAGGACAACACCGGTTCGTTCACCGCGCCCGGCACGTTCGCCAACGGCTACGAGACCCACAACCCGGTCACCACGCCGGCGTTCCCCAACGGCTGCGGCAACACCTGGCGCGGCAACCGCTCCGACCTCGGCGGCGTCGGCGCCTACGCCATCCGCATCACCTCGACGTCCAAGTGCGCCGGCCTGCCCAACGTGGTGCACGCCTCCAACACCGTCACCCGCGCGGTGACCGGATTGACCAACATCCCAGTCGCGCCGTGATCCTCCCGGGTTGTCGGCGGTAATGCCGGGTGGCCCGGAGGATGAATTGCGCGTCGGGTCGGGACCGCCCGGTGGAGTCCTCACCGGACGGTCCTGACCTGGTACTTCCGCCCGACTTGGCAGATGTGAAAATCGTTCGGCGCTTTTAGGTAAGGCTCTCCTAATTGTTTTCGTGTTGCGGGGGCGGGTATCCGGTGGCAACGTTCGAGAACACCGAGCACCAAGGTCCGGAGGAGCGGTCATGACCACCACAGAAATGCCTGCCGTCAACGAGTGCACCGTCACCGGTTGTTCCTACAACCACGACGGCTGCCACGCCTTCGCGATCACCGTCAGCGGTGAGGACGGCGCCGCCGACTGCGCCACCTTCATCCCCCTGGCGCGCAAGGGCGGCCTGCCGCGCGCCGTCGCCCAGGTGGGCGCCTGCTCGCGCAGCGACTGCGTCCACAACAGGGAGCTGGAGTGCACCGCGCCCGGCGGGGTGCGCGTCGCGCCCGGCGAGGGCGGGCACGACGCCAACTGCCTGACCTACACCAGGGGCTGAGCGGCCCCGGGTCCCGGGAGCGCCGCACCGGTACGGGCGCGGCGCTCCCGTCGCGGTGTCGACGCCGTCGGCCTTCTTGGCGCCGGCGCACCCGCGCCGGGTCGTCCTGATGGTGTCGGCACCCGCACCGGCTCCTGCGGGTCCGGCACCAGCGCCGTTGACACCCGCGCCGGACCCGTGACAGCGTTCGAAGCCGTGGCCCCGCCGCCATGAGTTGACAACGTTGTCAAAGGAGAGGTCCCCTGTCCATGCCTCTGCCGTCACCCCGCGCCGCCGCCCCCGTGCTCGCGGCCCTGCTCGCCGCCGGCCTGGTCACCGGCCTCCCGCCGACCACCGCCGCCGCGGCCCCCGAGGACCCCACCGCGCTGGTCAACCCGTTCATCGGCACGCAGAACTTCGGCAACACCTTCCCCGGCGCCAGCGCGCCGTTCGGCATGGTCCAGGTCAGCCCGGACACCGGGGGCCAGGGCGGTTACGACTACCTCCAGGGCCACATCCACGGCTTCAGCCAGACGCACCTGTCCGGCGTGGGCTGCCCGGTCGCCGGCGAGCTGCCGATCATGCCCACCACCGGCCCGGTGGACAACGTTGACACCAACGGCTACCGGTCGGCGTACTCGCACGACGACGAGGAGGCGCGCCCCGGCTACTACCGGGTCGGCCTGTCCCGCTACGGCATCGACGCCGAGCTGACCGCGACCCCGCGCACCGGCTGGCAGCGCTACTCCTTCCCGGCCACCTCCCAGGCGAACGTCCTGTTCAACACGGGCAAGGCCAACCAGCAGGTGCTCGACTCCGAGGTCCACGTGGTCGGCGACCGCACCATCGAGGGCCGGGTCCGCGCGGGCCGGTTCTGCGCGGGCCAGGACGAGCACACCGTCTACTTCACCGCCACCTTCGACCGGCCGTTCACCGGCTTCGGCACCTGGCGCGGCACCACGCCCGCCCCCGGCGTGCCCGACGCGGCGGGCGGCGGCGGCAACGGCGCGTGGGTGACCTTCGACGCCACCGCCGACCGGGACGTGGTGCTCAAGGTCGGCCTGTCCTACACCGGGGTCGAGGGCGCGCGGCGCAACCTCGCCGCCGAGACCGGCGACTCCCACGACTTCGACGCCACCCGCGACGCGCTGCACCGGTCGTGGACCGACGCGCTGCGCTCGGTCGAGATCGGCGGCGGCGCCCCCGAGCGGCGCACCGCCTTCTACACCGCGCTGTACCACTCGCTGCTGCACCCGAACGTGGCCGGCGACGTGGACGGCCGCTACACCGGGTTCGACGGCGAGACCCACGTGGCGCAGGACTTCACGCCGTACCAGAACCTGTCCCTGTGGGACACCTACCGCCCGCAGAACCAGCTGCTGGAGCTGCTGCGCCCGGAGGTGGCGCGCGACGTCGCGCTGTCGGTGGTGGCCGCCGGCCGCGACGGCGGGTGGCTGCCCCGGTGGGCGCTGGCCAACAGCGAGACCAACATCATGACCGGCGACCCGGTGACCCCGTTCCTGGTGGAGGCGTGGTCCAAGGGCCTGCTCGCCGGGCACGAGCAGGAGGCGTACGAGCTGCTGCGGCGCAACGCCACCAGCCTGCCGCCGGCCGACTCGCCCTACAACGGCCGCTCCGGCGTGGAGCACTACGCCGAGCGCGGTTACCTCCCCTCCGGCCTGGAGCTGGGCGTGGACTGCCCCCACAAGGGCGGCGACAACGACTGCGCGCACCCGGCCTCGGCGACGCTGGAGTACGCGGCGGCCGACGCGGCGCTGGCGCTGATGGCGCGCGGCCTGGGCCACCGGGAGGACGCCGGCCTGTTCGCCCGGCGCGGCCAGTGGTACCGCAACCTGTGGGACTCCGGCACGGGCCACTTCCGGCCCCGCACCACCGAGGGCACCTGGGTGTCGCCCTACAACCCGGTCGACGCGGGCCACCAGTTCCACGAGGGCGGCGCGTTCCAGTACCAGTGGCTGGTGCCGCAGGACCCGGACGGCCTGGTGGAGCTGATGGGCGGCAGGCAGGCCACCGAGCGCCGGCTGGACGCCTTCTTCGCCCACGACAAGCTGCTGGCCGACCCCGCCGGCACGGTCCGCACCGACTGGATCACCCAGCCCTACGACTACTACGGCAAGCCCACCTACAACCCCAACAACGAACCCGACCTGCACGCGCCGTACTTCTACCTGTCGGTCGGCGCGCCGGCGAAGACCGCGACCGTGGTGCGCGCGGCGATGACCCTGTTCACCACCGGCCCGGACGGCATGACCGGCAACGACGACCTGGGCACCATGTCGGCCTGGTACGTGTTCTCCTCGCTGGGCCTGTACCCGACGATGAGCGGCGCGGACTTCCTCGCCCTGTCCAGCCCGCAGTTCCCGTCCGCCACCGTCCACACCGGACGCGGGACCACCCTGGCCATCACCGCGCCGGGCGCGAGCGACACCAACCGGTACGTGCAGCGGGTGGCGCTCGACGGCCGCGACGTGCGCGACACCTGGCTGCGCTGGGACGACGTGCTGCGCGGCGGCACGCTGGCGCACCGGCTCGGCACCGCGCCCTCCGACTGGGGCACCCGACCGGGCGACCGGCCGCCGTCGGTGAACCGCGAGCGGCCCGACGACCGCCGGCACGTGGACGCGGCGCTGCGCGAGTCCTCGGTGGTCGTGGCCGCCGCCGGCACCGCCCGGACCGCGGTGCTGTCGCTCGACGTGCTGGCCCAGGCGCCCGGCGCGGTCCCGGTGGGCCTCTCGCCGACCGTGCCCGCCGGGTGGTCGGCGTCCGTCGACCGGATGCTGGTGATCAGGTCCAACCGGCTGCCCGTGCAGCGCACCGCGAGGATGACCGTGACCGTGCCCGCCGGCACCCCGGTCGGGTCCTACCCGGTGAGCGTCACCGTCCGCGGCCCCGAGACCGTGGTCCGGGAGGCGGTGGTCGAGGTGCGCGACCCGGCGACCTGCGCGGTCACCGCCGGCGGGCAGTGCGCCGTCGACCTGGCGCGCGAGGCGAACCACGACGGCACGGCCACGGTCGCGCGGTCGGCGGAAGGCGATTTCGACGGCCAGGGCTGGAGCTACGACGCGGCCCTGCTGCCCACCGGCCAGGTCGTGCGCGACGGCACCACCTACGCCGCGCCGGACCCGTCGGGCACCACCGCCAACTTCGTCGAGGCCCGCGGCCAGGCGCTGCTGCTGCCCGCCGGCGCCCACGGCGCGCTGCGGCTGGTGGCGGCCTCCCACAACGGGCCGGTGACCACCGGCCTGGTCGTGCGCTACGCCGACGGCAGCACCGCCGAGGCGCCGGTGACCGTGCCGGACTGGGCGGGTTCGGGCGCCGCGCCCGTGCTGGAGATGCCGCACCGCATCCGGGCGGGCCAGGGCGTCGACGGCCCGCCGGTGCGGCTGTTCGGCGTGTCCGTGCCGCTCGACCCGGCCAGGACCGTGCACTCGGTGACGCTGCCCGACGACCCCAGGGTGGAGGTGTACGCGATCACCCTCGCCTGACGCACCTATACTCACCGGCCACGACTTCCGGGGGGTTGCGGTGGCGGTGGGCGACGACGAGTTCTTCCGGTTGCTGGACGGGCTGGCCGAGGTGGAACGCGCGCGGGGCGACCAGTACAGCTCGTTCAGCGTGCGGGGCAAGCGGTTCGGCTACCACTGGCCGCGCACCGGTACCGTCGGGGTGAAGCAGACCCTGTCCGAACAGCGGGCCCTGGTGTCGGAGCGGCCGGACGTGTTCGAGGAGCAGTTCACGTCCGGCGGCTTCGGCTGGGTGGTGGTGCACCTGGCGGGCATCGAGCTCGACGAGCTGTCCGAACTGGTCTTCGAGGCGTGGCGGCTGTCCGCGCCGGACGACCTGGTCGCCGGGGTCCCCGACTGGGCCGAGACCAGGCCCCACGCCCGCCGGTAGGCCCGACCTCCGCCGAGGTCGGGGCCCGTCCCGTGCCCGCCTCCCGGTTCAGCCGGCGAGCGCGGGGGTGAAGCCGAACACCGGGACCAGGCTCGGGTCGTGGAACGCCGTGATGCGGGCGACCCGGGTCCCGACCAGGGTCAGGACCTCGACGCCGCGCGCCTGGTACCGGTCCGCGCCGACGCGTTCGTAGAGCACGAAGGCGGGCTGGCCGTTGGCCGTGGTGGGCACCAGCCGCCACCGGCCCTCGTTCAGCACCCGGGCGGCCAGGAACCCGGCCACGGCCCACCGGCCGGTGAACCAGGTCGGGATCGGCGGCATCTCCAGCTCCACGTCGGCCCGCAGCAGCCCCACCAGCGCGTCGAGGTCGGCGCGGGTGAACGCGTCGACGTAGTCGTCGAGCAGGGCGCGCCGGGCCGCCGCGTCCGGCTCGGCCAGGTCGTCCTCGACGGGCCCGGCCTCGGCCAGCCGGGCGCGGGCGCGGCGCAGCGCGCTGTCGACGGCCGCGGTCGTGGTGTCCAGCATCTCGGCGACCTCGGCCGTCCGGAACGCCAGCACGTCGCGCAGCGCCAGCACCGCCCGCTGCCGGGCGGGCAGGTACTGGAGCGCGGCGATGAACGCGAGCCGGACCCCGGTCCGGCCGGCCACGATCGCCGCCGGGTCGTCGACGCCCACCAGCGCGTCGGGCGCGGGCTGGAGCCACGCCACCGACGACTCACCGGGCGCCACGGCGATCCGGTGGTCCTCCGCGGGCGCGCCCAGCCCCGACGGCAGCGGTCGCCGGGCCCGCGTCTCCAGCGCCGTCAGGCAGGCCGTGGTGGCGATCCGGTACAGCCACCGCCGCACCGACGAGCGGCCCTCGAACCGGTCGAACGCGCGCCACGCCCGCAGGTAGGTCTCCTGCACCAGGTCCTCGGCGTCGTGGATCGAGCCGAGCATCCGGTAGCAGTGCGCGCGCAGCTCCGGCCGGAACTGCTCGGTCAGGGCGGTGAACTCGGCGTCCGAGGGCATGGTGGTTCCTCCGCTGGGTGTCACGGTGGGCTGGTTCGGGCGGCGGGCGGCGGGCGGCGGGCGGCGCTGGGGTGACCAGGGCTCGGGTGGCGGGGCTGGGGGCGGTCAGGGCTGGGCTGGTCGGGGCCGGGCTGGTCGGGGCCGGGCTGGTCGGGGTTGGGGCGGCACGGCTCAGGCGACGGCGCTCATCCCCGTGGCGGCCACCCGGTACTCGGGCGCGCGGTCGGGGTGCAGGGCCAGCTCCAGCACGGCGCCGGCGACCTGCTCCGGGGTGAGGACCGGTCGCAGGCGGTCGACGAAGGCGTCCCGGTCGAGGCCCTGGCGGGCGGCGTACCCCGTGACCCCGGCCGCGCCGACGCCCCCGGTCGGGGTGAGCTGCGGCAGCAGCGCGGTGAACCGGATGCCCAGCCCGGCCCGCTCCGACTCGTCGGCCGCGTACGCGCGCAGGTGGCGGACGGCGGCCTTGGCGGCGGCGTACCCGCCGGTGAGCGGGGACCCGCCCAGCGCCGCGCCGCTGGACATCGCCACGACCGTGCTGCCCGGCGCCAGCGGCGCCCGCAGCGCGGCCCTGGTCCAGCCGAAGACGTGGCGGGTGTCGACGTGCCAGTTGCGGCTGAAGGTCTCCCAGGTCTGCTCGGGCAGGGGCGCCAGGTGCGGGGTGGCCCCGGCGTTGAGGACCAGCAGGCCGGGGCGGTGCGCGCGGATCACGTCCCGCGCGAGCGCCTCGTCCGCGGCGTCGGCGGTGACGGGGGTGAAGGCCGGGCCGAGCTCCTCGCGCACGGCGGCCAGCTCCGGTCCGCTGCGGGCGATGCCGACGACGTCGGCTCCGGCGGCGACGAGCGCGGCGGCGATCGCGCGCCCGAAGCCGCGGCCGGCGCCCGTGACCACGGCGGTCCGGAAGGGAAGGGGTTGCGGGGACGCGGCCTGCGGGGCTGCGGCCTGCGGGGATCCGGTCCGGGAAGGGTCGGTCATCGGGTGCTCCGGGGCGGTGGTCGGGTTCGGTCCGGATCAAGACCGCCCGGGGGAGCGAAAACCGTCGTCACGAGCGCTACCGGGGGAGAGATCCCGGTCACAGTCGGTCAACGGTCCGTCGCGCCCAGGGCCCGCAGCAGCACCTCGGCCAACCGGTCCAGGTGGCCCTCGCCGACCTCGACGCGGCGCACCGACAGCCGCCAGTACAGCGGGGCCGCCACCAGATCCAGGGCCAGCTCCACGTCCAGGTCGGCGGGCAGCTCACCGCGCTCCACCGCCCGCGCCAGCACCCGCGCGCCGCGGACCCGGCGCGGCTCGCCGACGGCCCGCTCCACCTCCCGCGCCAACGCCGGGTTGCGCCCCGCCTCCGCCGCCAGGTCCGGCAGGATCCGCGCGAACCGCGGGTGCGTCAGCCAGCCGTGCAGCCCCCGCAGCGTCGCGCGCAGGTCCCCGCGCAGCGACCCGGTGTCGGGCACCTCCGCCAGGGGCACGCTGAACTCCGACAGCACCGCGACCACCATGTCCTGCTTCGCGGGCCACCGCCGGTACAGCGCGCTCTTGCCCACCCCCGCCCGCTTGGCCACCGCCTCCATGGACAGCCGCCCGTAGCCGTGCTCGGCCAGCTCGTCCAGCACCGCCTCCGTGATGGCCGAGGTCTTGTGCGGCTGGAGGACGGCGGCGCCGGTCGGGGTGCGCCGGGGGTGCTGGCTCATGCGGACCAGCATAGGTGTGGACGGAACGGTACCGTCCGGCGTAGGTTGAACGGGACGGTACCGTTCCGTCCAACTGGAGGTCCCACCGTGAACGCACGCGAGATCGTCGACGAGGCGCTGAGGCTGGTCCTGGCGCACGACATGGCCGGGTTCGCCGACCTGTGGGCCGAGGACGGCGTGCTGGAGTTCCCGTTCGCCACCCCCGACCGGCCGCGCCGCCTGGTCGGCCGCCAAGCCGTCCGCGACTACCTGCGCGACTACACCGACCACGTCGCGCCCGAGGAGGTCACCGCGCTGACCGTGCACCTGACCACCGACCCCGAGGTCGTCGTGGCGGAGTTCGAGATCACGGGCCGGCTCGTCCCGACCGGCGCGGACTACCGGATGGGCTACATCGCCGTGGTCACCGCCCGGGACGGCGAGATCACCCGCTACCGCGACTACTGGAGCCCCGCGGCCGCGGGGGAGATCGGCTTCGGGGAAGGCGCGGCCGCGTGACCGCGCTCGTCATCGGCGGCACCGGCACGACCGGCCGCCGCCTCGTCGACCTGCTGCGCGGCACCACCGACCTGCGCGTGGCCACCCGCACCCCCACCACCGCCGAGCACGTCCGGTTCGACTGGCACGACCCGGCCACCCACGCGCCCGCGCTGCGCGGCGTGGACCGCGCCTACCTGGTGCCACCACTGGGCACGACCGACCCCGTGCCGCTCGTGGCGCCGTTCTTCGCCCTCGGGGGCCTGCGCCGCGTGGTGCTGCTCGGCTCCTCCGCCGTCGAGGAGTCCGACACCGGCCTGGGCGCCCTGCCCCGCCTGGTGCGCTCCGCCGTCCCGGAGTGGACCGTGCTGCGCCCGTCCTGGTTCATGCAGAACTTCACCGGGGACCACCTGCTCGCCCGCGGCCTGCGCGCCACCGGCGAGATCGTCACCGCCACCGGGGACGGGCGGGTCGCGTTCGTCGACGCCGGCGACATCGCCGCGGTCGCCGCCCGCGCCCTGACCGACCCCGAACCCCACGACACCGACCACGTCATCACCGGCCCCGAGGCCCTGTCCTACGCCGACGCCGCCGAGGTCGTCACCCGGGTCACCGGCCGGCCCGCGCGCCACCGGTCGGTCAGCGCCGAAGCGCTGACCGACCGGTTGGCGGACTCGGGCGTACCCCTCGACTTCGCCCGGGTGCTCGCCGGCCTGGACGAGGCGATCCGGCACGGAGCCGAGGACCGCGTCACCGACACCGTGCCCTCCGTCACCGGCCGCCCCGCCCGGACCTTCGGCGAGGTCGTCGCGGCTCACCGCGACGACCTCACCTCCGCCGCGCGACCACCAGGGCGGCGGTGACCAGCACGAGGTTCTTCACCACGAACTCGCCCGGCACCGTCAGCAGCAGCGGGTTGCCGCCCACGAACGCCACCCCGGGCTGCACCAGCAGCACCAGGAACGTCCCCAGCAGGTGCAGCGCCACCAGCGCCGCCACCGGTCGCACCGCGACCCCCAGGACCAGCGCCGCGCCCGCCAGCACCTCGAACACCCCGACGGCGGGCACGAACCACGACCCCGGCAGGAACGGCACGGTGTCCGCGACCAGCCGGTGCACCGGCGAGTCGCCGGTGACCTTCAACGCCCCGAACCACACGAACACCACGCCCAGCGCGACCCGCAGCGCCGTGAACCCCCGGTCGGGGACCTCCCGCGCCGGGGTCTCCGGCGGTCTCAACAGTTCCTGACTCATGTTCCCCCCTGACGAAAGTTCCCAAGACCCCCCTCGGGAACGACTTCCACCACCCACGGTGCCCGGAAAACCCGTCAGCCGCCGGCCGCGCGCACGGTCGCGAGCGTCACACCGACCGACCGCAGCACCTCGTCCGTGCGCGCGACCTGCCCGGACACCGCCTCCAGCGCCCGCGCGACCGCCGGCCCCACGACCCCCGGCCACTCCACGCCGCCGGCCCGCTCCCGGGCCTGCTCGGTCGGCTCCGGGAACTCGGCCGCCACCGCGTGCACCACCGCGCCCAGCACCGCGTCGAGCACCAGCTCCGGCAGCATCGACGCCACCAGGTTCGGCAGGTGCCCCGGCTGCTCCTCGCCCGAGCGCGGCAGCCACGGGTCCAGGCTCGGCCGCAGCGCCTCCCACAGCGCCGCGTCCACCGCCCCGACCCCGAACCGCCCGGCCCACTGCGCCGCGTCGGCCCGCGTCGCGGTGGTGGCCAGCACCTCCCGCACCTCCGCGCCGATCCGCAGCAGCTCCGCCAGGTCCGGCGAGCCGAGCGAGCCCGGCCGCAGGTCCATCGACACCCGGTGGTGCCAGCGCGCCGCCCACACCGCCCGCCACCACAGGTCCTCCTGCGCGCCGGGCCCGGACAGCCACACCACGAGGTTGCGGTAGTAGGACTTGATCTCCTCGTACGCCGCCCGCCCCGAGTCGGACGCGGCGAACCCGACGCTCTTGACCGGGTCCCGGGGCACGGTCGGGTCACCGACCAGGTTGACGTTGAAGAAGTGGTGCCACGTGGCGTCCACCGCCACCCGGCCCACCCCCGCCCGGTGCCCGTCGTAGGCGCCGACCGCGCCGAAGGTCCGCGCGTCGAGCCTGCCCTTGCGCGGGTCCCGCTCCGCCGGCCGGGAGCGGATCGTCGACCACGCCACCACCTCCGGCGCGAGCCCGCCCGGGTACTCGGTGACCTCGTAGCCGGCGAAGGAGAACGTCGCGCCCAGGTCCTCCGGCACGTAGCACTCGCCCTCGTGCGGGTGGTCGGGCAGCACCCGGATCGGTCCGCGCGGCCCGCACAGCAGCGGGTGCGGGTAGGACTGGTGCGCCCACCTCGGCGAGTCCGACGTGGCGTACATGCGCGGCGTGACCACCTGCGGGACGTCGTCGGACTGGTCGTTGAGCTGGAACAGCGGGTCGTGCCCCTCCGACAGGGTGTCGTGCCGCGCCGGCCCGTCGATCGACGGCGCCACCGGCTCCCCGTTCGGGCCCGGCCGCGGCCAGTGCCACTTGCGCATGGAGCGCACCCGGGGCACCCCGCCGCACAGCGACACGCCCAGGTCCTCGTGGTCGCCGGTGGCGAACACGCCGCCACCTCCGTCCATGAACTCCGCCAGCGCGCGCAGCTCGGTCTCCTCCAGCGACGGCCGGTTGCCCCGGGCCACGCCGAACAACCACACCTGGTCGTACCGCGACAGGTCGTGCCCGTCGAAGCGGAACAGGGTGATCTCGGCGGACAGCGCGGGCAGGTTGCGCTCGCGGTGCGCCTTGGTCACCTCGACCCGCGCCCACGGCAGGACCGGTTCCTCCAGCACGTCCACCAGTGTGGCCAGGCCGAAGTCGGCCCGGTCGAAGCTCGCCTCGCCGTCGGTCACCACCAGCACCCGGATGACCCGGGGCTCGGCGAGGACGGACGTGTCCGCTCGGTTGTCGTTCACGGTGCGATCCCTTCCACTTCCACCAACAGGTCCGGCCGGCAGACGTCCACCGCGAACACGGCGACCTCCGCCCGGCGGGAGAACTCCTCGCGGCACAGCCGCGTCACCACCGGCACGTCGCCGGGGCGCTTGACGTAGACCTTGACCCGGCGCAGGTCCGACAGGGCCCACCCGCCCGGCAGCCCGTGCCGGGCCAGGTTCTCCGGGCCGATCAGCGCGGCGATGTTGGCCAGCGTCACCTGGCACTGCCGCACCACGTCGCCGGGGCACACCGTGGCGTCGTCGAGGATGCTCGCGGTGCCGGACACGTAGAGCACGCCCCGGTCGCGCCCCGGCTCCGGCTCCAGCCACGTCGCGCGGGCGAAGCTCGGCGACCGCGGCCCGTACCGCTCCGGGTACTCGTGCGCGGGCACCTGCAACGGGTTCTCCAGGTGCACGGCGCGCCGCGAGCGGTGCGCCAGGAAGTAGAACCCGGCCCCGCCGCCCAGCGCGCCGATGCCGGTGGCGGCGGGCATGGGGCGCGGCGACTCGTCGAACGCCCGCGCCCGGCCCACGCAGAACCCGGTGTAGACCTCGGCGCCGTCGGCGTCCGGGGCGGTGATCCCCTCGATCACGTTCCACATCCGGAACAGGTGCGGGTAGCCCAACCGGTCCACCAGGTCGAACGCCGCCAGGTACGCCGCCCGCGCGGCCCCGCCGCACCCGGCCGAGGGCCCGAGGTCCACCGCGCCGAACAGCACCTCGCCGTCGTGGGCGTAGTGCAGGCCCCGGTGCTCGCCGGTGGTCACCGGCCCGGTGGCCTCCCAGACCTCCACGACCTCCGGCACCCCCGGCCGCACCATGTGCAGCGGCAGCACCGGGCGGCCGTGCTCCCACCGGACCGGGCCGGCCCGGTCCCCGTGGCGGACCGCCCCCAGCACGCCCGCGCCCGCCGTGCCCTCGAACTCCGCCGCCGTCCGGAACGAACACAGCGACGGTGTGGTCTCGTTGGTGCGCAACACTTCGTCCTCCCCAGGGTCTTCCGCTGTCTCAGTCGATCCCGTGCCACGCCGCGACCACGGCGAGCGCCTGCTCCGGGTTGAGCCGGGGGTCGCACAGGCTGCGGCGCGGCCCCGAGCGCGTCGCCGAGCCGTTCCACCGGCACTCGGCCACCTCGTCGGGCGTGGCCTCCAGGTGCAGGCCGCCGGCCACCGCGCCGGCCACGTGCACGGTCGCCCGGAAGTCCGCCACCTCGCGGACCACCGCGTCGACGAACCGGGTCTTGTGGCCGTCGGCGTCGACGACGGTGTTGCCGTGCATCGGGTCGCACAGCCAGATCACCGGGTGACCCGCCGCGCGCACCGCGGTCACCAGCGGCAGCAGCAGCGCGGACACGCGGTCCGCGCCCAGCCGGGCGATCAGCGTGAGCCTGCCCGGCGTGCGGTCGGGGTCCAGCCGCTCGCACAGCGCCAGCAGCTCGTCCCGACCCGTGCCCGGCCCGACCTTGCACGCCACCGGGTTGGCCACCGAGGCCAGCAGCTCGACGTGCGCGCCGCCCGGGTCGCGGGTGCGGTCCCCGATCCACGGCCAGTGCGTCGAGGTGAGCAGCCGCGCGCCCCGCTCGTCGCGCCGCACCAGCGGCAGCTCGTAGTCCAGCACCAGCGCCTCGTGGCTGGTCCACGTCCACGGGCCGTGCTCGCGCAGGTACTCCGTCGCCGCGCGCGCCGCGTGGTAGCCCGCGACCAGCCGAGCCGGGTCGGCCCGCCGGGCACGTGCGTCCGGCTGCGGCGCGTTGACCAGGTCGCCCCGGTACACGGGCAGCTCCACGCCGTCGACCACCTCGGTCGGGCTGGACCGCGGCTTGGCGAACTGGCCCGCGATCCGGCCCACCCGCGCCACCGGGCGCCCCCGGCCCAGACCCCGCGCCAGCCGGCCCAGCAGCGCGACCTTGCGGGCCACGTGCTCGGGCCGGCACTCGGCGAACGGCTCGGCGCAGTCACCGGCCTGGAGCACCAGCCGCCTCCCGGCCGCCACCTCGGCCAGCGCCGAACCCAGCGCCGCCACCTCCTCGGAGGTGACCAGGCCGGGCAGCGCCGCCAGCCGGGCCCGGAACCGCCGGGCCCGGTGCTCGGGCCACGGCGGCTGCTGGGCCGCCGGCCGCGCGCCCACCCGTTCCGACAATCCCGACCCGAAAGCACTCGGAATGGTTTCGATCGACATCGAGGCCGCCTCCCCCGCGATGCTCGCTGTTCGATTTCGAGAGCAATGGTGTCGAATGCGGGGGAGGTGTTTCATCTGTCCTGGGGTGGATTCCCGGCCTGGTCTTCCTCCCTCGTCGTCGCTCGATCGAGGTAAGACCGCGGGGGGACGGTCAAGGTCAACCGCCGGGGGGACGATACGGACCGACAGGGGGTGGTCCCATTGTCGGAGCGGCCCGGGAAATGACTCGCGCTCGACGCGGAGCACGCCCGGCCGGGTCCCCACGACAAAGGGGCGAGGCGGAGAACGGGGAGGAACAATGGCCGGATCCGATGTGCGACTGGTCGTGTCCGTGCAGGCGCGGGGGTTCGAGGCCGCGCCGTGGGAGGGGCACCTCGTCACCGGGGTGCTCGTCACGCCGGACGAGGTGCTGGTGCCGGCGGGCGCCGCCGTGCTCACCGGGGCCGCGGCGGGCATCGACCTGCTGGTGCTGCCCCTGGCCCCGGACCCCGGCGGCCTGGACACCGACCGGCGGCTGGAACGGCTCGCGGGCGTGCGGGTGCGGTTCGTGCCCACCGGCGGCGGGGGAGAGGCGGGCGGGGTCTCCGCCGCCAACGCCTCGCGCTACCGGCCCCGGCGCCGGCGGGTCACCCGGGAGGCGCTCGACCGGTCCGTGGCCGAGCACGACCACGACGTGTGGGCCGCCCTGGAGGCCCTCGGCGTCGTCGAGGAGGGGCTGCGCGACGCCGTCACCGACGAGCTGCTGCGCGCCGTGCCCGCCGTGGAGGACGCCCAGCGCAGGATCAGGTTCCAGCACCACCTGGACGACGTCCCCGACCCCTGCTCGTCGCTGTGCTGCCTCGTCGGCGGCTGCTTCGGCGAGGAGAAGGGATGACCCGGCCCCGGATTTCCCGGGAGCCGGCGGTCGACCTGGCCCTGGCGGTGGCCGCCTGCCTGGTGGACGCCTACGTGTTCTCCGCCCTGGTCAACCGCTGGGAGGGCGACGCCCGCGGGTGGCTGGCCGCCGCGTTCCTCACGGCCGGCGCGGCGGCCCTGCTGCTGCGCCGCCGCCGGCCGGTGGCCGTGTTCGCGTTCGTGTGGGTGGCCGGTGTGCTCGCCGGTCCGGTCAGCGGGGTCGACGTGCGCCTGACCGCGGTGTCCGGCGTCGCGCTGTTCACCGTCGCCCTCACCCGGCCCGGCCGGGTGTCGACCGCCGCGGTGGTCACCTGCTCGGTGCTCGCGCTGCTGGCGGGGGTGCAGGAGGCCGCGGCCAACCCGCCGGGGGACCGCGCCGTGGCGATGCCGGTCACCACGGTGTTCTCCCTGCTGCTCTACGGCTGCGTCTGGGCCGCCGGCCGGTGGACGCGGGTCAGCAGGCAGCTCGCCGCGCGGGAGGCGGTGCTGGCCGAGCGCAGCCGCATCGCGCGCGAGCTGCACGACATCGTCGCCCACGCGGTCACGGTCATGGTGCTCCAGGCGGCCGGCGCGCGGCGCGTGCTCGCCACCGACCGGGCCCGGGTGGACCAGGCGCTCGGGCACATCGAGGAGGCGGGTGAGCAGGCCATGGGCGAGCTGCGCCGGATGCTGACCGCGCTGCGGCTGAGCTACCACGACGACCGGCACCCGCCCGACGGCCTCGCCGGCCGGCCCCAGCCCGGCCTGGCCGACCTGGGCCACCTGGTGCGCGCGGTGTCCTCGGCGGGCGTGCGCGTGCACACGCGGGTGGAGGGCAGTCCCCGCCGCCTGGCCGCCAGCGTCGACCTGGCCGCCTACCGGGTGGCCCAGGAGGCGCTGACCAACGTGACCAAGCACGTCGGACCGGGCGCGACCGTCGAGGTGCGGTTGAGCTGGGGCGACAGCGAGCTGACCGTGACCGTCGCCGACGACGGCCGGGGCCGGCCGCCCGACCGCGCGCTGTCCACCCACCACGGCCTGACCGGGCTGCGCGAGCGGCTGGCCATCGTCGGCGGGCGGCTGGCCGCCGACCCGCGCCCCGAGGGCGGGTTCCTGCTCACCGCCGTGCTCCCCGCGCCCGCCCCGCAACCGGAGTGGGCGCCCGAGCACGCCGAGCGGGTCGAGCACGCCGAACGCGTCGAGCACGTCGAGGAGGCGGGATGATCCGGGTGATGCTGGTGGACGACCAGCCCCTGGTGCGGGCCGGCCTGGTCATGCTGCTGGAGGCGGAGCCCGGCATCGAGGTGGTCGCCGAGGCCGACGACGGCGCGGACGCGGTGGCGCTGGCCGCCGAGCTGCACCCGGACGTGGTGCTGATGGACGTGCGGATGCCCGGCGTGGACGGGGTCGAGGCGACCCGGCGGATCGTCAACGCCGACCCGGAGGTCGAGGACCACGCCACCAAGATCATCATCCTGACGACCTACCACGTGGACGAGGCCGTGTACGCGGCGCTGCGGGCCGGCGCGTCGGGGTTCCTGCTCAAGGACGCCGTGCCGCGCGAGCTGGTCGACGCGGTGCGCACGGTCGCCTCCGGCGAGGCGTGGCTGGACCCGACCGTCGCGAAAGGACTGATCCGCGAGTTCGCCAGCCGGCCCGCGGGCAGCGCGCCGACCTCGGCCGAGCTGGGCGAGCTGACCACGCGCGAGCGCGAGGTGCTGGTGCTCGTCGCGCACGGCCTGTCGAACCCGGAGATCGCCACCCACCTGGTGGTGGGCGAGGCGACCGTCAAGACGCACCTGGGCCGCATCCTGATGAAGCTCGGCCTGCGCGACCGGGCCCAGGCCATCGCCGCCGCCTACCACAGCGGACTGGTCCAACCCGGCAGCCGGCCGCCACCGCCGGCCGGTCGGACCGCCTGAAACCCCGGCCCTCACCACCCCGGCCCTCACCACCCCGGCCCTCACCACCCCGGCCCTCACCACCCCGGCCCTCACCACCCCCGCCCCCGACCGCTCACCGCACCGCCGGCACCACCCCGGCCGCGTCCACCCCGGCCGCGTCCACCTCCGTGGCGTGGACGAACCGGTCCGGGCGCAGCACCACCACGTCCGTGCCGTGCCGGGCGAACCACGCGGTCAGCACGCCGTCCTCGTCGACCACCTCGGTGATCCCACCACCGGTCGCCCCACCCGGCGGCACCACCCGCACGAACCGCGCGGCCGGACCGCGCCACCCGGTCGCCGTACCCAGGTCCACCCCCGGCCCGACCACCGCGAACTCCGCCCCCAGCACGTCGTCGAGCAGCCGCCGCGCGCCGTCGACCAGCACCTCCGGCTGCGGGAACATCGTGCCGACCGCGCCGCGCCGACCGGGCAGCGCGGGCCGCGGCTTGAACTCGAACCGGCGCACGGCCCGCCGCACCCGGGGCACCAGCTGCACGGCCCGCAGCAGCACGTCCCGCGCGAACGCGGCGAACCGGTCCCGCACCAGGAACACCCGGCCCAGCCGGACGCTCGTGCGGGCCATCTCCTCGGCGTGCGGGCGGCGCTCGCGCTCGTAGGTGTCCAGCAGCGCGTCGTCCGCCTCGCCCCGCAGCACCAGCGCGAGCTTCCAGGTCAGGTTCGCCGCGTCCCGCAGCCCGCTGCACAGCCCCTGCCCGAGGAACGGCGGCATCTGGTGCGCCGCGTCGCCCACCAGGAACACCCGCCCGGCGCGCCAGCGCTCGGCCACCAGGTGGTGGAAGGTGTAGACGACCGCCCGCGTCACCGCGAACCGCTCCGGGTCCACGTACGGCGAGACCAGCCCGGCGATGGTCCCCGGCCGCGTCATCGCCTCCGGGTCCTCGCCGTCGCGCAGCGCGAACTCCAGCCGGTGGGTGCCGAACGCGCCGGGCGAGACGAACGCCGGACGCCGCCAGTCGCACACGAACCGGGTCGTCGGCACCCGCACCCCGCCGGGGGCCACGTCCCCGGACACCGCCAGCCACGGCTCGGCGTACGACGTGCCGGTCAGGTCGATGCCGGCGGCGACCCGGGTGGTGCTGCGCGCGCCGTCGCACCCCAGCACGTACCGGGCGCGGACCTCGCTCTCCGCGCCCGTGCGCACGTCCCGCAGCACCAGCGTCACGCCGTCCCCGTCCTGCCCGAGCCGCAGCAGCTCCACCCCCGTGCGCAGGGTGACGTGGTCGGGGAACCGGCCCAGGCCCGCGCGCAGCGCCGCCTCCAGCCGGGGCTGGTCGAAGAAGTGCAGCGGCCCGGCGCCCAGCCCGAAGTCGACCTCGTCCAGCGCGATGGTGGCGAACGCGCGCCCCCTGGCGTTGACGTACTCCGCCGCCGCGGGCTGGTGCATGTCCGCGGCCACCTCGTCGCGCAACCCGGCCTGCTGGTAGATCCGCAGCGCCTCGTCGTCGCAGGAGAACGCGCGGGGCTGCCCGTGCGGCTCGGTGGAGCGCTCCACGACCAGCGTGCGCGCGCCGCGCACGCCGAGCAGGTTGGCGGTGAGCGCGCCGACCGGCCCGCACCCGACCACGACCACGTCGAACATCCTGTTCCTCCCCGTTCTCCCGACCGTGCCGGGCCATCCCAGCGGAGGGCTGTGGGAATCGCGTGGGAGCGCTGTGCGGACCCGCGCCGCACCTTCAGGGACGGGGGAACCGGGCGGCCACCAGGTGCGCGCCCTGCTCGGCCGCGATGCGCGCCCCGGTGACCAGGTCCGCCGCCGCGCCGCGGGCCAGCCCCCGGATCCGGTGCAGCTCCGCGGCCAGCACCCGCTCCCCGACGGCCCCGGCGGCGGCCAGCCCCGCCTCCGCCAGCTCGGCGGCCTCGTCGAACCGGCCCACGGCCAGGTGCGCGTCGGCCACGGCGGCGGTGGTGATCGTGCGGGTGGACCGCAACCCGAGCCGGTAGATGCCGTCGGCGGCGGTCCGCACGGCGGCCAGGCGCGACGCGTCGCCCCCGCGCACGGCCGCCCACTCGGCGAAGAAGTCGCCGACGGTCACGAAGTGCGGCATGTGCTGCCGCGCGCCGAGCTCCCGGCAGCGGCGGGCCGCGGCCTCCCCGGCGACCACGTCGTGCTCCTGGAGGGCGGTCCACCCGGCGAACAGCGCGGCGTTGGCCCGGCCGTACGGGTCGTCGGCGCGCTCGGCCAGGTCGTGCGCGGCTTGCAGGTCGCGCCGCGCGGCGTCGGCGTCGCCGCGCAGCGAGCGGACCAGGGCGCGGAAGTCGTGGGTGGCGAGCGCGGGCGTCTGCCCGGTGCGGCCGACGAGCAGCCGGGCGTCGAGCCGGTCGACGGCCCCGGTCAGCAGGGCGTCGGCGTCGGCGAGGCGGCCGGTGAAGTAGGCGACCACGCCCAGCAGGTACCGGCCGGCCACCCCGGTCAACCCTGCCGTGCCGGTCACCCCTGCCGTGCCGGTCACCCCTGCCGTGCCGGTCACCCCTGCCGTGCCGGTCACCCCTGCCGTGCCGGTCACCCCTG
>NZ_JAUQOL010000012.1:0-341871 GCF_047689505.1 Saccharothrix sp. BKS2 | reverse complement strand
CCCGGCACCCGGCACCCGGCACCCGGCACCCGGCACCCGGCACCCGGCACCCGGCACGAGCGACTCACCCGTCGCGCATCACCGCAAGCACATCACAACCAGTCACACCATGCCACGCAGTGCGAGCGGAACTCCGTCCGGACAGCTCCTACCTGGCCGACCTCCTGGCCTGAGCAGCCCTCGCCAGCTCAGGCGACGCACCGCGCACAGCCGAGCGAGCGGTTGGCCCGGGTACGCGCGCGGGTGCGGGTGGCGCGGACGGGCCGAGGGGCGGGCCAGGCCAGTGAGGTCGGGCCGAGGCGTTGCAGCGGGGGCGACCGGAGCCGGGGCGTTGCAGTGGAGACGGCGGGGTCAGAGCGGCGGGGCTGGGGCTGGGTCGGGGCAGTGGAGCTGGCCGGGGTGGTGGGCCGGGATCGGGGTTGGCGGTTTCCTCATGTTTCAACCGAGTGCCGAACCCCCGGTTTTCGTACATGTCCGGCCCGATGACCACCCGATCGTGTAGCCGACCGAACGGAACGGGCACCCCGGGGCACGCCCCGGGGTGCCCGTCAGCACACCCTATATATAAGGAGAAGCCGGCGTCAGCCGCGCAGCTTGGCGCGGTTCCGCTCGCGGCCCCGCTGGTTCGCGTCCAGGATCACCTTCCGCACCCGCACGACCTCCGGCGAGACCTCCACGCACTCGTCCACCGCGCAGAACTCCAGCGCCTCCTCCAGCGACAGCTTGCGCGGCCGCGCCAGGGTCTCCATGACGTCGGCCGTGGAGGTGCGCATGTTCGTCAGCTTCTTCTCGCGGCAGACGTTGACGTCGAGGTCCTCCGCCCGCGGGTTCTCGCCCACGACCATGCCCTCGTACGCGTCGGCGCCCGGCTCGACGAAGAACGTGCCGCGGTCGGCCAGCTGGATCATCGCGTACGCGGTGATCGAGCCGGAGCGGTCGGCCACCAGCGACCCGTTGTGCCTGGTCCGGATCTCGCCGGCCCACGGGCCGTAGCCCTCGGACACGGCGTTGGCGATGCCGGTGCCGCGGGTCTCGGTGAGGAACTCGGTGCGGAAGCCGATGAGGCCGCGCGACGGGACGACGTAGTCGAGCTTGATGCGGCCGCTGCCGTGGCCGGACATGTTCTCCATCCGGCCCTTGCGGTTGGCGAGCAGCTGGGTGATGGCGCCCAGGTGCTCCTCCGGCGCGTCGATGGTGAGGCGCTCGAACGGCTCGTGCAGCTTGCCGTCGACCATCTTGGTCACCACCTGCGGCTTGCCGACGGTGAGCTCGAAGCCCTCGCGCTTCATCTGCTCGACCAGGATGGCCAGCGCCAGCTCGCCGCGGCCCTGCACCTCCCAGGTGTCGGGGCGCTCGGTGGGCAGCACGCGGACGGACACGTTGCCGACCAGCTCGGAGTCCAGCCGGGCCTTGAGCACCCGGGCGGTGAGCTTGGTGCCGCCGTTGCGGCCGGCCAGCGGCGAGGTGTTCACGCCGATGGTCATCGAGATGGCGGGCTCGTCGACGGTGATCCGGGGCAGCGGCTCCGGGTTGTCGACGTCGGCGAGGGTGTCGCCGATGGTGATCTCCGGGATGCCGGCGATGGCGACCAGGTCACCGGCGCGGGCCTCCTCGGCGGGCACGCGGTCGAGCGCCTCGGTGATCAGCAGCTCGGTGATGCGGACCTTCTGCACGCTGCCGTCCTCGCGGCACCACGAGACGGTCTCGCCCTTGCGGATGCGACCGGCGGCGATGCGGCACAGCGCGATGCGGCCGAGGAACGTGGACGCGTCGAGGTTCGTCACGAGCGCGCGCAGCGGGGCGTCGGCGTCGCCGGTGGGCGCGGGGATGTGGTTGAACAGGACCTCGAACAGCGAGTCGAGGTTCTCCTCGTCGGGCAGGCCGCCGTCGGCGGGCTGGGTGAGGGAGGCGCGGCCGGCGCGGGCGGAGGCGTAGATGACCGGCAGGTCGAGGACGGAGTCGTCGGCGCCGACCTCGGTGGCCAGGTCGAGCAGCAGGTCGTGGGCCTCTTCGACGACCTCGGAGATCCGGGCGTCGGGGCGGTCGACCTTGTTCACCACGAGGATGACGGGCAGGCCGGCGGCCAGGGTCTTGCGCAGCACGAACCGGGTCTGGGGCAGGGGGCCCTCGGAGGCGTCCACCAGCAGCACGACGCCGTCGACCATGGACAGGCCGCGCTCGACCTCGCCGCCGAAGTCGGCGTGGCCGGGGGTGTCCACCACGTTGATGGTGACCACGCCGTCGGGCGTGTGGCGGCGGACGGCGGTGTTCTTGGCGAGGATGGTGATGCCCTTCTCGCGCTCCAGCTCGCCCGAGTCCATGACCCGGTCGACGAGCTCGGCTCGCTCGGAGAAGGCGCCTGACTGGCGGAGCATGGCGTCGACCAGGGTGGTCTTGCCGTGGTCAACGTGCGCGACGATCGCGACGTTGCGCAGGTCGTTGCGGACCAGCGTTTCCTTGATCGACGCGGTGGCCGTGGGCACGCGGAACTCCTAGAGCTGATTCGAGGGAGGGCCAGGCGCCGGGACTTGAGCACGCGCACAGCCACGGCCAGTCTACCGGGCGTGCGGCCAATACCACACAGGCACCGCAGGTGAGGTCAGCCTCACCTACTGTGGGGACACCTGGATGAGTGGAGCGCGTCACGTGGGCAAGGGCAAGGTGAAGGCGAAGTGCTGCCGGTCGACGCCGCGTTGCAAGCGCTGCCCGGTCGTGGCGCTGCTCAAGGCCAAGAAGAAGGCGCAGAAGAAGGCCGGGAAGAAGGCCGCGTGACGCCCCGTGCCGGGAACTGCGGACTGTCACGGTCGCCCGGCGGGGCGGTCACAGGCCGTGGGGCGGTGGCGCGCCGTGGGGCTGTGGCGCGCCGCCGCGACGCGCTAGGCTCCCGGATCATGCGCGCACTTCACACGTTCTGGTGGCCCGCCTTCCGGCGGCCCTGAAGAACTGCGCGTCAACCGAACGCAGGCCGCCCGTCGAGGCGGCCTTTCGCGTTGTCGGGGAGGGTTCGGTCGCGGCGGGCCCACCCGAGGGGAACCACGATGGTCAGGCTTTCCGCGATCACCCCGTCCGGCCCGGTCCAGCTGGGCAACTACCTGGGCGCCGTCCGGCGGTGGGCCGTCGACGGCGGGGAGGACGACGTCTACTTCATCAGCGACCTGCACGCGATGACGACGTCGCACAACCCGTCCCGGCTGCGGGCGCTGACCCGGGAGCAGCTGGCGGTGCTGATCGCCGCCGGCGTCGACCCGAGGTCGGTGTCGGTGCAGTCCGACCTGGTCCGCGAGCTGGGCGCGCTGACCTGGGTGCTGGAGTGCACCTGCACGTACGGCGAGGCGGCGCGGATGGTGCAGTTCAAGGAGAAGTCGGTGGGGCGGCCGTCGGTGCGGTTGAGCCTGCTCACCTACCCGGTGCTGATGGCGGCGGACATCCTGCTCCAGGGCGCGCGGGAGGTGCCGGTCGGTGACGACCAGCGGCAGCACGTGGAGCTGGCGCGGGCGTTGGCGCGGCGGTTCAACGGCACGTACGGGGAGGTGTTCGCGGTGCCGCGCGCGGTGGTGCCGCCGACCGCCGCGCGGGTCCGGGACCTGGCCGACCCGAGCCGCAAGATGGCCAAGTCGGCGACCGACGCGGCGGGCACGGTGTTCGTGCTCGACCCGCCGGACCTGGTGCGGCGCAAGATCCGCCGGGCGGTGACGGACGAGGTGGCGCGGGTGCGCTACGCGCCCGAGGAGCAGCCGGGCCTGGCGAACCTGCTGGAGATCCTGGCCGCGTGCACGGGCGGGGAGCCGGCGGCCCTGGCGGACGGCTTCACCGGCTACCACGACCTGAAGGAGGCGACGGCCGAGGCGGTGGTGGAGGAGCTGCGGCCGGTCCGGGAGCGGACCCGGCAGCTGCTGGACGACCCGGCCGAGCTGGACCGCGTCCGCGCCCACGGCGCCGAGCGCACCCGCGACCGCTGCCGCCACCGCCTGGACGCCGCCCTGCGCCTCTCCGGCCTGGGCTGAAGCCCGTTCACCCCCCGCGAGTCGAACGTTCGGGACCACCGTGTCGAACGCTCGGGACCGGTGAGTTCCGCACTCGCGTTCGCCGGGCGGCGCCGTGAGCGGTCCCGAGTGTTGAACTCGGGGGTCCTGAACGTTCGACACGGTGGTCGTGAGTGTTCGACTCGCGGGGTCAGGGGGTGAGGAGGGGGTGCAGGGCCGGGAGGAGGACCCGGTCGGCGGGGAGCCAGTCGAGGGTGGCCAGTTCGGTGGGGCCGATCCAGCGGACGGCCTGGTGGTCCACCGGGGTGGGGGTGCCGGTGTCCAGGTGGGCGGTGTAGGCGCGGAGGAGGAGGTCGGGGCGCAGGGGGACGTCCGGGCTCAGGGGTGCGTCGGGGGTGACGGTGACACCCAGTTCCTCCCGGCACTCGCGGACGAGGGCGTCGTGGTCGGTCTCGCCGGGTTCGACGCGGCCGCCGGGGAGTTCCCAGCGGCCGGCGGCGTCGGGCGGGTAGGCGCGCTGCTGGGCCAGGAGGAGGCCGTCGCGGATGATGGCGGCGCCCACCACCACGCGGGCGTCGAGGAGTTCGACGGAGCGGTGGGAGAGGGCTCGGGCTCGGGCCTGGAGGACCTTCAGGGCCAGGCCGCGACCCACGACGACGTCGGCCAGGCGGCCTACCGGGCCGCCGGGGCTGGTCCACTCGACCGAGTCGACGACCATGGTGCCGCCGCCGGTGTGCAGGAGGTCGGTGGTCAGGGTCAGTGCCGGCAGGGGGCCGCCCACCAGTTCGGCCGAGACGCCGGTGGTGTCCGCGCGGGTCACGACCAGCACGCCGGTGACCGGGCCCACGGAGCCGGTCAGGGAGGCGCCCCGGTAGAGGACGGGTTCGCCCGAGATCCGGACGCCGAGGCCCCGGACCGCGCGGGCCAGCAGCAGGCCGTCCAGCAGCGCGGCGGCGACGGTGCGCAGGGGCGCGTCGACCAGGGTGGTGTTCCTCAGCTCGGGCACGGCCGGGATCTTCCCACCCCGGAGGGGGATGTAGGGAGGACGTGGGAAGACGTCGGGAGGGATGTGGGAGGACGGCGGGGGGGCGTCGGGAGGGCGTCGGGGGACGTCGAGGGAGGGCGTCGGGAGGCGTCGGGAGGACGGCGGGGATTGCCGGTGGGCGGGTCGGTGGTGGAGCGGGTGGTCAGCGGTAGGCCGGCCAGCGGACCTCCAGGCGGGCGCCGCCCTCGGGTGACTCGGCCGCCCGCACGGTCCCGCGCCGCCGCTCCACCAGGTGCGCGACCAGCGCCAGGCCCAGGCCGGAGCCGCCGGTGGCGCGGCCCCGGTCCGACTCGACGCGGTAGAAGCGGTCGAACACCTTGCGGCGGTGCTCCTCGGGGATGCCGTGCCCGTCGTCGTCCACGACGAGCCGCACCTCGCGCGCGGCGGGCAGCACCGAGATCCGGATGAACGTGCGCGCGTGCCGGGCGGCGTTGCGCAGCAGGTTGTCCACCACCAGTTCGACCTCGGTGCGCGCGGCCGGGATCAGGCAGGCGCTCATCGGGGCGGCGACCTGCACGAGCAGGTCCGTGTCGAGCCGGTCGACGGCCGCCTGGACCTGGAGCACCAGGTCGACCGGTTCGGCGCGCGGCAGTTCGCCGGTGTCGGCGCGGGCGAGGATCAGCAGGGCGTCGACCAGCGCGGACAGCCGCTGGGACTCCTCGACCACGGACTCCAGCACCTCGATGGAGAAGTCCGGGTCGGGGTGGGCGACGGCCACCTCCGCCTGCGCCCGCACGGACGTCACCGGGGACCGCAGCTCGTGCGCGGCGTCGCCGGTGAACCGCCGCAGCCGCTCGGTCGCCTCGTCGCGCCGCGCCAGCAGCGCGTTGAGCGCCACGGCGAGGGCCTGCAACTCGTCGCGGGCGGCGGGCACGGGCAGCCGCCGGCCGCGCGGCAGCTCGGCCGCCGCCACCCGCATCCGCTCCACCGGCCGCAGCGACGAGCGCACCGAGAGCCAGGTGGCGATGCCCACCAGGCCCGCCACCAGCACGGCGGCCAGCAGCAGCCACCGGGTGCCCAGGCGGTTGGCCTCCCGGTAGCCGAGCAGGGTGTGCCCGGCGACGTGCAGCCGGGGCGTGCCGTCGGCGGCGAACACGACCCGCCCGGTCCACCGGTGGGCGCTCGCGCCGTCGACGCGCAGCACCGGCTCCCCCGACTTGAGCGCCCGGATGTCGGCGGTGGTCAGGCCGGTGGGCGGGCCGCCGTCCATGGGTGCGCCCGCACTGTCGAGCACGCGCACCGACCCGGACCGCGCCAGCTCCGCGTCCACCGCGCTGACCTGCACCAACCCGATGAGCCGGGGGGCGAGGAGGGTGAACGCGAGCAGGCACAGCAGCGCCACGCCGGTGGCCACGACGGTGATGCGGAACCGCAGCGTGCGGCGCAGCCACCAGCGGCGCGGGCTCACCTGCGCCTGGCCGAGCCCAGGGCCGCGTCGAGGTCGGGCGTGGACGCCAGGTAGCCGTGGCCGCGCACGGTGCGCACGACCTCGTCCGCGCCCATGGCCTCCAGCTTGCGCCGCAGGTAGCCGACGTAGACCTCCACCGCGTTGCGGGTGGCGGCCAGCTCGTCGCCCCAGACGGTGCGCAGCAGCTCGTCCTTGGTGACCACGGACCCGGCGCGGCCGGCCAGCACGTCGAGCACCGCGTACTCGCGCGGCGACAGCGACACCGGCTCGCCCGCCCAGCTGACCTCGCGGGCGGCCCGGTCCACGACCAGTTCGCCGAGCTTGAGCCGCCGCCGCGCCAGGTCGACCGAGTTGCGCCGCAGCAGGGCCCGCACCTGGGCCACGAGGACCACGAACGAGAACGGTTTGACCAGGTAGCCGTCGGCGCCCAGGTCGAGGCCGTCGGCCTGGTCGACCTCGCCGTCCTTGGCCGACACCATGAGCACGGGGGTGCGCACGCCCTCGGCGCGCATCCGCTGGAGCACGCGGTAGCCGGACAGGCCGGGCAGCATGATGTCCAGCAGCACCACGTCGAACGCGCCGGTCAGCGCCACGCGCAGGGCGTTGGGGCCGTCGGCGGCGGTGACGACCTCCATGCCCTCGGCGGACAGGCCGCGCTCCAGCGCCCGCCGCACGCCCACCTCGTCGTCCACTACCAGCACCCGTGGTCTCACGCCCCACAGCATGCCCGGTCGGTGGGACGATCGGAGTGCGCTCTCAGTGCTCTCTCAGGCTCTCAGCCCCGTCTCAGGCCCGGAGGGGGAAGGTCGGTGCTGTCGGGCCGCACGGAGCGGGCCGGCGCCCAGGAGGAGGGGTTCATGAACCGCAGGAGGGTGACCGTGGCCGTGGCGGCGGCCGGTGTGGTCGCCGGGGCCACGGGGCTGGGGGTGCTGGCGATGCCCGCCGGCGCGGGCCCGGCTCCGGTGCTGCCGGACGTCACGGCCGAGTCCCTGGTCGAGTCCGTGATCACGGCGGAGCCCGCCGCGTTCGGCGGCGCCGTCGAGGTGGACAACGACCTGGGCGTGCCGGCCCTGGCCGGGATGCCGCAGCTGTCCGACGGCGCCAGTTCGCTGCGCATGTGGACCGACGGCGCCGGCCGGGTGCGGGTGCAGCTGCCCGCGGGCGAGTCGGAGAAGACCTTCGTCGACGACGGTCGGACGTCGTGGCTGTGGGACTCGGCCGAGCAGACCGTCCAGAAGGTGTCGCACGGCGGCGTCGCGGCGCACGAGCGCGTGGAGGGCGCGCCGAGCGACCCGGTGACGCTGGCCCGCGACGTCGTGTCCCGGGTGCAGGAGTTCAGCGACGTCACCGTGGACGGCACCGCGCGGGTGGCCGGTCGGGCCGCCTACGAGCTGGTGCTGACGCCGAAGCCGACCGAGCGGACCGTGCTGCGGGAGGTGCGGGTGGCGGTCGACGCGGAGCTGCGCGCGCCGCTGCGGGTGTCCGTGCTGACCAACGGCACGAACGCGCCCGCCGTCCAGGTCGGGTTCTCCGACCTGGAGGTCGGCCCGCAGGACGCGGCGCTGTTCGCGTTCACCCCGCCCGCCGGGGCCGAGGTGACCGAGGTGCGGCCGGAGGACGTGACCGCCGAGGACCGCTCGGCCGTGGACCGGGCGCTGACGGAGGCGGACCCGAGGGTCGTCGGCGAGGGCTGGGACACCGTGCTGGTCGCCCGCGTGCCCGCGGACGCGCTGGCGAACCTCGACCAGCGGCCCTCCGGCGAGGACGGCCAGGACGGCCAGGACGGCGAGAACGGCGAGTGGGAGGGCCACCGGGAGCGCGGCGTCGACGTCCAGGGCCTGCTGCGGCAGCTGGGCAAGCAGGTCAGCGGCCCGTGGGGCTCGGGCACGCTGATCACCGCCCGGGTCGGCGGCGTGCTGATCGCCGACGACGGCCGGGTGGCCGTGGGCGCGGTGCCGGAGCAGGTGCTGACCGAGGCGATCGGCCAGGTGAAGTGACCACCTCGACCAGCGCGCGGGTGGAGCCGGTGACCGCCGGCTCCACCCCGGTCCTCGCCGCCCGGACGCGGGGGCTGCGCAAGGTGTACGGGCGGACGGTCGCGGTGGACCGGGTGGACCTCGACGTGCCCGAGGGGGCGGTGCTGGGGATGCTCGGCCCGAACGGGTCGGGCAAGACCACCACGATCCGGATGCTGCTGGGGCTGGTGCGGCCGACCGGGGGCGAGGTCGAGCTGCTGGGGCAGTCCCTGCCCGACGGCGCGGGCGCCGCGCTGCCGCACGTGGGCGCGCTGGTCGAGGGTCCGGGGTTCCACCCGTTCCTGTCGGGGCGGGAGAACCTGCGGCGGGCGGCGGCGTTCGAGCCGCTGCTGGCCACCGGTTCGCTCCGGCAGGCGGTGGAGGACGCGCTGGAGCGGGTCGGGCTGGCCGCCGCCGCGCACCGCCGCTACCGGGGCTACTCGCTGGGCATGAAGCAGCGGTTGGGCCTGGCCGCGGCGCTGCTGGTGCCGCGCCGGCTGATCGTGCTGGACGAGCCGACCAACGGCCTGGACCCGGCGGGCACCCGCGAGGTGCGCGGCGTGATCGCCGACCTGCACGGGGCGGGCAGCACGGTGCTGGTGTCCTCGCACCTGCTCAGCGAGATCGAGGCGACCTGCACGCACGTGGCCGTGCTGCACCGGGGCACCGTGGTGGCGCAGGGCGGGCTGGCCGAGCTGCTCCAGGCCGACAGCAGCTCGCTGCTGGTCACCACGCCGGACGTGGAGCAGGCGCTGTCCGCGCTGCGCGCGGGCCGGATCTCGGCGCGGCCCCTGGCCGCGGACGGCGACGAGCGGGGCGTGCGGGTGGAGCTGATCGGCACGACCGCGCCCGCGGTGCTGGAGGCGCTGGTGCGCGCGGGGGTCGCGGTGCACGAGGCGCGCCGGCACCGCACGGGGCTGGAGGACCTGTTCGCCCGGCTCACCGAGGCCGAGGAGGCCGAGCACAACCTGTCCGCGGTGGACACGATCGAGGAGGGGACCCGATGAGCGCGCTCGTGGCCGCACGCGCCCCGCTGGGCCGGCAGCTGCGCTCGGAGCTGCGGTGGATCCTGCGCCGGCCGCGGACGGTGATCGGCCTGGCGCTGCTGTGCCTGGTGCCGGTGGTGCCGGGCATCGGCCTGTGGGTCGAGGTGAACGGCGAGGGCTCGTCGATCGCCGGCCTGGCCGGGATCATCTCCGGCAACGGCCTGGTGCTGCCGGTGTTCACGCTGTCCCTGGCGCTGCCGCTGCTGCTGCCGCTGGTGGGCGCGATCTGGGCGGCGGACGGGCTGGCGGGCGAGGCGCAGCACGGCACGCTGCGCGGGCTGGTGGTGGCGCCGGTCGGGCGGATGCGGCTGCTGGCGATCAAGGCGTTCGGCGTGGCCGCGATGACGCTGCTCGCG
This sequence comes from Saccharothrix sp. BKS2, assembly GCF_047689505.1. Taxonomy (NCBI): domain Bacteria; kingdom Bacillati; phylum Actinomycetota; class Actinomycetes; order Pseudonocardiales; family Pseudonocardiaceae; genus Saccharothrix; species Saccharothrix sp. BKS2. Next base: position 332,018 of record NZ_JAUQOL010000012.1, on the reverse strand, counting down.
GTCACCCTGCTGGCGGTGGTCGGCACGATCACCGGCGTGGTGCTGTTCGGCGGCGACGGACTGCTGACGCTGTCGGGCAGCACGCTGCCGTTCGGCGCGGGGCTCGGGCGCGTGGCGCTGGCGGTGCTGCTGGTCACCGTGCAGGTGTGGGGGGTCGCGGCGGTCGCGCTGGCGATCTCGGCGTGCACCGAGCACCCGCTGGTGGTGATGGCGGCGACCATGGCGGGCGTGATCGTGTTCGCGGTGCTGACCGTGTTCCCCGCGCTGGACTGGCTGCACCCGTACCTGATCACCTCGGCGTGGGACGACCTGGGCGACGTGATGCGCGACCCGCTGCCGACCGGGCAGCTGTGGCAGGGCGCGGCCCTGGCCGGCTGCTACGTGCTGATCGGGTTGTCGCTGGCGGCGATCCGCGTGGCGACCAAGGACAACTGAGGGGCGGAGGGGGCTGGGGGACGGGAGCGAGGGGACGGGAGCCGGGGGGACGGGAGCGGGCGCGGGGAGGTGGCCCCGGGCCGGGCCGCACCGGTCCGGGGCCGGGCGGCGGAGCGGTCCCTGCTCGGCCCGCTCCGCCGTGCCCACCCGACCTAGGAGTGGGGGCAGGTCGCCCGGTACTCCTCGATCAGGCTGCTGCGGGCCGGCGCGGGGCACAGGAACTGGTCGTAGCGGGTGTCGTTGTCCACGAACCGCTTCAGCCACGAGATGCTGTACTTCGCCACCGTCGTGTTGGCCGAGGTGGGCGCGGAGTGGCTGCCGTTGTTCAGCTCCAGGTACGCCTTGTCGGGCGCCGAGGTGAGGCTCGCGTAGAACGGCTCCGAGTGCGAGGCCACCGGGGCGACCGTGTCGCTCTCCGCGCCGATGATCATCGTGGGCACGCGGACCGTCGACCACGACTTGGTGCCGTGCCAGGGCGTCAGCGGGATCGCGGCCTGGAGGGCGGGCCGGGTGCGGCTCGCGGCCAGGGAACCGCCGCCGCCCATCGAGTGGCCCATCACCGACAGGCGCGTGGCGTCCACGCGGGCGCGCACCGCGCTGGTCCCGGTCAGGTAGTCCAGGGCGGCGAGCAGCTGCGCGCCCCGGCTGTCCGGCTGGTCCAGGGTCGAGTTCGTGTCGATGGTGATCACCACGAAGCCCTGGGAGGCCAGGCGCGGGCCCAGCCACGCGACCGACGACTGCGAGGCGGTGAAGCCCGGCGAGATCGCCACCCCGCCGAACGTGCCCTCGGCGGTGCTGGTCGGGTAGTGGACGGTGCCGCCGCCGAAGCCGGACACCGAGCCGCGGGCGACGGTGGTGGAGGCGGTGGCGAACGGGCCGCGGGACGCCTCCACGCTCGCCGTCGTCGGCGCGGGGCCGCGCTCGTAGGGGTTGGCGGCCGCGTGGGCCTGGGTCGGGACGGCCGCGGCGGTGGCCAGGGCCAGCGCCAGGACGGCGCGGGTGGTGCTGCGGAGTCGCACTGTCGTACACCTCGCTCGTGCAGGGGGTCACGGGGGTCGGGCCGCCGGGGCTCGGGTCCCGGCGGTCCGGGTCACGGTGGTCGGGCCGCCGGGACCCGGGTCCCGGCGGCCCTGATCGCAGGAGTACCGCCCGACGACCCTGTCGCAGCCGGCAGGCGCGCGGCATCGGCACCACCCACCGGTTGTGCGGTGCGGGCACCGCAACCCGCCGGCGCGCCGCATCGGTAACCGCACCGGCCCGTCCACGGATGGCCGCTCGTAACTGTCAACCCGCCCCGCCGGTCGCCGCGCCCTGTCGGCGCGGGCCGGGGTGTGGCAGAACTGGACCCATGCTGCGGGGACGGGACCGCCAGCGCGTCGCCGTGGACGCGGTGCTCGACCGCGCCAGGTCGGGCCGCGCGGGGGTGCTGGTGCTGCGGGGCGAGGCCGGTTCGGGCAAGACGTCGCTGCTGCGCGCGGCGCGGCGGGCCGCCGCCGACTTCACCCCCGGCTCCCGGCTCACCCTGCTGTGCGTGGACGACGCGCACCGGCTCGACCTGGGGTGGCTGCTCGACGCGCTGCCGGAGCTGGAGGACGAGCCGGTGGCCGTGCTCATCGCCTCCGAGGAGCCGGTGGCCGACCTGCCCACCGCGGAGGTCGAGCCCCTGGACCACGCCACGAGCGTGCGCGTGCTGCGCGACCTGGTGCCGGGGCTGCCCGCCGAGCTGGCCGACGACGTGGCCCGCACCGCGGGCGGCAACCCGCTCGCCCTGGTGGAGCTGGTCCGGTCCCTCACCAGCGCGCAGCTCGGCGGCGTCGAACCGCCGCCCTGGGTGCTGCCGCCCGGCGGTGCCCTGCGGGCCCGGCTGCGGGCGCGGCTGCGCGCCCTGACCCCCGGCGCCCGGCGGGCCCTGGCCCTGGCGCTGGTCGACGACGAGGTGGACGTGGACGCCCTGGTGCGCGTGCCCGCCCTGGCGGTCGCGGACGTGCAGGAGGCCGGCGCCCTGATGGACCCGCGGCCGGTGGTGCGGGCGACGCTGCTGGCCGAGCTGCCGCTGGCCGACCGCTGCGCCGCGCACGCCGCGCTGGCCGAGGCGCTGCCCGACGGGCCGCGCCGGACCTGGCACGAGGCGGTGCTCGCGCCCGGCGCCCGGGACGCCCAGGCCGACCGGCTGGCGACCGCCGCCGCGGCGGCGCGGGTCCGCGGCGACTTCGCCTCCGCCGCCCGCGACCACGGCCGCGCCGCCGCGCTCACCACCGAGGCCGACACCCGGGCCCGCCGCCTGCTCTCCGCCGCCGCCGACCACTGGCGGCGGGGCCTGCCGCACCGGTCGCGCGCGGTGCTGCGGGAGGTCGCGCCGCTGTCCGACCACGCCGAGGTGCGGGCGCTGGCCGACCTCGTGCGCGGCGGCGTGGAGGTCGGCGCGGGCCCGCCGGACGTGGCCGCGCGGCGGCTCGTGCGCGCCGCCGGGGAACTGCTCGACCGGGACCGGGGCCTGGCGGTCACCGCGCTCGGCTTCGCCGGCGAGGCCGCGGCCGTCGCGGGCGACCACGTGCTGCACGACGAGGTCGCCCGGCTGGCCGCGGCGTGGCGGCGGCCCGACGAGCTGCCCGCCGCCCGGCTCGCCCTGGACCACCTGATCGGCACCGCCGCCAGCTACGCGGGCCGGCACGGGGACGCCGCGCCCGCCCTGCGCTCCGTCGTCGACCTGGCCGAACGGCTGCCCGGCGCGACCGCCAAGATCTGGGGCGGGCACGCCGCCTACGTGCTGGGCGACGCCGGCCGCGCCCACGCGCTGGCCGACCGGGGCGTCGGCGCGGCCCGGGAGAGCGGCCTGGTGGCGCTCGTGCCGTGGGCGCTGGGCCACCGCGCGCTGACCGCGCTCATGGTCGACGGGCACGAGGCCGCGCTCACCGCCGCGTTCGAGGGCGTGCACGCCGCGACCGCCACCGGCCAGCACAACGCGGTCGCCGACCACCTGATGATCCTCGCGCTGCTCGCCGCCCTGCGCGGCGACGCCGACACCGCGCTGCACCGCATCGACACGGCCGCCGACCAGGTCCGCCGGCTCGGCCTGGGCCGGTCCGGCACGGTCGGCGCGTGGGCGTCGGCGTGCGTGGACCTGGTCCGCGACCGGCCCGCCGACGCGCTGCGGCGGATGCGCGGCGCCACCGTGCGGGGCGTCCACGAGGGCATCAAGGCCCTGGCCTCGCCCGACATCGTGGAGGCCGCCGTGCGCAGCGGCCGGCCCGACACCGCCGACCGCGCCCTGCACCGGTACGAGGCGTGGGCGCGCAGCACCGGCGCCACCTCGCGGCTGGCCGTGTCGCACCGCTGCCGCGCCCTGGTCTCCGCCGGGGCGGAGGCCGAGGAGCACTTCAGCGAGGCCGTGCGGCTGCACCACGCCGCCGGGACGGCGCTGGAGCTGGCCAAGACCGAGCTGTTCTACGCCACCCGGTTGCGGCGGGGCCGGAAACCGCGCCGGGCGCGGGAGCTGCTGCACGACGCGGTGCAGCACTTCGAGCACTACGAGGCCGACCACTGGGCCGAACGGGCGCGGGCCGAGCTGCGCGCGACCGGTGAGCCGGTGGAGCCGGCCGGCGACCGGGGTGCCGAGTTGACGCCGCAGCAGCGCCAGATCGCCCGGCTGGTGGCGGAGGGGGCGACCAACCGGGAGGTGGCGGCGCGGCTGTTCCTCAGCCGCCGCACGGTGGAGCACCACCTGCGCAACATCTTCACGCGGCTGGACATCCGGTCCCGGGTCGAGCTGGTCAAGTTCCTGGACTGAGGGAGGGCCGGGGCGAGGCGGGCAGGGGCCGGCCGGGTCGGGTTGGGGCAGCGGGGGCGGGCAGGGCAGGGACGGGCGGGGCCGACCCCGCCACACCGGGTCAGCCGATGACCGCGACCCCGTCCGGGTCCACCACCAGGCGGACCCGGTCACCCGGCGCCGGCGGCGCGGCCACCGGCCCCACCGCCTCGAACCCCTCCCCCGCCACGTCCACCAGCAGCCGCACGTGGTCGCGGCGGTGCACGCGCTCCAGCACGGTCGCCTCCACCGGACCGCCCGGGTCGACGCGCAGCGCCGTGGCCCTCAGCCCCACCCGCGCGTCCACCCCCACCAGCTCCCGCGCCGCCTCGGCCGCCAGCACCCGCCCGCACCCCAGGAACCGGGCCGTCTCCACGTCCACCGGCCGCCGCCACACCTCCGCCGGCGCGCCCACCTGCACCACCCGCCCCGCCCGCATCACCGCGACCCGGTCGGCCAGGGTGAACGCCTCGTCGTGGTCGTGCGTCACGACCAGCGCCGTCGCCCCGGTCTCCCGCAGCAGCCGCGCCAGGTCCACCGCCAGCTGCTCGCGCAGCGCCCGGTCCAGCGCGGACAGCGGCTCGTCGAGCAGCAGCAGCTTCGGGCGCGGTGCCAGCGCCCGCGCCAGGGCCACCCGCTGCTGCTCACCGCCGGACAGCTCGGTCACCCGCCTGCGCCCGTAGCCGGCCAGCCCCACCAGCTCCAGCAGGCCGTCGACCCGCTCGTCCCGCTCCGCCCGCCCCACACCCCGCATCCGCAGCCCGAACGCCACGTTGCCCGCCACGTCCCGGTGCGGGAACAGCTGCCCGTCCTGGAACACCAGGCCGAAGCCGCGCCGGTGCACGGGCGTGCCCGCCAGGTCCACGCCGTCCCACGCGACGCGGCCCGCGCCCGGCGGCTCCAGCCCCGCCACCGCCCGCAGCAGCGTCGACTTGCCGCAGCCCGACGGCCCCAGCAGCGCCACCACCTCGCCGTCGGCCACCGCCAGGTCCACCCCCGACACCGCGGTCACCGCGCCGTACCGCACGGCCAGGCCCTCGACGCGCAACGCCACTAGAACTCCCCGCCGCTCGGCACGCGCAACCGCTCGATCGCGAGCACGGCCACCGTGGTCACCACCATCAGCAGCGCGCACGCCGCGTACGCCATCTGGCTGTTCAGCTCGCCCGGCCGCGACATCAGCCGGGCGATCACCACCGGCAGCGTCGGCGCCTCCGGCCGGGCCAGGAAGCTCGTCGCGCCGAACTCGCCCAGCGCCACCACGAACCCGAACCCGGCCGCCGCCACCAGCGACCGCGACGCCAGCGGCAGGTCCACCTCGCGCCACACCCGCCACGGGCCCGCGCCCAGCGTCGCCGCCGCCTGCCGCAGCCGCTCGTCCACGGCCCGCAGCACCGGCAGCACGACCCGCACCACCAGCGGCGTCACCACCAGCGCCTGGGCCAGCGGCACCAGCAGCGGCGAGGTGCGGAAGTCGCCCGGCAGCGCGTCCATGGTGACCAGGTAGCCGAAGCCGACCGTCACCGCGGACACGCCCAGCGGCAGCATCAGCGCCGTGTCCAGGGCCTCGGCGAACCACGAGCCGCGCCGGCGCAGCCCCACCAGCACCACCGCGGACACCACGCCCACCAGCAGCGCGATCAGCGTCGCGTCGGTGGCCGCGCGCAGCGAGTTCAGCGCCGCGTCCAGGCCGGTCACCGCGAGCGTGCCGCGCTCGCCCGTGCCGGCCAGCGCCGCGTACCCGGCCAGGCTCCAGCCGTCCCGGGTGGCCAGCGACCGCACCACCAGCCCGACCACCGGCGTGAGCAGGGCGGCGACCACCAGCCAGGCGGCGGCCACCACCCAGCGCTCGCCGCCCGTCGGCCGGCGCGGCGGCTCCACCCGCAGCGGCAGGCCCCGCTCCCGCCGGCGCCGCGCGGCCCCGCCCAGCACCAGCACCGCGATCACCGCGGCGAACTGGAGCAGCGACAGCGCCGCCGCGCCCGGCAGGTCGAACAGCTCCACCGTGCGCAGGTAGATCTCGGTCTCCAGGGTGCGGTGGCGGGCGCCGCCGAGCACCAGCACCACGCCGAAGCTGGTGGCGCAGAACAGGAACACCACCGACGCGGCCGACCCGATCGCGGGCGCCAGCGCGGGCAGCGCGGCCGAGGCGAACGCGCGCGGGCGCGACGCGCCCAGGGCGCGGGCCGCGTCCTCCGCCCGCCGGTCGACCCGCGCCCACAGGCCACCGACGGTGCGGGCGACCACGGCCACGTTGAAGAACGCGTTGGCCAGCACGATCGGCAGCACCCCGCCGTCGGGCCACAGCGCCCGGAACGCCAGGCCCACCACCACGGTCGGCAGCACGAACGGCACCATCACCGCCGCCCGCACCACCCCCGCACCACGCACCCGGCAGCGGGCCAGCACGAACGCCACCGGCATCCCGGCGACCAGGGCCAGCACCGTCGCGGCGGCGGCCTGGCCCACGGTGAAGCCGACCAGCTCCCAGGTCCGGGCGTCGGACAGGACCGGCAGCACCCCGCCCCCGCCCAGCCCCAGCCCGACGATCGCGGCCACCGGCCAGGCGAAGAACACGCCCAGGAACGCCAGCGGCAGCAGGGCCGCGAGCACCCACCCGACCCCCGGGCGCGGTCGGAACCGGCGAACCGGGCCGGGAGCGGTCGGACCGGGGACAGTCGGGCCGGGAGCGGTCGGGCCCGAACCGGCCGGCGAGCCGGGACCGGTCGACGGGCCGGTCAGCCCTGCACCAGCGCGCGCCACTCGGACACCCAGCGCTCGCGGTTCGCGTCGACGTCGGCGGCGGGCAGCGACCGGGACGAGGTCGGCAGCGGCGCGGCCTTCGCCCACGACTCGGGCAGCGCCACGCCCTCCCGCGACGGGTACACGTACATCTGGCCGGGCACGTCGGCCTGGAACCGCTCGGACAGCAGGAAGTCCACGACCCGCTCGGCGTCCTCGGGGTTCTTCGCGCCGTCGAGCACGCCCGCGTACTCGACCTGGCGGTAGCAGGTGTCCAGCAGGGCCTTGGTGCGCGGCGTGCCGTCGTCGCCGATCTCCGCGGACGGCGAGGACGCGTAGGACACCACGATCGGCCGCGGCCCCTTGCCGCTGGAGCCGGAGAAGTCCTGGGTGTACGCCTCCTCCCAGCCGCTGACGACCTTCACGCCGTTGCCGGCGAGCTGCCCCCAGTAGTTCCGCCAGTTCGGCTCCCCGAAGGTGGCGATGGTGCCCAGCAGGAACGCCAGGCCCGGCGACGAGGTGGCGGGGTCCTCCACCACCAGCATGTCCCGGTACTTCGGGTCGGCCAGGTCGGCGAGCGCGGTCGGCACGCCCACTTCCTCGAGCGCGGCCACGTCGACGTTGAGGCACACGTCCCCGACGTCCACGGCGTGCAGCCGGTTCGCCGGTTCGAGGGCGTAGCGCTGGGCCCCGTGCCGCGCCTCGGGGCTCGCGTACTCGGCGAACACGCCCTCCTTGAGCGCCCGGGAGGCGAACGTGGAGTCCACGCCGAAGGCGACGTCGCCGATGGGGTTGTCCTTGGTCAGGACCAGCTTGTTGGTGACCTCGCCCGCGTCGCCGCCGGCGAGGGGCTTGATCGTGATCCCGCTCTCGGCCTTGAACGCGTCCAGGACCTCCGGGGACACCGCGAACGAGTCGTGGGTCACCAGCGTGACCACCCGCTCCCCCGGCGCCGGCTCGTTCGACGCCGCCACCGAGCAACCGGTGAGCAGCGCGAACGCGGTCGCGGTGGACAGCACGCGTCGGAGCATGATCTCTCCCTACACCGGCATGACCCGGATCAGGTGTGGACGGTCGAAGGCCGGCGCGCCTTCCTCTCAGCCCGGCGCATCACCGGACTCCCGTGGTAGGCGGGCAGTTTAACCGGCAGGATCGGGGGATGCCCAAAGCCGAGTTGCTGACCGACGACCAGGTGGACGCCGCGCTGGTGTCCCTGCCCGAGTGGCGCGCCCGGGGGGCCGCGCTGGTGCGCACCGCGGAGCTGCCGAGCTTCGCCGTGGCGGTGGAGGCGGTGAACCGGGTCGCGGAGATCGCGGAGCGCGACGACCACCACCCCGACATCGACATCCGGTGGCGCACCCTGACCTTCCGCTGCTCGACGCACGTCAGCGGCGGGATCACCGCGCTGGACGCGTCACTGGCGCAGGAGATCGACGCGGTCCTCGACGCGCTCGCGTGACCGCAGCGCCACCGCGACGGTGACCAGGGTGAGCAGGCCCACCGCCGGGTAGACCCAGCCCAGCGCGGCCAGGTGCCAGGGGCGGGGGATGATCCAGATCGACTCCTGGGCCATGAGCAGCACCGAGATCAGGTAGCTGCCGATCGCCGCGAGCCACGCCACCGCGGTCACCTTCGCGAGCCGGTGGGTCGTGCCGTAGACCAGCCAGAGGACGGCCGGCACGGCCCACACCCAGTGGTGGCTCCACGAGATCGGGGACACCAGCAGGCCCAGGAACTGCACGGCGACGATCATCGCCAGCGCGTCCCGCGCCCCGACCGCGGCGTGCAGGGCGAACCCGGCGAGGACGGCGGCCACCACCGCGCCGGCCAGGAACACCGGCCCGGTCTGCACGTCGTGGCCCAGGGTCCGGCTCAGCGCGCCGCGCAGCGACTGGTTGATCGCGGAGCCGACGGGCCCGACGCGCTCCGCGTCGCCGAGCAGGTGGAACCAGTACTGCCGGGACAGCGACGGCGACACCGCCCAGCCGATCCCGACGGTCGCGGCGAACGCGACGACCGACCACACCGCCGCCCGGTACTGGCGGGTGACGAGGAAGTAGAGGCCGGAGATCGCGGGGGTGAGCTTCAGGCCGGCCGCGACGCCGACCCCGGCGCCCTGCGCCCGGGACCGCGCGGAGACCAGCGTGCCCAGCAGCAGGGCGGCCAGCACCAGGTTGATCTGGCCGTAGTTCAGCGTGGTGCGGACGGGTTCGACCCAGATGAACAGGGCGGTCCACAGCAGGGCCCGGCGCGGGTCGCGGCTGCCGACCAGCTCCAGGGACTTCCGGGTGAGGAACCACAGGCAGGCGAGGCTGACCAGCTGCCAGAACCAGCGCGCCACGCCCCACGGCACCCACGAGAGCGGCACGAAGACCAGCGCGGAGAACGGCGGGTAGGTGAAGGGGAGGGCGAACTGGTCGGAGAACTCCTCCAGCCGCCAGTCGTAGAGTTGACCGGTGAACAGCTCCGGGGAGGCGTTCCGGTAGACCATCAGGTCCACCATGGTCATCTTCGTCTGGAAGGCGACCATCGCCAGGTGTCCGAGCAGCGACAGGCCGAACAGCCACGGCGCGACGGCGAGGACACGCCCCTCCAGGGACCGCAGTACCACGCCTACCTCCACGTTCGTGTGAATTGCACGACTACCGGGCCACGAAACCGGGTACTCGGACGTCAAGACGAGTGGGAGATCAACGCAAGGGGATATCGCATGACCGCCGACATCGTCGTGTTCACCGTCTCGGCCCTGGCCATGCTGGCGACCGCGGGTGGCGTCTTCGCCATGGCCCGCCACAGCCGCAACCAGGTGCGCTGACAGCACGCAGACAGTACCTCGGGGCGGCGCACCAGGTGCGCCGCCCCGAGGTCGTCTCCGGGGTGGGTTCGGGTGCCGGAGGGCTTGGCGTGCGGGGGTCGGCCGGGTTCGGCAGGGGTGCCGCAAACGCTTGCGGGCAGGTGGGTGGGACGCCAGGGAGAGGTTCCGGGCCCAGCGGCCCTGACGTGCTCGTGGGCCGCCTGCCGGGCGCCGGGGATTCTACGACCGCACGGTCAAGCCGGTTCGCGGTTGGTCTGAGACCCCTCCCCGGAGCGGGTCACACGTTGAACCGGAACTCCACCACGTCGCCGTCCGCCATGACGTAGTCCTTGCCCTCCATGCGGACCTTGCCCGCCGACCGCGCCGCGGCCATCGAGCCCGCCCCCACCAGGTCGGCGAAGGACACCACCTCGGCCTTGATGAACCCGCGCTCGAAGTCCGTGTGGATCACGCCCGCCGCCTGCGGCGCGGTGGCCCCCTTGGGGATCGTCCACGCCCGCGACTCCTTGGGCCCCGCGGTCAGGTAGGTCTGCAACCCCAGCGTGTGGAACCCGGCCCGCGCCAGCGCGTGCAGGCCCGGCTCGTGCTGGCCGATGGACTCCAGCAGCTCCCGGGCGGACTCGTCGTCCAGCTCCAGCAGCTCCGCCTCGACCTTGGCGTCGAGGAACACCGCGTCCGCCGGGGCCACCAGCTCGCGCAGCTCCTTGAGCTTCGCCTCGTCGGTGAGCACGCCCTCGTCGGCGTTGAACACGTACAGGAACGGCTTGGTGGTGAGCAGGCTCAGCTCGCGCAGCAGCGGACCGTCCACCTCGGACCGCGCGGAGAACAGCGTGCGACCCGAGTCCAGCACCTCGCGCGCCTGCTTCGCGGCCTCCAGCGCCGGCCGCCGGTCCTTGACCGTGCGCGCTTCCTTCTCCAGCCGCGGGATGGCCTTCTCCAGGGTCTGGAGGTCCGCGAGGATCAGCTCGGTGTTGATCGTCCCGATGTCGGAGGCGGGGTCGACGCGGCCGTCGACGTGCACCACGTCGTCGTCGGCGAACACCCGGATGACCTGGCAGATCGCGTTGGCCTCGCGGATGTTGGCCAGGAACTTGTTGCCCAGGCCCGCGCCCTCCGACGCGCCCTTGACGATGCCCGCGATGTCGACGAACGACACCGTCGCCGGCACCTCGCGCTCCGAGGAGAAGATCGCGGCCAGCCGGCCGAGCCGCTCGTCCGGCAGCGCCACCACGCCGACGTTCGGCTCGATGGTCGCGAACGGGTAGTTCGCCGCCAGCACGTCGTTGCGCGTGAGGGCGTTGAACAGGGTGGACTTGCCGACGTTGGGCAGGCCGACGATGCCGAGGGTCAAACTCACGGGAGGGGAGTCTACGCGCCCCACCCCCGTGTCCGATTTCCGCGAGACCTCACCCGAACGCCCTGGCAGAGTGGTCGCCGTGCTCCTGGACGACGAACTCGCCTACCGGGCGGTGGCCGCCCGCGACGCCCGGTTCGACGGGTGCTTCATCCTCGCGGTGCGCACCACCCGCATCTACTGCCGCCCGTCCTGCCCGGCGGTGACGCCGAAGCGCCGCAACGCCGAGTTCCACCGCACGGCCGCCGCCGCGCAGGCGGCCGGCTACCGGGCGTGCCGGCGCTGCCTGCCGGACGCCGTGCCGGGCTCGCCGGAGTGGAACCTGCGCGCCGACCTGGCCGCGCGGGCGGTGCGGCTGATCTCGGACGGCGTGGTGGAGCGCGAGGGCGTGCCCGGCCTGGCGAAGCGCCTCGGCTACTCCGAGCGCCACCTGACCCGCGTGCTGACCGCCGAGCTGGGCGCCGGTCCGCTGGCCCTGGCGCGGGCGCACCGCGCGCACTCCGCCCGCCTGCTGATCGAGACCACCGACCTGTCGTTCTCCGACGTGGCGTTCGCGGCGGGCTTCGCCGGCGTCCGCCAGTTCAACGACACGATCCGGTCGGTGTTCGCCACCACGCCGTCGGCCATGCGCGCCGCCCGCGCGACGACCGGTCCGGCCGGCCGCATCACGCTGCGCCTGCCCTACCGGCCGCCGTTCGACGCGGCCGGCCTGCTGGCCCACTTCCGGGCCGCCGCGATCCCGGGCGTCGAGCACGTCACCGACACCCGCTACGCCCGCTCGCTGCGCCTGCCGCACGGCGAGGCCACGGTCCGCCTGGAGCCCGCCGACGGCCACGTCCGGTGCGCGCTGCGGCTCACCGACCTGCGCGACCTGGGCAGCGCGGTGAACCGGGTGCGGCGGCTGATGGACCTGGACGCCGACCCGGTGGCCGTGGACGGGTTCCTGTCCGCCGACCCGGTGCTGGGGCCCCGCGTGCTGTCCCGGCCGGGCGTGCGCCTGCCGGGCAGCGTGGACGGGGCGGAGACCCTGCTGCGGGCCCTCGGCCACACCGCGCCCGGCGAACCCCTGGCGCACCCGGACGGCGAGGTCACCCACCTGTACCCGCGGCCGGCGGAGGTCGACTCCCCGGTGGCGCGGGCCCTGGCCGACGGCTCGCTGCGGGTGGACGTGGGCCGGGACGCCGACGAGCTGCGCGCCGAGCTGGCCGCGTTCCCCGGCGTGGGTCCCCGGGTCGCCGCCACCGTGGTGATGCGCGTCCTCGGCGCGCCCGACATCCCCCTGACCGAAGACGACGACGCCTGGCGGCCGTGGCGCTCCTACGCCGCCGTGCACCTCGGGAGAACAGCATGACCACCGCGCACGTGTCCACGATCGACACCCACCTGGGCCCCTTCACCGCCGTCGTCGCACCGGACGGCGCGGTGCTGGCCGGCGGCTGGACCGCCGACCCGGACGACCTGCTGCCGCAGGTCTCGCCCTCGCTGCGCCCGACCTCCCTCACCACCCGCCGCGACCTGGGCGAGGTCACCCGGGCCGTGCGCGCCTACCACCGGGGCGACCTGGCCGCGATCGACGACGTGCCGGTGCGGCAGCGGGCGGGCGGGTTCACCGAGCAGGCGTGGACGGCGCTGCGCGCGGTGCCGGCGGGCCGGACCGTCTCCTACGCCGAGTACGCCGGGCTGGCGGGCCGCCCGGCGGCGGTCCGGGCGGCGGCGAGCGCGTGCGCGAAGAACGCCGCCACGCTGTTCGTGCCGTGCCACCGGGTGGTGCGCACGGGCGGGGCGACCGGGAACTTCCGCTGGGGCGTGGAGGTCAAGCGCCGGCTGCTGGCGCACGAGGCGCGGGCCCGGCCCGAGTAGCGGCCGGCCCCGGGAAGCCGCGTCGACCCCGCGCCCGTCAGTCCTCGTCGCGCGGCGGCCGGGGCTTGCGCTGCCCCGGGCGGCCCTCGCGGGACGCCGGGCGGCGCGGCCGGTCGCCGGGGGCGCCCTCGCGCGGCCGGGGGCGCTTGGGCCGGTCCTCGTCGGACGCGGCGGTGGTCGGGCGGCGCTCGCCGTCCGGGCGCGGGCGCTGGGGGCGGTCCTCCGGGTCGACGGCCGGCTTGGCCGCCTTCGCCGGCTTCGCCGCCTTGACCGGCTTCTCGGCGCGCTCGGCCTTCGCGGGCTTCTCCGCCCTGACCGGCTTCTCGGCGCGCTCGCCCTTGGCGGGCCTGGCCGGCTTCCGCCTCGCCTCGCGGACCTCGTCCCTGGTCAGCCGGTTCGGGTCCTTCTGGGTCATCACCCGCACGATCCCGATGACCACCGTGCACACCGTGGTCAGCGCCATCGCCGGGAAGCCGTCGATCAGGGGCTTGCCCAGGTCGATGCCGACGGAGGCCAGCCCGCCCGTGGGCATCCCGTGCGCGACCACCACCAGCAGCGGCACGACGATCGCCAGCACCAGCGGCGGCTGGACGATCGGGCCGAACATCGACCGCCGCTCCACGAACACCACCGCGCCGACGCAGCCGACGAAGAACGCGACGGCGAACGCCCAGCTCACGGTCGTGCCGGAGGACAGGTCCACGTACGCGCCGACGGCGGCCACGACGAACGAGATGAGCACGGCGGCCCACCAGGGCAGACCCCGGAAGGTGCCGAACATCGCCCGGTCGTTCCAGCGCACGGGCCGGTCGACGTCGTCGAAGTCGTCCTCCGGCTCGCTGCGCGAGTCGTCACGCGTTGCAGCGGTCACGCAGCACACTCCTCGGTCGACCGGGGGCGGAAGGTCCGCCACACTCTATTACGCCTCGCGGGCGTCCAGGGGTGCACCGAGGCTCTCGTCCGCCCGACGCACCAGCGGCAACGGCGTGACCCCGGACGACGCGTCGCTCAGCGGCTCCACGGCCGCCCGGAAAGCCTCCAGCGCGTCGAGCTCCCGCCGGCGCGCCGACAGGAACCGCTGGAGGTGCGTGCTGGACAGGTTCACCGCGTCGACCGCCCCGTCCGCGGCCCGGTGGGCGCGCCCGGCCGCCTCCCGCACCCGCTCCACGTCGTCGGCCAGCGCCCGGTCGGTCACCGCGAACATCGCCGCCGACGCGATCACCGCGAACCCGGTCGGCCCGCACAGGAACACCCGCCGGTCGAGCAGCCACCGCAGCAGCTCGGGGTCGGTGTCCAGGGCGGCCGCGACGGCGGCGTCGTTGGGCACGAACATGATCGTCCCGTAGATCGCGTCGGCCCACCGCTGGTAGCCCTTGCCGGCCAGCTCGGCGGCCCGCGCCCGGATGTTGCGCACGTGCACGCGCAGCGCGTCGACGCGCTCGCCCGGGTCGTCGGTCTCGACCGCCTCGGCCCACGTCGCCATGCTCATCTTCGCGTCCACCGGCACCTGCCGGCCACCGCCCACGTTGAGCACCAGGTCCGGTCGCGCGGACCCGCCGCCCGCGACGTCCACCTGCACCTCGAAGTGGATGCCCTGGCGCAGGCCGAGCACCCGCGCGGTCTCCACCAGCACCCGCTCGCCCAGCTCGCCGCGCCCGCTGACCGACGAGAACGCGACCTCGTACCGCTGGAGCGCGGCCCACTGCCGGTCACCGCGCTCCCGCTCGGCGGCGACCGCGGCCAGCGCGGCGTCGGCGCGCCGCACGCCGTCCTGGTAGAGCCGGTACAGGAACACCAGGGCGCCCGCGAGCAGGAACGCCACGACCACCGCCGCCGTGCTGAGGACCTCCGTCACACCGCAGATCATCTCCCACCGCCGTGAGATCACTCGATCGAGCGACACGCCGGGGACCCCCTCCCGGGCTCCGCCGGGGGCCGGCCCTAGCGTGTGCCCGCATGCGGTTCCTGCACACCTCCGACTGGCACGTGGGCCGGACCTTCCACGGTCGGGACCTGCTCCGCGAGCAGGAGGCGGTGCTGGGCGGCCTGGCCGACCTGGTGTCCGACGAACGGGTGGACGTGGTCGTGGTGGCGGGCGACCTGTTCGACCGGGCGGTGCCGAACGCCGAGGCGGTCGCGGTGTGCTCGCGGGTGCTCAAGCGGGTCCGCGCGGCCGGGGCGAGGATCGTGATCACGCCCGGCAACCACGACTCGGCGACGCGGCTGGGCTTCCTCGGCGCGTTCGCCGAGGCGGGCGGGCTGCACCTGCGCACGCGGGTGGCCGAGCTGCACGAGCCGGTGCTGTTCGCCGACGGGCACGGGCCGGTCGCGGTGTACGGCATCCCGTTCCTGGAACCGGAGACGGCGCGGCACGCGCTGGGCGTGCCGGGGGCCAAGGGCCACGCGGGCGTGCTCACCGAGGCCATGCGGCGGGTCCGGGAGGACCTGGACCGGCGCCCCGGCACGAGGTCGGTGGTGCTGGCGCACGCGTTCGTGACCGGCGGCGAGCCGTGCGAGTCGGAGCGCACCATCGCGGTGGGCGGCGTGCAGGACGTGTCGGCCTCGGTGTTCGCCGGGGTCGACTACGCGGCGCTGGGCCACCTGCACGGGCAGCAGACCCTGACCGACCACCTGCGGTACTCGGGCAGCCCGGTGGCGTACTCGTTCTCCGAGGCGCGGCACGACAAGCTGGTGTGGCTGGTCGAGCTGGACGCGGGCGGCCTGGTGGGCGCGGAGAAGCGGACCCTGCCCGTGCCGCGGGCGCTGTCCACCCTCGGCGGCGAGCTGGAGGAGCTGCTGCTGGAACCCGCGCACGAGGCGGTGGTGGACCACTTCCTGTCGGTGACGCTGACCGACCGGGTGCGCCCGCTGGACGCGCTGCGCCGGCTCCAGGCGCGGTTCCCGCACGCGGTGCACGTGGAGTGGCGGCCGGCGACCGGGCGGGCGGGCGAGCTGCGCTTCGCCGAGCGCGTGCGCGGCCGCACCGACGAGGAGGTCGCCTGCTGCTTCGTCGAGGACGTGCGCGGCGACCGGCCGGGCGACCGGGAGCTGGGGCTGCTGCGCGAGGCGTTCGCCGCGGCGGCGCGGGAGGTGGACCGGTGAAGCTGCACCGGCTGGCGGTCAGCGGGTTCGGCCCGTACGCGGCGCGGGAGGAGGTCGACTTCGACCTGCTCGGCGCGGACGGGTTGTTCCTGCTGCACGGCGACACGGGCGCGGGCAAGACGACGCTGCTCGACGCGGTGGCGTTCGCGCTGTTCGGGAAGGTGCCGGGCGCGCGCGGCGACGTGAAGCGGCTGCGCTGCGACTACGCCTCCCCGGACACGCCGACGGTGGTCGAGCTGGAGCTGACCGTGCGGGGGCGGCGCTTCCTGGTCCGGCGCAGCCCCGAGTACGACCGGCCCAAGCGGCGCGGCGACGGCGTCACCCGCCAGCAGGCGCAGGTGTCGCTGACCTGGCTGGCCGGCTGGGAGGGCGAGGGCCACACCCGCATCGACGACGTGGCGCGCGAGATCGACACCCTGCTGGGCATGACCGCCGACCAGTTCTTCCAGGTGGTGCTGCTGCCGCAGGGCGAGTTCGCGCGGTTCCTGCGCGCGGAGACCGCGGAGCGGGAGAAGCTGCTGGAGAAGCTGTTCGGCACCGAGCGCTTCCTGGACGTGGAGAAGTGGTTCCGCGAGCACCGCCGGGAGCGGCGCGCGGAGGTGGAGCGGCTCGGCCTGCTCAACCGCGACCTGGTGCAGCGGGTCGCGGAGGCGGGCGCCGAGGAGCCGCCGGCGGTGGCCGACCCCGAGTGGCTCAGCTCGCTGCTCAAGCGGCTGGACGAGGACGGCCGCGAGGCCGGGCAGCGGGCCGACGAGGCGCTGGCGCTGCGCGCGGAGGCGGAACGGGCCTGGCAGGCGGCGCGGGCGCTGGACGAGCGCGTGCGGCGGGTGCACGAGGCGCGCCGGGCGCTCGACCGGTACGCCGAGGAGGAGCCGGACCTGCGGGCCTGGGCGGCGGAGCGGGACGCCGCCCGGCGGGCCGCCGTGGTCGTGCCCGCGCAGGCCGCCGCGGACCGGCTGGCGACCGCGCTGGCCGGCGCGGAGGCGCGGGAGCGGGCGGCGGCGGACGCGGTGGCGTCCCTCGGCTGCGCGGCCCCCGCGGACGCGGACCTGCGCGGCGACGCCGAGCGGCTGCGCGAGGAGTCCGGCGCGCTGACCGGCCTGGCCGCCGAGGCGCTCAAGCAGGAGGAGGACCGGCGGCGCGTCGCGCACCTGGAGCAGGCGGCCGCGGCCACCTCCCGGGACCTGGCGGTGCTGGTGTCCCAGCTGGACGAGGTGCCCGCGCGGCTGGCGGCGGCGCGGTCGGCGGTCGAGGAGTCGGCGCTGGCCGCCGCGCGGCTGACCCAGGTCGCCGGGCTGGCGGCGGCGGCCGGGGAGCTGCCGCGCGTCGAGGCGTCGTTCCGGGCGGCCGACGAGGCGCGGCGGGACGCCGTGGACGGGCACCAGGGGGCCCGGGACGCGCTGCTGCGGGTGCGGCGCGAGCGGCTGGAGGGCATGGCCGTCGAGCTGGCGGGCGAGCTGCGGTCCGGGCAGGCGTGCCCGGTGTGCGGGTCGGCCGAGCACCCCGCGCCCGCGCGGCCCCTGCTGGAGACCGTGACGGCGGCCGACGAGGACGCCGCCGCCGAGGTGGAGCAGCGGGCGGCCGACCGGCGGGCGCGGGCCGAGCAGGAGGCGCAGAAGCTGGAGGTCCGACTCGCCCACCTGCGGGAGCAGCTGGGCGACCGCTCCCCCGACGAGCTGGACCGCGAGCACCGCGCGGTGGCGGCGCTGGCCGGGCGGGTCGAGGCGCGGCAGGCGGAGCTGGCCGGCCTGGAGGGGCAGGTGGAGGCCGCGCTGGAGCGGCGGGGCCGGCTGGAGCGCGACCTGGAGCGGGCCGGCGCGCAGCGGGACGAGCTGGCCGCGGCGGTCGAGGAGCGCGAGGCGCGGCTGGAGGAGGCCCGCGGCGACTTCCCGGACGTGGTGGCCCGCCGGGCGCACCTGTCCGACCTGGCCGACGCGCTGACCGACCTGCACGCGCGGCGGGTCGCCGCGGCCGAGGACGCCGAGCGGCTGGCCGAGCAGCGGCTGGAGGTGTCGCGGCTGGCGGCCGGGGCCGGTTTCGCCGACGTCGCCGAAGCCCTGGCCGCGGCGCGCCCCGACGCGGCGGTGGCCGCGCTGGAGGAGCGGGTCCGGCGGGCGGAGCACGGCCGCGCGGCCGCCGAGAGCACCCTGGTGGAGCTGGCCGACGTCGACCCGGCCGCCGAGGTGGACGTGGCGGGCGCCGAGGCCCGGTTCCGCGCGGCGACCGAGGCGGCGACGACCGCGACCGGGGCCCGGGACGAGGCCGCCCGGCGCGCCGGGCGGGCCGCCGAGCTGGCCGGGCGGCTGCGCGCGGCGTGGGCGGGGCTGGAACCGGTGCAGGCGGCGTTCGACGAGCTGGACGCGCTGACCGACGTGATCAACGGCCGGGGGCAGAACAGCCGC
This sequence comes from Saccharothrix sp. BKS2, assembly GCF_047689505.1. NCBI lineage: Bacteria > Bacillati > Actinomycetota > Actinomycetes > Pseudonocardiales > Pseudonocardiaceae > Saccharothrix > Saccharothrix sp. BKS2. The sequence goes on along the minus strand of NZ_JAUQOL010000012.1, from coordinate 313,503 downwards.
AGCATGACCCTGCGCACCTACGTGCTGGCCGCGCGCCTGGAGGAGGTCGCGGTCGCCGCGAGCGCCCGCCTGGAGCGCATGAGCCAGGGCCGCTACCGGTTCGTGCACTCGGTGGAGGCCGGGCCGCGCGGCACCAGGGGCGGGCTGGGGCTGGACGTGCTGGACGACTACTCCGGCGTGCAGCGCCCGGCGAAGACGCTGTCGGGCGGCGAGTCGTTCCTGGCGTCGCTGTCGCTGGCGCTGGGGCTGTCCGACGTGGTGGCGGCCGGGGCGGTGCTGGACACGCTGTTCATCGACGAGGGCTTCGGCACGCTGGACGCCGAGACGCTGGAGCTGGTGATGACCACGCTGGACGAGCTGCGCGCGGGCGGCCGGGTGGTCGGCCTGGTGTCCCACGTGGACGAGCTGCGGCAGCGCATCCCGACCCGGCTGCGGGTGCGCAAGGCCCGCGCGGGCTCGACGCTCGAACTGACGGCCTGACGAGGGGTCGGGGTGGCACCGGGTGTCCTGTGGCGCGGCGCGCTGGTGGTGTTCGCGGTCCTGGTGCCGGTGCTCGCCACCCTGGTGCTGGTGCCCGACTGGCTGCACCCGCCGCTCGACGACGAGGCGCTGAGGGGCGTCGCGGACGCCGAGAAGCGCATCCAGCTGCGGCAGGCGCAGGGCCAGTTGCAGAACACCGTCCGCTCGACGCTGCTCCAGGCGGTGGCGGGCCTGCTGGTGCTCGTCGGCGCGGCCGCCACCTGGCGGCAGGTCCAGGTCGCCCGCGAGGGGCAGCTCACCGAGCGGTTCACCCGGGCGATCGACCAGCTCGGCAGCGACAACGCCGACGTGCGCGTCGGCGGCGTCTACGCCCTGGAGCGGATCGCGCGGAACTCGCCCGCCGACCGCGACACCGTGAGGTTCGTCCTGGGCGCCTTCGTGCGCAACCACGTCCCGCGCGAGGCAGGGGCGCGCGGGCCGGACGACGGTCCCGGCGAGCGGCTGCCGTGGTTGCAGCAGCGCCTGCCGGACGTCCAGGCGATCATGCAGGTGCTGTCCCGGCGATCCCCGTCGCCCACCGGCGGGCGGCGGCTCGTGCTCTCCCACGTCGACCTGCGCAGCCTGCTGCTGGACCCGGGCTCGGTGCTGGCCGGCAGCGTGCTGCGGCACACCGACCTGTCCCGGGCCCGGCTGTCCGGGGTGGACCTGCGGCGCGTCGACCTGACCGGCGCCGACCTGCGCCTGGCCAACCTGCGGGAGGCCGACCTGCGGGACGCCGTCCTGCGCCGCGCGGCGCTCGCCGGGGCGAACCTGACCGGAGCGGACCTGACCGGGACCGACCTGGCCGGAGCGGACCTGGCCGGAGCCGACCTGACCGGGGCAAACCTGAGCGGAGCCGACCTGACCGGGGCAAAGCTGACTGGAGCGGACCTGCGGGACGCGGCGCTGGAGCGGACCCGGCTGACCGGCGCCGTCAGCGACGGCACGACGCGGTGGCCGGCCGACCGGCGCCCGCCCGACCACGTCTGACGGCGGTCACCGCCGGGCGGCCCTGACCGGCACGACCTGGCCGGGCAGCGCCGGCGGGTCGTCCTCCTGCTCGACGGCGGGCTCACCGGGCAGCACGACCAGCGCGATCTCCTCCGCGATCTCGTCCACGGTGCGGTCGCTGGTCCCGCGCACCACCAGGTCCGCCAGCCACGGGAGCCCGTCCAGGGCCTCGACCCGGGTGATCCGGTGCAGCACCGGCAGCACCACCTGGTCGCCCTCGACCCGCGGCGTCCCGGTCGCGGTCGGCTCGAAGAACCCCGGCGACAGCACCACCACGCCGAACCGGCTGCACGCGAGGCCGCGCTCCAGCCGCTTCGCCAGCGAGTCACCGATGGCCAGCTCGAACTCGTCCAGCCACACCGACGCGCCGCGCGCCCGCAGCGCGTCCGCGAGCGGCCGGGCGACCTCGGCCCGGTCCTCGACGACGTGCAGCACGAACACGTCGCGCAGGCCGTCCGCCGAACCCCGCTCCCGGACCACGCCCAGGCGCGGTTCGGTGTTCACCGGCTGCACGGTCACCGGCGGCAGCGCCTCCGCGAGCCACCGGACGCGCAGGTCGAGGTGACCGGACGCGCTGCCCAGGTCGCCGACGACGCGCCAGCGCCCCGCCCACGGCACGGTCAGCTCGAAGGGCGACCCGGTCGCCCACCCCCCGACGTAGGCGTAGCGCCTGCCCCGCATCATCCGCGCGTAGTTGGGGCCGTCGACCAGGCGCACGCTGGCCGCGGGACCGTCGAGGTGCACGCGCGCCACCGCGCCCGCGGGCTGCCGGTGCGGCTCGGTGCACCAGAACCGGCCCGGCCGCCCCGCCGCGCGGCGCACGTCGCGCCGGCGGCCGGGGCGCAGGACCAGGCGCCAGTTCGGCGTGGAGGGGCGGACCACCAGCCACAGCAGCAGCGCGGTCTCCGCGCCCAGGACCAGGGGCCAGTTCTCGGCGAGCCATTCGAACATGACCGGAGCCCTCTCGGCGGGATGTCACCAAGGGGCCATCCTGGTGAACCCGGGAGCGCGGGTCAAGGGACCGCGCGGCGCGGCGGGAACCCCGTTCGCGCCGGAAAACCTACTCGTTCGCCGGGGCCGCCAGCAACCCGCCCCGGTAGGCGGCGGCCTGGAGCTCGAACAGCTCGAAGTAGTGGCCGCGCGCGGCCATCAGCTCCTCGTGCGTGCCCTGCTCCACGATGCGGCCCTCGTCGAGCACCACGATCCGGTCGGCGTTGCGGATGTTCGCCAGCCGGTGCGTCACCAGGATCGTGGTGCGCCGCGCGGTCGCCGCGCGCAGCCCCTCGAACACCCGCGCCTCGGCCTTCGCGTCCAGCGCGGCCGTCGGCTCGTCGGCCACCAGCACGGCGGCGTCGCGGTACATGCCGCGGGCGATGCCCATGCGCTGCCACTGGCCGCCGGACAGGTCCTGGCCGTCGTTGAACTGCCGGGACAGCACGGTGTCCGGCCCGGCGGGCAGCGAGGCCAGCACCTCGTCCGCGCCGGACCTGGCCACCGCGTCCCGGTACGCCTCCTCGTCGTCCCGCTCCAGGCGGCCGACCAGCACGTTGTGCCGGGCGGTCATCGGCCACTGCGCCGGGTCCTGCGCGATCACCGCGATCGACGAGTGCACCAGGTTCGGGTCGGCCGCCGCCAGGTCCACGTCGTCCCAGCGGACCGTGCCCGACGAGGCCGGGTAGAGGCCGGTCAGCACCTTGCCCAGGGTGGTCTTGCCCGAGCCGTTCTCGCCCACCAGCGCGACGACCTCGCCCCGCGCCACGGTCAGGTCCACCTCGCGCAGCGCGGGCTTCTTCCCGCCCGGGTAGGTGAACGACACCCGCTCCAGGGTGATCAGCGCCGGGTCGGCGGGCGGCCGGGCGCCGGAGCCCGCCTGGGCCCGTTCCGCGCCCTCGGCGAGCAGCTTGCGGTAGAAGTCGATGTAGAACGAGTCCTCGTAGAGCGCGTTGACCGCGCGGGTGGTGCCGGCCAGCGAGGAGAACCCGGTGCGCATGGCCAGCACCGCCGTGCCCGCCAGCGCCAGCTCCATCGCCCCGGTGTGCAGCAGGAGGCCGAGCACCGCGTAGGCGACGCCGGTGCCGAGGCCCGCGAGCGCCCGGCCGACCAGCCGCACCGCGTTCGTCCGGTGCGCCATCCGGATCTCGTCGACCACCAGGCTGTCGGCGATCCGGCGGTGCTCGGCCAGCAGCCGCTCCTGGAGCGCCAGCGCGTGGCGTTCGAGGGCGAAGTCCCGCTCGGTGGCGACCTGCTCCACCACGCCCTTGCGGGTGTTGCGGGTGACCGAGTCCAGGAAGTGGTCGTAGCGCAGCTTCGAGGCGCGCGCCGCCGCCCACGCGTTGGCCAGGGCGGCGAGCAGCAGCGCGGGCGCGAGCCACGGGTTGAGCAGGCCGACCGTCACCACCGCGGCCAGCAGCGAGACGCCGCCGGAGAGCAGGTCGGCCAGGTACCGGAGGCTGGACTCCATCGAGCGGACGCCGCGCCGGCCGCCCTGGCGGGCCAGCTCGCGGAAGTCGGCGTCCTCGAACGCGAGCAGCTGCGCCCGCACGAGCACCGCCGTGACCTCGTCGTTCGCCGCCCGGGTGAGGCGCGGGCGCAGCGAGCTCTCCACCGCGGACACGGCCGTGTCGAGCAGCGCGCGGACCACCAGCGACCCCACCACCACGGCCAGCGCGGGCAGCGCGCGGGCCACCCGGTCGGGGGTCGGCCCGTCGCGCAGCAGCGCGGTGAACACGTCGGCGGTGGCCAGCAGGCCGAACGCGGTGACCCCGCCCGAGACGACGTGCACCACGCCCGCGAGCACGGTCAGGCGCGGCGAGGTCGCCCACGCCAGGCGCGTCACCGTCGCCACGGCCCTGGGCAGGCTGCGCAGCGCCTTGCCCAGGCTCACCGACATCCCGCCGCGGCGACGGGCCCACTTGGGGGTGGCGACGTTCTCCACCCCGATCAGCACGGTGCTCATCCGCCCAGCAAACGGGAACTCGCGGGGGGTCGCCAACGCTTTCGCCATCGGCGCAGGCAGGGGCCGCGGGGAGCCGGAAGTGTCGTACCCCCGTGGGAGGATCGCCGCGGCGATCCCGAGCCGGCGCCGCAGAATGGAATAAAAACACCCCACGGGGCGCGCAACACGCACCCGGCCGTCGACGACACGCGGGGTGACGCCGGGCGGAAATCATTTCCGATCACCGCCCGAGGAATTTCCCCATCTGTTCCGCACGCATTTTCCGCGTGCGCTCCGACAATGGAGGGACAACCATGCACACCATTACCGGACGAACGCGCCTCGGTGTCGTCGGCGCCGCCGTGGTGCTCGCGTCGGTGGTGACGGCCGCGCCCGCCTCCGCCGCGCCCCCGTTCGACCCCGGTCTCGGGCGCACCCCCTACCAGCCGGACAAGATGCTGGTCGACCCGATCGCCACCGACTCGGGCGACGTCGAGAACCGGTACGGCTTCAACCTGCTCCAGTTCCGCGGGGTGCGCAACCCGGCCTACTACGAGCTGATGGACCACTACACCGTCAAGCTCTACCGCAACCGCCGCGGCCTGCCCGAGGACGACTCGCGCGTGAAGCGGGAGAAGAAGTGGTTGAAGGGCGTCGACGACGTGATGTCGACGATGGTCCTGGAGACCAACAAGTGGGTCGGCGGACGCCTGGAGTACCTGGGCTACGACGAGGAGCCCTACCTGACCACGCCGCGCCCGGCGAACCAGATCAGCATCACCTTCGACCCGCAGCTGACCGGGTCCATCGGGATCGCCTTCCCCGGCACCACCGCCGACCGGCGCGGCCTGGTCTACACCGGCGGCAACATCAGCTTCGCGTTCCTGTCCGCGTGGGACGACCTGGCCGAGCGCAGCCTGGACGGCGAGCGCGAGGCCCGCTACGACATCGCGTTGAAGGTCGTGCACGAACTGGCGCACATGATGGGGCTCAACCACTACCACGAGGAGTTCCACGGTGAGCCCACGCTCATGGGCCCGCGGACCTCGAACCTGGTGTCCAGCTGGAACGACGTGCTCACGCGCGGCGACAAGGCCGGGCTGCTGGCGATGGCCGGGTGGCGCGAGCGGGCGAAGAAGTGCGGCGAGCAGGGCGAGTGCGAGCGGATCTGGTACAAGGACGACGGGGTGGCCTGGCCGCCGAACCCGCCGGACCACCGCTACGACCGGGGCTGATCGGGGTCGCCCGGGGCCGGCCGGTCCCGGCCGGCCCCGGGCGACCGTCAGCGCACCATGTCCTTGCGCAGCTCGCGGGGCAGCGCGAAGGCGATCTTCTCGTTCGCCGTGGTGATCTCCTCCACCTGCCCGTAGCCCCGCTCCGCGAGGTGCTTGAGCAGGTCCATCACCAGGATGTCCGGCACCGACGCGCCCGAGGTCACACCGACCGTGGTCACGCCCTCCAGCCACGCCTCGTCGACCTCGCGGGCGTAGTCGATCAGGTAGGAGGCCCGCGCGCCCGCCTGGAGCGCCACCTCCACCAGCCGCACCGAGTTGGACGAGTTCCTCGACCCGACCACCAGCACCAGGTCGCACTCCGGCGCCATGGTCTTCACCGCGGTCTGCCGGTTGGACGTGGCGTAGCAGATGTCGTCCGACGGCGGCTCCTGGAGGTCCGGGAACCGCTCCTTGAGCTGCCGCACCCGCACCATCGTCTCGTCGACCGACAGCGTGGTCTGGGACAACCAGACCACCTTGGACGGATCGCGCACCTCGACCTTGCCGACGTCCTCGGCGGTGTCGACGAGTTGGATGTGCTCGGGGGCCTCGCCCTGCGTGCCCTCGACCTCCTCGTGCCCCTCGTGGCCGATGAGCAGGATGTCGTAGTCGTCGCGGGCGAAGCGCTTGGCCTCGTTGTGGACCTTGGTCACCAGCGGGCACGTGGCGTCGATGGTGCGCAGCGAGCGCGAGGCCGCCTCCTGGTGCACGGCGGGCGACACGCCGTGCGCGGAGAACACGACCAGGGCGCCCTCGGGCACCTCGTCGGTCTCGTCGACGAAGATCGCGCCCCGGTCGGACAGCGTCTCGACGACGTGCTTGTTGTGGACGATCTCCTTGCGCACGTAGACCGGCGCGCCGTACTGCTCCAGCGCCTTCTCCACGGTCACCACGGCACGGTCCACGCCGGCGCAGTAGCCGCGCGGCTTCGCCAGGAGCACTCGCTTGTCCATGTCCCCAGGGTACGGCGTGCCACGTGTAGGCATCGGGCGGCCGACTGCGGCAGGCTGTAGCCATGAAGCCACTGCCGCTGCCCGTCCGCCTCGCCGCGGGACTCGCGGTCACCGCCGTCGAGCAGGCCCGCAAGCTGCCGCACCAGCTCGTGGGTCTGCCGGTGACCGTCGTCAGCGAGGCTCTCCAGCTGTCCATGCGGGTCCAGCAGCGGGTGACCGAGCTCGCAATCAAGGGCGACGACGTGCTGTCGGTGCTGCGGCCGGCCGACCAGGAGCCCGAGTGGGCGACCTTCGACGAGGACGGGACCGCGGCCACGGACGTCGACGTGGACCCGGCCCCGGTCGCGGTCCCGGACCTGGGCGTGGTCCCGGACCTGGGCGTGGTCCCGGGCGCCGGGCTGGACACCGACGACGGGGGTCCGGGCGCCGAGGACCCGTGGGCCCAGGAGGAACGGGCCCTGGCCGCCGAACCGCCCGCGGTGCTGCCGAACTACGACGAGCTGACGCTGCCGCAGCTGCGGGCGCGGCTGCGCACGCTGTCCGCGCCGGACCTGGAGCAGCTGCTCGCCCACGAGCGCACGCACGCCGCGCGCCCCGAGTTCACCGGGATGCTGACGCGCCGCATCGCGAACCTGGGGTCCGGTGGCTGAGGAGAGGTCCAGTCCGGAGAACCCGTGGCCGGTGCGGACGGTCGCGCGCAAGATCTTCGACTGGATCAACCGCCTCGGCGACGTGTGGGTGGAGGGCCAGGTCACCCAGCTGAGCGCCCGGCCCGGCACGTCGACCGCGTTCCTCACCCTGCGTGACCCCTCGGCGGACATGTCGATGCAGCTCACCGCGCCCGTCGGCGTGGTGCGCGAGCTCCAGCTGACCGAGGGCAGCCGCGTGGTGGTGCACGGCAAACCGCACTTCTACCCCAACCGCGGCACGCTCAGCCTGCGCGTGGACGAGATCCGCCAGGTCGGCATCGGCGAGCTGCTGGCCCGGATCGAGCGGGTGAAGAAGCTGCTGGCCGCGGAGGGGCTGTTCGACCCGCGGCGCAAGCGCAGGCCCCCGTTCCTGCCCAACAAGATCGGCCTCGTCACCGGGCGGACGTCGGCCGCGGAGCGGGACGTGCTGACCAACGCGCACGCCCGGTGGCCGGGCGCGCGGTTCCGGGTGGTGAACGTGGCCGTGCAGGGCGTGTCGGCCGTGCCGCAGATCCTCACCGCACTGTCGACACTGGACCAGGACTCCGAAGTGGACGTCATCGTGCTGGCGCGCGGCGGCGGCAGCGTCGAGGACCTGCTGCCGTTCTCGGACGAGGCGCTGTGCCGGGCGGTGGCGTCCTGCCGCACGCCGGTGCTGTCGGCGATCGGGCACGAGCCGGACTCGCCGCTGGTGGACCACGTCGCGGACGTGCGCTGCTCCACGCCCACCGACGCGGGCAAGCGGGTGGTGCCGGACGTGGCGGAGGAGACCCAGCGGGTCCGCCAGATGCGCGACCGGGGCCGCCGCGCCTTGCACGGCTGGGTGGACCGCGAGCACCGGCTGCTGGCGTCGCTGCGCACCAGGCCGGTGCTGGCCGACCCGCACGGCCCGCTGGACCGGCGCGCCGAGGACGTGGACCGGCTGCGGGAGCGGGCCCGGCGCGCGGTGCGCAACCGGCTCGACTCGGAGGCGGCGGGGCTGACCGCCACGCGGGCCCGCTTGACGACCCTCGGGCCCGCCGCCACGCTGGCCCGGGGGTACGCGGTGGTGCAGCTCGTCACACCGGGGGGCGAGGTGGGCGGGGTGCTCCGGTCGACCTCCCAGGCGCCCCCGGGCGCCTTCCTGCGGGTGCGCGTGGCCGACGGGACCGTGCACGTGGTCGCGATCGGCGGCGGGGACGGTCGTCCGATGATTACCGACGAGCACGGCCACCGGTCGGAGGAAGGAGGCGGTGGTGCCGAACCCGGCACGTGAGCCCACGTTCCTGCCCTTGACGATGGCCGCCGCGGTCGACGACGACGAGGGCGCGCGCACCGTGCGCGACCGGGCGGAGTTAGCCGACCGGGCCGCGGCCGACTGCTGGCTGGCGCTGGTGGCGGGCTGCGCGTCCGGTCGGGCGGCGCTGGTGGAGCGCCTGCACGACCTGTCCGAGGCGACCTCCGGCTACGCCGGGGTGCGGTGGTGGCTGGGCCGCGGCTCGGTGCACCGCACGCGCGTCGCCGCCGCCGCGCACCGCATCGACGACGCGGTCCGCGAGGGCGACGGCGCGGAGTTCGCCGAGGCGTTCATCGGCTACGACCAGGCGGTGGCCTCGGTCGTGGCCCACGTACGGAGCAGAGTGGGGAAGTCGGTCACGTGAACGAGCCCGCAGCCGGTGCGCCGGCCGTCGAGGAACTGGGCTACGAGCAGGCCAGGGACGACCTGGTGGAGGTGGTCCGCAGGCTGGAGGCCGGCGGCCTGTCGCTGGACGAGTCGCTGCGGCTGTGGGAGCGGGGCGAGGCGCTGGCCAAGACCTGCGAGCGGCTGCTCGCGGGCGCCCGCGAGCGGATCGATCAAGCGCTGGGTGTGACCGAGGAGGACGTGGCCGGGACGTGACCACGTGCGAGGATTGGTCTACCGACCGGTAATCGACCTCCGCGGTCCCACCCGGTCGGCGAACCAGTCCGGCAGCCTCACGAGGGAGCGCCACATGACCAGCAGCCCGTCCGAGCGTCGTCGCGAAGCACCCGACCGGAACCTCGCGCTGGAGCTCGTCCGGGTGACCGAGGCGGCCGCGATGGCCGCCGGGCGCTGGGTCGGCCGGGGCGACAAGAACGGCGGCGACGGCGCGGCCGTGGACGCCATGCGCAAGCTCATCGGGACGGTCTCGATGCGGGGCGTGGTGGTGATCGGCGAGGGCGAGAAGGACGAGGCGCCCATGCTGTTCAACGGCGAGGAGGTCGGCGACGGCAACGGGCCGGAGTGCGACGTGGCCGTGGACCCGATCGACGGCACCACGCTGATGGCCAAGGGGATGCCGAACGCGCTGGCGGTGCTCGCGGTGGCCGAGCGCGGCGCGATGTTCGACCCGTCCGCGGTGTTCTACATGGAGAAGCTGGCCACCGGGCCGGAGGCGGCGGACGTCATCGACATCACCGCCCCGATCGGGGAGAACATCCGGCGGGTCGCCAAGGCCAAGCACGGCGACGTCTCCGACGTGGTGGTGTGCATCCTGGACCGGCCTCGGCACGAGTCGATCGTGCGGGACGTGCGCGCGGCGGGCGCCCGCATCCAGTTCATCTCCGACGGCGACGTGGCGGGCGCGATCGCGGCGGCCCGCCCGAACACCGGCATCGACCTGCTGGTGGGCATCGGCGGCACGCCCGAGGGCATCATCGCGGCGGCGGCGCTGAAGTGCGTGGGCGGCTCGATCCAGGGCAGGCTGTGGCCGAAGGACGACGAGGAGCGGGAGCGGGCGCTGGCCGCCGGGCACGACCTCGACCGGGTGCTGACCACCGACGACCTGGTGAGCGGCGACAACGTGTTCTTCTGCGCGACCGGCGTCACGGACGGCGACCTGGTGCGCGGCGTGCGCTACCGGGCGGGCGGCTGCACCACGCAGTCGATCGTGATGCGCTCGAAGTCCGGCACGGTGCGCATGATCGACGGGTTCCACCGGATGGACAAGCTCCGCGAGTACGCCTCGGTGGACTTCGACGTCCCCGCGGGCGACCAGGGGGCCCTGCCCCCGCTGCCGTGACCCCGGCGCCGCCGGGACCGGTTGTCAACTGTCAATCCGCGTTACCGGCCGATCGGCTGTGTTGATCACGCAGCGTTCATCCCTAGTTTCCGATTCGTGCCCGGCAACCCTGCGCCGGGTACGGAGAGGAAACGATGAAGGTTCGTACCCTGTTCACCGCTTTCGCGGTGGCGATCGGCGCGGCTCTCGCGGGCGCGGCCGGGGCGGCGGCGGCCCCGGCGGCGGACGGCGAGGTCACCCCGTTCATCGTGGGCGGCGGCAACGCCACGCAGACCTACTCGTTCATGGTGTCCCTGCAGAGCACCTCGGGCAGCCACTTCTGCGGCGGCTCGCTGATCAAGGCCAACTGGGTGGTCACGGCCAAGCACTGCGTGCAGGGCCGCTCGGCGTCGTCGATCCGGGCCCGCATCGGCACGACCAACCGCACCAGCGGCGGCACGGTCGCGACCGGCGCCCAGGTCGTCGTCCACTCCAGCTACGACATCGCGCTGGTGCGCCTGTCCACCTCGGTGAGCCAGGCGCCGATCTCGGTGGCCTCGTCCTCGGGCGCGACCGGCACCGCCACCCGCATCATCGGCTGGGGCCAGACCTGCGCCCCCGCCGGCGGCTGCGGCGCGCCGGTGACGCTCCAGGAGCTGAACACCTCGATCGTCTCGGACGGCAGCTGCTCGGGCATCTACGGCTCGTACGAGATCTGCACGAACAACCCCGGTGGCCGGGCGGGCGCCTGCTACGGCGACTCGGGCGGTCCGCAGATCAAGTCGGTGGGCGGCGCGTGGCAGCTGATCGGCGCCACCAGCCGCGCGGGCAACAACAGCTCCACCTGCGCCACCGGCCCGTCGATCTACATGGACGTGCCGGCGTTCCGCTCGTGGATCAGCCAGTACGCGGGCACGGTCTGACCGCTCCCCGCACCGGCGTTCGAGGGCCGTCCCACCTCCGGGTGGGGCGGCCCTTCCCGATTCGTCACCGGGCGGGCCGACCGCCGCTCCGCCCGCCGCTCCGTCCACTTCGGACTCGGCGGCGCCGTCCGCGCCCGCCGGCCCCCCACCGCCGCACCCACTCGGAACCGACCGCGGCGCCGACCACGACCACGGCCCGGTGCCGACCACCTCCGGCCGCCCCGGTCACGAGACGCCGGTGGGCACGTTCTCGGTGCTGTGGAAGGCGCGCGACGACCGGAGCCGCCCCTACAACGCGCCCATGCCGTTCTCCACCTACTTCGTGGGCAACGGCATCGCGTTCCACGAGGGCAGCCTGGTCGAGCAGTCGCACGGGTGCGTCCACCTGTCGCGCGAGGCCGCCGCGAAGCACTTCGAGACCCTCCGGGTCGGGGCGCGGGTCCAGGTGACGGTCTGGGAATGTGAGCGGTTTGGGTCACACCTACCCCGGGGTAGCCGAAGGGCGAGGGGTGATTCGAGATGAAGAAGACGCTCGGTACTGCAACGGTTGCAGCGGCCGCGGCGGCCTTGTCCTTCGGCCTCGCGGTCCCCGCCACCGCCTCCACCGGCACGCCGTGCTCGATCCCGAACGGGGCGTGCGTGAAGTTGTCCACCAACCAGGCGTGGCTGATCTACAACGGCAGCGCGAGTTACGGTCCCGTCGCGGCGTCCCACGGGATGCCGGGGTACGAGACCCCGGTCGGCACGTACCCGGTGCTGCGCAAGGTGAAGAACGACTGGAGCGTGCCCTACAACGGACCGATGCCCAACTCGGTGTACTTCACCACCACCGGCATCGCGTTCCACCAGGGCGACACCGCGTCGCAGTCCCACGGCTGCGTGCGGCTGGGCCCGCAGGATTCGTTGACGTTCTACGACAACCTCTTCCCGGGCGAGCAGGTGCAGGTGGTGGCCTGACCGTCCCGGTGGTCCCCCGCCCCCGCCCGGGGGCGGGGGACCCGCTCAGCCCGCGTTGCTGGAGTGGCCGGGGAACAGGTGCGCCCCCGGCTTGAGCAGCACGGCGATGTTGTTGACCGCGGTGGCCGCCTCGCCGAAGCCGGTGGCGATCAGCTTGACCTTGCCGGGGTACTGGGCGACGTCGCCCGCCGCGTAGACGCGGTCGCGGGCGGTGCGCATGGTGGTGTCCACCACGACCGCCCGGTGGTCCAGCTCCAGGCCCCACGACTCGATCGGCCCGAGGTCGGCGGTGAAGCCCAGCGCGGCCACCACCGCCTGCGCGGGCAGCACCGTGCGCCCGCCGCCCTTGAGGCCCAGCTCCACCTCGGCCAGCTCCGGGTCGCCGCGCAGCTCCAGCACCTCGGCGTCGGTGACGACCGGCACCCCCAGGTCGCGCACCTGCCGCACGGTCGGCGGGTGGGCGCGGAAGGTGGCGCGGCGGTGCACCACGGTGACGCTCGCCGCGATCGGGGCCAGCGCCAGCGCCCAGTCGAACGCCGAGTCGCCGCCGCCGACGACCACCACGTGCTGACCGGTGTGCGCGGCGAGCGCGGGCACGAAGTGGACCACGCCCCGGCCCAGCCAGCCGTCCCCGGCGGGCAGCGGCCGCGGCGTGAACTCCCCCATGCCGGCCGTGACCAGCACCGCGCCCGCCTTCACCACCGCGCCGTCGGCCAGGCCGACGTGCAGCCGGTCGTCCACAGTGGACAGCGTGCGGGCCTGGCGGCCGAGCAGGTAGGTCGGCTTCCACTGGTCGGCCTGCCGCACCAGCCCGTCGACCAGCTCGCGCCCGCGCACGGCCGGGAACCCGGCCACGTCGAAGATCATCTTCTCCGGGTACATCGCGGTGACCTGACCACCCGCCTCGGGCAGCGCGTCGACCAGCGCGACGGACAGGTCCCGGAAACCCGCGTAGTAGGCGGCGAACAACCCCGTGGGGCCCGCGCCCACGATGAGCAGGTCGACCTCAAGGTCCATGACGAGGACCATAGGTGTTCCGCGCCACCGTGCCCAGTTAGGCAAGGCGGTCCAAACTCGGTGTCATGGGCGAACAGGAGTACCGCGTCGAGCACGACACCATGGGCGAGGTCCGGGTGCCGGTCGACGCGCTGTGGCGTGCGCAGACGCAGCGCGCGGTGGAGAACTTCCCGATCTCCGGACGGGGTCTGGAGCGCGCGCAGATCCGGGCGCTGGGCCTGCTGAAGGCGGCCGCGGCGCGGGTGAACGAGCGGCTGGGGGTGCTGGAACCCGAAGTGGCGGGCGCCATCGCGGCCGCCGCCGACGAGGTGGCCGGCGGCCGGCACGACGCGCACTTCCCGGTGGACGTGTTCCAGACCGGGTCGGGCACCTCGTCGAACATGAACGCCAACGAGGTGATCGCCACCCTGGCGAGCCGGGCGCTGGGCCGGGACGTGCACCCGAACGACCACGTCAACGCCTCCCAGTCGTCCAACGACACGTTCCCGACGACCCTGCGGGTGGCCGCGACCGAGGCCGTGGCGCGCGAGGTGATCCCGGCGCTGGAGCACCTGGCGGGCGTCCTGGAGGCCCGCGCCGCGGACTGGACCTCGCTGGTCAAGTCGGGTCGCACGCACCTGATGGACGCCGTGCCGGTCACCCTGGGCCAGGAGGTGGGCGCGTGGGCCACCCAGGTGCGCCACGGCGTCGAGCGGCTGACCTCGTCCCTGCCCCGCCTGGCGGAGCTGCCGATCGGCGGCACGGCCGTGGGCAGCGGCCTCAACGCGCCGGCGGGCTTCGGCGCGGCCGTCTCGGCGGAGCTGGCGGCGACCACCGGCCTGCCGCTGACCGAGGCGCGCGACCACTTCGAGGCCCAGGCCACCCAGGACGGCGTGGTCGAGGTCTCCGGCCAGCTCCGGGCGACGGCCGTGGGCCTCTACAAGATCGCCAACGACCTGCGCTGGCTGGGCTCCGGCCCCCGCACCGGCCTGGGCGAGCTGGCCCTGCCGGACCTCCAGCCGGGCTCGTCGATCATGCCGGGCAAGGTCAACCCGGTGATCCCCGAGGCGGCGATGATGGTCGTCGCCCAGGTCATCGGCAACGACGCGGCGGTGGCGTTCGCGGGCTCGCAGGGCAACTTCCAGCTCAACGTGATGCTGCCGGTGATCGCCCGCAACGTGCTGGAGTCGTCCCGCCTGCTGGCCGCCGTCGCCCGCCTGCTGGCCGACAAGGTGCTGACCGGCGCCGAGCCGCAGGTGGAGCGGATGCGCGAGTACGCCGAGTCCTCCCCCTCCATCGTCACCCCGCTGAACCGCTACCTGGGCTACGAGGAGGCGGCGTCGATCGCCAAGCAGTCGCTCAAGGAGCGCAAGACCATCCGCGAGGTGGTCCTGGAGCGCGGCCACGTCCCCGCGAAGCTCACCGAGACCCAGCTGGACGAGGCCCTGGACGTCCTCCGCATGGCCACCGGCCACCCCTGACCCCGCGCGAGTCGTACGCCCAGACCCCGCGAGTCGTACGCCCAGGACCACCGTGTCGTACGTCCAGGACCACCGAGTTCAACGCTCAGGACTTTGGGCCCCGCGCTTGATCAGCCCCTGTCGGTGGTCCGGTGCACCATGGTGGGCGTGCTGTTCACCGAAGTGGTCGAGACGTCCGCCGCCGTCGGGGCGACGCGCTCCCGCCTGGCCAAGGTCGGGGCGCTGGCCGACCTGGTCCGCCGGACGGGCACGCCCGCCGTGGTGTCGTTCCTGGTGGGCGTGCCCAGCCAGGGGCGCATCGGGGCGGGCTGGCGAACGGTGCTCGACCTCGACGTGCCGCCCGCCGCCGAACCCTCGCTCACCGTGTCCGACGTCGACGGGGCGCTGGGGGACTACGCCGCCCTCGGCGGCAAGGGCTCGGCGGCGCGGCGGGTCGAGGCGCTGCGCGCGCTGTTCTCCCGCGCCACCGCCGCCGAGCAGGACTTCCTCAAGCGCCTGCTCACCGGCGAGCTGCGGCAGGGCGCCCTCGAAGGGGTGATGCTGGACGCGATCGCCCAGGCCGCCGAGGTGCCCGGCGAGGTGGTGCGGCGGGCGTTCATGCTCTCCGGCAGCCTGCCCGCCACCGCCGTGGCCGCGCTGGCGGGCGAGGCCACGCTGGCGGCGTTCCGGCTGGAGGTGGGCCGCCCGGTCCGGCCGATGCTCGCCTCCCCCGCCGAGTCGCTGCCGGAGGCCCTGGCCGAGCTGGGCGAGACCGCGGTGGAGCACAAGCTCGACGGTGCGCGCATCCAGGTGCACCGGGACGGCGACGTGGTCCGCGTCTTCACCCGCACGCTGCGCGAGGTCACCTCGACCGTCCCCGAGCTGGTCGACCTGGTCCGCGGCCTGCCGTGCGACTCGGTGGTCCTGGACGGCGAGACGCTGGCCCTCACCGACGACGGCAGGCCCCGCCCGTTCCAGGAGACGATGAGCCGCTTCGGCGCCCTGCTGGACGCCGCGGCCGGGCGACGCGGTTCGGCCGGGAGCACCAGGGACCTGCTGCTCAGCCCGTTCTTCTTCGACTGCCTGCACCTCGACGGCCGCGACCTGCTCGACGAGCCGCTGCGCCACCGGCTGGACGCGCTGCGGCGGGTCGCCGGCGACCACGTCATCCCCGGCCGGGTGCGGCCGACCGCCGACCAGGCCGCCGCCGTGCTCGACGAGGCGCTGGCCGCGGGCAACGAGGGCGTGGTGGTCAAGGCCCTGGACTCGGTCTACGCCGCCGGCCGCCGCGGCCGGGCCTGGCAGAAGGTGAAGCCGGTCCACACCCTCGACCTGGTGGTGATCGGCGTCGAGTGGGGCGGCGGCAGGCGCCGGGGCCTGCTGTCGAACCTGCACCTGGGCGCCCGCGACCCCGACGGCGGTCCGCCGGTCATGGTCGGCAAGACGTTCAAGGGCCTGACCGACGAGCTGCTGGCCTGGCAGACCCGCGAACTCCTGGCCCGCTCGACCTCGGACGAGAACGGCGTGGTCACCGTGCGCCCCGAGCTGGTCGTCGAGATCGAGCTGGACGGCGCGCAGGTCAGCACCCGCTACCCCGGCGGCGTGGCGCTGCGGTTCGCCCGCGTGGTCCGCTACCGGCCGGACAAGGAGCCGGCCGACGCCGACACCCTCGACGCCGTGCGGGCCCTGCTGCCCGGCGCCGGTCCGGCGGGAGGTGGCGCCACGACCCCGTGAAGTCGGCGCACGACCAGGACGGACGGGCCCCGGAGGGGTATCGTCAGGTTCTCGTGCGATTCATCGAAGGGCATCGGCCCAGCTACGACCTGACCTACGACGACGTGTTCCTCGTGCCCGGCCGCTCGGCCGTGGACTCGCGGTTCGGCGTCGACCTGTCGACCGCCGACGGCACGGGCGCCACCATCCCCGTCGTGGTCGCCAACATGACCGCGGTGGCCGGGCGGCGGATGGCCGAGACGGTGGCCCGGCGCGGCGGCCTGGTGGTGCTGCCGCAGGACGTGGCGCCCGAGGCGGTGGCCGAGATCGTCGGGTGGGTCAAGGAGCGCCACCCGGTGTGGGACACCCCGCTGACGTTGGCCCCCGGCGACTCGGTGGCGGACGCGCTGAACCTGCTGCACAAGCGGGCCCACAACGCGGTCGTCGTGGTCGACGGCGACGGTCGGCCGGTGGGCGTGGTCGACGAGGCCTCGTGCGCCGGGGTGGACCGCTTCACCCGCCTGCGCGACGTGGCCGACGAGCGCCTCACCACCCTGCCGATGGACACCGCCCCGCGCGGGGTGTTCGACGCGCTGACCGGCGGCACCCGGCACGTCGCGCTGGGCGTGGACGACCGGGGCCGGCTGCGCGGCGTGCTGACCGCCCTGGGCGCGCTGCGCGCCGACGTCTACCAGCCCGCCCTGGACGGCGCGGGCCGGCTCCGGGTGGTCGCCGCGATCGGCGTGAACGGCGACGTCACCGCCAAGGCCGGGGAGCTGCTGGCGGCCGGGGTGGACGCGCTGGTGGTGGACACCGCGCACGGCCACCAGGAGAAGATGCTCGCCGCGCTCAAGGCCGTCCGCGAGGCCGGGCCGGCCGTGCCGGTGGTCGCGGGCAACGTGGTCACCGCCGAGGGCGTCCGCGACCTGGTCGAGGCGGGCGCGGACATCGTCAAGGTCGGCGTCGGCCCCGGCGCCATGTGCACCACCCGGATGATGACCGGCGTGGGCCGCCCGCAGTTCTCGGCCGTCGCCGAGTGCGCCGCGGAGGCCCGCCGGCTCGGCAGGCACGTGTGGGCCGACGGCGGCGTCCGGCACCCGCGCGACGTGGCCCTGGCCCTGGCCGCCGGCGCCGCCAACGTCATGGTCGGCTCCTGGTTCGCGGGCACCTACGAGTCGCCCGGCGACCTCCAGCGCGACGAGCAGGGCCGGCTCTACAAGGAGTCCTTCGGCATGGCCTCCAAGCGGGCCGTCAGCGCCCGCACGCGCACCGACAACGCGTTCGACCGGGCGAGGAAGGGCCTGTTCGAGGAGGGCATCTCCACCTCGCGGATGCGGCTGGACCCGCTGCGGCCCGGCGTGGAGGACCTGCTCGACTCGATCACCGCGGGCGTCCGCTCGGCCTGCACGTACGCGGGCGCGCAGACCCTGGAGGAGTTCCACGAGCGGGCCACCCTGGGCGTGCAGAGCGCGGCCGGGTTCGCCGAGGGCCGGCCGCTGCCCTCGGGGTGGTGAGCCGCTAGGCGGGTCCGGTGGCCCGCCCGCGCGGGGCGGAGGGGCCCGCGCGGGCGAGCCCCTCCCCCGGTCACCGGCGCGTCAGAGGGTGTAGTCCTCCAGCATCTCGGTCACCAGCGCCGCGATCGGCGAGCGCTCCGACCTGGTCAGCGTGACGTGCGCGAACAGCGGGTGGCCCTTCAGCTTCTCGATCACCGCCAGCACGCCGTCGTGCCGCCCGACCCGCAGGTTGTCGCGCTGCGCCACGTCGTGGGTGAGCACCACCCGCGAGTTGGCGCCCAGCCGCGACAGCACGGTCAGCAGCACGTTGCGCTCCAGCGACTGCGCCTCGTCCACGATCACGAACGAGTCGTGCAGCGACCGACCGCGGATGTGGGTCAGCGGCAGCACCTCCAGCATGCCGCGGTCCATGACCTCCTCCAGCACGTCCTGGCTCACCAGCGCGCCGAGGGTGTCGAACACCGCCTGCGCCCACGGCTGCATCTTCTCGGTCTCCGAACCGGGCAGGTAGCCCAGCTCCTGCCCGCCCACCGCGTACAGCGGGCGGAAGACCACGACCTTGCGGTGCTGGCGGCGCTCCATGACCGCCTCCAGGCCCGCGCACAGCGCGAGCGCCGACTTGCCGGTGCCGGCCCGCCCGCCCAGCGAGACGATGCCGACCTCGGTGTCCAGCAGCAGGTCCAGCGCCACGCGCTGCTCGGCGGAGCGGCCGTGCAGGCCGAACGCCTCGCGGTCGCCGCGCACCAGCCTGACCCGCTTGTCCGGGGTGACCCGGCCCAGCGCGCTCGACGTGCCCGCGAGCAGCCGCAGCCCGCTGTGGCACGGCAGCTCGGCCACGTGCGCGAGGTCGAACGGCACCGGGTCGACCGAGCCCTCGCGGTACAGGGCGTCCACCACCGCCTGGTCGACGTCCAGGTCGGACATGCCCGAGTAGCCCGACAGCGCGACGTCCTGCGCCCGGTACTCGTCGGCGGCGAGGCCGACGGCACCGGCCTTGACGCGCAGCGGCATGTCCTTGGTGACCAGCGTGACGGCGTTGCCCTCGGCCGCGAGGTTGAGCGCGCAGGCCAGGATCCGGGCGTCGTTGGAGTCCGTGCGGAAACCCGCGGGCAGCACCTCCGGGTCGGAGTGGTTGAGCTCGACGCGCAGGGTGCCCCCGAGGTCGCCGATGGGCACCGGGTTGTCCAGCCTGCCGTGCTTGAGCCGGAGGTCGTCGAGCAGGCGCAGCGCCTCCCGGGCGAACCAGCCCAGTTCGGGGTGGTGCCGCTTGCCCTCCAGCTCGCTGATCACCACGAGCGGCAGCACGACCTCGTGCTCCGCGAACCGCGTGGTGGCCAGGGGGTCGGAGAGCAGCACGGAGGTGTCCACCACGTACGTGTGAACCGAGGGCGCACCCCGGCGCCGGGACGTGCTGCGCGATGAGCCTGAGGAACGGCTCGCGGGTCGTCGTGCGTTCACGGCAACTCCTCGCGAACGCGGCACCCGCATCCGCTCCTCGCTGGGCCAGGCAACCACCCCGATCGACCGGTCCGCCTCACTCGCTCAGGCGCACCGGCCACGAAGGCCGGGTGCCGGCCCCCTCGCGCTCGTCGTCGCCGGTCTGGCCGGCGATTCCACAACAGCCACGATCAGGGCCTCCCTGCGCGGTCCGCAGTGGACGCGTCCCGCCAACCGGAAGTTACCTCCGCCGGTCCCTCTTATGCAGGCAGCCACACAGGTGATTCGCCGATTCGTCACCTGGCGGCAAAACCCGCGAAAGACGCCCACCGGGGGTGCTCCTGCCGGAGCGGGGGCGTCACCTCGGCGCAACACCGCCTCGTCCGCGCAGCTCAGGGGCGTTGCGCCGGACGCCGGGGGCGGGGTCGCGCTCAGTCACGGGGCAGCCGGGGCACACCCGCCTCCACCTCCCGCTGGAGGGTGCGCGGCACCAGCGGTTCGTCCAGCAGCCTCAGGTACCGGTCACTCAGCGTGTCGGACGGTGACCGAAGGTCCAACCACGCCCGGACCAGCCGCACGCCCTCGACGTAGGTGGTGGTGTAGGCGCGCCACAGCGGGTCGGCCAGGAAGCGCAGCATGTGCCGCGCCCGCCGCTCGGGCACCAGCAGCCAGCGGCGCAGGAAGTCGACCACGTCGTCCGGGTGGGCGCGCCGGTCGTGCAGCATCAGCGCGGCGTCCTGGCGCACGGTGAGCAGCCCCGCCAGCGCGCCCTCGACGCGCTCGACCAGCTCGCCGTCGACCCGCACGCCCAGGTCGGCCATGATCTCCCCGGTCCAGCGGCCCCAGCCCCGGCCCACCACGGCGTGCAGGCCCAACTCGGCCATGCCCTCGGCCATCAGGCACTGCGGGGTGTTGATCAGGAACAGCGCCTGCTCGGCGTGGCCGCGCTTGCCGACCAGGCCGACCTCCTTGCGGCAGTGCTCGGTGTGGTGGCCGGGGTAGGACTCGTGGGCGACCAGGTGCGGCAGGTTCGACACGCGGTGGCCCAGGTCGGCGTTGACCGCCACCCGCGAGCGGAAGCCGCCCAGGTAGTAGTTGAACCCGCTCCACGGCTTGTCGGTGACGACCTCGTACTCCACCACCTCCTCCGCCGGCAGCTCGTACCGCTCGCGGACGCGGTCGCGCAGCGCGCTGGACAGGGCGTGCACGGCGGGGGCCAGCAGGCGGGGCGGCACCTCGTCCAGCGCGCGGTGGTCGGCCAGCCGCGCGGTCAGGGAGCCGTCGCCGGGCAGCAGCTCGTCCAGCTCCGCGTGGGCGCGGCGGTAGGTGTCGGGGTGGCCGGGCGCGATGTCGACCTGGAAGTAGGCCCGGACCTCGTCCACGAAGCCGACCCGCACCCCGGCGAGCTTGCGCGCGGTGGTCTCGACGGCCGTCAGGTGGGCGTCCAGGAAGCGGCGGCGCTCCGGTTCCAGGTCGTCGACCCGGGCCAGCTCGCGGCGCAGCACCGCGGCGCGGTCGGCCAGGTTGGCCGGGTGGGGGCGCGGTTCGTCGTCGACCCGGCGGCGCAGCGCGCGGTCACCGGTGAAGGAGTCCACCAGGCCGGGCGCCAGCCTGCCGAGCCGCAGCCCCAGCAGCAGGTACTCCCGCACGATCGAGTCGCCGTCCACGGCCTGGAGACGATACGAGATGGCCGCCCGATTTACCACAGGGCTCGGGGACGACGCGAATCGTGCGTGAAAAGAACACTCCTCCGGGGGACAAGTACCCCGGGGGCCATCACACAATGGTGTTAGAGGCATCCGGCCGGGGCCCCGAATTCGATAGTTTGCCCGCGACGAACCCGCACGCGCGATTCGGCGACAGCGGACCACCGGGGAAACCCACGGATACAGGAGAGCGAAGTGCTGAAGAAGACAAGCACCGTCGCCGCGGTCGCGGCCGGCCTCATGATGCTCGGGTCGCCCGCGTTCGCACTGGCCGGCGAGCCCTACGAGCACAGCATGGGCTGGGGCAGCCAGACCGCCATCGGCGAGCTGAACTCCTACTACGCCGAGGGTGAGGGCGACGAGGTCGCCGACCAGTTCGGCCTCATCAACTTCGGCAACGACTCCGACCTGGCGAGCAACATCAACCTCTGCCAGATCGAGGTCAACGTGATCGGCATCCCGGTCGCGTCGCAGAACGACGAGGGCGGCTGCATCAACACCGACAACGACGACAACGACGACAACGGCTGATCCGTTCCGCCTGGTGTCGTAGCCGGGGCGGTGGTCCGCGATGCGGGCCACCGCCCCTTTTCGCGTTCCCGGGCCCGGTGTTCCGGGGTTCGCCGTTCTCGGGCTCGGCGTTCCCGGGCCCTTCGCTTCGGTGCGGCGGTTTCTCCGGTTCGACCTTTCACCCACTCCGCATTCAGGTGAAACCGTGATTGCGGTCACGCGATACCCGCCTTCCCTGGAGGCACGCGATCGGGGCTCACCCCGCCCTCTCACCACCCTGGACTCACCCTTGCCGGGCAGCGGCACCGCTCTCCATGACCGCGACCAGGCATTATCGATTTCCTCCAATACGGAGCGTGCGGAACGCCCGCTCTAATCACCCATTAGTGGGTAGCACAGTCGGGAAATGCGTTGCTGTGGAATAGCGCCGCCCCCGAAGGGCATGGTTCTTACCCGGGGCGACATAGCCAACAAACTGACCAAGAAATAGTTCACACGATGGTGTTGGCGGACTGGCATCAGCGCCGCAGTTGGGTAAATTACCGATGCGAGGGCATCACAGCCTGAGCCGCCAGATTCCCCGGAATGCTCGACAGGGATTACGGGGGTCACCACAAAATCCCACCAGAGGAGTGTGTTCCACATGTTGAAGAAGGCAGGCGTCATCGCCATGGCCGCTGCTGGCCTCGTGATGCTGGGCTCTCCGGCCTTCGCGGCCCCCGGCCACGGCCACGACGGTTGGGGCAGCAGCACCGCGATCGGTGAGCTGAACTCCTACTACGCCGAGGGCGAGGAGGGCGAGGTCGCCGACCAGTTCGGTCTGCTGAACTTCGGCAACGACTCCGACCTGCTCCAGGGCCTCAACGTCTGCGAGGTCGAGGCCAACGTGATCGCGGTCCCGATCCTGTCGCAGAACGACGAGAACCTCTGCCTCAACAGCGACAACGACGACAACGACGGCAACGGCGGCGAGTGATTCGTCGGCCAACCGGCCAGCGTTGAAGTCTCGAAAGGCGGCACTCCCCACCGGGGGTGCCGCCTTTCGGCGTGGCGGGGTTCCCGGCTTCGGGTTCTTCGGGTGCGGGGTTCTTCGGGCGAGGGGCTTCGGCCCACCGGGTTCTGGCTCCTCAGGCGGCCGGGCCCTCAGGCAGCCCGAGCCCTCAAGCGGCCGCCGCGACCCTCAGGACCCGAACCGGCGGTGCCGCAGCGCGTAGTCGCGCAGGGCGCGCAGGAAGTCGGTCCGGCGGAACTCCGGCCAGTACGCCTCGCAGAACCAGAACTCCGAGTGCGCCGACTGCCACAGCATGAACCCGGACAGCCGCTGCTCCCCCGACGTGCGGATGAGCAGGTCGGGGTCGGGCTGACCGGAGGTGTAGAGGTGCTCGGCGATGTGGTCCACGTCGAGGACCTCGGCCAGCTCCTCGATCGTCCCACCGGACTCGGCGTGCTCCAGCAGCAGCTTGCGCACCGCGTCGGCGATCTCCTGCCGGCCGCCGTAGCCGACCGCGACGTTGACCTCCAGACCCGTGCGGGAGCGGGTGCGCAGCGACGCGGCGGACAGCCGGGCGGCGGTCTCGGTGGGCAGCAGGTCGAGCGCGCCGACGTGCCGGACGCGCCACGGGTTGCCCGGTTCGGCCAGCTCGTCGACGATGTCGGCGATGATGGTGAGCAGCGGTTGCAGCTCCTCGGCCGGCCGGTCGAGGTTGTCGGTGGACAGCAGCCACAGCGTGACCACCTCCACCTCGGCCTCGCGGCACCAGGTCAGCAGCTCCAGGATCTTGCGCGCGCCCGCGCGGTGGCCGTGCGCGACGTCGGCGAAGCCCGCCTCCTTGGCCCAGCGGCGGTTGCCGTCGAGCACCACGCCGACGTGACGTGGTCGCTGCTTGCCGTCGAGCCACCGGTTCAGCCGGTACTCGTAGATCGGCAGGAGGAGCTTGTCCTTGATGCGTTCGCGCAGACCCACGCTGGAAGAGCGTACGCCGCGTGGGACCGGTCACTCCGTTGCGTGGTGCCGAGCAACTTACGGTCCCGTAACCTCGAGCGGGTGACCACGTCCACGCTCCCGCAACCCCCGGCTCCCGCACTGCGGCCGCGTATGCGCGGCTGGCTGCACCTCTGGTCCTTCCTCGTCTCCCTGGTGACAGGCGCGGCGCTGATCACCCTGGCCGCGACCACCTCGTCCCCGAAGGCCACGCTGGCGACGTCCGTCTACGGCGTCACGGTGCTCGGCCTGTTCGGTGTGAGCGCGCTCTACCACCGGGTCAACTGGGTCAGCGCACGGGCGCGGACCTGGATGAAGCGCCTCGACCACTCCATGATCTTCGTGTTCATCGCGGGCACGTACACGCCGTTCGCGCTGCTCGCGATGGCCCCGGCCACGGGCAACGTGGTGCTGACCGTGGTGTGGGTCGGCGCGCTGTGCGGCGTCACGCTCAAGCTGGCCTGGCCGCACGCGCCGAGGTGGCTGGGCGTGCCGATCTACATCGCGCTGGGCTGGGTGGCCGTGTTCGTGCTGCCCGACCTGCTGCACCACGTGGGCGTGGGCGCGCTGGTCCTGCTCCTGGCCGGCGGCCTGCTCTACACCGCGGGCGCCGTGTTCTACGCGACGCGCTGGCCGAACCCGTGGCCGCAGGTCTTCGGCTACCACGAGTTCTTCCACGCGGCGACGGTGCTGGCGGCGATCTGCCACTACATCGCGATCTGGTTCGCGATCTACGCGTGACCGCGCCCACGCACACGACCTCCGTCACGGGCCGGGCCGTGCGGTGGGTCGGCGACGAGCCGTTCCCCGGTCTGGTCGAGGTCCAGCTCACCGACGCGCACGGCGTCGTCTGGAGCATGGTCGACAAGGCGCCCGTGTTCGACGACGAGGACCGGCTGCGCGCCAACACCGCCTACCCGGTCGAGGTGCAGGTGGGGTGCGAGGTCGTCGGCCGGGGGCGGTTGGACGACGGCACCGAGGTGGTGACCGTGTCGACCCGGCTGCCGTGGGGCATCGAGGCGGCGGGCGGGCGCACCGAGTTCCTGGTGGACGTCCACCAGGTGGTCACGCACTAGCCCCAGCGCGCCTCGAACTCGGCCGGCTCCGCGTGGCGGTGGGCCAGCTCGGCGAACACCGCCCGCAGCCCGCGCAGCAGCCCCTCCCGGCCCACCCGGGCCTCGACCTCCAGCAGCCGGTCCAGGTACGGCCGGTAGGGGAGGTCGGGCGCCGGCGGGTCGCGCCAGGTGTCGTCGCCGGGCCGCTCGGCCTCGGCGAACAGCCTGCTCAGGTACACCGCCAGACCCTCGACCAGCCAGATGTCGGTGTCGACCAGGTTGCCGGACCACGCGTGCGCGACCTCGTGCGCGATCACGGTCGTCGCGTACCGGAGGTCGTCGAACCGGTCGAGCGCGCCCTCGTCGAACACGATCAGGCCCTGCGTGGACAGCGCCAGCAGCGACAGGTCGTGCACGAACACCAGCTCGCACTTCGGGTACGGGTAGGGCGCGAGCAGCTCGGAGAAGAACGCCAGCGAGCGGTCCACCAGGTCGGTCACCCGGGTCGCGTCGAACCCGGCCCGCGACCTCGGCACGTGCACCGACGGCGCGACCTCGACGAACGGCCCGGCCGCCGCCGCGACCCAGGCCGGCGCGGTCGGGGCCGTGGGCGCGAAGGTGCGGACCTCGCCGCCGTCGACCACGGGCAGCCCGTTGGCCAGGCACTTCCACGCGGGCGGCACGACGGCGGTCAGCGTGACGGGCGCGCGCAGCCGGTGGTCGGCGGAGTGGCCGAGGCTCTGCGGCGCGCGGTGGGGGTTGGGCGCCGCGTACAGGTAGACCTGGCCGTCGACCGGGTCGGTGACGCGGCGGAACCCCGGCCTCGCGTAGGGGAACAGGGCCTCGACGCGCAGCCCGCCGGACTCCCGCCGCGTCGGGACCAGCGCCTCGCCGAACACCTCCACCGGCTCCGGCTCGCCCCGGAACCGCAGCGTGGCGCGGCCGCGCACCCCGTCCGCCGCCGGGTCCAGCCGCCAGGTCAGGTCGTACGCCTCCACCTCGACCAAGGTGATCACCCCTTGATCCACGTTACGCGAAGCCGCACTTGTGCGTGGTCGGTGTCGCGCCAGGTCAGGTCCCTGTCGGGGAAGCGGAGGCGGGTGCCGGGGCGGTCGGTGCGCGGAGGCCGGGCGGGGGCGCCAGGGCCGGGCGGCCAGGTCCGGCGTCGAGCAGCCGCCGGGGCGGGGGCGGCGAACCCGCCCTCGGGCGTGCACCGGTCGCGGAGCGGACCCCGGCCGCCGCCAGGGCGACCCGCGCGGCGCGTACCGGTGCGCCGGGCCCGCGACCCGTCACCCCACCGTGCACCCCAGCGGGCTACGGCCGGTCCTTCCCGGCCACCTCGCCCTCGGCCTTCCCGCTCCCGGCCTTCCCGTCCTCGGCGGGCTCCGGGTCGTCGAACGACGCGGGCACCCGCTTCAAGTGCTTGTTCATCGACTTGACCAGGAAGAACACCGCGATCAGGAACACCACCAGCAGCAGCAGCCCGAGGGGCGAGGACTTGCCGAAGTCCTCCTGCTGCCCGCCGGGGTCCTTCTCGGTCGACGGCTGCTGCGCCAGCACCAGCGCCGTGGTCTGCTCCAGGGGGATCGGAGCGAGGGCGGTCACGCGGTCACCTTCTCGTGGATCCCGGCGAACAGGTCGTCCTCCGGCAGGGTGCTGTCGACCAGCGACCTGGCCAACTCGTACTCCTCGGTCGGCCACACCTCGCGCTGCATCTCCAGCGGCACGGCGAACCAGCGGCTCTCCGGGTCGATCTGCGTCGCGTGCGCCTTCAGGGCCTCGTCGCGCACCGGGAACCAGTCGGCGCACTCGACCCGGGTGGTGACGCGCTCCATCACGTCCGGGCGGTCCGAGCCCCAGCCCGCGAGCCACTCGGCGTACGGGGACTCCAGGTCGGCCGCGAGCAGCGCCTCGTGGAACGCCAGCAGCTTCGCGCGGGAGAAGCCGTGGGAGTAGTAGAGCTTGAGCGGCTGCCACGGCTCGCCCAGCCCGGGGTAGCGGTCCGGGTCGCCCGCCGCGTCGAAGGCGGCGATCGAGACCTCGTGGCAGCGGATGTGGTCGGGGTGCGGGTAGCCGCCGTTCTCGTCGTAGGTGACGATCACGTGCGGGCGGAACTCGCGGATCACCTCGACCAGCGGCGGGGTGGACTCCTCCAGCGGCTTCAGCGCGAAGCAGCCCTCCGGCAGCGGGGGCAGCGGATCGCCCTCGGGCAGGCCCGAGTCGACGAAGCCCAGCCAGCGGTGCCGCACGCCGAGGATCTTCGCGGCCCGCGCCATCTCCTCGCGGCGGATCTCCGCCATGTTCTCCAGCACGTCCGGGCGGTCCATGGCGGGGTTGAGGACGCTGCCCGCCTCCCCGCCCGTGCAGGTGACGACCATCACCTCGTGCCCCTCGGCCACGTACCTGGCCATCGTGGCGGCGCCCTTGCTGGACTCGTCGTCGGGGTGCGCGTGCACCGCCATCAGGCGCAGCTTCTCAACCATGACGGTGGTGCTCCTCCTCGGGACCTGCCGAACGGGGTCGATCGAACCCCTGCGACACTCAACGCGGTCGCGAGCGGCCATTGTTCCCCACGGGCAGGAAGGCGTTGGCAAGTGGCACTGCCGGAAGGTCGGTACGGCAAGCCCCGGCGCCCCGCGTCCCCGTGGATCCGCTGGTCACTCGCCGTGATCGCGGTGCTGATCGGCTCCCTCGTCGCCTGGGTGGGTTACCAGAACCTGGGCACCAAGCCCGTGGAGGGGAAGCAGACGGCGTTCGAGGTGCTCGACGACAGCTCGGTGGAGATCACCTTCGAGGTGGTCCGGCAGACCCCGGAGGACGCCGTCGTGTGCATCGTCCGGGCGCGGTCCCAGGACGGCGACGAGGCGGGCCGCCGTGAGGTCCTGGTGCCCCCCGGCGCCGATTCCGTGCGCGGCACGACGGTGCTGAAGACGTCGAAACCACCCGTGACCGGAGAGGTGTTCGGGTGCTCTTATCAGGTTCCGGAGTACCTGTCCACGAGGTAGCGGCCAAGCGGGTGATCTGCGGGTTTGCCCGCCGGTTCGGGGAACAAAACCGCGTCCTGGCACGTTGACGTCGTGTTACTCTGGCCTTTCAGCACGGCCCCGACGCGGGCCGTGTTTTTCCGTTCCGGGTTGGTGCGCCCGGGAACTGCCAGCCCACCCGTGGGCCTGGAGCAAGACGAGGAGTTGGTGCCCGTGAGCGACACCGAGGTGACCTGGCTGACCCAGGAGGCCCACGACCGGCTCAAGGCTGAGCTGGACGAGATGATCGAGAACCGCCCGGTCATCGCCGCGGAGATCAACGCCCGTCGCGAGGAGGGCGACCTCCGCGAGAACGGCGGGTACCACGCGGCCCGCGAGGAGCAGGGCAAGCAGGAGGCCCGGATCCGGCAGCTCCAGGAGCTGCTGCGCGTCGCCAAGGTGGGTGAAGCGCCTACGGTGAACGGAGTCGCCGCCCCCGGCATGGTGCTCACCGTGCGTTACGAAGGCGATGACGAGACCGAGGAGTTCCTGCTCGCCACGCGTGAAGAGGGCGCCCACGGCGCGCTGGAGGTCTACTCCCCCTCGTCCCCGCTGGGCAAGGCGTTGCTCGGCGCCAAGGAAGGCGAGACGCGGGAGTACGAACTGCCCAACGGCAGCACCATGAAGGTGACGCTCATCAAGGCCGTGCCCTACTCCGGCTGATCGCGCTGAACCGAGGAGGGGCGGCCACCGCGGTGGCCGCCCCTTTTGCCGCGCGCTCCCGCGTCCTCCCGATCAGCGGATGCGTTCGAGCAGGGGCCGCACGCGGGGCGGGACGGGCGTGGACAGCGCGATCGACGTGGACAGCCGCCGCACGCCCGGCACGTCCACGATCGAGTCGATCACCCGCTGGAGGTCGGCGTTCGACCGCGCCACCACCCGGGCGAACAGGTCGCCCTGGCCGGTGGTGGCGTGCACCTCGCACACCTCGTTGATGGCGGCCAGCCCGTCGCACACCTCCTGCCGCCGGCCCTGGGCGATCTCCAGCACGGCGAACGCCGTCAGGCCGTACCCCATCGCGGCCAGGTCCAGCGCGGGCGGGAAGCCGGTCAGCACGCCCCGCGCCATCAGCCGGTCCAACCGGGCCTGCACCGTGCCCCGCGCCACGCCCAGCCGCCGCGAGCACTCCAGCACCCCCAGCCGGGGCTCGTCGGTGAGCAGCAGCAGGAGCCGCGCGTCGAGACCGTCCACGACCTGGTCAGAGTGTTCACCTTGCGGGTCGGAAGCCATGGGCAACTGTACAACCTGACCAGCGAACCAAGAGACTGTTGCTCACCCTGCCCAGCCGACACATCCTGGGGGTATGACGCAGCAGCTTGACGACGTGAGCTACGACCAGCTCCGCCAGCTCGTGGGCCTGGTCGACTACGACGGGACGCGGGACCCGTTCCCCGTCCGCTCGATGGACGCCGTGGTCTTCGTGGTCGGCAACGCGACCCAGACCGCCTGGTTCTACCAGGTCGCCTTCGGCATGCAGCTCGTCGCGTACGCCGGTCCGGAGACGGGGCAGCGGGACCACAAGTCCTTCGTCCTGAAGTCCGGCTCGGCGCGGTTCGTGATCAACGGCGGCGTGGCGCCGGACAGCCCGCTGCTCGACCACCACCGCAGGCACGGCGACGGTGTGGTGGACCTCGCGCTGGAGGTCGACGACGTCGACCGGTGCGTCGAGCACGCGCGGTCGCAGGGCGCCACCGTCCTGGACGAGCCGCACGAGGTGAGCGACGAGCACGGCACCGTGCGGATCGCCGCCATCGCGACCTACGGCGAGACCCGCCACACCCTGGTCGACCGGTCCCGCTACACCGGGCCCTACCTGCCGGGCTACGTGGTCAAGGAGAGCACGGTCGTCCGGCCCGAGGGCGCGCCGAAGCGGCTGTTCCAGGCGGTCGACCACTGCGTGGGCAACGTCGAGATCGGCCGGATGGACTACTGGGTCGAGTGGTACAACCGCGTCATGGGCTTCGTGAACATGGCGGAGTTCATCGGCGACGACATCGCCACCGACTACTCGGCCCTGATGAGCAAGGTCGTCTCCAACGGCAACCACCGGGTGAAGTTCCCGCTCAACGAGCCGGCGATCGCGAAGAAGAAGTCGCAGATCGACGAGTACCTGGAGTTCTACGAGGGCGCGGGCGTGCAGCACATCGCGCTGGCCACCAACGACATCGTCGCCACGCTGAAGGCCATGCGCGCGGCGGGCGTCGAGTTCCTGGAGACGCCGGACTCGTACTACGACGACCCGGAGCTGCGGGCGCGCATCGGCGAGGTGCGCGTGCCGATCGAGGTGCTCAAGGAGCACCGCATCCTGGTCGACCGGGACGAGGACGGCTACCTGCTCCAGATCTTCACCAAGCCGATCGGCGACCGGCCGACCGTGTTCTACGAGCTGATCGAGCGGCACGGGTCGCTGGGCTTCGGCAAGGGCAACTTCAAGGCGCTGTTCGAGGCGATCGAGCGGGAGCAGGAGCGCCGGGGCAACCTGTAGCGGCGAGGCGCGGGCAACCTGTAGCGACAACAGATCCGCGACAACGGGAACCGTCGGGGTGACCTCCGACGTTGATCCGGCAACGGGCCGGTCCGGGCACCCCCGGGCCGGCCCTCGCTGTCGGCGGGCTGACGATGCCCCTGCCGGGTGTGCCGGGACCGGTACCCTCGGTGCGGGGTGTCCCACACGGCATTGACCTGGAGGGTGGCATGGCGCTCGCGGTACGGGTCACCGCGGTGCTCCCGCTCGTCGGAGCGCTGGCCACGGCCGCGGCGCTGACGGGCGCGGCCTTCTTCACCGTGACCCAGGCGGGGTGCGCGGAGACCGGCCGGTTCGTGGAGCGCGGGGGCGTGGTCGAGTTCGAGGGCGGCTGCGTGGACGGGCACGAGCTGCCCGCCGTCCCGCCGCCGGTGGAGAACGCGCGGTACGACGTCAAGCCCTGACCGCCGGACCGTGCTCCACGAACGGTTTTCCGCGATAGTGGAGCCATGTGTCGCAACATCAGGGTGCTCCACAACTTCGAACCGCCGGCCACCGAGGACGAGGTGCGCGCGGCGGCGGTGCAGTACGTGCGCAAGGTCAGCGGTTCGGCCCGCCCGTCGGCGGTGAACCAGGAGGCGTTCGACGCGGCGGTCGAGGCGGTCGCCGAGGCGACCCGCACCCTCCTGGAGACCCTGGTCACCAAGGCCGCGCCACGCGACCGCGAGGTGGAGGCCGCCAAGGCCAAGGAACGCGCCGCCGTCCGCTACGGGACCAACTGACCCGTACCCGCCCGGATCCAGTACCCGCCCAGCTCCAGTACCCGCCGGACCCCGTGCCCGCCCGGACGCCGCGGCGTCCGGGCGGGAGGCGCCCGCAGCTCAGGCCAGGGCGGACTGGAGGTCGGCGACGAGGTCGTCGGCCGACTCGATGCCCACGGAGAGGCGGACCAGGTCGGCCGGCACCTGGAGCAGGGAGCCCGCCGTGCTGGCGTGCGTCATCCGGCCCGGGTGCTCGATCAGGGACTCCACGCCTCCCAGCGACTCGGCCAGGGTGAACAGGCGGGTGCGGGAGCACACCCGCAGGGCCGCCTCCTCGCCGCCCTCGACGGTGAACGAGATCATCCCGCCGAACCGGCGCATCTGCTTGGCCGCCACCTCGTGCCCGGGGTGGTCGGGCAGGCCCGGGTAGAGGACCCGGGTCACCCGCGGGTGCCGCAGCAGGGCCTCGGCGACCTTCTCGGCGTTGTCCGAGTGCTTCTCCATGCGCACCTCGAGCGTCTTGATGCCGCGCAGCGTCAGCCACGCGTCGAACGGCCCCGGCACCGCGCCCGCGCCGTTCTGGAGGAACCCGAACGCCGCGTCCAGCTCGGTGTCCGAGGTGACCAGCGCGCCGCCGATGACGTCGGAGTGGCCGCCCACGTACTTGGTGGTGGAGTGCAGCACCACGTCCGCGCCCAGCTCCAGCGGGTTCTGGAGGTACGGCGAGGCGAACGTGTTGTCCACGACCAGCTTCGCGCCCGCCGTGCGCGCGATCTCCGCCAGCACCGCGATGTCGGCGATGTTCAGCAGCGGGTTGGTCGGCGTCTCGACCCACACCACCCTGGTGTTCGGCCGGACCGCCGCGCGCACCGCGTCCGGGTCCGACAGCGCCACCGGCGTGTGCTGCACGCCCCACTGCGACAGCACCTTGTCGATCAGCCGGAACGTGCCGCCGTAGGCGTCGTTCGGGATGACGACGTGGTCGCCGGGACGGCACATCGCCCGCAGGGCCGTGTCGGTCGCGCCCATGCCGGAGGCGAACGCGCGGCCGTGCCGCCCGCCTTCGAGCGCCGCCAGGCACTCCTCCAGCGCGGTCCGGGTGGGGTTGCCGGTGCGCGAGTACTCGAAGCCGCCGCGCAGCCCGCCCACGCCGTCCTGCGCGTAGGTGGAGGTGGCGTGGATGGGCACGATGACCGAACCGGTCGTCGGGTCCGGGTCCTGCCCGGCGTGGATGGCCCTGGTCGCGAAGCCGTGCCGGCCGCTGTCCGTCATGGTGCCAGGTTACGGCGGGCGCAAAAACAACCGCCCATCGGTGGAGGCCGATGGGCGGTTGGGGTGAGGAACCGGGTCACCACTGCTGCGGCGGCTGCTGCCCGTAGGGGTTCTGCTGCTGCGGCTGGCCGTAGCCGGGCTGCTGCCCGTACGGGTTCTGCTGGCCGTAGCCGGGCTGCTGCTGGCCGTAGGGCTGCTGGCCATGGGACTGCTGCTGCCCGTAGCCGCCCGCGCCCGGGTACCCGCCGGGGGCGCCGGTGTCCGGGACGTTCACCACGACGGTGCCCAGGATCTTGTCGGCCCACGTCTGCTTCTTCGCCTCCCACAGGGGGGCGAACCAGCCCGCGTAGCACGGCAGCGAGTCCACGGCGTGGCACAGGTGGCGGACGAAGGCGTTGCCGAAGCCGATCGGCTGGCCCGTCTCCTCCTTGATCAGCTTGATCTTGGCCATCTTCTTGCCCATGGACTGGCCGGTGGTGCCCGCCAGGTACCAGGCGTTGTAGATCTGGAAGCCCGTCACGAGCACGGCGCCGACGATCACCAGGATGAGGTAGACCGTGGGGTCGCCGACCAGGACGCCGACCAGGATCAGCAGGCTGAGCACGAGGCCCGGCGCGACGTAGTCGATCAGGGCGCCGAACGCGCGGCTGCCCCACTCGGCGTAGCCGCCGGCGGGTGCCGGGTAGCCGGGCTGCTGCCGGCCGTAGGGCTGCTGGCCGTAAGGCTGCTGCTGCCCGTACTGCTGGGGCTGGCCGTAGGGCTGCTGCCCGTACGGGTTGGCCTGCTGCTGGCCGTAGGCCGGGGGCTGGCCGTAGGGCTGCGGCTGCTGCCCGTACTGCTGCTGCTGGCCGTACTGCGGCGGCTGGCCGTAGCCGGGCTGCTGCCCGTACGGGGGCGGCTGCTGGGCCGGGAACCCGCCGGAGGCCGACGGCGGCTGCTGCGCCGGGAAGCCGCCGGAGGCCGGCTGCTGCTGCCCGTACGAGGGCGGCTGCGCCGTGGCGCCCGGCGCCACGACCTGCGTGGCGTCGGGGT
The DNA here is from genome assembly GCF_047689505.1 of Saccharothrix sp. BKS2. NCBI lineage: Bacteria > Bacillati > Actinomycetota > Actinomycetes > Pseudonocardiales > Pseudonocardiaceae > Saccharothrix > Saccharothrix sp. BKS2. Next base: position 280,319 of record NZ_JAUQOL010000012.1, on the reverse strand, counting down.
TGGCCGCGGGCTGCGCGCCGGTGGTCGGGACGACCTGGGTCGCCTCCGACGGGGGGAACGCGGGGGGCTGGCCACCGCTCGGCACGACCTGGGTCGCGTCGGCGCCGGGCGACTGCGAGCCCTGCCCCTGCTCCTGGCTGTGACCGCCGAACTGCTGGTTGCCCGGCGGCTGTGGAGCGTTCATCGGAGTTTCCAACCCCCTTGGCACGGGCCGTAGGCGTACGAGTCGGTGGCCAACGCTAGCGGATCGCCCCGCGCCGGCCACCGGCAACCGGTCAACCCGCCCCGCTACCGACCTGCGAGGAAGCCCAGCACGTCCTGCCTCGTCACCACGCCGGCGGGCTTGCCGTCCTCCAGCACCAGCGCGCCGTCCGCCGAGGACAGCGCCCGCATGGCCGAGCCGATCGACTCGCCCGCGCCGATGGTCGGCAGCCTGGTCGACATGTGCTTGTCGAGCCGGTCGGTGAGCTGCGCCTTTCCGGTGAACAGCGCGTCGAGCAGGTCCCGCTCGTTGACCGAGCCCGCGACCTCCGCGACCATCACCGGCGGCTCGGCGTTGACCACGGGCATCTGGGACACGCCGTACTCGCGCATGATCGCCACGGCCTCGGCGACGGTCTCGTTGGGGTGGCCGTGCACCAGGTCGGGCATGGTGCCGTCCTTGCGCCGCAGCACGTCGCCGACCGTCGCGCCGGCCGCGTCCGGGGACAGGAAGCCGTACTGCGCCATCCACTGGTCGTTGAACACGCTGGACAGGTAGCCGCGCCCGCCGTCGGGCAGCAGCACCACGACCACGTCGTCCGGGCCCGCCCGCTCCGCCACGCGCAGCGCCGCCGCGACGGCCATCCCGCACGAGCCGCCGACCAGCAGGCCCTCCTCGCGGGCCAGCCGCCGGGTCAGCTCGAACGACTCGGCGTCGGACACCGCGATGATCTCGTCGCAGATGTCCCGGTCGTAGGCGTCGGGCCAGAAGTCCTCGCCCACGCCCTCCACCAGGTACGGCCGGCCGCTGCCGCCGGAGTAGACCGAGCCCTCGGGGTCCGCGCCGATGACCTGGACCCGCCCACCGGAGACCTCCTTGAGGTAGCGGCCGGTGCCGGAGATGGTGCCGCCGGTGCCGACGCCCGCGACGAAGTGGGTGATCCGCCCCCCGGTCTGCTGCCACACCTCGGGGCCGGTGCCGTGGTAGTGGCTGGCCGGGTTCTCCGGGTTGGCGTACTGGTTCGGCTTCCAGGCGCCGGGGATCTCGGCCACCAGCCGGTCGGAGACGTTGTAGTAGGAGTCGGGGTGCTCCGGCGGGACGGCGGTCGGGCACACCACGACCTCGGCGCCGTACGCCTTGAGGACGTTGCGCTTGTCCACCGACACCTTGTCCGGGCACACGAAGACGCACTTGTAGCCCCTGCGCTGGGCCACGAGCGCCAGGCCGACGCCGGTGTTGCCGGAGGTGGGCTCGACGATGGTGCCGCCGGGCTCGAGCTCGCCGCTGCGCTCGGCCGCCTCGACCATCCGCAGCGCGATGCGGTCCTTCACGCTGCCGCCGGGGTTGAGGTACTCCACCTTCGCCAGGACGAGCGGCCGGAGCCCTTCGGCGACGGTGTTCAACTTCACCAGCGGCGTGTTGCCGACCAGGTCGACGACGCTCTCGACGTACTCCACGGCGGCCCTTCCACTTCTTGGGATGACCCGCTGAGGGTATATGCCGGTCGCGGTGGCCGCCCCGTCCCGCGAGCGCCGCGCTTCGGCGTTCTCCGTCACGAGTGGTGGTCGCGCTGAACAAGCGTTAACTAGGCTGCACGTTCCACGTTGCGGCGAAACAAAGGAGTTCCGTAATGCCGGAAGCCGTGATCGTCTCCGCCGCCCGGTCCCCCATCGGGCGGGCGGGCAAGGGATCGCTCAAGGACGTGCGCGCCGACGACCTGACCGTGCAGGTGCTCAGGGCCGCGCTGGAGCAGGTGCCGCAGCTCGACCCGCGCGACATCGACGACCTCATGCTCGGCTGCGGCCTGCCGGGCGGTGAGCAGGGCTTCAACCTGGCGCGCGTGGTGGCCGTGCTGGCCGGGTACGACGGGCTGCCGGGCACCACGGTGACCCGGTACTGCGCGTCCAGCGTCCAGACCACGCGGATGGCGCTGCACGCCATCAGGGCGGGCGAGGGCCACGTGTTCGTCAGCGCGGGCGTGGAGACGGTGTCCAGCTTCGCGCGCGGCTCCTCCGACTCCTGGCCGGACACCCACAACCCCCGCTTCGCCGACGCCGAGGCGCGCACGGCCGCCGTGGCCGCGTCCGGCGCGGCCGAGTGGGTGGACCCGCGCTCGACGGGCGGGCTGCCCGACGTCTACGTCGCCATGGGGCAGACCGCGGAGAACCTCGCGCTGGCCAAGGGCGTGACGCGCGAGGAGATGGACGAGTTCGGCGTGCGGTCGCAGAACCTCGCCGAGAAGGCCGTCGCGGCCGGCTTCTGGGCCCGCGAGATCACCCCGATCACCCTGCCCGACGGCACCGTGGTGTCGGCCGACGACGGCCCGCGCGCGGGCGTGACGCTGGAGGGCGTGGCCGGGCTCAAGCCGGTGTTCCGCCCGGACGGCCGGGTGACCGCGGGCAACTGCTGCCCGCTGAACGACGGCGCGGCGGCCCTGGTGATCATGAGCGACACCAGGGCGGAGGAGTTGGGGATCACACCCCTGGCCCGCGTGGTGTCCACCGGTGTGTCCGGTCTCTCCCCCGAGATCATGGGCCTCGGGCCGGTCGAGGCGTCGAAGCGGGCGCTCGCGCTCGCCGGGATGTCGATCGGGGACATCGACCTGGTCGAGATCAACGAGGCGTTCGCCGCGCAGGTCATCCCGTCCTACCGCGACCTGGGCGTCGACCTGGACCGGCTCAACGTCAACGGCGGCGCGATCGCGGTCGGGCACCCGTTCGGCATGACCGGGGCCCGGATCACCACGACGCTGATCAACTCGCTCCGGTTCCACGACAAGCAGTTCGGGCTGGAGACCATGTGCGTGGGCGGCGGCCAGGGCATGGCGATGGTGATCGAGCGCCTGAGCTGACGCCGCGGCCCGGCCGAACGCGGAAGGACCGAACGCGGAAGGACCGAACGCGGAAGGACCGAACGCGGAAGGGGCGCCCCCGGTGACCGGGGGCGCCCCTTCCGCGTCTCGCGGAGTTCGGTCAGTCGCCGCTCTGGAAGTACGAGAGCAGGCGCAGGATCTCCAGGTACAGCCACACGAGGGTGGTCATCAGGCCGAACGCGACCCACCAGGCCCACTTGGCCGGCACGCCGGAGCGGATCATCTCGTTCGCCGCCTCGAAGTCCAGCAGGAAGCTGAACGCCGCGACGCCGATCACCACGAGGCTGAACACGATGGCGATGGGGCCGCCGTCGCGCAGGCCCATGTTCACGCCGAACAGGCTCATGACCAGGTTGCCCAGCATGAGCACGACCACGCCGACGGTCGCGCCGATGATCCACTTGGTCAGGCGCGGCGTGACGCGGATCGCGCCGGTCTTGTAGACCACGAGCATCGCGGCGAACACGCCGAGCGTGCCCAGGATCGCCTGCCAGGCGATACCGGGGAAGATGCTCTCGAAGACACCCGTGATGCCACCGAGGAACAGGCCCTCGGCCGCCGCGTAGGTCAGCACCAGCGGCGCGCTCGGGGTGCGCTTGAAGATGATGACCAGCGACACGACCAGGCCGACGATCAGGCCCGGCAGGACCAGCGTCATCGGCTTGACGGAGCCCGAGAGCACCAGCCACGCGGAGATGAACCCGGTGACCAGGGTCAGGCCGAGCGTCATCGCGGTCTTGGTGACCACGTCGTCGATGGTGATGGGGCGCTCACCGGTGGTGGGCGGCGCGCCCTGGTAGCCGCCGTACTGCTGTGCCTCGTTCGGCTGCCCGAAGCCTGCGTAATTGCCGTAACCGCCGCCTGTCGGCAGGTTGCGGAACGCGGGGTTGCTGCTGGTACGCACCTCGTCCTCCTGTGGCGTTCCTACGCCGTCACGGGGTCCAACGACCACACGAGTCGATTCGTTCCCGTCGGGTAAAAGTGATTTTACCCGGCTTGTCGATCTAGGCTCGACCGCCCGCCTGCGGAGCGTAGCCGCCCTTCCACCCCGCTGGCGGCTTGCCGAGGTGATCCGGCACCCGAAAGGCTGCCCACGGCAGCTCGTGCAGATCATGCGGACGCGCCACCAAGAGGGGTTGCAGACGACTATGTTGAGACGACTCGCGGGCGCGGCGCTGACCGCCGGCCTGGCGGTGCTCGCCGTCCCCGTCGTGGCGGACGCCCAGCCCGTCCAGGCGTCCCGGACCATCGGGCACGCGACCGCCGCCCAGGGCTACCTGGGCAAGGACCCGGCCGACCCGGACAACACCGACTGGCTGGGCGCCTACGACTGGGACGGCCAGCGCGTGTGGTGCGTGCAGTACTCGCTGTACGCGCCCCGCAGCGACCAGAAGTACGTCGACGGCGACGTGCTGCGGTCCAAGGGCGGCGTGGCGCTGTCCGCCGAGGTCGCGGCGAACATCTCCTACCTGCTGCTGCGCTACGGCAACACGACCTCCAACGACGAGGCCGCCGCGCTCGCGCACCTGCTGCACACGTGGACGTCCTACCCGGACCCCACCAACGGCGTGCACCTGCGCAAGGACGTCGGCTTCGTCGAGGTCGCCTACGACGAGAAGTTCCACTACGACGCGCTGGCCGCGAAGTTCCCCGCGGCGCGCGAGGCGGTCGACCGGTTCCGCGCCGACGCCGAGGCCAACCGCGGTCCGTGGACGACCAAGGTGACCGCCCCGGACAAGGAGCAGTTCATCGGCACCGCCGGCACCTGGCGGGTCGACGTCAACAAGGCGGGCGGCGGCCAGGTGACCGGCCTGCCGGTGACCGTGGAGCTGACCGACGCGACCTTGGAGGACGGCTCCACCGGCGGGCGGCTGAACACACCGACCGACGGCAGCCCGCTCGGCGTCGAGGTCGTGCCCACCGGCCCGAACCCGTCGTTCACGGTGAAGCTCGCGAGCCCGGCCGCGCAGCCCAAGGTGCGCGTGCCCGAGGGCCGCGACGACATGCAGCGGGTCGTCGCCACGGGCGGCGAGCAGGAGCTGACCGCCAACGCCTCGGTCACCGCGAAGACCCCGCCGGGCACCGTCCAGGTGGCCAAGACCGACGAGGAGACCGGCAAGCCGGTCGCGGGCACCGCGCTCAAGGTCACCGCCGCGGACGGCAAGACGCCCGCCAAGCGGCAGGACGACACCGACCTCACCGGCCCCGAGGGGCAGCCGATCGTGCTCCAGACCGGCGCCGACGGCCTGGCCACCGTGCCCGACCTCCGCACGCCGCAGGAGATCTGCGTGGTGGAGGTGGCCCCGGCCAAGGGCTACCAGGAGTACTTCGACCCGAACGCGCCGCCCAAGGCGTGCGGGAAGGTCGAACCCGGGCAGACGCTGGCGCTGGCGATGTCCAACAAGCCCGACAAACCCGTGGTGCCCATCACCATCCCGGCCGGCTCCGGTGAGCTCGTGGCCAGGGCGTCGTACACCTCCGAACCCCGGACGGGCGCGCTCGTCGGCTTCGGCGGCGTGGCGCTGCTCGGCGCGGCGCTGGTGGGCCTGCTGGTCCGGCGACGGGCGACCGCGCGACCGTGAGGGGCCCGACGGCGAACGCACTGCTGACCGGCGCGGCGGTGGCGGCCCTGCTCGCCTCCGCCGCGCTCGTCGCGACCGGGGGCGAGCGCGTCGCGCTGGCGGGCCGGGCGGAACCGGCCGAGGCCGGCGTGCCGCACCCGCTCGGCGACAGCGCGCGGGACGGGCGGCTCCCGGCCGGGATGCCCGCCGGGGCGAACGCGCCCGCGTCGCCGCCGCCGTCGGCGCCCGCCACCACCACCACGGCCCCGGCGCCTCCCCCGGCGCCGGCCGGGCAGCGCCCCGGCACGGTCCGGCTGCCGCGGGGCGGCCTGGCCACCCTGGTCCGCGCCGAGGTCTCCGCCGACGGCGTGCTGCCGGTCCCCGAGGGCATCGGCGAGGCGACCTGGTGGGGCGTGGACCTGGGCGCGGCCGAGGGCGCGACGGTGCTGGCCGGCCACGTGAACTGGCGTGGCGCCACCGGCCCGTTCGACGAGCTGTGGCGGGCCTCGGTCGGCCAGGACGTCACCGTGGTCGACACCACCGGCACGAGCTTCCGGTACCGGACCAGCGCGGTGGAGACCGTCCGCAAGGACGACCTGCCCCACCGCGCGGTCGAGCTGTTCGGCCCGCGCGGCGGCCACCGCCTGGTGCTGGTGACCTGCGGCGGGCGGTGGGTCGGTGGTGACACCGGCTACGAGGAGAACCAGGTGGTCACCGCCACACCGGTGACGTGAGGGCAACCTCCCGCCACACCCGGTCGTCCTGGTTGGTGTGAGGCGATGGGGCTTGGCGAGCACGGGCGTCGCGCTGGCGCTCACCCTGGTGGTGCTGGCCGTGATGGGGGCCCGCGACCCCGGCCCCACCGACGACGTGGGCGACCTGGCCTCCCCGCTGCCGATGGCGCCCCGCGCGACCACCGGCAGCAGCGCCGCCGCGGCCCCGCCGCCGACCGTGCCCATGCCCGCGGACCCGCCGGCGTGGATGCGCCGCGTGCAGCCCGGCGAGAAGCCGCCCCAGTTCGTCCTCTTCTCCTTCGACGGCGCGGCGTCCAAGGCGCACTGGGACCGCATCCTGCCGCTGAGCCGGGAGGTCGGGGCGCACGTCACCGGCCTGCTCTCCGGGGTGTACCTGATCGCCGACCAGGACGCGGCGACCTACACCGGGCCCGGCCACCCGACGGGGCGCTCGTCGATCGGGTTCGGCGGCAGCCGGGCGGACGTGGAGCTGCGGATCGGCTACCTCAACGACGCCATCGCCGCGGGCCACGAGATCGGCACCCACTACAACGGCCACTACTGCCAGGGCGACGAGCCCAGCGTGGGCCGGTGGAGCACCGAGCAGTGGGACCGGGAGCTGGACCAGTTCTTCGCCGTCATGGAGGAGGCGCGGGGGAAGGGCTTCGCGCTCGACCCGGCCGCCGTGCGCGGCGGGCGCACGCCGTGCCTGGAGGGCGACTGGGGCCAGGCGTTCCCGGCGATGAGGGGCCACGGCCTGGTCTACGACACCAGCCACGTGAGCCTGGGCGTGGTGTGGCCGTCGGTGCGGGACGGGCTGTGGGAGTTCCCCATGCCGGAGGTGCGCGTGCCCGCGCTGGACCGGCAGGTCGTGATGATGGACTACAACCTCTGGTACGCGCTCAACGGCGCCCGGGACGAGCCCGCGCGGGCCGACGACTTCAAGCAGGTCGTGCTGGACACCTACCGCTCGGTCTACCAGGCGGCGCTCAACGGCAACCGCGCGCCGGTGGTGGTGGGCAACCACTTCAACGAGTGGGCGGGCGGCGCGTTCAGCCGGGCCGTGGAGGAGTTCATGCGGGAGGCGTGCGCGCGGCCGGAGACGGTGTGCGCCACCTACACCGAGGTGATCCAGTGGATGCAGCTCCAGGACCCCGGTCTGCTGGAGCAGCTGCGGCGGATGCCTCCGGCGATGAACACCTCGTCGGGGGGTTAGCCCCACCGACCGCGGTGGCGCGGGCCCGGAGAACCCGGGCCGATGGCGATCGCGCCGTTCGAACGGCGCGATCGCCACGCGGCTGTTCGTCACCGGGAAAGCGGCGGGCAAACACATCGCGAACATCTTCGGGAAGTCGGACCCGCCGTTGTCCGAGGACGACAACCGACGGGTGCTCGCCGTACCCGCCTATTCGGATGGGGTGCAAATCGTTTCTTCGGCTAAGTACCATCTGGTTCAACTACGAAGGCGGAGGGTCTCCATGGGTACGACGGCGGAGTTGGCCGACGAACTGCTCGACGTGGTTCTCCGGCACTCACCGACCGGTGCGACGGTCCTCGGTGTGCCCGGTTACGACCACCTGCTCCCCGACCACCGCGCGGAGGCCGAGCAATCGCTGCGCGCGCGGGCCGCGGACATCGCGGAGCGCGCCCGCGCGCTGCCCTCCGACGACGACCCGGTGACCCGGGCGGTGGTCGTGCAGCAGGCCGGGGCGATGGTCGACCTGATCGACGCCCGCGGTGTCGAGTACACGATCACCGACACGTTCATGGGCGCCGTGGGCGAGCTGCTGACCGTCCTGCCGATGACCGTGCCGGGCGGCCCGGAGGGCGAGCAGGCGTACCTGGACCGGCTGGCCGGGGTCCCCGCGTTCCTGCGCGCGGTCGCCGAGCGGCACCTGGACGGGGCGGCGGCGGGCCGCACGCCGGTCCGGCACCTGGTGGCCAACGCCGTGGCCCACCTGGACCGCTACCTGGCCGCCGACGAGGACCCGCTGGCCAGGCCGTCGGGCGGCGAGGCGTTCGCCGCCGAGCGGGACCGGCTGCTGGCCGAGGTCGTGCGGCCCGCGGTGGCGGGCTACCGGGACGTCATCGCGGGCATCGAGGGCCGCCCGGCCGACCGGGTCGGGGTGGGCCTGCTGCCCGGCGGCCAGGAGATCTACGCCGCGCTGGCCCGCCTGCACACCACCACCGACCGCATCCCCGACGACCTGCACCGGACCGGTCTGGAGCTGATCGCCGGGCTGGCCGCGGAGTACGCCGAGGTGGGGCGGCGGGTGTTCGGCACGTCGGACGTGGCCGAGGTGTTCTCCCGGATGCGCACCGACCCGGCGCTGCGCTGGGACTCGGCGGAGGAGCTGCTCACCGCCGCCCGCGCGGCCGTGGCCCGCGCCGAGGAGGCCGCGCCGCGCTGGTTCGGCCGGCTGCCCGGGCAGCGCTGCCGGGTCGAGCCGGTGCCCGAGGCCGACGCGCCCGGCCAGCCGATGGCGTTCTACGCCCCGCCGTCGCTGGACGGCCTGCGCCCCGGCACCTACTTCGCCAACACCCACCGGGTCGGGGAGCGGTTCCGCTACCAGTCGGAGGCCACCGCGTTCCACGAGGCGGTGCCGGGGCACCACTTCCAGTTCAGCCTGGCGCAGGGCCTGACCGGACTGCCCGCTCTGCGCCGGTTCGCGCAGGTCACGGCCTACGCGGAGGGCTGGGGCCTCTACACCGAGCGGCTGGCCGACGAGATGGGCCTGTACTCCTCGGACGTGGCGCGGCTGGGCATGTTGGCGCTGGACTCGATGCGCGCGGGGCGGCTGGTGGTGGACACCGGGATGCACGCGCACGGCTGGAGCCGGCAGCGGGCGGTGGACTACCTGGTCGAGCACACGCCGCTGGCCCTGGTGGAGATCGAGAACGAGGTCGACCGGTACATCGCCGCGCCGGGCCAGGCGCTGGCGTACATGGTGGGCAGGCTGGAGATCCAGCGGCTGCGGGCGGGGGCCGAGCGGGCGCTGGGCGACCGGTTCGACGTCCGGGACTTCCACGACCTGCTGCTCGGCGGCGGCCCGCTGCCGCTGGCCGTGCTCGACGAGGTGGTCACCGCGTGGGTGGCCGAGCGGTCCTGACGTGGCGGGGGACTCCGGTGGCGGGGTCCCCCTCACGCGCGGCGCCGGGACCATGATCACCCGGTAGAAGGGTGAAACCGCGAACGGCGCAGGACGTGCCCCCGACGGGATTCGAACCCGTACTGTGACTCTTTTAAGGAGCCTGCCTCTTCCGATTGGGCTACGGGGGCAGCGGGGAGCTTAAGCCGTTACCGAGCGTTCGTGGGGCAGGTTCGATAGAAGTCGCCCGCACGGCTCAATGCGATCCGCTATTGCGCTCATTCAGGTAAAGGCCCCAGCGCGCTCATCCCGAGTACTACTTCGTGATAAGCGTCACACCGGAGTGCCTGTTCCAGGAGCTCATCCCGCAATGCTGCGGTGAAGCCGATACCAAAACCCATGGCCGTAGCAACCAGATATGCGGTTTGGGACAGATGTCCGACGTCCATTTGCACAACGCGGTACGCGCGGGCCGTGTCGTAGCGCCAACTCGTCCGTTCGAGGACCCCGGTGTAGGCCAGGACGAGCGGCGCCCGGCCGACCCACTCCTGGTCCCCCGCCGCCCTCGCCATCTCGGCCGGCTCCCACGCCACCCCGAGGGGCTCCAGGGCGTGGGTGAGGCCGTCGTAGTGGTACCAGCCGGGAGCCAGGCCGTCGACGCCGCGCGCGTGCGCGTAGAGCTCCACCGGGTGCCGCCCGCCGCCGGACGGGCTGGTCTTGAACACGGTGCCGGAGCGGCCGATCCGGGAGCGCGCGGGCGACGGGCCCGCCAGCACGGCCAGCAGGTCGCCCATCCGGGTCACCGACATCCGGCCGGGGCCGAACTCCCGGGTGGTGCGGCGGGCCAGCAGCACCTCGCGCAGGCCCCGGTCGCCCCACGCCGGTTCCTCCGAGGGCGGCGGCAGCAGCACGGCGGTGCCGCCGAGGCTGCGGAACGGGGCGGGGGCCGGGCGCACCGCCAGCTTGGCGTCCAGCGCCGCGTCGTGCTCGTCGGCGTCCTGGAACGGCGCGTCGACCAGGGTGCGGCTGGCGAAGTGGAAGTGCCGGGCCGCCTGGCCCCAGTCGCCCCAGCCCGCCAGCAGCCGGCGCTCCCGCTCGTGCCGCGGCGAGCCCTCCACCACCAGCACGCCCGCCTCGACCAGCTCGTCGACCACCTTGCGCAGCGCCGCGCGGTCGTCCTCGGCGAGCGGGGCCAGCAGCTCGTCCACGTCGGTGAACTCGGCGAACTTGCGGCACAGCAGCTCCGCCGTCTCGCTGATGGCGAACCGCCGGTGGTGCAGGTAGTCGTCCCAGACCACGGCGCCGTCCTGGTAGAACAGCGTCGCGTGCTCAGCGACCTTTGCCCGCACCCAAGAGCTCCTTGAACCGCGCCGCCACCCACTCGTGCACCGCCGCGGACACCCGGTGGTCCCCGGCGCGGTGCTCGAACCACCGCCAGTCGCAGTTGACGTTGACCTCCAGGAACACGTGGTCACCGCCCGCGACGAGCAGGTCGAACGCGGCCACCTGGAGGCGCCAGTGCCTGGCCAGCGCCAGCAGCCGGTCGGCCAACCCGCCCGGCACCTCGACGGGTGTCACCCGGACGGCCCCGGGATCCACCCACAGCTGCGCCGGGTCCAGCTTGTCGACCTGGAAGGCCAGGCAGCTCTCCCCCACCACGAACACCCGCAGCTCGGTCTCGGCGGGCACGTACTCCTGCACGATCACCGGCGCGGACTCGGGCACGTCGCCGGCGCGGCTGGTCTCCAGGGGGCGCGGGAACAGGCCGTGCTGCCTGCCGGGGCGCGGTTCCAGCAGGTGGCGGCCCGAGGTCTTGACGATGCAGCGCCCGCCGCCCGGCCGGGTGCGACCGGGGCGGGTGGTGACGGTGGTGCGCGGCACGCGCAGGCCGAACGCGGCGGCGTCGGCCAGCTGGGTGAGCCGGTCGAGGTGGGCGGTGGCGCGGCTGGGGTTGACGTGCGCCCAGTCGCCGCGGCTGGCCAGCCAGTTCGCCACCGAACCCCACTGGTCCACGGCGTAGGCGCCGGCCAGGGTGCCCGGCTCGACCGGGATGGAGGCGAGCTCGAAGTGCCGCCGCCACACCAGCAGCGGGCGCAGCAGCCAGCGGTCCAGCTCCAGCAGCGGCTGGTCGGTGTAGACGGTGAGCGGCAGGTCGACCGAGCGGTCGGCGTCGATGCGGGCCATCCGGATGCCGCGCTCGGCGAGCGCGACGGACAGCTCGTTCATCTCCATGTCGGCGGCGCGGGCGAGCACCAGCACGCAGGGCACGGGGCCGCCGTCGCCCTCGTCGACCATGCCGAGGCGGTGGACCTGCTCCTGGAAGTCCAGGCACCGGGGCTGCGACCGGAAGAGGTAGTCCTGGCCCTGGAGGAGGAGCGGGACGGGCGGCGCCGGTGCGGCGGGCCGGGGCGCGGGCGGCGCGGCGGGCCCGGTTTCCGCAGGTCTGTCGACCTCGGACGGGGGGACCCTCTCGTCCCCCCGTCCGGCGGCGGTCATCCTCAGTCGTCTTTCTTGCTGCAGAAACGCTTCTCCGCGGTGGCGTACTCGGCGGAGAACTCCGCCAGCGCGCGATCCTCGATCTCACCGCGGCGAAGCTGTGCGGCCAGCTCCTCGAGCGACATCGCGGTCACCTCTCTCCCACTGATGCATCACACATTCAGGCGATACATCAGCCGTATTCTTCGGATCACGTAACGCAATGTCAAGCCGATCGGAGCGTGGTTAGCCCGATCGGGTGCTCAAGTTGCGGCACTGAGCCAGACGGTCCTCGCCCGTGGCCACCCGAACGGCGCAGCGTGACGAGGACCGTTCGCGGATCAGCTCTTCACGGCCCGGTCGAACTCGGCCTTCGGCTCGTGGATCTGCCCGAGCGCGACCACCTCGCGGCCCGAGAACAGCGCCTGCGTCCAGTCCACGAAGACCCGGAACTTGCGGTTCACCGTGGGCATGAACATCACGTGGTAGCTGCGGTGCATGAACCAGGCGACCACGCCCTTGAAGCGCATCCCGTACACGTCCGCGACGCCCTTGTAGAGGCCGAGGCCGGCCACCGAGCCCACGTACTTGTGGTGGTAGTCCTTGGGCTTGTGGCCGCGCAGGGCGGCCACGATGTTCTTGCTCAGCAGCTTCGACTGGCGGATGGCGTGCTGCGCGTTGGGCACGCAGGTCGCCGACGGGTCCTCCTCGGTGCGCGAGAGGTCCGGCACGGCCGAGCAGTCGCCCGCGGCCCACACGCCCGGCAGGCCGACCACCTGCATGGCCGCCGTGCACTGCACCCGGCCGCGCGCGTCCAGCGGCAGGTCGGTGTTGCGCAGCACCGGGTTGGCCTTCATGCCCGCGGTCCAGATGATGGTGTCCGAGTCGAACTCGGTGCCGTCGTCGAGGACGACGTGGCCGCCCTCCATCGACTTCACCCGGGTGTCGAGGTAGCACCTGATGCCGCGCTTCTCCAGCTGCTCGACGGTCCAGACGCCGAGCCGGGCGCTCACCTCGGGCATGATCCGGCTGGTCGCCTCGACCAGCACCCAGTGCATGTCCTCGGGCTTGAGGCCCTCGTAGTAGCGCAGCGCGTAGCGGGCCATGTCCTCCAGCTCCGCCAGCGTCTCGATGCCCGCGAAGCCGCCGCCGATCACCACGAAGCTCAGCAGCCGCCTGCGCAGCTCGGGGTCGTTGGTGCTGGCCGCCTGGTCCAGCCGCGACAGCACGTGGTTGCGCAGGTAGATGGCCTCGCCGATGGTCTTCATGCCGATGCCGACCTCGGGCAGGCCGGGGATCGGCAGCGTGCGCGAGATCGCGCCGAGCGCCGAGACCAGCACGTCGTACTCGAACTCCTCGACGTGCCCGTCGGCCAGTTCGACCGTCACGGCCTTGCGCGCGTGCTCGACCTTGGTGGCGCGGCCGGTGACGACGTGGCAGCGCTTGAGCACCTTGCGCAGGGGCACCACCACGTGGCGCGGCTCGATCGAGCCCGCCGCCGCCTCGGGGAGGAACGGCTGGTAGGTCATGTGCGGCTGGGGGTCGATCACCGTCACGGACGCCTCGCCGGAACGCAGCTTCCTCTGCAACCCCAGCGCGGTGTACATGCCGACGTACCCACCGCCGACGATCACGATCCGTGTGGGTTGCGACTTCACAGCAGCCATACACACATGGTCCCACCGGGGACCCGGTTCACGCGCATCGGAGCACCCCGTTGTGACCACTGTCGCCGGGTGACGCCCGCCACCACCCGACTGACCAGCGCGTCGCGGAGAACCCGCTGAGAGGAACGATCCAGTTGTTCAGCTCGCGCTGAGCCGGGAGGCCCCTTCCCTCAGCCCCTGCGGCGCAGCAGGAGCACGGTCACGAGCACCAGTCCCACCGCGCACGCCAGCCCGATCAGCTCGACCGGCACGTCCGTTCGGCGGGCGGGCAGCAGGATGACCAGACCGGCCAGCGCGAACACGGAGAGTTGAACGAGGGCGAACCGCCTCGCGGGTGCCCCTAGCGCTTCCGGGTGAATCCTGGAGTGGAGCGGGAGGACCGCCGCGTAGGCGCACAGCACGTGCACCAGGTGCAGCAGGACCACCAGCGCGAGGACCGCCGGCCAGGACGGGCCGTCGGTGGCGAACACGGCGGCCACGGCCGGGTAGCCGATCAGCAGCGCCGCCGCGGCGGACGCCGGGATCGCCGCGGCGGCGACCGCGATCGCCAGGTAGAGCGCCAGGGCCAGGGGCTCGACCCCGACGGCGGCGAGCACCGCCGCCACCGCGCCGCAGGTGAGCGCGATGGCGGCGCGCAGCACCCAGCCGGGGAGGCCGGGGCGCAGCTCGATGCGCTCGCCGGGGCGCGGGTCGGGTTCGCCGGGGCGCGGGTTTGGTCCTCCGGGGTTCGGGTCGGGGTTCGCCGCGCCGGTCCCGCTGTTCGCGGGGCCGCTGACCGGGCCGGTCACCGGGTCACCCGCCGGGCCGCCCGCGCCTGCCGCAGCACGCCCCCGATCGGCGCGCCCCACGACACCACGGCCACGCCGTGCTGCCGCATCGCCTCCAGCCGCACGTCGTGCTCCAGCCGGATCACCTTCATCGCGCTCTCCTCCCACACCGACTCCCCGTCGGCCCGCAACCGCTCCGGCAGCACGTCCACCGCCAGCACGAGGTTGCCGCGCCGGGCCGCGTGCACGGCCAGCTCCACCACGTCGGCGTCCAGGAACGGCGACAGCACCACCACCAGCGCGCCGTGCGGCACCTGCTCGGGCCGCAGCACCGGCCGCTGCGCCCAGCCCGCCCACCGCGCGCACACCACCAGCTGGTTGCGCAGCCGCAGCAGCTGCCGCCGCCCCACGCCCGCCCGCAGGCTCAGCCGGGGCCGGGCCAGGTCGACCAGGCTCACCCGGTCCCCCTGCCGCAGGTAGCCCGCCGCCAGCGAGGCCGCCGCCCGCACCGTCCGGTCGAGGGTGCCGCCGCGCCGGGCCGTGGTGTCGCGCAACGCCACCGCCCAGTCGCCGACGTCCTCGCCCAGGTCGACCCGGGTGTCCAGGGCCAGCACCACGTCAGCGTCGGCCTCCGCGTGGTGCTCGCGGACGTGCAGGGCCCCGGTGCGCACCGACACGCGCCAGTCGATCCGCCGCAGCCGGTCGCCCGGCTGGAACGCCCGGATGTCGCGCAGCTCCACCGAGTCGCCCGGCCGCCGCGCCCGGTGCGCGCCGACGAGGCCCGCCGCGCGGGCGGGCAGCAGGCCGGCGGGCAGCCGCTCGACCGGCGGCAGGATGACCCGGCCGCGCTCGGGCGCGGTGACCGGGCCGTGCACCAGCAGCGCGTCCGGGCCCGCCACCAGGTGGTCGGGGCGCAGGTCGACGCCCTCGCCCCAGGCGTCGCGGCGCAGCACGAACCCGATCTCACGGGCCGAGGCGGGCAGCAGGTGCACCGGGCCGATGCCCTCGCCCGCCACCGGCAGGCGGATCGCCAGCACCTCCGCGCCGAAACCGGCGTCGACCTCGACCGAGGACTTCGCCGCGCCGACCTCGCCGGTGAGGGGCAGGCCGCGGACCCCGACCACCGGCGTGCCGCCGACCGGGGTGACCAGCGCGACCAGCGTGGAGATCAGCAGCGGCGCGCCGATCAGCACCAGCTCGACCCGGTGCAGCACCGCGCCCGCCACCACCAGGCCGACGCCCAGCACGAGCCCGCGCACCAGCGCGTCGGTGGGGTGCCACCGCGCGCCGCGCCCGCCGGTCAGCGCCTCCCGCAGCCGCTCCGCGCGGCTCACGAGCGGCTGCTCGCGGGGCCCGCCACCCGGCCCAGCAGCTCCGTCACGACCTCGACGCCGGTGGTGCCGGAGGTCCACGTCTCCGGGCGCAGCGTGAGCCGGTGGGCCAGCGCGGGCACCGCGCACTCCTTGACGTCCTCGGGCAGCACGAAGTCCCGCCCGTCGAGCACCGCGAGGGCCCGGCCGACCAGCACCAGCGCCTGCGCGCCGCGCGGCGACGCGCCGACCTCGACGGCCTTGTGCCCCCGGGTCGCGGCGGCGAGGTCCACGCAGTAGCGCAGCACGTCGTCGTCCACGCCCACCCGCTCCACGCCCTGCTGGAGGGCGAGCAGCCGCTCGGTGTCGAGCACCGGCGGCACCTCGGTCTCCTCCTGCCGGCGGACCAGCCGGCGGCGCAGCACCTCGACCTCCTCCTCCGCCGGCGGGTAGCCGACGTCCAGCCGGAGCAGGAACCGGTCCAGCTGCGCCTCGGGCAGCGGGTAGGTGCCCTCGTACTCGACCGGGTTGGCGGTGGCCAGCACGTGGAACGGGCGCGGCAGCCGGAAGGTGCGGCCCTCGACCGTGACCTGGCGCTCCTGCATGGCCTCCAGCAGCGCCGACTGGGTCTTGGGCGGGGTGCGGTTGATCTCGTCGGCGAGCAGCAGGCCGGTGAACAGCGGGCCCTCGCGGAAGGCGAACTCGCGCGTGCCCGGGTCGTAGAGGAACGAGCCGGTCACGTCCGCGGGCAGCAGGTCGGGGGTGCACTGGAGGCGCGTGAAGTCCAGCCGCAGGGCCTGGGCGAGGCTGCGGGCCATCAGCGTCTTGCCCAGGCCGGGCACGTCCTCCAGCAGCACGTGGCCGCCCGCGAGGACGGCGGCCAGCGCGAGCCGCAGCGACCGCTCCCGGCCCACGACCACCGTGCCGACGGCGTCGAGCACGGCCCTGGCCTCGGCGGCGATGGTGCTGGTGTTCGGCGGCGTCACAGGTTCTCCAACAGGTCGGCGAGCCGCGCGGGCCCCGGCAGGGGCGCGCCCGGGTCGGTGAGCAGGCGGTGCAGTTCGGGGCCGAGCAGGTCCGGGGCCCGGGGGTCGTCGAGGTCGGGCACGCCGTGCCGCTGGCGCAGGCGCGCCTCGGCGAGGCGGCGCAGGCGGGGCTGGACGCGCCGGGCGAAGCGGTCCTGGTCGACCGCGGCCTCCGCGAACCGGCCGGCCAGCCCGCTCGCCTGGGTGGACGTGGCGCCCGCGACCTGCGCCGGGGGCGGCGCCCAGAGCACGTCGGTGGCCCGCGGCAGGCACGAGACGAGCAGCGCCAGCGCGCCGACGGGCAGCGCGAGGACCGCCGCCCAGTGCACCGGCGCGCCCGCGCGGTAGAGGACGAACCCGGTGACGGCGACCCCGAGGAGCCCCACCGCGGCCGCCTTGCCCAGCGGGAGCAGCGGGGTCGCGGCGAACCCGGTCGCACGATCGTCCCCGGTCACCGCGGCCCCCGCACGACCCTCTCCAGCCCTCGCCCGGTCGCGCCCCGTCACCGCAGCCCCCGCACGATCGTCTCCAGCGCCTCGGTCGCGGCGCGGGCGTCGTCCCGGGTCACCGCGGCCGTGCCGAAGCGGGCCCGCTGGTACGCGCGGCGCAGCGCGGCCGTCGCCGCCTCGTCGACCCGGTAGCGGGCCAGCAGGTCGCCGGTGAACTCGGTGGAGGTCTGGTGGCCCTGCCGCGGCAACCCGCTGTCCCCGGCCGCCCGCTCCAGCGACAACCAGGCGGCGATCACCGCGTCGCCCGGCGGGCCGTCACCCCGTTCCCGCAGCTCCCGCAGCGCCTCGGCGGCGCGCCGGACGAGGATCTCGGGCGGCGCCGCGTGCCCCTCGTCGAACTCCGGGTTCTCCACCCCGCGCCCCGTGGCCCGCCGGCGGCGGCGCCGGGCCTCGGCGAACGCGTAGAGCAGGACCGCCAGCACGCCGACGACCGCGACCACCACGACGACGAGCACGAACACCAGGAACGACCCGGCCGCGGCCGAGCCCTCCACGTCGCCGAGCGGGACGGGGCTCCGGGAGGGCGGCGTCGGGGTGGGCGTGTCGTCACCGCCGCCACCCCCGCGGTCGACGTAGGTCACCGGCGACGTCCCGCGCGCGGCCAGCGCCACCAGGACGAGCGCGGAACCCACCGCGAGGGCGAGCGCGAGCCGGGGTTTCATGGCACCAGGATGCCCGGCACCCCCTGGTTCCCGCCGGGGTTTCGCGGCGGACGGGGTCCCGGACCGCCGCCCGCCACCCCCTCCCGCGACCCCCTCCCGCCACGCCCTCCCGCCACCCCTCCGGCCACCAACGGGCCCGGCAAGTGGTAACGCCTCCGCCCGGGGCGGAAAGCCCGCGCGGGACCGACCCCGCTCGTAGAGTTCCGGGCATGACCGACAAGGACACCGCCGACGAGCAGCCCGTCAACGACGAGTCCGCCGGCGCGGAGGACCTCCCCGCCGACGACCTCGTCACCACCCGGCACAGCATCACCGTCAAGCGGCGCAAGCTGAACTACACCGCGACCGCCGGCCGGGTCGTGCTGCGCCAGGAGGTGCTGACCGACGGCAAGTTCGACGGCCACCTGCCCAAGGCGGAGGTCTTCGTCACCGCCTACACCCTGGACGGGGCCGACCCCTCCCGCCGCCCGGTGACCTTCGCGTTCAACGGCGGCCCCGGCTCGTCCAGCGTGTGGCTGCACCTCGGCCTGCTCGGCCCGCGCCGGGTGGTCTCCGGCGACGCCGGCGCGCCCGTCCCGCCGCCGTACGACCTGGTCGACAACGCCGAGACCCTGCTCACGCACAGCGACCTGGTGTTCATCGACCCGGTGTCGACGGGCTACTCGCGCGCGGTCAAGGGCGAGAAGCCCGGCGCGTACCACGGGTTTCAGGGCGACCTGGAGTCCGTCGGCGAGGTGATCCGGCTGTGGACCTCCCGCAACGGCCGCTGGATGTCGCCGAAGTTCCTGGCCGGCGAGTCCTACGGCACCCTGCGCGCGGCCGGCCTCGCCGAGCACCTCCAGAGCCGCTACGGCATGTACCTCAACGGGCTGATGCTGATCTCCTCGGTGCTGGACTTCACCACCCTGGACTTCAGCGACAACAACGACGTGCCGCACACCCTGTTCCTGCCGACCTACGCGGCGATCGCGCACTACCACGGCCTGCACGGCGACCGGTCGCTGGAGGACGTGCTGGCCGACGCCGAGGACTTCGCCTCGCGCGACTACCCGTGGGCGCTGGCGCGCGGCAACCGGCTGTCCGCCGAGGAGCGCGCGGGCGCGGTGGCGCGGCTGGCGGCGCTGACGGGCCTGTCCGAGGACTACGTGGACCGGGTGGACCTGCGCGTCGAGCACGTGCGGTTCTTCACCGAGCTGCTGCGCTCGCGGCGCCTGGTGGTCGGCCGGCTGGACTCGCGGTTCACCGGGCCCGAGCGCGACCACGGGCGCGAGCACTTCAGCCAGGACCCGTCGTACGCGGCGATCCTCGGGCCGTACACGGCGGCGCTGAACCACTACGTGCGCACCGACCTCGGGTACGAGAACGACCTGCCCTACGAGATCCTGACCGGCAACGTGCGGCCCTGGTCGTACAAGGAGTTCGAGGGCACGCACGTGTCGGTGGCGGACAAGCTGGCCACCGCGATGCGCGCCAACCCGCACCTGAAGGTGCACATCGCCTACGGCTACTACGACGGCGCGACGCCGTACTACGCGGCCGAGCACGTGGTGGCGCACCTGCGGATCCCCCAGGAGCTGCACGACAACATCGAGTCGGCGTACTACCCCGCCGGCCACATGATGTACGTCCACGAGCCTTCTCGGCTTCAGCAGTCGAAAGACCTGGCCGACTTCGTGCAGGCGTCCTCGAACCGCTGAACCCCGGTCCGCCCGGTCGGGGATCGACCCCCGGCCGGGTGACCGCGCGCCTCAGACCTGGGAGAACGCGATCCCGTCGAGGATGTCGTGCTCGCTCGCCACCAGCTCGGTCACGCCGCGCTCCGCCAGGTGGTCGGCCAGCGCGCGCACGATCAGCGCCCCACCGCAGATGACGTCCACCCGGCCGGGGTGCACCGACCCGAGCGCGGCCCGCTCGTCGTGGTCCATGGCGAGCAGCGCGGCCGTGGTCTCCCGGACCTGGTCGGTGGTCAGCCGGGCCAGGTGGATCTCGGCCGGGTCGTAGCGCGGCAGCCCCCTGGCCACCGCGACCAGCGTGGTCACCGTGCCCGCGACGCCGATCCAGGTCTTCGCCCGGTCCACGGGCACGGCGTCGAACGCCTCGCCCAGCACCTCCCGCGTCACCCGGACGGCGTCCTCGACCTCGCGCCCGGTGGGCGGGTCGGAGCGCAGGCAGCGCTCGGTGAGCCGCACGCACCCGATGTCGACCGACCGGGCCGCCGCGACCTCGCCCCGGACGCCGTCCCAGTCGCCCAGCACCAGCTCGGTGGACCCGCCGCCGATGTCGGAGACCAGGAACGGGCCGTCCGCGCCGTCCAGGTCGGACACGGCGCCGGTGAAGGACAGCCGGGCCTCCTCGTCGCCGCTGATGACCTCGGCCTCGACGCCCAGCACCTCGCGGGTCATGGCGAAGAACTCGTCCTTGTTGGCCGCGTCGCGGGTGGCCGAGGTGGCGACCATGCGCACCCGCTCGGTCCCCTTGCGGCGCAACACGCCCGTGTAGTCGACGAGCGCGGCCCTGGTGCGCGCCAACGCCTCCGGGTGCAGCTCACCGGTCGCGTCCACGCCCTGGCCCAGGCGGACCACGCGCATCTCCCGGTGCACGTCGCGCAACCAGCGCGCGCCGTCGTCCGAGGTGGTCACGTCGGCGACGAGCAGGCGGATCGAGTTCGTCCCGCAGTCGATCGCGGCCACGCGCGCCATGCCTGGTCCCTCCGGTCGGTGGTCGTCCCACCGCCAGCGTAGTCCGCCGTTCAGGGGATCAGGCGGGCCGCATCGAGGAGGTCGTCGACGACGAGCCCACCGACGAACCGGTCGACGAGCTGGACCCGGCCGACGAGCTCGCGCCCGGCGTGGAGGCCGGCCCGGTCGTCGCCGCGGAGCTCTCCGCGGCCGTGGTGGTGGCGGTGGTCGTCGTCGTGGTGGTCGGCGTGGTCGTGGTCGTCGTCGGGCAGTTCGGCGGCACCGGCACGGTCGTCGTGGTCGTCGTCGGGGACGTCGTGGTGGTGCCGGTCGGGGTCGGCGTCCCGGTCGGGCACTGCGGCGCGGTCGTCGTCGTGGTCGTGGTGGTCGTCGTCGGGTTCGACGGGACCAGCGTGATCGTGGTCGGGTTCGTCGACGGCGGGTTCGTGGTGCTCGGCGGGGTGCTCGTCGACGGCGGGTTCGACGAGCCCGGCGGGGTGCCGCCCGGCGAGTCGCTGCCGTCGTCGCCGAAGTCGTCGTCCGAGCCGATCACGTCGGGGGTCGGCGTCACGCCGTTGGCGTACAGGTCGGCCCAGTACAGCACCGTCGCCACGTACGAGTTCGACTGGTTGTAGCGGAACACCGACCGGGCCCGCTGCTGCGGGTCGCCCAGGTCGGCGTCGTGGGCGCACAGGTAGTTGCCCGCGCCGATGGTGGCGTCGTAGACGTTGTTCGGGTTGCGCTCGCCGTCCTCGTTGCCGTCGGCCGCGTAGCCCGCCCAGGTCGAGGGGATGAACTGCATGGGCCCGACCGCGCGGTCCCACGTGGTGTCGGCGTCGAACCGGCCGCCGTCGGTGTCGCGGATCGCCGCGACGCCCGGCGAGCCGTTCAGCACCGGGCCGAGGATGCGCTCGACCGTGTCGCCGTTCTCCGCGACGCGACCGCCCCTGGCGTGGCCGGACTCGATGCGGCCGATGCTCGCCAGCAGCGGCCAGTCCAGGTTGCAGCCGGGCGTGGTCTCGGCCAGCCGGTCGGCCGCCCTCAGGTACGCGTCGAGCATGACGCCGGGGATGCCGTGCTGGCCCTCGCGCAGGAAGCCGCCCTCCAGCGGGGGCAGGTCGTCCTCGAACTCGCCGGGGTCGTCCGCGTCGGCCAGCAGGGACGCGCTCAGCTCGTCGGTCTCCGGCAGCTGGCCGGTGGCGCCCAGCGCGCCCCCGTCCAGGGCGAGCGTGCCGAGCACGTCACCGGGCCCCGGTGGGACGGCCTCGATGTCGGTCCGGCCCGCCAGGTTGACCCAGTCGAGCGGGACGCCGCCGTGCAGCAGCGTGGGGACCAGCATCGCGCCGATCGCGGCGGACGCGAAGCCCCACTGCCGAGGCGTCATCGTGCCCGGCCGGACCCTCGTCCGCTTCCTCGCCCGTCGCTTGGACTTCGGCACAGCCACGAACTCCCCATCGCCTCGTCACCCGGCCCCGCGATCCAGCCTGCCTGATCCGAACGGCGGTGTCACGGTGATGTGCCCGCTTTGTGCGTGGAGAACTGCCCGTAGGGTCAGTTTTTCACCTTTGACGCGCAATCCCCGCCGGGCCACTCGTCCGCCAACAGGTCCAGGGCCTCGTCGCCGAACGGGTTCACGCCCCGGCCGGCGGCCAGCGAGTGCGCCACGTGCACGTGCAGGCACTTGACCCGGCTGGGCATCCCGCCGGCGGTCACGGTGGTGCCCAGGGACTCGATCGCGTCCCGCTCGGCCAGGTACGCCTCGTGCGCCCGGAGGTACCGGCCGGCCAGCTCCTCGTCGACCGCGAGCCGGTCGGTCATCCCCCTCATCACCCCGGCGCCCTCCAGCGTGCTGACCAGGGAGGTCAGCCGGGGGCAGGTCAGGTAGTAGAGGGTCGGGAACGGGGTGCCGTCCTCCAGCCTCGGGTTGGTCCGCACGACCGCCGGGTGCCCGCCGGGGCACCTCGCCGCGATCGCCCTCATGCCGCGCGGGGCGCGCCCCAACTGCGCCGCGACCGCCGCCCGGTCCTCGTCGCTCACCGTCATCGCGCCGCCGCCGAATCCCACAACTGCTCGTACCACGCCTTGTCCTCGGCCGGCTTGGTCGCCGGTCGTTGCTGTTCCAGTTCGCGTTCCGCGTCACCGGGGAGCTGCACCACGTACGGTGTCTCGCCGGGTCGGACGTAGTGCAGCCGGCGCCGGGCCTCGGCCTCCAGGTGCGCCGGGTCGGCCAGCTCCCGCTTGCGCTGCTCCAGCCGCTCGACCTCGGCGCGCAGCGTCTCCTGCGAGGCGCCGACCTCGCGCAGCTCCTCGCGCTGCGCCAGGTACGTGCGCAGCGGCACGGCGATGCTCAGCGCCAGCGCGCACACCACCATGGCCAGCAGCGCGGCGCGGCGGGTGCCGGTCATGCCGAACGCGCCGCCGGTGCCGGCGCCCGCGCCCGCCCTGGTCCGGGCCCTCGACTGGGGCCGCCGCGCCTGCGGGCGGGCCGTCGACCCACCCCCGGCGGCCCTGCCCCTCGGGACCGGCCCCCTCGTGGTCGAACCCTTCGGAGTCGAACCCTTCGGGGCCGAACCCCCGGTGGTTGAACCCGGCGGCACCGAACCCGGCGTCGAACCCCGGGGAGCCGAACCCGGGGGGGCGGGCCCGCCCTTGGGTGGCGTCGACCTGCCCGGCGAGGGCGTCGGTCCGCCCTCGGAGGCCGCCGACCGCCGGGCCGCGCCCCCCGCCCGGTCGGTCCCCTGGCCGGGGGTCGCGCCCCCGGCGGTCCCGCCCCGGTCCGCGCGCTCGGCCGCCCGGCGGTCCCGGGCAGCCCGGGACCCCCGCGCGGCGTCGCGGCCGCGCCGGGGGTCCCGGTCCCGACGTGCCATCAGCCCTCCGGCGTGTACCGCGGGAAGGCCAGGTCGCCGGCGTAGCGCGCGGCGTCGCCCAGTGCCTCCTCGATGCGCAGGAGCTGGTTGTACTTCGCGGTGCGCTCACCGCGGGCGGGGGCGCCGGTCTTGATCTGGCCCGCGCCGACGGCCACCGCGAGGTCGGCGATCGTGGTGTCCTCGGTCTCGCCGGAGCGGTGGGACATCATCGACTTGTAGCCGTAGGAGGTGGCCAGCGCGACCGCGTCCAGCGTCTCCGACAGGGTGCCGATCTGGTTGACCTTCACCAGCAGCGCGTTGGCCGCGCGGCGGGAGATGCCCTCCTCCAGCCGCTCCGGGTTGGTCACGAACAGGTCGTCGCCGACGATCTGCACGCGCTCGCCCAGCTCGGCGGTCATCTGCACCCAGCCGTCCCAGTCGTCCTCGGACAGCGGGTCCTCGATCGACACCATCGGGTAGGCGTTGACCAGCTCGGTGTAATAGCCGGTCATCTGCTCGGCGCTGCGCTTGGTCTTCTCGAACGTGTAAGCGCCGTCCGAGAAGAACTCGGTGGCGGCCACGTCGAGGGCCAGCGCGATGTCGCGGCCGGGGGTGAAGCCGGCCTTCTCGATCGCGACCAGGATCAGGTCCAGCGCGTCGCGGTTGCTCGACAGCGCCGGCGCGAAACCGCCCTCGTCACCCAGACCCGTGCCCAGGCCCTTCGACTTCAGCACCGACTTCAGCGCGTGGTACGTCTCCGCGCCCCAGCGCAGGGCCTCGCGGAAGCTCTCCGCGCCGATCGGCGCGATCATGAACTCCTGGATGTCCACCTCGGTGTCGGCGTGCGCGCCGCCGTTGAGGATGTTGAGCATCGGCACCGGCAGGACGTGGGCGTTCGGGCCGCCGATGTAGCGGAACAGCTCCAGGCCGCTCGACTCCGCGGCCGCCTTCGCCACGGCGAGCGACACGCCCAGGATGGCGTTCGCGCCCAGGCGGGACTTGTCCGGCGTGCCGTCCAGGTCGACCAGCTTCTGGTCCACCACGCGCTGCTCGACGGCCTCGATGCCGACCAGCTCCGGACCGATCTCGTCGAGCACCGCGGCGACCGCGCGCTCCACGCCCTTGCCCAGGTAGCGCTTGGCGTCGCCGTCCCTCAGCTCCACCGCCTCGTGCTCACCGGTCGAAGCCCCCGACGGCACCGCGGCGCGCTCCAGCGTGCCGTCGTCCAGCGCCACCTCTACCTCGACGGTGGGGTTGCCTCGCGAGTCCAGGATCTCGCGGGCGCCGACCTGCTCGATGACCGCCACGTGCGCTCCCTAGTCAGACCATCTTCTGTATCGGTGACGAGCCTAGTTGGTGCAAGGTGTGGGACGGCCCCGGCTCGGGTGTTGGGGCCCGGGTCGGGAGGGGTTCACGCGTGGTTCACGTCTCGCGGGGTGGTGACGGCCCCCTGCTGGTGCTGCTGCACGGGCTGGGTGCGACGGGGTCGGTGTGGCGCGGAGCTGCGCGGACGTGGCCCGGGGCGTGGTTGGCGGTGGACCTGCCGGGGCACGGGCGGTCGGCGCCGCTGGAGCGCTACACGTTCGGCGCGCTGGCGGAGGCGGTGGCGACGGCGGTGCCCGCCGGGCCGGTCGCCGTGCTGGGGCACTCGCTGGGCGGCGTGGTGGCCCTGGAGCTGGCCGGCGGGTCGTCCGGGGTGGACGTGCGCGCCGCGGGCGCGGTGGGCGTGAAGCTCCGGTGGACCGACGACGAGCTGGCCAGGGCGGCGGGGCTGGCGGCGAAGCCGGCGCGGGTGCTCCCCACCCGGGAGGAGGCCGCGGCCTGGGCGGCGAGGCTGGCCGGCGTGCCGCTCCCGGACGGGGTGGTCGAGGCGGACGACGGGTGGCGGGCGGCGCTCGACCCGGCGGCGTTCGGGGTGGGCGCGCCGGACGTGGACGGGCTGCTCGCGGCGGCCCGGTGCCCGGTGGTGCTGGCGGCCGGCGAGGAGGACCCGATGTGCCCGCCGGAGCACCTGCTCGCGGCCGACCCGGGTGGAATCGTGCTGCCGGGGGTGGGTCACAACGCGCACGTGGAGGACCCCGCGTCGATCACGCCGGTGCTGGAGCGGCTCCACCACGCTCTGGTGGCCTGACACGCCGGTCCCGTCATCCGGTCGGCTGTCGTACGCCGGGCGGGTGCGCGGGTAGCGTTGATCGGACCATGACTGACGGCACCTTCGAGGCGTTCCGCCGGGCCGAGGCGCTGCTCGCGGAACGCCGACCGCTGGAGGCGCTGCGCGAGCTCGCCGTCGTGCTCGAAGCGGCGCCGGAGCAGGCGGGCGTGCAGCTGCTCGCCGGGCGTGCCTACCTGGGGTCCGCGCAGCTCAAGCGGGCCGAGGCGGCGTTCCGGAAGGTGGTGGAGCTGGACCCGAGCGACCACTACGCGCGGTTCGCGCTGGGTCGGACGCTCCAGCGGCAGAGCCGGTTGCCGGAGGCGTTGACGCAGCTGCGGATGGCGGCGGCGATGAACCCGTCGCCGGAGTACCAGGAGGCGTTGGGCGAGGTCAGCGCGCGGTTGGCGGTCGAGCGGGACCGCTGAGAGCCGCCGGTCCGGCGTCAGCCGCCGGTGCCGGCCCAGCCCCCAGCCCGGCTCCAGCCCCCAGCCGCCGGTGTCGGCCCGACCCTCGGTCCGGACTCAGCCCCAGCCCCCGGCCCGGCCTCAGCCCGGCCTCAGCCCCCGGTGCTGGCCCGCGCGTAGGCGTCGGCCCCGCTGAAGACCTCCTGGCCGTACTCGGTCGAGTTGTTGTAGTCCAGCACGGCGTCCCACCAGCCGGCGCCCGTGCCCAGGTCACGACCGCCCGAGCAGAGGTAGCGGGCGGCGGCCAGGGCCGCGTCGTCGATGTTCTGCGGGTCGGGCGCGGCGCCGTCGCCGTTCGCGCGGACCGCGTAGCGCGCCCACGTGGTGGGGATGAACTGCATCGGGCCGACCGCGCGGTCCCAGCGCGTGTCGCCGTCCAGGACCCCGCCGTCGCTGTCCGCGATGGCCCGGATGCCCGGTGACCCGTCCAGCGGGATGCCGACGATCGGGCTCGACGGGCGGCCGTCCTCGCCCAGGCGCAGGCCGCCGATGGTGCCGTGGTGCGACTCGATGCGGCCGATGCCGGCCAGCGTCGCCCACGAGATGCGGCACGCCGGGTCCTGGGTCCGCATCGCCAGGTCCGCGACGGCGTAGGCGCGCAGCGCGCGGGCCGGGACGTCGATCTTCTCCGACAGCGCGGCGGCCCACTGGCGCAGCGGCTCCGAGGTCTCGGTCACACCGGGTGAGACCCGGGGTTCACCCGAAGTGGGGACGTCACCACCCGAACCGGGAACACCGGCGCCTGGCTCGACCTCCTGGAACGGCACCGGGAACGGCGGGTCGGCGGCGTTCCTCGACGCGGACCGGTTGAACGTGGCCAGGGCCCAGGCGCCACCGGCCACGAACGCCAGCAGGAGCGCGACCAGCGCCAATCGTCCGACGAGGTTGCCGATGCGGCCGCGCGCCGGCGGGCGCGGCTCCTCGGTTTTCGACGGCGGCGGGAGGACCACGACCCCAGGCTACGTGCTCGTGACGCGTACTCCGGGGTCTCGACCCGAACAACCTCGCGTTCACGAACGGGGGACCTCGATTGGGGGACAGTCCAGGAGGGGTCAGGACCCGCCGGGTTCGGTCGGCGCGGTGGTGCCCGGGTCGGTGGTACCCGGGACCGTCGTGTCCGGATTGGTCAAGTCCGGATCGGTCGTGCCGGGCGCGGTCGGGACCGGGGTGGTGGGTTCGGTCGCGGGCGGCGCGGTCGTCGGCGGGACGGTCGTCGACGCGGTGGTGGGCGCGGTCGTCGGGTCGTCCGGCGAGGTGGGCCGGGGCCTGGTGGGCCACCCGGTCAGCACGGCGGAGGACGGCCGCGGCGACAGCGGTGGCGGCGTCGACCGGGACGGCTCACCCCGCGCCGGCCCGACGGGCACGACGGGCGCCGAGGTGTCGGGCCGGCCGGTCGGCACCTTCCCCCCTTGGAGCCCCCGGCGGTCCGCACCGGCCCGGACCGCGCCCGCCCGCGGCTCCGGTGACCGCGCGGGCGTGGCGGGCAGCGCGGTGGCCCGCGCGCTCACCGGCACCTGCCCGGTGACCCGCACGGCGTCGCCGGCCCCGGTGCGCGCCGGCGGCTCGGGCCGCGCGACCACCAGCACCAGCACGACCAACCCGCCCACCGCGAACAGCGGCGCCAGCACCACCGCCGACAGGTACCCGCGATGACTCTGCGTCAATGAACGATGACTCAACGTAACCAACCCCTGCCCCGATCTGGTGATGTCCATTGATCGGGTTCGGCCCACCGGTCGCAATGACCCCGGTGTCACACGCCTGGGTGGACTCGATCGGGTAAGCCGCCTGACCTGCCCCAACCGGCACGACCGGCTCACCCCAGCGGGGGCAGCTCGGGCGGGGTGGCGGCCGGGCGCGACTCCAGCGCCTCCAGCGCCAGCCGCACCGCCGTGTCCAGCTGCGGATCGCGCCCCGCCACCCGGTCCTGCGGCGTCACCACCACCTCGACGTCCGGGTCCACGCCGTGGTTCTCCACGCCCCACCCCGGCCCGGCGAACCACGTCGCGTACCGGGGCTGGGTCACCAGCGTCCCGTCCACCAGCGTGTACCGCATGTCGATGCCGATCACCCCGCCCCACGTGCGGGTGCCGACCACCGGCCCGATGCCCATCTCCCTGATCGCCACGTTCACGATGTCCCCGTCCGACCCGGCGAACTCGTCCGCGATCGCCACCACCGGCCCGCGCGGCGCGTCGTTCGGGTAGCTGTCGGCGGTGGTGTACCCGCGCGCCACCGACCAGCCGATGACCCGCCGCCCGAGCTTCTCCACGACCAGCTCCGAGGTGTGCCCGCCGCCGTTCTCGCGCACGTCCAGCACCACCGCCTCGCGCGCCAGCTCCACCCGCAGGTCGCGGTGCAGCTGCGCCCAGCCCGCGCCCGTCATGTCCGGCACGTGCAGGTACCCGACCCGCCCGTCGGACAGCTCGTGCGCCCGCGCCCGCCGGTCGGCCACCCACGCGTGGTAGCGCAGCGGCTCCTCGTCGGCCAGCGGCACCACCACCACGCGCCTCGGCCCGCCGCCACCGCCCGGCCGCACGGTCAGCTCCACCGGCTTGCCCGCCGTGCCCACCAGCAGCGGCGCGGGGCCGGTCACCGGGTCGACCTGCCGCCCGTCCACCGCCGTGATCGCGTCCCCCGCGCGCACCGCCACGCCGGGCGCGGCCAGCGGCGACCGCGCCGCCGGGTCCGACGTCTCGCCCGGGATCACCCGCACGACCCGCCACGCGCCCTGCTCGTCCCGCTCCAGGTCCGCGCCCAGCAGGCCCACGGCCCGGCCGCGGGAACTCCCCGAGGGGATGACGTAGGCGTGGGACGTGCCCAGCTCGCCCTGCACCTCCCACAGCAGGTCCACCAGGTCGCCGTAGCTGCCCAGCCGGTCCACCAGCGGACGGTAGCGCTCCAGCACGCCCGCCCAGTCCACGCCGCCCATGTCGGTGCGCCAGAAGTGGTCGCGCATGAGCCGACCTGCCTCGGCGTACGCCTGGCGCCACTCGGCCCCCCGGTCCACCACCACCCGCAGGCGGGACAGGTCGACGTCCACCGAGTCGTTGTCCTCCGCGTCGACCTTGCGGTCGGCGGGCACCACCCGCAGCTCGTCGCCGTCCTGCACGACCACCCGCTGCCGGTCGCCGGTCACCTCGAACGCGTCGACGTCGTCCACCAGCGCTTCCGCCCGGCACCTGGTCAGGTCGAACCGCTCCAGCACGGCGCGCGGCGCGCGGGCGGCGGGGGTGGCCAGGTTGTCGCCCAGCACGCCACGCAGCGGCGAGCGCAGCCACAGCAGGCCGCCCTTGGCGGCGGTGAGGCCGGCGTAGCGGGCGGCCGGCACGGGCACCGCCACCACCCGGTCGGCCAGGCCCTCCAGGTCGACCACGGTGATCGGGTTCTCGTCGTCCTTGTCCTTGTCCTTCTCGGCCGGGTCGTCGCCGACCGGGCGGCCCAGGCGCAGCGGGTCGAACGGCGACGGCGTGGTGGCCGCGAGCGGCACCAGGTGGGGGCGGCAGCCGGTGGGGAAGGACAGGTCGAACACGTGCGCGTCGTACACCGGGTCGAAGCTGCGCACGGACAGGAACGCGAGGTAGCGGCCGTCCTCGGTGAACGTGGGCGAGAAGTCGGAGAACCGCAGCGGGGTGACGTCCACGACGGACAGGTCGGTGGTGTTGGTCATCCGGATGTGCTGGAGCGGGCGCGGGCCGGGGTGCGACCAGGCCAGCCAGTTCGAGTCCGGGGAGAACGCCAGGTCGTCGACGTGCGGGTTCGCGCCCCGGAGGACCTCGCGCACCTCGCCGGACTCGACGTCGACCAGCAGCAGCCTGCCGTCGTGGGTGGCGACCGCGAGCCGCCGGCCGTTCGGCGACACGGCCAGCTCCAGCACGCGGCCGAGCCTGCCGACCGCCACGCGGCGCGGCTCGTCGCCCGGTTCGGCGCCGCCCACCGGGGAGAACTCCAGGCCCTCCTCGCCGTCGGCGTCGGTCACCCACACCACGCCGTCGCCGACCACGCGCGGCAGGCGGGCCCGCACGCCCGGCCGCTCGGCCAGCGCCCGGACCGGGCCGTCCCGGTGCGTCACCCAGTGCACGGTGCCGCGCACCTCGACCACGCTCGCGCGGCCGGTCCGGTCGGGGTGGAAGTCGTCGGGGTGCGGTGCGACGTGGCGGGGGCGGCGGGCGGTGCGCGGGCCGCCGAGGGAGACCTCCAGCCTGCGGGGCGTCGCGCCGTCGAGGTCGTCGAGGAGCCACAGCTCGCCCGCGTGCTGCCAGACGACCCGCGTGCCGTCGGTGGTGGCGACGCGCGCGTAGAACTCCTGCTCGGTGTGGCGGCGCAGGTCCTCGCCCGCCGGGGTCGTGGAGTAGAGGCTGCCGACGCCCTCGTGGTCGGACAGGAACGCGATCCGGTCCCCCACCCACAGCGGCGAGGTCAGCGAGGAGGTCAGTCCGGGCAGGATGCGCGCGAACCCGCCGTCGCCGGTGCGGTCGACCCACAGCTTGCCCGCCGCGCCGCCCCGGTAGCGCTTCCACCAGGCGGGGTCGCGGCCGTAGACGGAGGTGACGACGACCTGGCGGTCCGGGCCGAACGCCACGTCGTCCACCCAGCCGAACGGCAACCGGCGCGGCGGCCCGCCGTCGACGGGCAGGGCGTGGGCCCACTGCCGGTTCGCGGTCGCCTCGCCGGCGGTGGTGACCGCGACGACCTCGCCGTCCCCGGTCCACCCGCGCACCCCGGTGCACCACGAGCCCCAGTAGGTGAGCCGGGTGGCCTCGCCGCCCGCCACGGGCGCCAGGTGGACCTCGGGCGCGCCGTCCCGCCTGCTGGTCCACGCCAGGCGCGTGCCGGTCGGGTCGAAGCGCGGGGAGGACACCGGCACCTGGTCGGCGGTGACCCGCCAGGCCCGGCCGCCGTCGAGCGGCGCCAGCCACACGTCGTCCTCGGCCACGAACGTGACGAGGTCGCCGTGCAGGTGCGGGAAGCGGAGGTAGGCGGGTTCGCTCACCCCCTCGACGTTAGCGCCCCGGTGATCGCCCCCAACCCCACCCTCGCGAGTCGTACGCCCAGACCCCGCGAGTCGTACCTACAGACCCCCCGAGTTACACGTTCAGACCCCGCGAGTCGAACGTTCAGGACCACCGTGTCGAACGCTCAGGACCCCCGAGTTCCACGTTCACGACCCACGGCACGGCCTGAGCAGGTGCGCGAATGTGGAACTCACCCGTCCTGAGCGTTCGACACGGTCGACGTGGGTGTTCGACTCGCGGGCTGAACGTGTGGTTCGGGGGTGTGAACGTGCAACTCGGGGGGGTCTGGACGTACGACACGCGAGGTCTGGACGTACGACTCGCGGGTCTAGGTGGGCCAGTGGGTGCGCCAGGCTTCGGGAGGCAGGGGGGTGGTCAGGCCGGCGGTGCGGGCCGAGAGTTCGGCGGCGCGGACCCGCTGGGCGAAGGCGCGGGCGGCGGCGCGCAGCTCGGTTTCGGGGTCCTCGCCGGCCAGCTTGGCCAGGGCGGCCACCGCGAAGAGGGTGCTGCCGGTGTCGTCGCCGGTCGGGAGCAGGTCGGCGGGGAGGCCGGCGCGGGCGGCGCGCTGGACCAGCTTGGCGGCCAGGGCCACGGCGGGCTGGGTGGTGGCCACGCCGTCGAGGCTGGAGGTGCGCTGCTTCTCGGCCTGCTTCAGCTCCTCCCAGCGCTGCTGCTGGGTGGTCGCGTCGCGCACGGCCGGGTCGCCGTCGCCGGAGAACACGTGCGGGTGCCTGCCGACGAGCTTGGCGACCAGGTCGGCGGCCACCTCGTCGATGCCGAACGGGGCGGACGGGTCCTCGGCGGCGATGCGGGCGTGGAAGAGGACCTGGAGCAGCACGTCGCCCAGCTCCTCGCGCAGGGCCGCGCGGTCGCCGTCCTCGATCGCCTCCAGCAGCTCGTAGGTCTCCTCGACCAGGTACTGCCGCAGCGACTCGTGGTCCTGCTCCGCGTCCCACGGGCAGCCGCCCGGCGAGCGCAGCCGGTCCATCACGGCCGCCGCGTCCAGCAGCGGCGCGCCGGGGGTGCGGATCACCGGCGAACCGGCGGCCACCAGCGCGCGGGCCGCGGGCTCGGCCGGGTCGGTGGTCAGCAGCACCACGTCGGGGGCGGGGGTGAAGGCGGCGACCGGCGGTACCGGCTCGGCGCCCCAGACCCCCGGGTCCACGCCCTCCCCCGCGTACACCGCCGCCGCGCCGCGCACGGCGGGCAGCGCGGCGGCGGGCAGCACGGGGGCCTCCCCGACGAGGACGACCGTCACGAGTCGGTCTGGCGGGCCGCCGCCTGGAAACCGGACAGCTCGCCCTCCGAGGGCGCCAGGGAGATCGCGGTCGGGTCCCACACGCCGTAACGCGGGTTGACCTCGACCTCCGGGTTGCCCGCGAGCGTCTGCACCAGCCGCAGGCCGATCTGCTCCAGCAGCTGCGGCGTGAGCTGCTCGGTGGACGACTCGCCGGAGACCCGCACGTCGGTCTTGCGGTCGGTGACGTACGCGACGATCCACTGGGCGCTGCCCGGGTCCGGCGGGAACGCCACCACGGTGCCCGGCTCGACGCCGAACAGCGGCGACTGCACCGACTGCGGCGACTCGGCCGACCGCACCACCTGGCCGAGCCGGCCCAGGGACTGGCCCTGCTGGCTGCGCGGCGCGGCCTCGACGAACCCGGCCATCCGCCCCGGGTCCGCCGCGACCTGCTTGGCCTTCTCGACCGCGTCGGCGTTGTCCTCGGCGAAGAAGTAGTCGAACGTGACCTCCATCCGGTCCACGTACCGGCGCGCCAGCTCCACCAGCAGCAGCTGGTCGCGGGCGCGCTCACGGAAGGTGGCCGCGTCGTACACGGTGTTCTGCGAGGCCAGGTCCGCGCCGCCCGCCTGCTCGACGGACTCGGTCACGTCCTCCTCGGACACCGTGATGCCCTCGCGCCGCGCGGCCAGGTCGACGAGCTGGTGCTGCACGCCGAGCGTGACCAGCTGCCGGGAGACCTGGTCGAGCTTGCGCTGGTCGTGCAGCTTCCGGGCCTCGGGCTCCTTCTGGAGCACGACGTCCAGCCGCTGCTGCACGGTGTTCAGCGGCAGCGCGGTGTCGCCGACGATGGCGGCCGCGCCGACCTGGCTGGGACCGCTGCCGCAGCCCGCCACGAGCAGTGCGACGGCCGCGCCGATCAGGGTGAAGCGCCTCTGCACAGTCCTCACGACCGGTACCTTCTCACGACCGCGATGAAGCCCCCGTGACGGGGCTCACCGCCAGGGACCGCAGGAACTGGGCGCACCAGTCCAGCAGCTCCTGGTCGCGCAACTGGGGCGCGCCCATCCGGCCGCCTGCCGCTCCCTCCGTCGGCCTAGGCACGCTGACCGAGGAGGTCGCCTGCTTGTGCACCGCCTTGGGGTGCAGCCGCCGCAGCCGCACCAGCTGGCTGTCCTTCAGGTCCAGCGGCGTGAACCGGATGTTCTGGCCCATCAGCACCACCTCGGTCACGCCGTGCTCGCGGCACCCCTGCCGGAACCGCGCCACCGCCAGCAGCCGCTCCACGGGCAGCGGCGGCGTGCCGTAGCGGTCCTTCAGCTCGTCCCACACGGCCTGGAGCGCCGCCTCGTCGACCGCCGCCGCGATCTTGCGGTACGCCTCCAGCCGCAGCCGCTCGCCCGGCACGTAGTCGTGCGGGATGTGCGCGTCGACCGGCAGGTCCACCCGGACCTCGGCCGGCTCCTCCTCGCCGTCCGCGCCCGCACCCGCGTGCCGCCGGAACGCCTCCACGGCCTCGCCCACCAGCCGCACGTACAGGTCGAAGCCGACGCCCGCGATGTGCCCGGACTGCTCGGCGCCCAGGATGTTGCCCGCGCCGCGGATCTCCAGGTCCTTCATGGCCACGGCCATGCCCGCGCCCAGCTCGGTGTTCTGCGCGATGGTGGCCAGCCGGTCGTGCGCGGTCTCGGTGAGCGGCGACTCCGGCGGGTACAGGAAGTAGGCGTAGCCGCGTTCCCGGCCGCGCCCGACGCGCCCGCGCAGCTGGTGCAGCTGCGAGAGGCCGAGCAGGTCGCCGCGCTCCACGAGCAGCGTGTTGGCGTTGGAGATGTCCAGGCCGGTCTCCACGATCGTGGTGCACACGAGCACGTCGTACTCGTTCTCCCAGAAGCCCTGGATGATCTTCTCCAGCTTGTCCTCGTTCATCTGGCCGTGCGCGGTGATCACGCGGGCCTCGGGGACCAGCTCGCGGATGCGGCGGGCGGCCTTCTCGATCGTCGACACGCGGTTGTGCACGTAGAACACCTGGCCGTCGCGCAGCAGCTCGCGGCGGATGGCCGCGCCGACCTGCTTGTCGTCGTACGGGCCGACGTAGGTCAGGATCGGGTGCCGCTCCTCGGGCGGGGTGAGGATGGTGGACATCTCGCGGATGCCCGCCAGCGACATCTCCAGCGTGCGCGGGATGGGGGTCGCGGACATAGTCAGCACGTCCACGTGCGTGCGCAGCGCCTTGATGTGCTCCTTGTGCTCGACGCCGAACCGCTGCTCCTCGTCCACGATGACCAGGCCCAGGTCCTTGTAGCGCAGGCCCTTCTGGAGCAGCCGGTGCGTGCCGATGACCACGTCCACCTCGCCGTCGGCCAGGCCCGCCACGGTCTGCTCGGCCTCGGCCGCGTCGGTGAACCGGGACAGGCCCCGGACGTTCACCGGGAACGCGCGCATCCGCTCGGTGAAGGTGTTCAGGTGCTGCTGGGCCAGCAGCGTGGTCGGCACGAGCACCACGACCTGCTTGCCGTCCTGCACCGCCTTGAACGCCGCCCGCACCCCGATCTCGGTCTTGCCGTAGCCGACGTCGCCGCAGATCACCCGGTCCATCGGGACGCCGCTCTCCATGTCGGCCTTGACCTCGTCGATCGCGGCCATCTGGTCGACGGTCTCGGTGAACGGGAACGCGTCCTCCAGCTCCCGCTGCCACGGCGTGTCGGCGCCGAACGCGTGGCCGGGCGCGGACTGGCGGGCGGCGTAGAGCTGCACCAGCTCGGCGGCGATCTGCTTGACCGCCTTCTTCGCCTTGGCCTTGGTGTTCTTCCAGTCGCTGCCGCCGAGCCGGTTGAGCGTGGGCAGCTCGCCGCCGACGTAGCGGGACACCTCGTCGAGCTGGTCGGTGGGCACGAACAGCCGGTCGCCGGGCTGGCCGCGCTTGGACGAGGCGTACTCCAGCACCAGGTACTCGCGGGTGGCCCCGGCCACGGTCCGCTGCACCATCTCCACGTACTTGCCGATGCCGTGCTGCTCGTGCACGACGAAGTCGCCGGGCTTGAGCGCCAGCGGGTCCACCGCGTTGCGGCGGCGCGAGGGCATCCGGCGCATGTCCTTGGTGGACGTGCCGTGCCGCCCGCCGGTCAGGTCGGTCTCGGTGAGCACGACCAGGGCCAGCTCGGGCAGTGCGAACCCGTCCTCCAGCGCGCCCCGGACCACGGTGACCTCGCCCGGTCGGGGCGCCGCGGTGAGGGCGTCGGCGCAGGTGGCGGCCACCTCGGCGTCGCGCAGCTGCTCGGTGGCGCGGTGGGCGGTGCCCGCGCCGGGCACGACCAGCACGGCCGTGCCGCCGGCCGCGGTGTGCGCGCGCAGGTCGGCGAAGGCGCGGTCCACGTCGCCCTGGTACGCCTCGACGTGCTCGAGCTCCATCCGCAGGACGTCCGAGCCCTCGGTGGTGAGTTGGCTGAGGGTCCACCACGGCCGGCCGGCGGCGCGCGCGGCCTCGCCGACCTCGGCCAGGCCGCGGTAGGCCGACGCGCCCAGGTCGATGGGCGCCTTGCCGCCGCCCGCCGCGGCCATCCACGACGCCTCCAGGAACTCCTGGCCGGTGCGCACCAGGTCGTGGGCACGGGCGCGGATCTTCTCGGGGTCGTTGAGCACCACGTGCGTGCCCTCGGGCGCCACGTCGGTGAGCAGCTGGAGCGCGCCCTCGCACAGGGCCGGGATGAGGGCCTCCATGCCCTCCGACGGGATGCCGTTGGCCAGCTTCTCCAGCATCTCGTGCAGCTGGGCGTCGGCCTCGTGCTCGGCGGCGAGCGCGGCGGCCCGCGCCCGGATCTGCTCGGTGAGCAGCAGCTCCCGGCACGGCGGCGCGGTGAACGCCCGCACCTCCTCCGGCAGCGAGCGCTGGTCGGCGACGGAGAACGGGCGGATCTCGCTGACCTCGTCGCCCCAGAACTCCACCCGCAGCGGGTGCTCGGCGGTCGGCGGGAACACGTCCAGGATGCCGCCGCGCACGGCGAACTCGCCGCGCTTCTCGACCATGTCCACGCGGGTGTAGGCGAGGCCGGTCAGGTCGACGAGCAGCTGCTCGAAGTCGTGCTCGGAGCCGACCTCCAGGTCGACGGGCCGCAGCTCGCCCAGGCCCGGCGCCATCGGCTGGATCAGGCTGCGGACCGTGGTGACCACGACCCGCAGCGGGTTGTCGCCGGGGTGGGCGAGCCGGCGCAGCACCTGGAGGCGGGCGCCGACGGTGTCCGCGCGCGGGGACAGGCGCTCGTGCGGCAGCGTCTCCCAGGACGGGAACAGCGCCACCTGCTCGGGCCCGATCAGGTCGCACAGGACGGCCCGCAGCTCGTCGGCCTCGCGGCCGGTGGCGGTCACCGCCAGCACGGGGGTGCTGCCCGCCAGGGCCGCGGCGACCAGCGGCCGGGCCGCCGGTGGTCCCTCCAGCTCCAGTTCGGGCACGCCGACGGAGTCGACGAGGGCGCGCAGCGCCTTGTCGGGCAGGACGGCGGTCAACAGGCCGGACAGCGGACCGGGCTGGGGCATCGTGAGCAGCTCCCGGGGGCGATGCGGACAGACCCCTGCCCGGGACCTGGAGGAAGCCGCCGCGGGAGGGGTTCTCTGGACACCAGCCTACGGGCACGCCCGACGGGCCGCGCGCGGATTAGCGGGGACGGGAGCGGGGCGGGAGGCAGGGCTGGGGTGGGCGCACCACCGCCCACCAGGGCTGTTCGCGCGCGGGGGCGGAGCGCCCGGTCGACGCCCCGGCAGGATCACCCGATCGTGGTCGGTCGGGAGGAGCCGC
The DNA here is from genome assembly GCF_047689505.1 of Saccharothrix sp. BKS2. Taxonomy (NCBI): domain Bacteria; kingdom Bacillati; phylum Actinomycetota; class Actinomycetes; order Pseudonocardiales; family Pseudonocardiaceae; genus Saccharothrix; species Saccharothrix sp. BKS2. Next base: position 243,262 of record NZ_JAUQOL010000012.1, on the reverse strand, counting down.
CAGGGGGCGCGGAGGGGAGCCGCCGGGGCGCGGGGGGAACCGTCGGGGAACCGCGGGGCCGGAAAGCCGCGAAAGTCCGGAAGCAGCCCGGGGAAGGCCCCGCAGACGGCGAGCACACGGCCGACCCGTCATGCTGGGCGACATGCGCCGAGTCGTCGGGTTTGCCGCTGTCGTGGTGTTGGCCGGGTGCACGTCGCAGGAGGCCGGCGGCAGCGCCCCCTCCGCCGCCGCGCCCGCCGGTCTCGAGGTCGAGGTCGTGGCGTCCGGCCTGTCCCACCCGTGGGACGTCGGCTTCCTGCCCGACGGGCGGATGCTCGTCCCCCAGCGGCCCGGCCGGATCGCCCTGGTCGACGACGGCGCGGTGACCGACGTCGAGGCCGACCTCGGCGACGTGGCCGCCCGGGGCGAGGGCGGGCTGATGAGCCTGGTCGTGCACCCCGACTTCGACACCTCGAAGAGGTTCACCACCTGCTTCAACACCGACTCGGACGTGCGGCTGGTGACCTGGGTCCTCGACGGGACCAGGGCCACCAGGGTGAAGGACCCGCTGCTCGCCGGCCTGCCGAGCAGCTCCGGCGGGCGGCACTCGGGCTGCCGGATGGCGCTGGACGACGAGGGCCGCCTGCTCGTGGGCACCGGCGACACCGCGCGGGGCGAGGTCCCGCAGGACCTGGGCAGCCTCGGCGGCAAGGTGCTGCGGATCGACCTGGAGACCGGCGAGGGCGCGCCCGGCAACCCGTTCGGCGACCGGATCTACACCTACGGCCACCGCAACATCCAGGGCGTGGCCGTGCGCGAGGACGGCCTGGTCCTCACCGCCGAGCACGGCCCGAGCACCGACGACGAGGTCAACGTGCTCCAGCCGGGCGGCAACTACGGCTGGGACCCGTCCCGCGGCGGCACGACCGGCGGCTACGACGAGAGCGTGCCGATGACCGACCTGGAGCGCTTCCCGGACGCGGTGCCCGCGGCGTGGTCGTCGGGGCAGCCGACCGAGGCGATCTGCGACGCCGCCTTCCTGCGCGGCGCGCAGTGGGGCGACCTGGACGGCGTGCTGGCGGTGACCGCGCTCAAGGGCGAGAAGGTGCTGCTGTTCACCATCACCCAGGAGGGCGGGGTGCACTCGGTGGCGATCCCGCCGGAGCTGGAGGGCACCCACGGCCGGCTGCGCGGCGCCGAGTCGGGACCGGACGGCGCGCTGTACGTGACCACGTCCAACGGCGAGGACGACGAGGTCCTGCGGATCACCAACGGCTAGCGGTGGCGCAGCCGGGGCTTGTGGTCCATGTGCGACAGGCCGTTCCAGGCCAGGTTGACCAGGTGCGCGGCCACCTCGTCCTTCTTCGGCCGGCGCGCCTCCAGCCACCACTGGCCGGTCAGCGCCACCATGCCGACGAGGGCCTGGCTGTAGAGCGGGGCGAGCTTGCGGTCGTAGCCCTGCCGGGAGAAGTGCAGGCCCAGTATCGACTCGACCTGCGAGGCGATGTCGTTGAGCAGCGACGAGAAGGTGCCGCTGGAGGAGGCGACGGGTGAGTCGCGCACCAGGATGCGGAACCCGTCCGTGGAGCCCTCGATGTAGTCGAGCAGCGCGCACGCGGCCTGTTCGAGCAGTTCGCGCGGGTGCCCGCCGGACAGGGCGTTGACGATGTGGTCCATCAGGGACTGCATCTCGCGGTCCACGACGACCGCGTAGATGCCCTCCTTGCCGCCGAAGTGCTCGTAGACCACGGGCTTGGACACGCCCGCCCGGTGGGCGATCTCCTCGATGGAGGTGACCTCGAAGCCCTTCTCGGCGAAGAGGGCGCGCGCCACGTCGAGCAGTTGTTCCCGCCGCTCCTTGCCGGTCATCCGCACCCGGGGGACCGGTGTGTCGTCGCCGCGCCTTCTCCCGACCATTCAGACCACACTAAACACCCGCCCCTCGCGCCGGGCGCGAGGGGCGGGTGCGGTAAAGGGGCGTTGAGCTCACTTCTTGGCGGTGATCCGCGCCAGGCGCTGCTCGGTGGGCCAGCGCACGTCCGTCGCCCAGCCGAACTTCTCGAACAGCCAGATCGCCCGCGCGGAGATGTCGAGCTGACCGCGCTTGACGCCGTGCCGCGCGCAGGTCGGGTCGGCGTGGTGCAGGTTGTGCCAGGACTCGCCGAAGCTCAGGATCGCCAGCGCCCACACGTTGGCGGAGCGGTCGCGGGCGGCGAAGGGGCGGTCGCCCACCATGTGGCAGATCGAGTTGACCGACCAGGTGACGTGGTGCAGGAACGCGACGCGCACGAAGCCGGCCCAGAAGAACGCGCTCAGCGCGCCGCTCCAGGACATGGTGATCAGGCCGCCGAGCAGGGCGGGGGCGAGCAGGCTGATCGTGGTCCACAGCGGGAACAGCCGGTCGATCCGGACCAGGTCCTTGTCGGCCAGCAGGTCGGGCGCGAAGCGGGCGGCGTTGGTCTGGTCGCGGTTGAACAGCCAGCCCGTGTGCGCGTGCCAGAAGCCCTTGGCCAGCGCCACCGGGCCGGTGCCGAACAGCCACGGCGAGTGCGGGTCGCCCTCGCGGTCGGAGAACGCGTGGTGGCGGCGGTGGTCGGCGACCCAGACGATCACCGGGCCCTGGAGCGCCATGCCGCCCGCGATCGCCAGCGCGATCTTCAGCGGGCGGTTGGCCTTGAACGAGCCGTGCGTGAAGTAGCGGTGGTAGCCCACCGTCACCCCCATGCCGGCGAGGTAGTAGAAGACGACGAACAGCGCCACGTCCACCCAGCCCAGGCCCCACCCCCAGGCGAGCGGGACCGCGGCGAGCAGGGCCAGGAACGGCACGATGACGAACACGTACACGCTGAACTGCTCGACGTGACCGCGTCGTCCGCTGATCAGCGGCTTGGGCCCGCGGTCGGATCCGTCTTGCGGCCTGCTGTCCAGGGTGCTGGTCATACATCTACCTCTTGGGTTCGGGGCTACCTACGGGACCGTAACTTACGCAAGCGTAGGTTGGGTGACCCGATCCCGCCACACCCTGGCGGAAAGTCACGGCGTGTTCTCGGAAGCCGGGCGTGTCGGGCGCGTCGCGGGCATCATGCGGTGGTGGGTTCACCGAACGGTCGGGCACGACGTCGCACCAGGCTCCTCGTGATCACGGTGGTGGTGGTGTCGGTGCTGCTCAGCGCTGGTGCGCTGGGTGGCGGCTGGTACTACAGCGGCGAGCTGCTCGACCCCGCGAACGCGCGCCCCGGCTACCGCGACGAGGTCGTCTCGTCGACCGCCGGAACGGTGGTGTTGCGCGAGTCGAGGGTCACAGCGCTCCCCGGCACCTGGGGCCTCGTCTGGCCGGGCGGCAGCGCGGAGGTCGGCGCGGTCGTGGAGCGCGCCGGGGGCGGGGTGGTGCGCGAGCTGCGGGGCGCGGCGCCGCCCGACGGCACGCGGGTGCGGCTGGAGACGGCCGTGTGGCCCACCGACCCGCGGACCGCGCGCGGCCTGGACTACGCGGAGGTGCCGATCCGGACCGAGCTGGGGGACGCGCCCGCGTGGCTGGTGCCCGCGACCTCGTCCACCTGGGTCGTGGCGGTGCACGGCCGGGGCGGGTCGCGGGCGGAGGTGCTGCGGGTCGCGCCCACCCTGCACGCCCTGGGGCTGCCCGTGCTGGCCGTGACCTACCGCAACGACGAGGGCGCGCCGCGCTCCCCCGACGGGCTGTACCACCTGGGCGACACCGAGTGGCGCGACGTGGAGGCGGCGGTGCGGTACGCGCTGGAGCACGGGGCCCGCGAGGTCGTGCTCTACGGGTGGTCCATGGGCGGCGCGGTCGTCGGGCAGTTCCTGGGCCGGTCCGCCGAGGCGGGCGCGGTGGCCGCCGTGGTCCTGGACGCGCCGGTGGTGAGCTGGACCAGGACGCTGGAGCTCCAGTCGCGCCGGCGGGGCGTGCCGGAGGCGTTCGTGCCGGTCGCGGAGCTGGTCTCGGACTGGCGGGCCGACCTGGACTTCGACCGCTTCGACCTGGCCGAGCACCCGCCCGCGCACCGGCCGCCGACGCTGCTGGTCCACGGCGGCGCGGACGGCACCGTGCCGGCGGGCGCGTCGCGGGACCTGGCGGCCGCCGCGCCGGGCCTGGACTGGCCGGTGCGCTACGTCGAGGTGCCCGGGGCCGAGCACACCGCGGCGTGGAACGCGGATCCCGCCGCCTACGAGCGGGTGGTGGCGGGATTCCTGCGCGCGGAAGTCGTCCGCTGACCCGATCAGGCGATGGTTCGGCCACCCGGAGAGGCGATGTCCACGCCTGTTCACCGGGGACCAGAAGTGCATATGCACTGTCGCCACGACCCCAACTTTGACCCCCTGACCAGGCAGAACACGGTTAGTCATGATCGGGTTACCCAGGGCGTGCCGCCACTTGAGTGGTGCTGCTGACCTCCGAGGGGGACTCGTGACAACATGTCTTCGCGCGGTCGGGGCCAGCCCGGCCGTTCCGCCATGGTGTAAAGGCAGCACCTCGGATTTTGGTTCCGATGGTCCAGGTTCGAATCCTGGTGGCGGAGCGAGGGTCGGGTCGGGGCGTCCGGGTCGGCCGCCCTGCGTCTGCATGGGGGTGGGAGTCGCTGCACGGGGAAGCGGTCGACGAGCAGGGCAACGTGGCGCCGACGCTCCACGAGATGTCCGACGCGTGGCTGGTGGGCCGCGCCAGCGAACTCGTGGCCGTGGCCCAGAGCAGCCACCTCTCGGACCAGCTCGACGCCGCCCACGAGGTCGACGACATCCTCGCCGAGGCCCAGGGCCGCGGTGAGCCCCGGATCGTCGGCCAGCTCCTGCGCGCGGCCGCGGTGGTCCGGATCGTCACCCCCGGCCTGGTCGACCTGTCGGACTCCGTCCTGGACGAGATGCTGGCGCACTGCCGCCGGCACGGCCTGGTGGTGCTGGAGGCCGAGGCGCACGCGCTGCGCGGCCGCCGCTACCTGCTGGGCGGGTTCGAGGACAAGGCGCTCACCGAGGTCGCCGGCGGCCTGGCCATGCTGGAGGAGAACCTCACCCCCGACCCGGTGATGGACAAGCGCACCTGGGACCGGCTGCTCGCGTCCGCGCTCCAGACCACCGGCCTCGTGCTCACCCAGCTGGGCGTCTACGAGATGGCCGACGAGGTGCTGGCCCGCGCGCACAACGCGATCCGCGACAGCGCCAACCCGCACCTGATCTACGTGCACCTGGTCAACCGGGCCCGCCTGCTCATCGGCTGGGGCCTGCGCCTGGAGCGGGTGGACAACCTGGGCGAGGCGACCGAGCGGTTCGCCACCGCCTCGGCCATCGCCACCGCCTCCGAGCTGCCGTTCCGCGAGTCGCTGCACCCCGGCCGGCGCGACCGCTCCGCCGCCGAGCAGGTGCCGGTGATCGGCGCGGCCCACGCGCTGGCCAAGCCGGGGGCGGGGCACATCTCGCGGCTGTGGACGCTGCGCGAGCTGGCCATGTACGCGCGGGAGCTGATCATCGTCTCCATCGCGCTGGCCCGCTGCCTGGAGATGGAGGAGCTGCCGCAGCAGGCGCTCCAGGTCCTGCACGACGCCCGCGGCCGGCTGGAGCACGACACCTCCGAGCCGACCCTGATGCTGTGCCTGACCCGTGAGTTCGCCCGCATGTCCGGCCCCCGCGGCGAGCGCACGATCTCCGCCCTCCAGACCTACGCCAACGCGCTGGAGGTCGAGCTGTGGCTGATGCAGGAGGCCCGCACGGCCACCCTGCTCACCCGCCGCGACCACGAACGGCTGACCCGGGCGCACGGCGCGATCGCCCAGCAGGCGCTCCAGGACCCGCTCACCGGCCTGCCCAACCGCCGCGCCCTGGACGACCGCCTCGACGCGCTCATCAGCGCCCAGACCCACCCGATGGCCATCGCGCTGGTGGACCTCGACGGGTTCAAGGTGGTCAACGACAAGTACTCGCACGCCGAGGGCGACAACGTCCTGCGCGTGATTGCCAGCACACTCCGGAGCGCCCTGCGGGGTGACGACCTGGTGGCCCGGTACGGCGGCGACGAGTTCGTCGTGCTGCTGCCCGGCGCGCCGCTGCACGCCGCCGAGGCGGCCCTCGGCCGGGCCGTGGATGCCGTCGCGGAGCTGCCTTCCGACCTGTCCAGGGGGGTCACGCTGTCGGTCGGCGTGATCTCCGTGCGCCCCCTCGAAGCCGCCCACGCGGCCCTCGCCCGAGCCGACTCCGCGATGTACGCGGCGAAGCGCAGAGGTGGCTGCCGGGTTGCCGCCGTGGAGGGCGAGCCCTCCTCGGAGGCTTAGTATCAACACCTGGCGGGAGCCAGGTCTCTCCCGCCGCCAGGCACGCCTAGCTAGGGAGAGCGCTGATGCTTGAGGGTGTTCCCACCCCGGTCAGCACCATCGTCCTCGCGGCGGGTGAGGGCACCCGCATGCGCTCAGCCGTCCCCAAGGTCCTGCACCGCATCGCGGGCCGCTCCCTCGTGGAGCACGCGGTGCGCGCGGCCGCCGGGACCGACCCCGATCACCTGGCCGTCGTGGTCGGGCACGGCCGCGCCGCGGTCACCGAGCACCTCGACTCGCTGTCCACCGCGCTGGACCGCAAGGTCACCGTCGCGGTGCAGGAGGAGCAGAAGGGCACCGGGCACGCGGTCGGCTGCGGCCTGGCCGAGCTGCCCGCGGACCTCGGCGGCACCGTCGTGGTGACCTACGGCGACGCGCCCCTGCTGGACTCCGACACCCTGCGCGCCCTGCTCGTCGAGCACGGCGCGCGGGGCAACGCGGTGACGGTGCTGACCTCCGTGGTCGCCGACCCCACCGGCTACGGCCGGATCGTGCGGTCGGCCGCCGGCGAGGTGGAGGCCATCGTCGAGCAGAAGGACGCCACCGAGGCGCAGCGCGCGATCGCCGAGGTCAACTCGGGCGTGTACGCGTTCGACGCGGCCGTGCTGCGCGACGGGCTGTCCCGGCTGTCCACCGACAACGCCCAGGGCGAGCTGTACCTGACCGACGTGCTCACCATCGCGCGGTCGGACGGCCGGCGCGTGGGCGCGCTCGTCATCGACGACCCGTGGCTGGTCGAGGGCGTCAACGACCGCGTGCAGCTGGCGCGGCTGGGCGCGGAGCTGAACCGCCGCCTGGTCGAGGCCGCGATGCGCGCGGGCGCGACCGTGGTCGACCCGGCCACCACGTGGCTGGACGCCGACGTGCGGCTGGGCCGGGACGTGCTGGTCGAGCCGGGCGTGCAGCTGCGCGCGGGCACGGTGGTCGGCGAGGGCGCGGTCGTCGGCCCGGACACCACCCTGAGCGGGTGCTCGATCGGCGCGGGCGCGACCGTGGTGCGCACCCACGGCAGCGGCGCGGAGATCGGCGCGGGCGCCTCCGTCGGCCCGTTCGCCTACCTGCGGCCGGGCACCCGGCTGGGCGCGGACGGCAAGATCGGCACGTTCGTCGAGGTCAAGAACTCCGACATCGGCACCGGGTCGAAGGTCCCCCACCTGAGCTACATCGGCGACGCCACCATCGGCGAGCACTCCAACATCGGCGCGGCGAGCGTCACGGTGAACTACGACGGCGTGCGCAAGCACCGGACCACGATCGGCTCCCACTGCCGCACCGGCTCGGACAACATGTTCGTCGCGCCGGTGACGGTCGGGGACGGCGCCTACACCGGCGCCGGGACCGTCGTGCGGCGCGACGTGCCACCGGGCGCCCTGGGCGTGTCGGGCGGACCGCAGCGCAACCTCGACGGCTGGGTGATCACCCGCAGGTCGGGCACCGCCGCCGCGGAGGCGGCGGAGCGCGCCCTGTCGCCCGACAATGCAGGCACAACCGACGGAGGGCGCTGACGTGAACCCCACGATGGCCGGGACGCCGAAGAAGAACCTGATGCTGTTCGGGGGGCGGGCCTATCCCGAGCTGACCGAGCAGGTCGCCAAGCACCTGAACGTGTCGATCACCCCGCAGTCGGCCTACGACTTCGCCAACGGCGAGATCTTCGTGCGCTTCGAGGAGAGCGTGCGCGGCTGCGACGCGTTCGTGGTCCAGTCGCACTGCGCCCCCATCAACCAGTGGCTCATGGAGCAGCTGATCATGGTGGACGCGCTCAAGCGGGCCTCGGCCAAGCGCATCACCGTGATCATGCCGTACTACCCGTACGCGCGGCAGGACAAGAAGCACCGCGGCCGCGAGCCGATCTCCGCGCGCCTGGTGGCCGACCTGTTCAAGACCGCCGGGGCCGACCGCCTCGTGTCGGTCGACCTGCACACCGCGCAGATCCAGGGCTTCTTCGACGGCCCGGTGGACCACCTGTGGGCCATGCCGCTGCTGGCCGAGCACATCCGCGACAAGTACGCGGGCCAGGAGCTGACCGTGGTGTCGCCGGACGCGGGCCGCACCAAGCTGGCCGAGAAGTGGGCGGACACCCTGGGCGGCACGCCCATCGCGTTCATCCACAAGACCCGCGACCCGCTGCGGCCGAACGAGGTCGTGGCCAACCGCGTGGTCGGGCAGGTCAAGGACCGCCTGTGCGTGGTGATCGACGACATGATCGACACCGGCGGCACCATCACCAAGGCGGTCGAGCAGCTGCTGGCCGAGGGCGCGTCCGACGTGGTCATCGCGGCCACCCACGCGATCCTGTCCGGTCCGGCGGTGGAGCGGCTGCGCGACTGCGGCGCCCGCGAGGTCGTGTTCACCGACACGCTGCCGATCCCGGCCGAGAAGCGGTTCGACGCGCTGACCGTGCTGCCGATCGCCCCCCTGCTGGCCCGGGTGATCCAGGAGGTCTTCGAGGACGGCTCGGTGACGTCCCTGTTCGACGGCAACGCCTGACGCGGTGCGCCGCGAGGGGCCCCGACCGCCGGTGCGGTCGGGGCCCCTCGCTCGTTCACGGGCGCGGTGCGGGTGTGCTGTTCGGTGCGGGTGCGGGTGCGCGGTCGGTGGTCGGCCACGCCGCCGGCCCGGATCCACCACCCGTTCGGAGCACCACCCGAATGGCCCAACAGCACTGGACAGCGCGACCGGAACGCCCGCCTGAAGTCGAGCTGAACAGGGGGTTTCACCGGTGGGTGGCGGGGAAACAACCCCCGGTTGGGACTCGTCGCGGGTCCGGCTTACACTGGTCGGGTTGCCTCGGCGAGGGCGAGCTCCAAGCTCGGCGTGATCGACGCGGCGGTGTTGTGATGCCGCGCGTGTCCACCATCCGCGCGCACCCGCCGCCGCAGGCCGACAAGCCCCCGCTCCTCGCCAGCCCGACGTCAAGGCCATACCGTTAGGAGAGCCCCACCGTGTCCGAGGTCCGTCTCGCCGCAGAACAGCGCACCGAGTTCGGCAAGGGCGCCGCCCGCCGCACCCGCCGCGCAGGCAAGATCCCCGCGGTGCTCTACGGCCACGGTTCCGACCCGAAGCACCTGGCCCTGCCGGCGCTCGAGTTCGCCCGTGTCGTCCGCGAGCACGGTCACAACGCAGTGCTGACGCTGGACATCGACAACGCCAGCGAGCTCGCGCTGACCAAGACCGTCACCACCCACCCCATCAAGAACTACATCGAGCACGTCGACCTGCTGCTGGTGCAGCGGGGCGAGAAGGTCACCGTCGAGGTGCCCGTGGTCGTCACCGGCGAGCCCGCCTCGGGCACGCTGGTCCAGCAGGACCTGACGACCATCCAGCTGGAGGTCGAGGCCCTCAACATCCCCGACCAGGTCGAGCTGTCCATCGAGGGCGCCGAGGCCGGCACCCAGGTGCACGCCTCCGACCTGACCCTGCCGCAGGGCGCCACCCTGGCCACCGACCCGGAGGCCATGGTCCTCGCGATCGGCGCCGCGCCCACCGCCGAGCAGATGGAGGGCGGCGACGCCGCCGAGGCCGGCGAGGCCGGCGAAGAGGGCTGAGCCCATCACGTCGGGCAGTTCTGACGGCACGCCTCCCCCGCCTCACGGCTGGGGCGGCGTGCCGTTCCCGTACCTCAGCCCGGCGCAGGTGCGCTCGACGCGGTTCCCGCACAAGCGCGGCAAGGGCTACGACCCGGCGCAGGTCGACGCGTTCGCGCTGCGCATCGCCGACTCGCTGGCGGGCCGCGTGCCGCTGCACCCCGACCAGGTGCGCGGGGCCGTGTTCACCGAGGTGCCCGGCGGGTACGACCAGCGCGCCGTGGACGCCTTCCTGACGGCCCTGGAGCAGCAGCTGCGCAGCGGCCACGTGCCGCCGACCAGCCTCCAGAGCGGCGAGGCGCTGCTGGCGGTGAAGCTGGCGAGGTCGTCGAACGGCTACGATCGCGGCGAGGTCGACGCGTTCCTCGGCCGGGCCGCCGCGACGCTGGACGGCCGGGGCCGGATGACCTCGGTCGAGGTCCGCCACACCAGGTTCAGCACCACGTCGGGGCTCCGGCGCGGGTACCGGGTGGACGCGGTGGACGCCCTGTTGGACGAGCTTGAGCAGGAGTTGCGGTTCCGTGGCCGATGACGTGCACCTGGTCGTGGGGTTGGGCAACCCGGGCCCCAAGTACGAGGGCAACCGCCACAACGTCGGCTTCCTCGTGCTGGACGTGCTCGCCGACCGCGTGGGCGGCCGGTTCAAGGCGCACCGGGGCGGGGCGGAGGTGCTGGAGGGCCGGTTGGCCGGGCGCCGGGTCGTGCTGGCCAAGCCGCGCGGCTACATGAACACCTCCGGCGGGCCGGTGGCCGGCACCGCGAACTTCTACAAGGTGCCGCCCGCGTCGGTCGTCGTGGTGCACGACGAGCTGGACCTGCCGTTCGGCACGGTGCGGCTCAAGCTCGGCGGCGGCGAGAACGGGCACAACGGCCTGCGGTCGATCACGAAGTCGCTGGGCACCAAGGACTACCACCGGGTGCGCTTCGGCATCGACCGGCCGCCGGGTCGGATGGACCCGGCCGACTACGTGCTGCGCGACTTCTCGGTGGTGGAGCGCAAGGAGCTGGCGTTCGAGCTGGACCGCACGGCCGACGCCGTCGAGGCGCTGCTGGAGCTGGGGCTGGAAAGCGCCCAGAACAAAGTGCACTGAACAAAGTGCACTGAACGCGGTCCGCTGGACGAGGCGCACTGAACGAGCGCCACCGGCACGAGCGCCGTCGGCGCCCGAAGCGGGCGAGCAGGTGCCAGACCTCACCCGCGGGGCGCGGTCCAGGGGTGGCCCCGTCGACCGCGCCGCCACGTGCGCGAGTGCCCGCCGCGCCGCCGTCACCCCGCCCTCACCCCGCGGCGGGCACCAGGACCGCGGCGGCCGAGCGGCGCAGCTTGCCCGAGGGCGTCTTCGGCAGGCTGCCGGGCTTGAGCACGACCACCGAGTACGGCCGCAGCCCGACCGCGTCCACGACCCGCGCGCCGATCTCCTTGGCCAGCACGCGCACCGCCTCGTCGTCGCCCGCGAACCTCGACTCCACCACCACGGCGAACCGCTCGCGCCGGGTGCCCGCGTCCAGCCGCACGGCCACCGCGTTGCCCGCGCGCACGCCCTCGACGGAGGTCGCGGCGCGCTCGATGTCGGTGGGGTAGATGTTGCGGCCGCCCATGATGATCACGTCCTTGCGGCGCCCGCAGACCACCACCTGGCCGTCCACCACGTAGCCCTCGTCGCCGGTGTCGAGCCAGCCCTCGTCGTCGCGGGTGGCCCGCGGGCCGTCCACGGTGAGGTAGCCGGGGGTCACCGCCTCGCCGCGCACCCGCAGCCGGCCGACGCGCCGCTCCCCGAGCGCCTCGCCCGCCTCGTCGACGACCCGCACCTCCAGGCCCGGTAGCGGCGGCCCGAGCAGCGGGAACGCCCGCGCGTTGGGGTGGTCGGCCGGGACCGGGGCGGCGTGCTTGCCCGCCTCCAGCTCCTCCGGGTCGACCACGTCCACCGCCATGCCGGTGAACACGGGCGCGAACGCCACGCCCAGCGTCGTCTCCGCCATGCCGTAGGCGCACAGGATGCTCTCGGGGCGCAGGCCGAACCGCTCGCCCTCGTCGGTGAACGCCGTCACCGCGGCCGGGTCGATGGGCTCGGCCCCGTTGAGCGCGATGCGCAGCCTCGACAGGTCGTACGCGCCGTCGTCCACGCCCCTCATGCGGCGGGCCGCGATGGCGTAGGCGAAGTTCGGGGCGGCGGTGATGGTGCCGCCGTACCGGCTGATCAGGTCCGGCCACAGGGTGGGGCCGGCGAGGAAGTCGACCGGGGTGACCTTGACCAGTTCGAGGCCGAACAGCATGGGCACGGTCAGGAAGCCGACCATCCCCATGTCGTGGAACAGCGGGAGCCACGACACCATCACGTCGTGCTCCGGGTCCAGCTCGGCGGCGGTCCACATGGCCTCGGCGTTGGACCACAGGTTGCCGTGGGTGATCCGGACGGCCTTCGGGTCGGCGGTGGAGCCGCTGGTGAGCTGGAGCAGGGCGGACGCGTCCTCGTCCACCCCGACCGGCGCGGGCAGCGGGTCGCCGTCCAGGTCCTCGATCCGGCGGTAGGCGACGCCGTGCCCGTCGAGCACGTCGGCCAGGGCGTCGAACGGCGCGCCCAGCAGCACCAGCTCCGCGCCGATCATGCGCAGCACGCGCAGGGTGTCCTCGGCCCACTCGGCCAGGTCGGTGCGGGCGGTGGGCTGGTGCAGCATGGTGGTGCTGCCGCCCGCGAGCCACACCGCCTGCACGGCGGGCGCGATGGCCGCCGGGTCGCCCGCGAGGACCGCGACCGCCGCGCCCCGCTCGACGCCACCCGCCACGAGCGCGCCCGCCGCGCGGGCCGCCCGCTCGTGCACCTCCAGCCACGTCCGGCGGACCGGGGTGCCCGGCTCCCCCGTGGTCATGCCCTTGTCGCGCCCCAGGGCGCCCGCGGCGGTTGCCACCATCGTGTCCACGAACCGGCTCATGACCGCCAGGGTAGAGCGATCCGGTGGGCTCATTGAGCCGATAGGGCGAAACATCCGGCCCATCGGCCCGCGATACTCCCCGGTACACCACACGGAGGAGGTAACCGGGTGACCGGGTTCGACGCGCGTCAGCACACGCCGGCACACCCGGCGCCGCTGCTGAGCGCCCGCGACCTGCGGCAGGTCGCCTTCCACCGCCCGCCGCCCGGTCGACCGGGGTACGACGAGGGCCAGGTGGACGCCTTCCTCGACCGGATCGAGGAAACCCTGCTCGGTCGGGACGACGTGACCGAGCGGGACGTGCGCCGGGTCCGGTTCAGACCCGCGCTGCCCGGTTACCACGCGGCCGAGGTGGACGCGTTCATGGACCTCGTCGCGGACACCCTCGGCTCCACGCCGCAACGCCGCCAGGCGTCCGCGCCCGCCATCGGCGCGCACGCCACGTCCACCGGGATGCGCCCCGCGCCGCGGCTGACGCCCGAGGACGTGCGCGGCGTGCGGTTCCACAAGCCCAGGCCCGGCAACCGCGGGTACCACGAGGGCCAGGTCGACGCGTTCCTGGACCGGATCGAGGAGACGCTGGCGGGCCGGGACGTCCTGACCGCGACGGAGGTCCAGGACAAGGAGTTCGGCCACGCGCCACCGGGCACGGTCGGCTACGACGAGGACGACGTGGACACGTTCCTCGACCTGGTCGTGGTGACGCTGGAGCGCACCCCGCCCCCGCCGCCGACCCGGCCGCGACCGGGGCCGGGCACCCGGCCGCTGACCGCGCGGGACGTGCGCACGGTGTCGTTCGGCAAACCGCCGCGCGGGCGGCGCGGCTACCTGGAGTCCCAGGTGGACAGGTTCCTGGACCGCGTCGAGAACACCATGCTGGGGCAGGACGACCTGACGGCGGGCGAGGTGCGGGAGGTCCGCTTCAGCCGCCCCGTGTTCGGCCGGCGCGGGTACGACGAGAACGAGGTGGACGCGTTCCTGGCGCGGGTGGAGAAGCAGCTCACCGAGGGTCCGCCGCGACCGGCCGCGCTGCCCCCGATCACGTCGTGGAAGCAGCTGCGGCAGCTCAAGATCCCCCTGGCGGGCCCCGCCGCGCGCGGCTACCGGACGTCCCAGGTGGACCGGGTGCTGGAGGAGGTCGGCATCGCGCTGGACGGCATGGTCGGCGCGTCGGCGGCGGAGGTGGCCAAGGCCCGGTTCGCCCAGTCGCTGATGACCGGGCAGGGCTACGACTGCGCGTTCGTCGACGAGCTGATGCCGCTGCTGGTGGCGGAGCTGCGCCGCCGGGGGAGGTAGGGGCGCGCGGCCGGGGTGCCACGGCCGGGCGGGCCGCCGGAGGGGCCCGGAGCACCCGCGGCCCGGCGGGGTCGTCCCGTCGCGGGGCCCCGCCGGCGCGCCTCAGCCCTCCGGCGCCTCAGACCTCCGCACCCCGTCGGCCCTCCACGACCTCAGCCCTCCACCGTCTCCGCCGCCTCCAGCCACCGGGCCTCGACGTCCTCCGCCTCCGCCAGCACGGCCTTCAGCTCGGCGTCCAGGGCCAGCAGCCGCTCGGGGTCGGTGGCCGCCCCCGCCAGCTTCGCGTGCAGGTCGGTCTCCTTCTTCTGCAACGTCTCCAGCCGCCGCTCCAGGCGGGCCAGCTCCTTGCGCGCCGCGCGCTGGTCGGCGCCCGTCGTCGGGGCCGCCGCGGGCTTCGCCGCCGGGACCGCGACCTCCAGCTGCCGGTCGCGCCGCCGCAGGTACTCCTCGATGCCGCCGGGCAGGTCGGTCAGCCCGCCGTCGCCGAGGAGGGCCACCACCTGGTCGCACACCCGCTCCACCAGGTACCGGTCGTGGGAGATGACGACCAGCGTGCCGGGCCACGAGTCGAGCAGGTCCTCCAGCTGCTGGAGGGTGTCGATGTCCAGGTCGTTGGTCGGCTCGTCGAGCAGCAGCACGTTCGGCTCGGCCATCAGCAGCCGGCACAGCTGGAGCCGCCGCCGCTCGCCGCCGGACAGGTCGCCGACCGGGGTCCACTGCCGCTGCGAGGAGAAACCGAACCGCTCGGCCAGCTGCGAGGCCGACATCTCCTGCTTGCCCAGCACCACCCGGCGGGCGATCTCCTCGACCGCCTCCAGCACCCGCATCGAGCCGTCGAGGTCGTGCAGCTCCTGGCTCAGGTGCGCGAGCTTCACCGTCTGGCCCTGGACCCGGCGCCCCGTCACCAGCGGCTGCTCGCCGGCCAGCGCCCGCAGCAGCGTGGTCTTGCCCGAGCCGTTCACGCCGACGATGCCGACCCGGTCGCCGGGTCCGATGCGCCACGTCAGGTCGCGCACCAGCACGCGGTCCGGCACGGCGAGCGTGGCGTCCTCCAGCTCCAGCACCGTGCGGCCCAGGCGGCGCTTGGCGAAGGCCAGCAGCTCCACCGAGTCGCGCGGCGGCGGCACGTCCGAGATCAGCGCCTCGGCCGCCTCGATCCGGTAGCGCGGCTTGGACGTGCGGGCGGGCGCGCCGCGGCGCAGCCACGCCAGCTCCTTGCGGGCCAGGTTGCGGCGCTTCTCCTCGGCCGTGTCGGCCAGGCGGGCGCGCTCGGCCCGCGCGAAGATCCAGTCGGCGTAACCGCCCTCGTACTGCTCGACCCGGCCGCCCGTGACCTCCCACGTCCGGCTGCACACGGTGTCCAGGAACCACCGGTCGTGGGTCACCACGACGAGGGCGGTGCGCCGGGCCAGCAGGTGGTCGGCCAGCCAGCGCACGCCCTCCACGTCGAGGTGGTTGGTCGGCTCGTCCAGCACCACCAGGTCCAGGTCGCGCACCAGCGCCGAGGCCAGCGCGACCCGCCGCCGCTCGCCGCCGGACATGGTGCCCACCGGCGAGTCCAGCCCGAAGCCGGTGATGCCCAGGCCGTCGAGGATGGAGCGGACCCGCGCGTCCGCCGCCCACTCGTGCTCCGCGCCGTACCCGAGGGGGTCGAGCACGGCGTTGCGCACGGTCGAGCCCTCGGCCAGCTCGGTGCGCTGCGTGACCACGGCCATGCGCAGGCCGCGGTTGCGGCTGACGCGCCCGTCGTCCGGTTCGGCGACGCCGGCCAGCACCTCCAGCAGAGTGGTCTTGCCACCGCCGTTGAGGCCCACCACGCCGATCCGGTCACCCTCGCCGACGCCGAGGGACACGCCGTCGAGCAGCGGGCGCACGCCGAACGACTTGGACACGTTCTCAAGATTGACCAGGTTGGCCACTACCAGCACCTTCGTCGAGACGGGCGGAACGGTCGAGCTCAGGCGTGCACTTCCGGCGGGGTCGGCCGGGGCTCCTCGGTGCCGATCACGCGGGCGCCGTGCACCGGGCCCTGCGCGACGCGCACCGTCCGGCACACCCCCGCGCCCGCCAGCTCGGCCGCCACCCGGACCGCCGAGTCGCCGTCCGTGCACAGGAACGCGCAGGTGGGGCCGGACCCGGACACCATGCCGGCCAGCGCGCCCGCGTTCACGCCCGCCCGCAGCGTGCGCCGCAGGTTCGGGCGCAGCGAGACCGCCGCGGCCTGGAGGTCGTTGCCCAGCAGCAGCGCGAGCTGCCGCGGGTCGCCGGACGCCAGGCCCTCCAGCACCGCCTCCGCGTCGCCGACGCGCGGCGGGTCGCCGTCCGCGCGCAGCCGGTCCAGCTCGTCGAACACCTCGGGGGTGGCCAGGCCGCGCCGGTCGAAGGCGAGCACCCAGTGGAACGGGTGGCGCGCCAGCACGGGCACGATCCGGTCGCCGCGGTCGGTGCCCAGCGCGGTGCCGCCGTAGATGGCGAACGGGACGTCCGCGCCGATCTTGGCGGCCAGCTCGGCCAGCTCGTCCCGGGAGACCTCCAGCCGCCACAGCGAGGACAGGCCGACCAGCGTCGCGGCCGCGTCCGCGCTGCCGCCCGCCATGCCGCCCGCGACCGGGATGGACTTGCGGATCACCACCCGGACCTTCGGGTCCTCGGGGTCCCGGCCGACGTGCTCGGCCAGCACCCGCACCGCCCGCCAGGCCAGGTTGGACGCGCCGGTGGGCACCGAGTCGGCGCCCTCGCCGTGCACCTCCACCCCGGGGTCCTCGGCGATGGCGACGGTGACCTCGTCGGTCAGCGACAGGGCCTGGAAGATCGTCACCAGGTCGTGGTAGCCGTCCGCGCGCGGATCACCCACGGCCAGGTGCAGGTTGACCTTGGCCGGGACGCGGACGGTGACCGGGGGCGGGACGACAGCGAGCACGCCCTGAAGCCTACGGGCGTCCCGGGGGTGCCCGCGCCCACCCACCCCTGACCAGCACCGGATCCCCCGAACGCTCAACTCGGGGGTCCCGAACGTACGACACGACAGTCCCGAACGTACGACTCGCGCGAGTCGTACGCCCAGACCCCGCGAGTCGTACGTCCAGGACCCCCGAGTTACACGTTCAGGACGGTCAGACCGGGAGGACCGAGCCCGAGAAGGTGGCGGCGATGTAGTCCTTGACCTGCTGGGACTGGAGCAGGGCCAGCAGGTCCCGGACGCGCCGGTCGTCCTTCAGCTCGGCGCGGGTGACCAGGCCGTTGGCGTTGGGGTTGCCCTCGGTCTTCTCCAGCGCCAGGGCGTCGTCGGCCGGGTTGAGTCCCGCGTCGATGGCGTAGTTGCCGTTGATCACGGACGCGTCGGTGTCGTCGAGCGAGCGCGGCAGCTGGGCGGCCTCCAGCACGACGAACTCCAGGTTCTTCGGGTTGTCCTCGACGTCCCGGACCGTCGCGGTCCTCTCGGTGCCCGCCTTCAGCTTGATCAGGCCGTTGGCCTGGAGCAGCTGGAGGGCGCGCGCCTCGTTGGTCGCGTCGTTGGCCACCGCGATCCGCGCGCCGTCCGGCAGGTCGGCCGCGGCCCGGTGCCTGTTCGAGTACAGGCCCAGCGGTTCGAGGTGCACCGGGCCGATCCACTCCAGGTCCGCGCCGCTCTCGGCCTTGAACGTGTCCAGGTACGGCACGGTCTGGAAGTAGTTGGCGTCCAGCGACCCGTCGACCAGCGCGGTGTTCGGCTGCACGTAGTCGGTGAACTCCACCACCTCGATCCTCAGGTCCTTCGAGGCGGCCAGGTTCTCGGCCACGTACTTCAGCACCTGGGCGTGCGGGACGGGGCTCACGCCGACCTTCAGCGGCGCGCCCGGGTCGGAGGCGGCGCCGGTCGGGTCACCGCTCCCGCAGCCCGCCGCGGTCAGCAGCACGGCCAGCAGGGCAGCACGGATACGCATGTCGTTCCTTCGGGGGTGAGAAGCTCGCGGGGGTGTGCGAGAGAGGTCAGACGGAGGCGTGGCGGCGCCGGTCGACGGCCCGCGCCACGCGGTTGGAGGTGAACTGGATCGCGGTGGCGACGACCGCGAGCACGGCGACCGTGCTCCACAGGTAGCGGTCGTTGAACCGCTGGTAGCCCTCGCGCACGGCGAGGTCGCCGAGCCCGCCGCCGCCGACCACGCCCGCCATGGCCGAGTAGCCGAGCAGGGCGATCGCGGTCACGCCGATGGCGTTGACCAGCGCGGGCAGCGATTCGCGCAGCAGCACGCTGCGCACGATGCGGGTGGTGGAGGACCCGGTGGTCACCGCCGCCTCCACCACGGAGACGTGCACCTCGGACAGCACGTTCTGGACCAGCCTGCCGACGAACGGGATGGCGCCCACGGCCAGCGGCACGATGGCCGCGGTCGGTCCGATGGTGGTGCTGAGCAGGAGCCTGGTCAGCGAGGTGAGCACCACCAGCAGGACCAGGAAGGGCATGGAGCGGCCGAGGTCCACCACGAACCCGAGCACCTTGTGCGCCAGCGGCCGGGGCTTCAGCCCACCGGGTGCGGTGAGCTGGAGCCAGATGCCGACGGGGGTGCCGAGCAGGACCGCGATCAGGGTGGAGACGCCCACCATGTACAACGTCTCGCCGGTGGCGAGCAGGACCTCGTCGAACACGGTGGACCAGGGTGTCGCAGACCTCACGCAGCGACTCCCTGCGGCCCCGCCAGGGTCCGCCGCACCGAGCCGCCCGCCTCCGAGATCCACTCCAGCGCCGAGTCCGAGCGCTCGCCCTTCAGCCCGACGCGGAACCGCGCGACCGGGGTCTCCCCCAGCCTGGTCAGGCCGCCGCCCAGCAGGTTCAGCTCGATGCCGAACCGGTTGGTCACCTCGGGCAGCAGCGCGCCGACCGCGGCGAAGCCGACCAGCACCACGTCGGCGACCCGGTCGTAGGCGCTGTCGACCGCCGGGTTCTGGTCCGCGGCGGGCAGCAGCGACGCGGCCGTGCGGCTGCCGGCGTCGGACACCAGGTCGAGCACCTTGCCGTGCTCCACCACGCGCCCGTCCTCCAGGACCGCGACGTCGTCGCAGATCCGGCGCACCACGCCCATGTCGTGGGTCACCACGAGCACCGTCACGCCCAGCTCGGCGCGGGCCCGGTCCAGCACGGTGAGCACCGAGCCGGTGGTGTCCGGGTCCAGCGCGGAGGTCGGCTCGTCGGCCAGCAGCACCGAGGGCTGCGCGGCGAGCGCGCGGGCGACCGCGATGCGCTGGCGCTGGCCGCCGGAGAGCTGGTCGGGGTAGCTGCCGGCCTTGTCGGTCAGGCCCACCAGGTCCAGCAGCTCGGCGACGCGGGTGCGGCGCTGCGGCCCGGCCACGCCGGCGGCCTCCAGCGGCAGCGCGACGTTGCCCGCGGCGGTGCGCTGGCGCAGCAGGGAATCGCCCTGGGGCACGACGCCGATGCGCCGGCGGGCGGCGCGCAGGGCGGTGCCGTCGAGGGAGACGAGGTCGGTGCCGTCGACGCGGATCGCGCCGCTGTCGGGGCGCTCCAGCAGCGCGACGCACCGGGCGAGGGTGGACTTGCCGGCGCCGCTCGGGCCGACCACGCCGAGCACGGTGCCCGCGGCGACGTCCAGGTTCACGCCGTCCAGCGCGCGAACCTGCCCGGTACTCCCGGGGAAGGACTTGGTGAGGTTCTCGACAGTGATCACGTTTTCACTCCACGACTGCGTGCGGCAGCGCGCGCTCGGGGCGCGGGCGACCGGGGGTCTTCAGCTGGCAGGTGCGTCCGGACGGGGACGCGGCGGTGGGGAGGGGAGGAGCGCCGGGGCGATCAGCTCGTCAGCTGCGACAGCCGGAGACCGTGCGGCGGCCGTGGTCCACGACTCGCCGGCGCGTGAGCATTCGCATCCTGGGCACGTGATCCTCCATCGTTCCTGGCTGAAGCACCTGCCCCCAGGTGGGGTGGTTGCTGCGGCGTCGTGGAGCCAGGTCTCTCGGCCGCTCGGGATGGCAAGTCGAGTACACCTGAAGGACCCCGCCCGACGCAAGCCCGTAACGGAACCGTCCGGCAAATCACACTGATGGCCGAAAAGATCGATGTTTAGAGGGGGGTGGCGGCTTCGACTATCCGGATGAAGTCTCTGATACCGAGCTTTTCGCCGCGCGCGCCCGGGTCGACCCCGGCGGCCAGCAGCACGCGCTCGGCCTCGGCGGCCGAACCGGCCCACCCGGACAGGGCGCCGCGCAGGGTCTTGCGCCGCTGCGCGAAAGCCGCGTCCACCAACGAGAACAGCGCTTTGCGGTCCACAGTGGACAGCAGCTCGTGGCGCTCGAACGCGACCAGCGCGGAGTCCACGTTGGGCACCGGCCAGAACACGGAGCGGGACACCGGGCCCACCCGGCGGGCGTCGGCGTACCAGGCGAGCTTGACGCTGGGCACCCCGTAGACCTTGCTGCCCGGACCGGCGGCCATCCGGTCGGCCACCTCCGACTGCACCATCACCAGGCCGGTGCGCAACGACGGCAGCTCGGCCAGCAGGTGCAGCACCACGGGCACCGCCACGTTGTACGGCAGGTTGGCCACCAGCGCGGTCGGCGCGTGCGGCAGTTGCGCGACCGTGACGCGCATCGCGTCCGCGTGGACGACGGCGAGCCGGTCGGCCAGGTCGGGCGCGCGCTCGGCGACGGTGACCGGCAGGCGGTCGGCCAGCACCCCGTCGATCTCCACCGCCACCAGGGCCCGGCACGAGGGCAGCAGCGCCAGGGTCAGGGAACCCAGGCCGGGCCCCACCTCCAGCACGACGTCGTCCGGCCGCAGCGCGGCCGAGGACACGATGCGGCGCACCGTGTTCGGGTCGTGCACGAAGTTCTGGCCCAGCTTCTTGGTCGGGCGGACGTCGAGGTCGGCGGCCAGCCGACGGACGTCGGCCGGGCCGAGGAGCGCGCTGCCCCCCGGCCCGGCCGGCGATGAAGCTCCGGTCACGCGCCCATTCTTACGGCAGGCCCAGCTTGGACCGGCAGCCGGGCCACGCGGAGTAGCCGCCGCGGGCGTCGCGCAGCTTGGTCGCGATGGCGATCTGCTGCTCGCGGGACGCCTGGTGCGGGTACGCGGCGTACTGGCTGCCGCCGTAGGCGTCCCAGGTGCCCTTGTTGAACTGGAGGCCGCCGTAGTAGCCGTTGCCGGTGTTGATGGCCCAGTTGCCGCCGGCCTCGCACTTGGCCAGCGAGTCCCACACCGCGCCGTCCGGCGGCAGCTTGGTGCCGACCTTGACCTTGCGGGCCTTGGGCTCCTTGGTGATCTTCACGCCCAGCTTCTCGCGGGCGATCTCCTTGCCGTTCTTGGTGGTGACGCGGTAGGTGACGATCTGCTCGCCCGCCGCGCCCTCCTCCACGACCTGCTTCTGGCCCTTCATCATGGTGTCGTCCTTGACCTCCTCGACGGCCGGCTGCACCGGCTCCGTCGCGTTGATCACCGAGACACCGGTGCGGCTGATGTGGACCTCGGCGCCGCTGGTGATGCGCAGGTCCGAGGCCGTCTCGAGCTTGTCGTCCGGGCCCAGGGCGAGGTTCTCGACCCGCATGAGCTCCTCGACCGTCACCGCGGTCGTCCGGAGCCGGCGCGGCTCGTGCCCGCCGTCGTAGAGCGTGATCGTCTTGAGGCTCTTGACCTCCAGGGACATGCCCGAGAGCGGGACGTCCATGCCGCGCTCGTGGGAGACCCAGGCGCCCTCGTCCTCGATCCTGAGCTGGTCCAGGGCCTCGTCCACGGTGACCGAGCGGACCCAGCCCTCGCGCTGCTCGCCGTCCACGGTGGCCTTGACCAGGCGGCCGCGGTCGAGCGTGATCCGGCCGCCGTCGCCGACCTTGGCCTGGGGGCTCGGGCTCAGGGCGTCGTGCGCGCCGACCGTGATGCCCTCGTCGGCGAGGATCTCGCCGACGGTGCCCTCGTAGGTCCGCACGGTCTTGGCCTCGCCGTCCACGTCGACCGTGATCGACTTGTCCATGGCGATGGCGGTCGCGCCGCCGCCGGAGATCGTCACCAGCACGGTGGCGACCGCGGCCTTGAGGAAGCGGCGCTTCCACTTCCCGGCGGCCTCGACCAGGGCGGCGGGCGGGGCGTCGGGCCGCTCGGCGGCCAGGGCGCCCGCCACGCGGTCCTGGGAGACCTCGTCCGGGATGATGATCGGCGGGAGGAGCGTGGTCTCGGCGTTGATGAGCCGGATCAACTCGTCGACGTCGACGTTGGCGCTCGCGAGCAGCTCGTCGGCGTCGGGGCCGAGGACGTCGAGGACGTCGTTCGGCGTGATCGTGAAGACCGCGGTCTCCCAGTTCGCGTTGTCCCACTCGACGGACGCGGTCGGCCGCTCCAGGACGTCGACCGAGGCGGCCGGGACGTCTGTCACGGGCGTAAACCAGTCGGTGTCCTCGTTGAACGAGTTCACGGGGTTCCATACCTCCTGAAGGCGCGAAGTCCCGCAACGCGCACGGTCGTCGTCGGCGGTCAGCTACTGATCTCCGGCAACTCCCGTGCTGTTGGTCCTTCTCGCTTCTGGTGTGTCGACCCGCCCCGACCGCGGGTGCGCCCCGGCACTGGATACGTGGGGCACGGTCACGGGACCGTAACGGGTGTCGGGAGGTTGTGCAAACACCCCGGCAAGACTTGTGAGTTCAGTCACCCCGTCGGCGGTGCAGGGCGGTACTCCGTTCGTCGCAAGGAGCATCAGTGCTGCGCTGCGTCACGGAGCCCGAAGATCCGCTCGGCGTTCCGGGTGATCGCGGAGGCGAGTTCCGCCAGGTCAACCTCACGCAGGGTCGCCAGGTCCCGCAGCGTGTAGTTCGCGCAATAGGGTTCGTTCGGATGACCCCGGTACGGGTGGGGGGTGAGGAACGGCGCGTCCGTTTCGACCAGCAGGCGTTCCTCCGGCGTCCACCGCGCGGCTTCCCGGAGCGCGTGGGCGTTGCGGAAGGTCGCGGGGCCCGCGAAGGACAGCGTGAAGCCCCGTTCCACGCACCGCCGCGCGAAGTCGAGGTCGCCGGAGAAGCAGTGGAACACCACCTCGGCCGGCGCGCCCTCCTCGTCCAGCACCCGCAGGACGTCCTCGTGCGCCTCGCGGTCGTGGATCATCAGCGGCTTGCCGGTGTCCTTGGCGAGCCCGACGTGCCACCGGAAGGCGGCGCGCTGGTCCTCGGGGGAGGCGTGGTCCCAGTAGTAGTCCAGCCCGGTCTCGCCGATGGCGACCACGCGCGGGTGCCCGGCCAGCTCCGCCAGCACGGCCCGCTCGTGCTCGCCGAAGCCCGTGGTGCGCGTGGGGTGCAGCGCGACGGCGGCGAAGACCCGGTCGTCCCACGTGGCCGCCTCGGCGGCCCAGCGGGCGGCCTCCAGGTCGTCGGCGACGGTGATGACGCGGTCGACCCCGGCCGCGTTGGCCCGGTCGAGCAGGACCGCCACGTCCCGCGGGGTCTTCGCGCCGCAGGCGTCGAGGTGGGTGTGCGCGTCGACCACCGGCGCCGGGAGTGGTTCCGGCGCCGGCGGTCGTTCGCCCCTGCGCCCGGTCACCGGACGATCGGGGCCCACTCGGGGCCCTTCTCGCCCAGCTCCGGGTCGAGCTTCGCGAACAGCGGGGTCGGCTTGTCCAGCGGCCGGCCCACCTCGATCGGCGTGGACCCCCACGTCGCCTGCTCGGCGGCGTAGTCCCCGGTCAGCACGGGGTACTCGCGGTCGGGCACGTCGAGGTCGGCCACCTCGGTGATCTCCGGCTGCGCCGCCCACACGCCCCGGCCGCCCAGCAGCTCGTGCACCTTCTGCGCGGAGTGCGGCAGGAACGGCGTGAGCAGGGCGTTGGCGTCCTGGACGACCTGGAGGGCGGTGTGCAGGACGGTGTCCCGGCGCTCCGGGTCGTCCTTGAGCTTCCACGGCTCCTGGTCGGACAGGTAGCGGTTGGCCGCGCCGACCACCCTCATCGCCTCGGTCGACGCCTGCTTGAACCGCGAGCGGCGCAGGTGGCCGCCGACGACGTCGAACGCGGTGCGGCTCAGCGACAGCAGCTCGTGGTCGGCCTCGGTCGGCCTGGTCGGTCGCGGCACCGCGCCCACGTTCTTGTGGGCCAGCGAGATGGACCGGTTGACCAGGTTGCCCCACTCGTTGGCCAGCTCGAAGTTCGTGCGGCGGACGAACTCCTCCCAGGTGAAGTCGGTGTCCTGGTTCTCCGGGCCGGCGACCGAGATGAAGTAGCGCAGCGCGTCCGGGCCGAACTCGCGCAGGAAGTCGGTCACGTAGATGACCGTGCCGCGCGAGGTGGAGAACTTCGAGCCGCTCATGGTGAGGAACTCGGACGACACGACCTCGGTCGGCAGGTTCAGCGGGCCGAACGAGCCGGGCTCGCCGCCCTTCGCGCCCTGCCCGTTCTGGCCCAGCAGCAGCGACGGCCAGATCAGCGAGTGGAAGACGATGTTGTCCTTGCCCATGAAGTAGTACCCCTGGGCGTCGCCGGTCCAGAACTCGCGCCAGGCGTCCGGGTTCCCGCTGCGGCGGGCCCACTCGACGCTCGCGCTGAAGTAGCCGATCACCGCGTCGAACCACACGTAGAACCGCTTCATCGGCTGGTCGCGCCAGCCGTCCAGCGGGATGGGGATGCCCCAGTCCAGGTCGCGGGTGATGGCGCGCGGGCGCAGGTCGCCGATCAGGTTCCGGCTGAACTTGAGCACGTTCGGGCGCCACTCGGTGCGCGTCTGGAGCCAGGTGCCCAGGGCGTCGATGAACTGCGGCAGGTCCAGGAACAGGTGCTCGGTCTCGACGAACTTCGGGATCTCGCCGTTGATGCGCGAGCGCGGGTTCTTCAGGTCGACGGGGTCGAGCTGGTTGCCGCAGTTGTCGCACTGGTCGCCGCGGGCGCCGTCGTAGCCGCAGATCGGGCAGGTGCCCTCGATGTAGCGGTCGGGCAGGGTGCGGCCGGTGGACGGGCTGATCGCGCCCATCTCCGTCCTGGGGACGATGTAGCCGTTGCGCCAGAGGGAGAGGAACAGCTCCTGGACGACCTGGTAGTGGTTGCCGGTGGTGGTGCGGGTGAACAGGTCGTAGGACAGGCCCAGGCCGTGCAGGTCCTCGGTGATCACGCGGTGGTACTTGTCGACCAGCTGGCGGGTGGTCAGGCCCTCCTTCTCGGCCTGGACCGAGATGGGGGTGCCGTGCTCGTCGGAGCCGGAGACCATGAGCACCCGGTGGCCCGACATGCGCATGAAGCGGGAGAACACGTCGGAGGGGACACCGAAACCGGAGACGTGACCGATGTGGCGGGGGCCGTTGGCGTAGGGCCACGCCACCGCGGTCAGCACGGAGGCACTCATGCGTTAAGCCTACGGAGGGGGTGCGAGCGGGTTTGCGCGGGTGGGCGGGTCGGCCCGGACGGGTGACGCGGCGCGGCCGGGCCGGTCGCGGCGGTCGTGGACGCGGCCGTTGTCGATCACCGGCCGACGCCCGCCGGCGAGCGTCGGCCGCCGGTCACCCCCCGCTGATCGCGGCGTCGTACAGCGCCTTCTTGCTCACCCCCGCCGCCGCCGCGACCTCCGCCGCCGCCGTCTTCAGCCGCTCGCCGTCGGCCACGCGCTGCTTCACCTCGGCCACCAGGGACCCCATCGAGGGACCCTCGCCGGGTTCGGCCGGCGCGAGCACCACGGTGACCTCCCCGCGCACCCCGTCGGCCGCCCACTCGGCCAGCTCGCCCAGCGTCCCCCGGCGGACCTCCTCGTAGGTCTTGGTCAGCTCCCGGCACACCGCCGCCCGCCGGTCCGGGCCCAGCTCGGCCACCGCGTCCGCCAGGCTGTCGGCCAGCCGGTGCGGCGACTCGAAGAACACGCAGGTCCGGGGCTCGTGGGCGAGGCCGGCGAACCAGCGCCGCCGCTCGCCCGACTTCCGGGGCGGGAAGCCGTCGAAGCAGAAGCGGTCCGACGGCAGGCCCGAGACGGCCAGCGCGGTGGTCACCGCGGACGGGCCGGGCAGGCACGTGACCCGGATGTCCTCCGCCGCGCACGCCGCCACCAGCCGGTAGCCGGGGTCGGACACGCTGGGCATGCCCGCGTCCGTCACCAGCAGCACCGTCGAGCCCTCCCTGAGCACCTCCAGCAGGCCGGGCAGGCGGGCCTGCTCGACCTGGTCGTAGAAGCTCACCACGCGGCCCGAGGGGGTCACGTCGAGCGCGGCGGCCAGCGACCGCAGCCGCCGGGTGTCCTCGGCGGCGACCACCTCGGCCGTCGCCAGTGCGTCGACCAGGCGAGGCGAGGCGTCCCGAACGTCTCCGAGCGGAGTAGCCGCCAGCACCAAACGGCCTGATCCCGATACAGGTCTCACACCGCTCACCCTACGATCGGCCTCGTGAGCCTGATCGCACCGCAGTCCGCAGACGACGTGGTCGCCCCCGGGGAAGTGCCGGCGGCCGGCCCGCCACCGGGCAACGACCGCGAGTCGCGGGCCCGCTCGCTCGAACCCGGCCCGGTGAGCGCCCCCCTGCGGGGCTGGCTGATCACCCTGGCCGTGGCGCTGGTCGGCGGCGTGGTGCGGTTCTGGAACCTCGGGTTCCCGACCGACAAGGGCACCCCGATCTTCGACGAGAAGCACTACGTGCCCCAGGCGGCGCAGGTGCTGCGCAACGGCGGGTACGAGGACAACGCCGGCTACGAGCTGATCGTCCACCCGCCGCTGGGCAAGCAGCTGATCGCGATCGGCGAGTGGCTGTTCGGCTACGACGGCGTGGGCTGGCGGTTCGCCTCGGCGGTGGCGGGCACGCTGACCATCCTGCTGGTGGTGCGGATCGCGCGGCGGCTGACCCGGTCCGACCTGATCGCGGCCATCGCCGGCGTGCTGCTCATCGCGGACGGCCTGAGCCACGTGCAGTCGCGGATGGGGATGCTCGACGCCGCGCAGGCGTTCTTCGTGGTGGCCGCGTTCGCGTGCCTGGTGGTGGACCGCGACCAGGTCCGCGCCAGGCTGGCGGTGGCGGTGCGCGAGGGCTGGGTGACCGACTCGCCGTACGGGCCGTGGCTGGGTTTCCGCTGGTGGCGGTTCGCCGGGGGCATCTCACTGGGCCTCGCGTGCGGCGTGAAGTGGTCCGGCCTGTGGTACATCGCGTTCTTCGGCGTGATGTCGGTGCTGTGGAGCGCCACGGCGCGGCGGGCGGCGGGCGTGGAGCGGCCGTGGCTGGGCTCGTTCGCCAAGGACCTGCTGCCGTCGCTGTTCGCGCTGCTGGTCGTGCCGCTGCTGGTCTACCTGGCGACGTGGTGGTCGTGGTTCGCCTCGGAGACCGCCATCGACCGGCACGTGGTGGGCTCGAAGCTGCCCGACGACTCGTGGGTGCCCGACCCGCTGCGGGCGCTCTGGTACTACAGCTCCAACGTGTTCGAGTTCCACACCAACCTGGTGACGTCCGCGACGAACCAGCACCCGTGGGAGTCGAAGCCGTGGACGTGGCCGATGGGCCTGCGGCCGATGCTCTACTACTTCGAGGGCGCGGTGACGGGCTGCGGCGCGGCGACCTGCGTGGGCGCGATCATGCTGGTCGGCACGCCCGCCATGTACTGGCTGGCGTTCCCGGTGCTGGCGTGGGCGCTGTGGCAGGCGATCAGCCGGCTGGACTGGCGGTACGCGGCGGTGCTGGTCGGGTACGGCGCGGGCTTCCTGCCCTGGTTCATCAACGTCGACCGGCAGATGTACCTGTTCTACGCGTTGCCGATGGCGCCGTTCCTGGTGCTGGGCATCGCGCTCGCGCTGGGCGAGGTGCTGGGCCGCGCCTCGGACGGCCCGGAGCGCCGCGGCACGGGCCGCTTGGCGGTGGCCCTGTACGTCGGCCTGGTGGTGGCCAACTTCGTCTGGCTGTGGCCCATCCTCAACGGCAACCCGATCACCCCCGAGATGTGGGACGCCCAGAAGTGGCTGCCGTCCTGGAACTGAACCCGCGGTGACGGCGGCGGTCCCGGCCGCCGCCGTCGCGCTCCCGCCCGGTCAGGCCGGGGATCCGGCGTGCCCGGGAGCGGCCGCCGTCCTGGCGGTGACCTCGGGCCCGTCCTGCGAGGACGGCGCGGTGGACACCAGGGCGGGCGGCACGTCGGCGGGCGGCGTGAAAACCTCTTCCGGACGGATGCGCGGCGGCGGCGTCGACGTCCACGGCTTGAGGTTCTGCACGACGTTCTCGTAGAAATCGGTCACGGCATCGAGCACGGAATCGATGAACGAATTCCGGCCCGTTCCGCGCTTGCTCCCCATCGGCGTCGTGGTGGCCACCCGGAAACCGCGGATCTCCTTCGCCGGATCCACCACGAGAACCGCCGGGTCGGTCCTCACCACCCGCAGCAGCTCCGACGCGCCGGCACCGCGCCCGTGCAGCGTGAAAGCCTCCAGCCGAACGGTTTCCGGGGCGTCCTTCAACTGCCGGACCAGCCAGTTGACCCGCGTGGTGGGACGGCCTTCGCGGGGACCGTCGAAGTCGACGTGGCAGACGACCCGACCCGCGCGCAGGTCGGCGGTCACCTGGAGGGTGCCGACCGTGCCCGGGATGCGGATGCCACCGGTGAGGCGCCCGTCGGAGACGAGCTGCCCGACCTGCGAGGTGACGCGCAGCTGGGGCTCGGCCAGCTCCTTGCGGGTGAGGGCGGGCGTGACCTCCGCGCCGAGGCGACGGCCGAGCTGGAGGCAGGCGAAGCGGATCAGCGCGTCGAAGCGCACCGCGACCTCGGGGGCGGTCTTGTCGGTGGCGCGCAGCGTCCCGGCCTGGATCGCCTCGCGCAGCGGGACCCACGAGGCGCCCATGTCCTCGAACGCCATCGCGCCTGATCGCGGGTGCCCAGGTAGCGGATCAGCTCACCGAGGATTGCACGGCCGCCGCCGCGGGGGGCGCCGAGCGGTTGCGTGGGGGTGCGCCCGAATTCACGCACCGCGGACATCACCGCAAGCAACGCGGAAGTCGCTCGGCGTTCCTGTTCTTCCACGCCGTTGATCCCCGAAGTGGGAATCAGCCGGGCAGGTGTTACCGGAGCACCGCGCGTTCACCCTTTTGCCGCAACGGCCCGCACCGGGCACGGCGGACCCGACCGCCGCCGTGCTCGCGCCCCTCGGCCCGGGTCAGCGCACGGGCCGGGTCGGCGGCTCCGGCCGGTCGATCATCCTGGTCACCGGGCCCTCCTTGCTCAGCCCCGCCTGCGACAGCCACGAGGACAGCTCGGCCCGGATGGAGGCCAGCGACGGCCGCTTGGCCGGGTCCGCGTCCAGCGCGCTGGTCAGCAGCCGGGCGTGGGCGCTGCGCTGGGGCAGCTTCACGCACGGCTCGCCCTGCGCGGCCGCCATCAGCGAGGAGATCGGGTTCTCCCGCGACCCGCGCGGCGGGTGGCCGGTCAGCGCGTAGCTGACCGTGGCGGCGAGCTGCCAGGCGTCCGAGGCCGGGCTGGCGGCCTCGCCCCGGGCGGTCTCCGGGGCCAGGAAGTCGGGGGTGCCGACCATCATGCCGGTGGCGGTGAGCGTGCTGTCGCCCTTGGACCGGGCGATGCCGAAGTCGATCAGGTGCGCGGTGCCGTGGGTGTCGACGATGACGTTCGACGGCTTCACGTCCCGGTGCAGCACGCCCTCCTCGTGCGCGGCGACCAGCGCGTCGGCCATGTTCACCCACAGCCGGGCGGCCAGCGTGTCGGCCAGCAGGCCCTGCTTGAGCACCACCTCGGACAGCGGCTGCCCGTCGATGTACTCCATGATGATCGCCAGGCCGTCCGGGTCCTGCACGATGTCGAACACGCGCACGCAGTTCGGGTGCCGCACGGCCGCCAGGGCGCGGGCCTCGCGGACCATGCGCTGCTCGGTCTCGTTGTCCGGGGCGTGCGCGAGCTTCACCGCGACCGTGCGGGCCAGCTGCTCGTCCACGGCCAGCCAGACCGTGCCGAACCCGCCCCGGCCGAGCTGGCGGATGCGCCGGAACCGGCCGCTCGCCGGGTTCCACACCCTGCCGGAGTCGGTCACCGGGGTCGGGTTGGAGCCGCCCGTCGAGTGCCCGCCCGCGTTCGGCCCGAACGGCAGCGGACCGGGGGTGTCGGCCAGCTTGGCGGGCTGCTCCACGCGCGTGGGCGGGTAGGAGGCGGGTGGCCTGGGCGTCGGCTGCGAGGGTGCCGGCTGCGAAGGAGTGGGTTGCGAGGGCGCCGGCTGTGAGGGGCGCCCGTCGGCGACCCGCGTCGGCGGGTACTGCCGGTGGGGCGGCGGCACGGGCCGGTACGGCGCGGGCTGGTAGGGCGGGATCTTCGCGGGCTGGTACGGCGGCGGCTTCTCCGACTGGTAGGGCGGCGGCTTCTCGGGCTGGTACGGCGGCGGCTGGTGGGCCTGCGGCTGGGTCTGCTTGGGCTGCGACTGGGTCTGCTTGGGCTGGGACGGCAGCTGCTTCTGGGACGGCTGCTGCGGCGGCGTCCTGGACGCCGCGGGTTGCGGGTTCGGGTTCCCGCGATCGCGACCGGGGCGGTTGAGCATGGCGGTAGTCAACCCGAAAACCTTGACCACCAGGGAGCCCATCAGGGCGATCGGGAAGAACCCGAGCAGCAGGTGGCCCACCAGCGTCACGGGCAGTGCCGACGTGGCCACCAGCAGCACCAGGAACGGCGGCCAGAACACCCGGCGCGGCCAGCTCGGGCCGAGCCGGAAGGCCGAACCGGCCTGGAGCATGACGAACAGCAGGCACAGCAGCGCCAGCAGGCCCGTCACCCCGCCCGCGATCATGAACACCACGCCGCCGTTGAACGCCTCCAGGATCGACGGCGCGCCGACCAGGTAGTCGAACTGGGTGAACGCCACGCACGGCGACCCGTCCAGGGACCGGACGCCCTCGGCCGCGCCGGTGCGCAGCAGCTTGTAGGTGGCCGAGAAGGCCACCCACGGCAGGACCAACGTGCTCGTCACGCCGAGCACGGCGAAGATCGCGCCCGTGATCGGCCCGTAGGAGTTGCCGACCACCCGGCGCACGGTGATCGACAGCAGCGCGGCGACGGTCGGCAGCGCGCCGACGAGCGCGCCGAACGCGGTGGCGGTCCACGCCCAGTCGCCGGGGCACAACCCCACGCCGGCCCAGCCGTGCAGCCACGCCAGCAGCGACTCGGCCAGCTCCACGACGCGCACCACCCCTTCTCCTCGCCCCTCAGGGTACGGGTGCGGGGCCCGCCGCCGGGGTCGCTCGACCGACGCGGTCCCGTTCCGCACCGGTCACGCCGGTGTCACGGCGGGTCGGGCGGGCGGGTTCGGCGGCCGGTTCGGGAGCGGATCCGGGAGCGGGTCCGGCGGCGGATCCGGGAGCGGGTCCGCCGGGCCGGGAGCGGGTCCGCCGGGCCGGGAGCGGGTCCGGGAAGTCCGGGGAGCGGGTTCGGGAGCGCGGGGAAGGGGCCCGGCCGGAGCCGGACCCCCCGCGCGTGCGGTCGCCGCTAACCCACGCGCTCCCACAGGGCGGGCACCGCCGGTGGATCCCAGCCCGTTTGGGACGTGTGCCCCTGCAAGCACCTGTACCCGGCGCCGTCGTACGTCACGAGGGAGCCCGCCGCGTACGCGACACCCGGCTGCCAGGTGGTCTGACCCGGGTTCGTGGTCGTCGTGGTCGGTGACGTCGGGTCCGTCGTCGGCGACCCGCCCTCGACGACCAACCGCAAGCCGTAGACCTGGAGGATCTCGTTGACCGGCTGGAAGTAGATCGTCCCGCCGGACGTGCAGTTCCCGGAACCACCGGAGGTGACGCCCTGCGCCTGGTCACCGGTCAGCCACGAGCCGCCGGAGTCGCCGGGCTCGGCGCAGGCGTTCGTGCGGGTCAGACCGGTGATGGTGCCCTCGGGGTAGGTCACCGAGGCGTTCTTCTGCTGGATCGTGCCGCAGCGCCAGCCCGTGGTGGAGCCGGAGCGGCACACCGACGCGCCCACCGCCGCCTCGGTGCTGCCCCGCACCGGCACCGTGCCGGGGTAGCGGTTGACCAGCGGCCGGCCGGTGTTGCCCGCCGCCGTGCGCACCCACGCGTAGTCGTTGCCCGGGAAGCTGGACGCGACGACCGACCCGGTGGGCTGGGTGGTGGCGGTGCCCGCGCGCCCGCAGTGCCCGGCCGTGACGAACCCGCCCTCGACCGGGAACCCGACCGAGCACCGGGAGCCGCCGAAGTAGTAGGCGTTGCCGCCGATCACGTCGATCAGCGGGCGCGGCTCCTCGGCGGAGCGCTCGACCCGGACCGCGTCCCCGGTCAGGCCGCCGGCCTCGGCGAACGCCCGACCGGCCGCGACGTCGCGGGCCAGCACGACGACCGCGTTGGTGGGCGTGTCGACGTACCAGCCGGGCACGCTCCCGGGCGCGTTGCGCGCGTTCCCGTCGAGCCTGGCCTTGAGCGCGTCGAGCTGCGCCAGGGTGCGCGGAACGAGCCTGGGGGTGGCGCCCGCGTCCCGCACCGACTGGACCTGGGAGGCGGTCGTGACGCCGACCACCAGCTCGCGGGCGTCGGCTTCGAGCCAGGCGCCCGCGAACGCGGGGCCGAGGCGGGCCTTCAGGGTGCGCTCGGTCACGGCCGCGGCCGCCTCCCGGTCGAGGCGGTCGCGCGCCTGGTCCGGGGTGATGCGGAAGTCGCGGGCCATGGCGGCGACGAGGCCGCCGTCCGGGTCGGTGCGCGGGGGTGGGCCGGCGCTCGCCGTGGTGGTCAGGGCCGCCGCCAACCCGGCAGCGCCCAGGACCGCCGCGGCGATCGCGGCAACTGGTCGTCGAGTCATCCGCTGTCTCCTCGCAGGGGGTGGTGACACGGGATCCGAGGACCGACGCTAGCCGGCGAGGCGGTGCGGGGGATGTGTCAGTCGAGTCCTAACGTCGCGTTATGGTCCAGTCCAATTCCTAGAGCAGGCTGAGCTGCGTGCCCTTGCGCCTGCGCCGCGGCCGGGGGTCGCCGACCTGCTCGAAGGACGCCAGCGACGCCAGGAACGGCGACCGCGGCCGCGCGGTGGTGTGGCTGAGGAACAGGTGCCGCTGCGCCCGGGTCATGCCGACGAACAGCAGGCGGCGCTCCTCGGCCACGGCCTCCGCGTCGTCCTCGCCCGGCCACCGCATCGGCAGCAGGCCGTCCTCGCAGCCGACGACGAACACCACCGGGAACTCCAGGCCCTTGGAGGCGTGCAGGGTCAGCAGCGAGATGCGGTCGGCCCGCGGGTCCCACGTGTCGACCTCGACGCCCAGCGCCAGCTCCGTGCGGAACCGCTCGACGTCCGCGCCGCACTCGCCGGCGAGCGGTTTGAGCAGCTCGTAGGCGGTGTGGTCGTCCCCGGCCACGGCGCGCACGCGCTCCAGCACGGTCCCGCCGGGCGCGTGCGCGACCTCGTGCGCGATCCGGGCCACGCCGGGGCGGTCGGCCAGCCGGTCGTGCGAGCGCTTCTGGAACGGCAGGCCGGACCTGGTCAGCGCGTCCACCAGGGCGCGCGACTGGCGGTCGGTCCGGTAGAGCACCGCGAAGTCGGAGAAGCCCAGACCCCGTGTGCCGTCGGAGGACACCCGGCCGCTGTCGAACGAGTGGAACGAGGCCCCGCCCAGCACCTGCTCGACCGTCCGCGCCACGAACGCCGCCTCGGCGGCCTCCGACGGGGCGTGGTGCACGCCGATCGCCGCGTCGCCGTGGTCCACCATCGGCGTCAGCTCGCGGCCGGGCACCAGCGACGACGGCGCGATGACCTCCAGCGCGCCGCGCACCACCGCCGCGGACGACCGGTAGTTGCGGGTCAGGTGCACGGTCCGGGCGGTCGGGAAGTCCTCCCGGAAGCGCAGGAAGAACCCGACGTCCGCGCCGCGGAACCGGTAGATCGCCTGGTCCGGGTCGCCGATCGCGGTCAGGTTGCCGTCCGGCGGCGCGAGCAGCCGCAGCAGCCGGTACTGCTGCTCGTCCACGTCCTGGTACTCGTCGACCGACACCCACCGCCACCTGTCGCGGTAGGCCGCCACCAGCTCGGGCGAGCCCTCCAGCAGGGCCAGGGGCAGCGCGATCAGGTCGTCGAAGTCGACCAGGTCCTGCTCGCGCAGCGCCGCGAGGTACCGCTCGTCCCGCGTCGCGACCAGCGCCTTGGCGGTCTTGTCGTCGGCGGCCAGGGTCCGCGCCACGGTCAACTGCCGGTCCGGGTCGGCCACGCCGAAGGACGCCGACAGCCCCACCGCCGCGTGGTGCTCGCGCAGCACCAGCACCCCGAGCGAGTGGAACGTGGCGATGGTCAGGTCGGCCGCGTGGTCGGGCGCGAGCACGGCCAGCCGCTCGGCCATCTCCTCGGCCGCGCGGCGGGTGAACGTGATGGCCAGGCACGACGGGGCGGGCACGCCGCGCGAGGTCACCAGGTCCGCGATCCGGTGCGTCAGCGTGCGGGTCTTGCCCGTGCCCGGCCCGGCGATGATCAGCAGCGGTCCGCTCTCGACCTCGGCGGCCGCGCGCTGCTCCGGGTCCAGCCCGTCGAGCAGCGACCCGTCCGCGCGGACCGGTCCCGGCTCGGTCCGACCCTCCACAACGGACTCCTCCGGCGCCTTCGCGGGCGCCTTGCGCGGCGCCTTCGCCGGCACCGCGGGTTCGACGGGCTCGGCGTCGAACAGGGCCAACGAGGACGCGCGCCGGGTCAGCTCACCGGGCTCGAACACCCGGATCACGCCGTACTCGCCGTCGTAGCCGGAGTCCCGAACCACCTCGCCGCGCCGCAGCCGCGCCACCGCCTCGGCCAGCAGCGGCGAGTGCGCCCCGATGTCGTCCACCGGCACGTCCTGGAGGATGACCAGCTCCGGCCCCAGCGCCGCGGTGAGCTTGTCGACCTGCGCCAGCACCCTCTTGCTCTTCGGCCCCACGCCGAGGATCTCGCCCACGATCTCCGGCAGCGGCACCAGGCTGGTGAAGCCGCCGGAGGGCGCGGGGGTGTCGCGGTCGGCCAGCTCCTCCACCCGGCTGAGCACGCCCACCGTCAACGGCTTGGCGCAGACCGGGCAGATCCCGTTGTGCGCCAACGTCTCCCGCGGCTCCAGGCGCACACCGCACTTGCGGTGGCCGTCGACGTGGTACTTGCCCTCCTCGGGGAAGAACTCCAGCGTGCCGCCGAACCCCTCCCCCGTCTCCAGCGCGCGCCGCACCGCGTAGTAGTCCAGGTCGGTGTCGAACACCGTGGCCTCGCGCCCCAGCGCGGGCGGCGAGTGCGCGTCGGAGTTGCTGACCAGCCGGTACCGGTCCAGACCGGACACCCGCCGGTTCATGTCCGGGTCGGACGACAGCCCCGTCTCCACCGCGAAGACGTGGTCGGCCAGGTCGGCGTAGCAGTCCTCGACCGCGTCGAACCCGGACTTCGAGCCGAGCACCGCGAACCACGGCGTCCAGACGTGCGCGGGGACCAGGTAGCCGCCGCACTCCAGGGTGATCTCCAGCAGGTCGCGGGAGTCGAGCCCGAGGATCGGCCGCCCGTCCGAGCCGATGTTGCCGATCTTGGCCATGCGCGCGTTGAACCGGGCCGCGGACTCCAGGTCCGGCATGTAGACCAGGTGGTGGACCTTGCGCGTGTGGCCGTCGCGCTTGTAGATGGTCGAGATCTCCACCGACAGCATGAACCGCACCGGCGCGGCGGCCAGCGACGGCGGCAGCGTGCGGTCGATCTCCCGGTCGAGGTCCTCGCGCAGCCGGAAGAGGCCCGGCGCCGCCTCGACCAGGTTCTCGGTCAGGTGGTCGTACCAGGCGGGGTGGGTGAAGTCCCCGGTGCCCACGAGCGAGATGCCCTTGCGCCGCGCCCACCACGTGAGGTGTTCGAGGTCGCAGTCGCGGCTGCACGCCCGTGAGTACTTGGAGTGGATGTGGAGATCGGCCACGAAACGCACCGAACCGATGGTAGTCCCGACCCCCGACACCGCCCGGACGGGCCGCCGCTCAGCCGGTGGCCCCGTCGACCGACGGCACCGGGACGTTCTCCCGCCCCCACTCCCCCAGCGGCTCCAGCGCGAGGTTGAGCGCGCGCCCCCGGTCGGTCAGCGAGTACTCGACCCGGGGCGGCACCTCGTCGTGCACCTCGCGGCGCACCAGGCCGTCCCGCTCCATCTCGCGCAGGTGCGAGGCGAGCACCTTCTCGGTGACCCCCGGCAGCAGCCGGCGCAACCGGCCGAAGCGGCAGCACGGGTGCTCGCCCAGCGCCCAGAGGATCGAGACCTTCCACTTGCCCTCGATCACGGTCATCGCCGCGTCGAGCCCGCACCGGTGCGCGATCGCCCTCATGCCCCCACCCCTCCGGCCCCCACCCCTCTGGCCTGCTCGCTTCCCCCAGAGTAACCACGCACTCCCAGGTGCGTACTTGATCAACTACACGGCCCGCAGCGACCCTGGACCCGTGACCAAGACCCCGCTGACCCTCCTCGGCCTCGGCGCGATGGGCGCCGCCCTCGCCGAGTCCTGGCTCGCCGACGACCACCCCCTGACCGCCTGGAACCGCACGCCCGCGCGCACCGAGGCCCTGGCAGGCCGGGCGGCGGTGGCGGGCACGGCCGCCGAAGCAGTGGCGGCCAACCGCCTCGTCGTGCTGTGCCTGCTGGACGACGCCTCGATCACCGAGGCCCTGGACGGCGTCGACCTCACCGGCAAGGACGTCGTCAACCTGACCACCGGCACCCCGGCCGAGGCACGGGCCCGCGCCGGGTGGGCGCGGGAACGGGGCGCCCGCTACCTGGACGGCGGGATCATGGCGGTCCCGCCGATGATCGGCGTGCCGGACTCGGGCGGCTACGTGTTCTACAGCGGCTCGCCGGACCTGTTCGAGGAGCACGGGGCGACCCTCGCCGTGCCCGCGGGCGCCCGGTACGTCGGCGAGGACGCGGGCTTCGCCGCCCTGCACGACCTGGGGCTGCTCAGCGCGATGTACGGGATGTTCGCGGGGGTGACGCACGCCTTCGCCCTGATCCGAGGGGAGGACGTCTCCCCCGCCGCGTTCGGCGTGCTGCTGGCCGAGTGGCTCACCGCCATGGGGCCGCACGCGGTCGAGACGGGGAAGCGGTTGGAGAGCGGCGACCACACCACGGGCGTCGTGTCCAACCTGGCCATGCAGGCCGCGGGCATCCCGGCGTTCCTCGGCACGGCCGAGGCGCAGGGCGTGAGCCCCGAGCTGCTGGCGCCGTTCTTCTCCCTGGTGCGGCGCCACGTCGCCGCGGGGCACGGCGACGAGGACGGCGCGGGCCTGGTCGACCGGCTCCGCGCCGGCTGACCGGCGCTCCGGGCGGGGGTGGCCGACGACCACCCCCGCCCGGAGCCGGGATCAGCTGGCCCCGTCGGCGCCCAGCGGGCGCTCCGGCTCGGCGGTCCCGTCGTCGGAGACGGCGCGCAGGTGGACGAACCCGGTGAAACCCTGCGCCTCCAGGCGGTTGAGCTGCGCCGGCAGCTTGCCGCTGCGCCGCAGCACCGTGGTCTCCCGCCCCCGCGCGCGTTCGGCGCGGGCGCGCTCCAGCGCGTAGGAGACGGGCACGTCGGCCTCGAACAGCACGGCCAGGGCCGAGCGGGCGGGCACCTCGGGGATCAGGTCCACGATGCGCTCGAAGCCCAGGGAGAACCCGCAGGCCGGCACGTCCCTGCCCAGCGAGCGGCCCACGAGCCGGTCGTACCGGCCGCCGCCCGCGACGGACGAGGACGAGTCCGGGTGCGAGATCTCGAAGATCTGGCCCGTGTAGTAGCCCATGCCCCGCACCAGGGTCGGGTCGAACTGCCAGCGGATCGGGCGGGTCGAGTCCAGGTCGGCCAGGCACCCGACCGTCGTGGCCAGGTCGGACACCACCTCGTCGGCCAGGTTCGGCACGGCGTCGGCGAGCCGGTCCGCGACCTGGTCCGCCGCCAGCCCGGTCAGCCCCTCGATGACCGACCGGACCTCGTCCACGGCCGTCGCGGGCAGGCCGCGCTTCTCGACCAGCTCGGCGCGGACGCCGTCCCAGCCGATCTTGTCGAGCTTGTCCAGGCCGATGAAGAACCCGGACCACTCGGTCTCCGCGAGCCCCGCGTGCGCGGCCAGCGCCGACAGGAAGCGCCGGTCGGACAGCCGCACGGTGGTGCCGGTGATGCCGACGGCGTCCAGCGCCTCGGTCGTCGCCTCGATCAGCTCGACCTCGGCGAGCACCGAGGCGTCGCCGACCAGGTCGATGTCGCACTGGTAGAACTGGCGGTAACGGCCCTTCTGGGGGCGCTCGGCCCGCCACACGGGGGCGATCTGGAACGCCCGGAAGGGCGTGGGCAGCGCGGCGTGGTTGTTGGCGTAGAAGCGCACCAGGGGCACGGTCAGGTCGAACCGCAGGCCCAGGTCGACGAGGTCCCCGACCCGGGTCCCGGCCTCCACGTCCTCACCGAGGCCCCGCTTGAGGACCTGGAAGATCAACTTCTCGTTCTCGCCGCCCTCGCCGCCCCGCAGCCGCCGGATGTCCTCCAGCGCGGGCGTCTCGATGCGGTGGTAGCCGTAGCGGTGGTAGACCTCGCTGATCCGGCCCAGGACGTGGTCGCGCGCGGCGACGCGGTCCGGGAGCAGGTCACGAGTGCCACGCGGCGGACTGTTGTCGATCTTCACCTATCGGCCCCTGCGGTCGCGGTTTGCGGTCTGCCCGGACCGCGGCGCACTCCTCCGCGCCCACCGGGCGGTCTGTCCGCACACCACGACCCGAACTGCTGAAAGGTACTATCCCGGCCCCGTTCGACGCCCGGCGGTTTCCCGGCGGGGCCTTCCGCGAGCCCGGTCGAACCGGTCGCCGGCACGCCCGATCCGCACCGGTCCCTGGCGGACCACAGGACGTCCGACTAGACTGAATCAGGATTACCGATCATGATTCAACGCTGCGGGGGCAACCATGACGACGAACGTCGGCGCACTGGTCGACCGTGCTCGTGTCGCCGCCGACCTCAGTCAGCGGGCCCTCGCCGACGCGACCGGGATCTCGCAGCCGACCCTGTCCCGGATCATCTCCGGGGATCGCCCGGCAAAGATGCCGGAGGTCGTGGCGATCGCCCGGGCGACCGGGCACACGGTCGCCCAGCTCACCGGGGCCGGAACGGTGGCCGACCGAGCGGAGTGCGCGGCTCGGGCCACCAACGACTCCGGCATGGACCGTATGCGGGAAGCGCTGCTGCACTTCCTGGAGCTGGACGACTACCTGAACGACCAGGCCATCCCCACCACGACCTGAGGCGAGAACACGAAACCGTGGACGTAGAAGCCGAGGGGCGCACCGCTGCCGCGCGGTTCC
Organism: Saccharothrix sp. BKS2; assembly: GCF_047689505.1. Classification (NCBI taxonomy): domain Bacteria; kingdom Bacillati; phylum Actinomycetota; class Actinomycetes; order Pseudonocardiales; family Pseudonocardiaceae; genus Saccharothrix; species Saccharothrix sp. BKS2. The sequence continues at coordinate 203,969 of NZ_JAUQOL010000012.1, read as the reverse complement.
GCGAGGAGCACCGCTTGGGCGTACAGCCCTTGGGCGACCTCGTAGCGCTCGTCGAACAAACAGCCGCGATCGACGTGGCGGTGCTCGAGGCGGGACCGGACGAACACGGTCTGAGCATGCGGGACCCGGCGAGCGGCGCCGTGTTCGTCGGCGTGGCCCGCACCCGGAACCCGATGCGCCAGCGCAGCACGCTCGCCCATGAACTCGGCCACGTGCTGTTCGGGGACTGGGTGGACAGTGGTGCCGGCAACTGGAGCGACCGGACCCCGGTCGAGGTCCGGGCCGACAGCTTCGCCCGCCACCTGCTCGTGCCGGTCGACGGCCTGCGCGAGTTCCTCAGCCCCCGGACGGCCGTCACCCGGTCCACCTTGTCCGCGATCGTCCAGCGGTTCCTCGTCTCACCCGCGGTCGCTTCCATCGCCCTGCACCAAGCCGGGTACATCGACGCCACCGTCAAGCAGGAGTGGATGGCGCTGTCGACGCCCCACCTGGCCACCCGGTTCGGGTGGGGTGACCAGTACCGCGCGCTGCAGACCGAATCCGACCAGCGGAGGGCACCGCAACGGCTGCTCGCCCGAGCGATCAGGGGTTACGCGGAGGGGGTGCTGCCCGCGCAGACCATCGCCACCCTGCGCCGCGTCGCGGTGGAGACCGTCGAAGCCGACCTGCGTGAGGCGGGCATCGCACCCGTCGAGCGGGCGGTCGAGTGGGCCGACCCCGCCGAACTGCCCGACGTGCAGGTGGACCTGGCCGCCTTGGACCGGGACCTCAACGCGCCGGGTGGCCGTGACGACCCGGCAGCGGGAAGAGACGACCGATGAGCCACCGGCCGATCATCGACGCCGGCCCCGGCCTCAACTTCCTCTCCATCAACAAGGAACGCCTCCTCATCGGTGTCCTGGGACGCCTCAGCGCCCCGGAAGCCGTGCAAGAGGAGGTGCTCCGAAAATCCCGACAGGACGTACGGTTCCGCGCCGCCGAGAAAATCTGGCAGAAGCTGACACCCAACTGGGTGGAAATCCTCTCCGACGATCAGACACCCGAGCTCGCAGCCGTCGTCCACCGGATCACCAGCCAAACCATGGAACAACGGCTGGAACACTCGAAGGACCTGGGCGAGACCATGGTCATCGCGCACGCGGTCGTCGCCGCCGAATCAGGCGAGACGGTGACCGTGCTGATCGATGACGGCTCGGGCGCGCGGATCGCGACCTCGGAGATCCGCCGACTCGAACGCCGGCGGGCCGGCGGGCACGCCGCGGGTTCGATCAGGTTGGTGAGCACGCTGACGGTCCTGGGGCGCGCGGCAGGCGGGCAGCACATCCCGGACAAGGCCGCGATGCAGGGCATCTATGAGAGGCTGCGTCGTCTCGATGACGGTCTACCACCGATCACGACGACCGATCTCCTGTCCTCCGGCCTCTGGACCCGAGCCACAACCAGGTGATCAAGAAGAACACGCGCCACGAGGACGAGACCTCCGGAACAGCCCCGGATCGGGGGTCGGGGGTCCGGGGGGTACACCCCCGGGACAAACGACGAGGCGGGGTGTGTTTGCGCTCTCCGCAAACACACCCCGCCCACTCGACGAGTGGAGCTGAGGGGAATCGAACCCCTGACCTACTCGATGCGAACGAGTCGCGCTACCAACTGCGCTACAGCCCCGTGTTCAGTTGTCGTTCCGTCGTGCGGGCGAAGCATATCAGGCCCGAGGGGGTGGTCCAGCCACCCCCCTCTACTCCCCCACCGCCCGCCGGTACGGCAGCGCCTCCGGCCCGTCCAGCTCCACGAACACCGGGTCCTCGTCGTCGGTCTCCACCACGACCGTGCCGGGGCGGACCTCGTGGCGGAAGCGCGGCTGCGGGGCCAGTCCCGCCTCGTCCTCCACCTCGCCGACGAGCTCGTCCTCGTGCCGGGCCGGCTGCGGCGCGTGCCGCCGCCGGGTCTGGGCCAGGCGCGCCTGCCGCCGGGCCCGGACGTCCTCCTCGATCTTCACCTGGCGGCGCAGGTACCCGAGGTAGGACACGAGGGTCACGTCCACCGCGGCGTGCGCCCACCACAGCACCGGCAGCACCAGGCCCGCGACCAGACCCGCGACCAGGGCGAGCAGCAGGAGGGCGCCGACGACCCGGCGGCGGAACGCATACTTGGCCTGGGCCGCGATCGCCGCGCCCTCCGGGTCGTACCCGCCGCGCCCGGGGCGGAACGGCCGGGGCGCGTACTCCAGGTCCGGCTCGTCGTACTCGTCGTAGTCGTCGAACTCGTCGTCGGGCATGGCGTCGTACTCCTCCTCCATGCTGCCGCGCGACGCATCGGCGCGCTTGCGCGCGACCATCGGGACGAGGACGACCAACCAGGCCACGACCAGTCCCACGACGATCAGCGAACTCGGCATCCCCGTCACCTCCCCCTACCTCGCGGCGCGCTCGGTGCGCACGCCACGCTAGTCACAACAGTCACACCTGTGTCGGAGGCTCGCCGCCCGGCATACGTACGAAAGTGTGGTGTATCACCCACTTTCGGGGGATTCGAATAAGCCTCTTGGCCCAAGATCACGCGGTTCGGACGTACCCCTGGGCGGCCAAACGGCGCACCAGCCCCTCCGGCGAGGTCTCCTCGGAGGTCATCGCGAAGCACAGGTGGTCGCGCCAGGCGCCCGCCACGTCGAGGTAGCGCCGGAACAGGCCCTCCTCGCGGAACCCGGCCTTGGTCAGCACCCGCAGCGACGCCGCGTTCTCCGGCCGCACGGTCGCCTCCAGCCGGTGCAGGCCGCCCTCGCCGAAGCAGTGGTCGACCGCCAGCGCCAGCGCCGCCGTGGCCACGCCGCCGCGCGCCCGGTCGGCCGCCACCCAGTAGCCGACCCACGCCGAGCGCAGCGAGCCGCGCACGACGTTGCCCACGGTGATCTGCCCGGCCAGCTCACCGTCCACGGTGATCGTGAACGGCATCGCCTGGCCGCGCCGGGCCGAGGACTTCAGCGCCGACCACTGGGCGGGCCAGGCCAGCACCGCGTTGCGCTCGTGCCACCCGTCGACCGCGGTGGGCTCCCAGTCCTCCAGGTACGCCTGGTCGCGCAGCCGGATCCGCGACCACGGCGAGGCGTCGAGCAGCTTCGGCGGGCGCAGCGCCACCAGGCCCGCGGCGACCCGCAGCGGTCCGAGCCGCGCGGGCCAGCCGGGGTGTCGCCCGCCCTCCCACGCCAGACCCATCTATCCCCTTTGCGCCAGGAAGGTGACCAGGACCTCGTCGCCGACCGCCACGTCCGTCACGTCCTCGTCCACCACGACCAGGCAGTTCGCCTCGGCCAACGAGGCCAGCAGGTGCGCACCCGACGTACCCAGCGGCTGCACCAGGTACTCGCCGCTCTCGGCGTCGCGCAGCAGTTGGCCGCGCAGGTAGCCGCGCCGCCCCTTGGTCGAGGTCAGCGGCGACAGCAGCCGGGCGCCGACCGCCCGCCGGTACGGGTTGCGCTTGCCCAGCGCGGCCCTGATCAGCGGCCGGACCAGCACCTCGAACACGACCAGCGCGCTCATCGGGTTGGCGGGCAGCAGGAACGTGGGCACGGCGTCCGGGCCGAGCCGCCCGAAGCCCTGCACCGAACCGGGGTGCATGGCCACCCGCGTGCAGTCCAGGTCGCCCAGGTCGGCCAGCGCGGCGCGCACCTCGTCGCCGATGACGCCCCCGACGCCACCCGCGATGACCACGATCTCCGACAGCAGCAGCCTGCCCTCGACGACCTCCCGCAGCCGGCGCGGGTCGGCGGACAGGATGCCGACCCGGCTGACCTCGGCGCCCGCGTCCCGCGCGGCGGCGGCCAGGGCGTAGGAGTTCACGTCGTAGACCTGCCCCTGGCCGGGGGTGCGGTCGACGTCCACCAGCTCCTCGCCGACGGAGATCACCGACACCCGCGGCCGGGGGTGGACCAGCACCTTGTTGCGCCCGACGGCGGCCAGCAGGCCGACCTGGGCGGCCCCGATGGACGCGCCGCGGCGGACCGCGACGTCACCGGTCTGCACGTCCTCGCCGGTGCGCCGCACGTAGGCGGCGGACGGCACGGACTGCCGCACGGCCACCTTCGCCGGGTGCTCGTCGGTGTGGCCGAGGGGCACCACGGCGTCGGCCAGCGTCGGCAGGGGCGCGCCGGTCGCGACCCGGACCGCCTGGCCCGGTTGCAACCGCCGCGGTTGGCGCGACCCGGCGGGGATCTCGCCCACCACCGGGAGCGTGACCGGGTCCTCGTCGGCGTTCTGCACGTCCACGCTGCGCACCGCGTAGCCGTCCACCGCCGCCTGGTCGAACCCCGGCAAAGCGCGCTCGGCGACGACCTCCTCGGCGCAGAGCAGCCCCTGCGCCTCGGAGATCGCGACCCTCACCGGGGCGGGCCGCACCGCGGCGGCCACCACCCTGGCGAGCTGCTCGTCCACTGACCTCATGTGTTGTTGACCCTCGTTCAGGAGTTGTCGAGGCGTTCCCGCAACCACTCCCCCAGCTCGGCACCGTAGTCCGGGTGCTCGAGTGCGAAGTCAACCGCAGCCTTGAGGAAACCCCCGGGATTGCCGAGGTCGTGTCGCCCACCCCGGTGGACGACGACGTGCACGGGGTGACCCTCGTTGATCAGCAGCGCGATGGCGTCGGTGAGCTGGAGCTCGCCGCCGGCGCCCGGCGTGATGCGCTTGAGCGCGTCGAAGATCGCCCGGTCGAGGAGGTAGCGGCCGGCCGCGGCGAACGTCGAGGGCGCGTCCTCGGCCTTGGGCTTCTCCACCATGCCGATGACCTGCTTGACGTCGTCGTCACCGGTCTCGCGCACGTCGAAGACGCCGTAGGCGGAGATCTGCTCCCGGGGGATGTCGAACGCGCACAGCACGCTGCCGCCGAACTGCTCGCGGACGGCCGCCATCTTGCCCAGCACGCCGGTGGGCAGCACCAGGTCGTCGGGCAGCAGGACGGCCACGGCCTCGTCCTCGCCGGTCAGGTTGCCCTCGGCGCAGCCGACCGCGTGGCCCAGGCCCAGGGCCTTGTCCTGGATCGCGGTCTCGACGGTGAGCAGGTTGGAGGCGCGGCGGACCTTGGCGAGCAGGTCGGACTTGCCGCGGGCTTCGAGCGTCCGCTCCAGCTCCGGCTGCGGGCGGAAGTACTCCGCCACCGCGTCCTTGCCGGGGGAGGTCACGATCACCAGCCTGGTCGCGCCCGCCTCGGCGGCCTCGGCGGCGACCAGTTCGATGCCGGGGGTGTCGACGACCGGCAGCAGCTCCTTGGGCACCGCCTTGGTGGTCGGGAGGAAGCGCGTGCCCAACCCCGCCGCGGGCACGATTGCTGTCTGGAAGGCGCTCATGAACTGCGAGGGTAACGGCGTGCGTGAGGTGATCTGTGACGACGTCCGGTGAACGTGACCAGAAGCTCACGCTGCGCACACGGCTGCGGGCCCTCCGGCGCAGCGGACCGGTGCCCGACATGTCGGCCGAAGTGCTGCTCGCCGCTGATGCTTTTGCCGTTTCCGCCGGTCGGACCGTGTGCGCTTATCTCGCTTCGCGGTTCGAGCCGGGGTCGTTGGCGATGGTGGAGGCGCTGCGGTCGCGCGGGTGCCGGGTGCTGCTGCCGGTGGTGGTCGGGCCGGCGCTGGACTGGGCGGTCTACGACGGGGAGCTGAGGGCCGGGGCGTTCGGGCTGCGGGAGCCGGTGGGGCCGCTGCTGGGCCCGGCGGCGGTGGGGTCGGCGGCGCTGGTGCTGGCGCCCGCGCTGGCGGTCGACCACGCGGGGGTGCGGCTCGGCAAGGGCGGCGGGTACTACGACCGGGCCCTCGGGTTGTCCACAGGTCCGGTGGTGGCGGTTGTGCGCGACGAGGAGTTCGTGCCCTCCCTGCCCGCCGAGCCCCACGACGTGCCGGTGGACGCGGTCCTGACGCCGTCGCGGGGGCTGGTCCGGCTGCCGCTGTGACGTTGACCTGTGGTGTTTGCGCGGTCTATGCCGGGTGACGCATCATTGGTGTTGGCACTCTCGACGTCCGAGTGCCAAGAGGACTCGTTGGAGGGCCTGCCGTGCCGACCTACCAGTACGCCTGCACCGAGTGCGACCACCGGTTCGAGGCGGTGCAGTCCTTCTCCGACTCCGCCCTGACCGAGTGCCCGCAGTGCTCCGGCAGGCTGCGCAAGCTGTACGGCGCGGTGGGCGTGGTGTTCAAGGGCAGCGGCTTCTACCGGACGGACAGCCGGGCCTCGTCGTCCGCGGCCGCGTCCTCCTCGAAGGGCGAGTCGAAGGGTGACTCGAAGAGCGAGTCGTCCTCTTCGCCCGCTTCGCCGACGCCCTCGTCGTCGTCCGCGTCGTCTTCTTCCTCGTCTTCGTCGTCTTCGTCCGCACCGGCCTCCGCCGCGTCCTGACGTTCCCGACCACCGCCCCCGAGTTGTCCACAGCTCGGGGGTTCGCCCTTTTCCACCCCCCGCCACCCCCCTAGCGTCGAAGCCGTGATCCTCCACCTGAGAAGGTTCCTGGCCCTGCTGCTGGCGCTGGTGGCCGCCGTCCTGGCCGTGCTGCCGGACGGCCCGCTGGTCGACGTGCTCGTGGCGGCGCGCGACCTGCCGCCGGACGTGCCCCTCACCGAGGCCGACATCCGCGAGGTCGCCATGCCACCGCCCCTGGCGCCGTCCGGGGCCGTGTCGCGGGCCGCGGCCGTGGGGCGCGGGCTGGTGGGCGCCGCGCGGGCGGGCGAACCGCTGACCGACGCGCGGTTGGCGCCGGTCGACCCCGGGGTGTCGGCCGTGGCGGTGCGGCTGGCCGACGGCGGTGTGGCCGGGTTGCTGCGGCCGGGCAGCCGGGTGGAGGTGGTCGGCGCCGGGGCTCAGGTGCTGGCGGCGGACGCCTCGGTGGTCGCGGTGCGCGACGAGGAGGTGGTCGTGGTGTCGGCGGCGCGCGCGGCGGCCCGGCGGGTGGCCGCCGAGTCGCTGGCGGGGCCGGTCACGCTGATCCTGCGCTGATCCCGCGCCGAGGAGTCCGGACGCGTACCCGGCACCCCCTCGGGGTAGGTCGTGGGGTCGTTACCCTCCGCTCGCCCCATCGACTCATGCGAACAAGGAGCCGGCTCGTGATCAAGGGCTTCAAGGACTTCCTCATGCGCGGGAACGTCATCGACCTGGCCGTGGCCGTGGTCATCGGCACCGCGTTCAACGACATCGTGAAGTCGTTCACGGAAAAACTGATCAACCCGATCGTGGCGTCCTTCGGCGGCGCGAACGTGAACGGGCTGGCGGTCCAGCTCGGCGACAACGAGAAGACGGTGATGGATTTCGGCTCGGTCATCACCGCGATGATCAACTTCCTGATCGTCGCGGCGGTCGTCTACTTCATCTTCGTGCTGCCGGTGAACACGGTCCGGGAACGGCGCAAGCGCGGCGAGGAAGCCGGGCCGCACGAGCCGACCGATGTCGAGCTGCTGAAGGAGATCCGGGACCTGTTGGTGGCGCAGCAGGGTGGGTCCGGGCCGAGCGTGCCGAGGAAAGGACCGTTCAACGAGAGCTGACCGACGCGGCGCACCGGGCTGGTGAGCCCGGTTCGGCGCGGCCCCTGGTGTCGCAGGTCCGGTGTCGCAGGTCCGGTGTCGCAGGTCCGGTGTCGCAGGTCCGGTGTCGCAGGTCCGGTGTCGCAGGCCGGGCACCACGGGCCTGATTGCCCCGGACGGGTGCCGCGAGCCCGGGTGCCGCGAGCCCAGGTGGCACCGAGGCAGGGGCACCGAGGCAGGGGCACCGCAGGCTCGGCACCGCAGGCCGGGTCGTGCCGCGAACCCGGTCCGGCGGTGGGCGCGGGAAGGGGTTGTCCGACCGACGCGGCCGGCGGCCGGGCGTGCCTAGCATCGGGCGGTCACCACCCTGAACCCATCGGAGGTCCCGTGCTCACCGCCGTCCGTTCCGCGGCCGCCGCGCTGGCTGTCGCGGCCGGTCTGACCGTCGTCACCGCGCCGGCCGCCACCGCGGCGCCCCGCGTCCTCTACTTCTCGGACCTGGACCGGTGCCGCGTGGCGCAGCTCAACTACGCCCGTTCGGGGTGGTTCATCCGCCAGGGCTGCACCGCGGACGTCCACGTCAACGGCAAGCCGGCCCGCTGGCGGCTGATGGTCGAGTAGCGGGTCAGCCGTGGTGGGGCGGGCGGTTCTCCTCGTACCACTCGTCCCCCCGCGCCGCGGGGCGCGGCTCGTCCGACGACGACTCCGGCAGCACGTCGCCGAAGACCTCCGCCAGGCGCCGGCGACGTGCCGCCTCCTCCGCGTCGGCAGCGGCTGCCGGCGCGGAGGGGGCGGCGGTGTCGTCCGGTCCGGTCACGCCTCGTCCAGGCCGGACAGCTGGTCGATCACGTACGGCACGAGCGCCGACAACGTCGCCATGCCGTCGCGCACCGCCGCCCGCGAACCGGCCAGGTTCACCACGAGGGTGCTGCCCGACACGCCGACCAGGCCGCGGGAGATCCCCGCGTCCACCGCGCCCGCCGCCAGGCCCGAGGCCCGCAGCGCCTCGGCGATGCCGTTGATCGGCCGGTCGAGCACGCCCTGCGTGGCGTCCGGTGTCATGTCCCGGGGCGACACACCGGTGCCGCCGACGGTGACCACGAGGTCGACGCCACCGATGACCGCGGTGTTGAGCGCGGCGCGGATGCCCGCCACCTCGCCCTCCACCGCGACGGTGCCGTCGACGATGAACCCTGCTTCTTCCAGCAGCTCCGTGACCAGCGGCCCCGTGCTGTCGTCGTGCTCACCGTGCGCCACCCGGTCGTCCACGATCACGACCAGGGCGCGTCCGAGGCGCTGCGCGCTGCGTTCCATGCGGATCACCGTATCCGGTGCCCCGATCCGGTGGTTCCGTGCCCTTCCGGCCGTCAAGCGGCGCGCGACCGGTCCGACGCGCTCAGCGGCAGGCGCACCTCGAACCGGCAGCCCGGCCCGTGGTTGCGGGCGGCGATCGTCCCCCGGTGCGCCTCCACCAGCCCGCGAGCGATCGCCAGCCCCAACCCGCCACCCACCGGCTGCCGGTGCGGCGCCCCCCGGAAGGCCACCTCGAACACCCGGGGCAGGTCGGCCTCCGGGATGCCGCCGCACGAGTCGTCCACGCGCAGCAGCGCCGACGAGCCGTCCACGTCGACGCGCACGGCCACCGTCCCGTCCGGCGGCGTGTGCCGGATCGCGTTGGACAGCAGGTTGCGCACCACCCGGGCCAGCTCGGGGTCGCTGCCGAGCACCACGGGCCAGGTCGCCGCGTCCGCCTTGAGCACCACGCCCTTGCGCGAGGCCACCGGCCCCTCCGCCGCCACCACCTCGCTCACCACGTCCGCCAGCGGCACCTCGGACAGCGTCAGCCGCAGCGCGCCCGCGGTGATGCGCGACAGCTCGAACAGGTCGTCGACCATCCCGGACAGCGCCGACGCCTCCCCCGAAATCCGGTCCGCGTAGTCGGCCACCTCCTCCGGGCGCGCCACCACGCCGTCCGCCAGGGCCTCGGCCATCGCCCGGATGCCGGCCAGCGGCGTGCGCAGGTCGTGGCTGATCCACGCGACCAGCTCGCGCCGCGACGCCTCCGCGGCGCGCTCCCGGGCCCGCGCCTCCCGCTCCCACACGCTGCGCCGCGCCAGCGCGCGCCCCAGCAGCACCGCCGTCGGCACCGTCACCACCGCGACCAGCAGGCACACCAGCAGGGTGGTCGTCAGCATCGGCGTGAACATGAACCCGCTGACCGCCAGCACACCGCCGATGGTCGACACCACCGGTACGAGCCCCAGCACGGTCAGCGCGGTGGCCAGCGACCCGTGCGACAACCGCCGCAGCAGGACCGCGCCCAGCAGCGCCGGCGGCAGCGAGAACAGCACCGCGTACGGGAGGACGTGCCAGACCTCGACCAGCATCACGCACCGCCGCCGTACCGGTAGCCGACGCCCCACACGGTCAGGATGCGCCCGGGACGCGCCGGGTCCGCCTCCACCTTCTCCCGCAGCCGCCGCACGTGGACGGTCACCGTGGACTGGTCGCCGAACTCCCAGCCCCACACCCGCGACAGCAGCTCGGCGCGGCCGAACGCGGTGCCGCGGTGGGTCATGAAGAACACCAGCAGGTCGAACTCGCGGGTGGTCAGCGCCAACTCGCGGCCGTCCAGCCCGGCCGACCGCGCGCCCACGTCGACCCGCAGCCCGCCGTCGACGAGCACCGACGACGACCGCGCCGGCGCCACCCGCGACCGCCGCAGCACCGAGGTCACGCGCAGGGCCAGCTCGCGCGGGCTGAACGGCTTGGTCACGTAGTCGTCGGCGCCCAGCCGCAGCCCGGCGATGCGGTCCTCCTCCTCGCCGCGCGCGGTGAGCATCACCACCGGCACCGCGCTGCGCGCCCGCAGCCGCCGGCACACCTCCAAGCCGTCCACGCCGGGCAGCATCAGGTCCAGCACCACCAGGTCCGGCTCCCGCTCGGCGAACCGGCGCAGCGCGCCCTCGCCGTCACCGACCAGGTCGACCTCGTGCCCGGCCAGCTCCAGGTACCGGCGCACGACGTCGCGCACCGTCACGTCGTCGTCCACGACGAGCACCCGTCCGACTGCTTCTTCCACCAGAGCCTCACCAGTTGGTCGACAGGAGGTGGTCGACCGCGGAAGCGATCACCGCTCGCGCCGTGGGCCGCGGTCGTCGCCGGGCGGGCGCCGGCACCACCGACCACATGGTGGACGACAGCCGGATCCGCTCGACCTCGGCCTTACCCGGCCCGGACACGTCGGCCGGCCGGATCGCCGTCGCCGTCGCCGTCGCGGTCGCGGTCGCGGACAGGAGGCCGCACGCCGGCAGGTGAGGGGCGGCCTGCCGGTATGCGGCCTCGGTACCGGCTCGGGGCACGTGAGCCGGGGTCTTTGGGGGGGTGTCGGTCAGCGCACCTCGACGGGCTGGCCGCCGAGGGTGACCTCCACGGTGCGGCCGTCACCGGTGGTGAGCTGCACCTTGTCGCCGGGCGCGCGGGACCGGACGGCCGCCACCAGGGCGTCGGAGCTGTCGATGGGCCGGTCGCCGAACCGGGTGATCACGTCGCCGTCCCGGATGCCGGCCGACGCGGCGGCGCTGCCCGAGGTGACCTCGCTGACCTGCGCGCCACCGCGGGGCGCGTCGGTCACCTGCACGCCCAGCACGGTCTGGGTGGCCTTGCCGGTCTCCGCCAGCTCCTTGGCGGTGCGGCGGGCCTGGTCGATCGGGATGGCGAAGCCGATGCCGACCGAGCCGGCCTGCGACTGGCCGGTGTTCGGGCTGTAGATGGCGGAGTTGATGCCGACGACCCGGCCCCGCATGTCCACCAGCGGGCCGCCCGAGTTGCCGGGGTTGATCGCGGCGTCGGTCTGGATGGCGTTGAGCACGGTCGCCTGGCCGCCGCGCTCGCTGCCGGCGCTCACCGGGCGGTTCAGCGAGCTGACGATGCCGCTGGTCACCGTGCCGTTGAGGTCGAACGGCGAGCCGACGGCCACCACCTGCTGGCCGATCCGCAGGTCGCCGGAGTTGCCCAGTTCGGCGGTCGGCAGGTCGGAGACGTCCTCGGCCTTGACCACGGCCAGGTCGGACGTCGGGTCGCGGCCGACGACGCGGGCGTCGAACGCGCGGCCGTCCTGGAGCTGCACCTGGATCGCGCCGCCGTTCGCGGCGGACTCGACCACGTGGTTGTTGGTCAGCACCAGGCCGTCGGAGCTGAGCACGAAGCCGGAGCCCGCGCCGCCCTGGACCTGCACCTGCACCACGGTGGGCAGCACCCTGGCCGCCACCTGCTCGATGGAGCCGTCGGGCGAGCTGCCGGTCTGCTGGGCGGGTGGCACCTGGTTGAGCGCGTTGACCACCGGCCCGGACCGGTCGGCCGCCTCGTAGCCGACGTAGCCGCCGACCCCGCCCGCCACGCCGCCCACGGCGAGCACGAGCGCGGCGATCCCCGCGACCACCTTCCCCCGGCCCCGGCGCGGGGCGGGGGCGGGTCCGAGCGATCCGGGTGGCGCGTAGTAGGGGCCGGGCGAGCCGGGTCCGAACGGCGGCATCGCGCCCGAGGGGGTGGGCGACGACGCGCCGTGGTCCGCGGCGTGGGTCTGTGAACCGGGGTGGGTCTGCGAACCGGGGTGACCGGGGTGGAAGCCTCCCTGCCAGGCTCCCGCCCCGGCGCCCGGCAGTCCGGCGCCGCCCTGCACGGCGCCGAACGAGCCGGTCCCCGTCTGACCGGTGCCGCCCTGCGCGGCACCCGTCGAGTCGAAGGCGGTCCGGCCGGGGTCGCCCTGCACGACCCCGGCCGAACCGAACGCGGCCCGGTCGGCGTCGCCCTGCACGCCGCCGACCGGACCCGAGGTGGTCTGACCGGTGCCGCCCTGCACGCCACCGGCCGAACCGAACAGGGTCTGACCGGCGTCGCCCTGCACGCCACCGGCCGAACCGAACGTGGTCTGACCCGAGCCGCCCTGTGCGGCGCCCGCCACACCGGGACCGGGCTCGTCGGATCCGAATCCACCCGGGCGGCCGGCGCTGCCCTGCACAGCGCCCGCCGGCCCGGTGTCCGACCGACCGGTCCCTGCCACCGGTCCGTCGGGGTCCGGCCGACCAGCACCCTGCTGCCGGTGACCGGAGTCCTCATGACCTCGCTCGGCGCCGCCACGGGCCCAGGGGCTCGACTGCTGGGGATCGCGCGGCTGCTCGCTCTCGGTCATGTCCACAACTCTGCGGTTTCCGCCTGAGAGGAGCCTTAAACGAAACTGGGCATCAGTTGTGAAGTCCTCGGGCGGACCCCTCGGGGGTTCACGCACCGTGACGACCACCTGCTGGGACCATGGGCCCATGCGCGAGGTCCAGCTGCCCGAACCCCGGTGGATGCGGGCGCGGTGGGCCGCGTTCGCCGCCGTCTGCGCCGCTCGCGGCTGGGGCGACAACTGCCACGCCGCCGGCCCGCGGTGGCACTACGACGACGGCGGCGGCAACTGGGCGGACCTGGTCCACGTCGACGCGGACCGGGCCGTGCTGCTCGGGCACGACCACGAGTACTCCGAGACCTACCACGGCCGGGCCGCCGAGTACTTCGGGGAACCGGAGACCGACCTCCTGGCCGGCGCGCCCGACTGGTGGGCGGCCCCCGTGCGCGCGGCCGAGGCCGACGGGCTGTGGGTCGGGTTCGCCTACGGCTTCCGGGACGGCTGGCTGCGCGCCGACTACGACGCCGACGACGGCTTCGACTCGGTGAACCCGCCGTTCGCCGACGAGGCCCGCTGCCGCGGGCTCATCGACGAGTACACCGGCGGGCACGCCACGACGGCCGCGGTCGACGCGCTGATCGCGGCCGACGCCGACGTCACCGGGGAGCTGGTGGCCGCCGTCGTCGGTCCCGGGCTCGACGCGCGGGCGGGCGCGGCCGCCGCGCGGGCGTTCCTAGGCGCGTAGCCGCTCCGCGATCTGCTCGGGCGTCGCGTCGTTGATCCACACGCCCATGCCGGACTCCGAACCGGCCAGGTACTTGAGCTTGTCCGCGGTGCGCAGCACCGAGAACACCTCCAGGCGCAGCCACGCCAGGTCGCGCCCGGTCCGCACGGGCGCCTGGTGCCACGCCGCGATGTAGGGCAGGGGCCGGTCGTACAGGGCGTCCAGCCGGTGCAGCACGGTCAGGTACAGCGCGGCGAAGTCGTCCCGCTCGGCGTCGGTCAGCGCGGGCAGGTCGGGCACCTGCCGGTGCGGCACCAGGTGCACCTCGACCGGCCAGCGCGCCGCGGCGGGCACGAACGCCGTCCAGTGCTCCCCCTCCGCGACCACGCGCGTGCCCGCCGCCCGCTCGGCCGCCAGCACGTCGCCCACCAGGGGTCGGCCGTGGGCTTCCCGGTACCGCCGCGACGCGGACAGCACCCGCTCGGTCCGGGGCGTCACGAACGGGTAGCCGTACACCTGCCCGTGCGGGTGGTGCAGGGTCACGCCGATCTCCTCGCCCCGGTTCTCGAACGGGAAGACCTGCTCGACGCCCGGCAGCGCGCCCAGCGCGGAGGTGCGGTCCGCCCACACGTCCACCACGGTGCGCACCCGCGACACCGGCAGCCGCCCGAACGAGCTGTTGTGGTCGGAGGTGAAGCAGACCACCTCGCACCGGCCGCGACCGGCGGCCCGCGCCACCATCGGCATCCCGTCCACCGCGGCGGGCAGGTCCGGCACGCTCTCCGCGAAGGACGGGAACCGGTTCTCGAACACCGCCACGTCGTAGGACGGCTCGGGGATCTCGGTCGGCTTGCCCGGGGTGGACGGGCACAGCGGGCACAGGTCGGCCGGCGGCTTGTACGTGCGCGTCTGCCGGTGCGCCGCCATCGCCACCCACTCGTCGGTCAGCGGGTCGCGCCGCACCTCCGAGAGGGGCTGCGCGCGCGGCAGGTCCCGGGTGTCCACCGCGTCGCGCGCCGGCGCGTCCGGGGTGTCGTCGAAGTAGATGATCTCCCGGCCGTCCGCGAGCCTGCCCGTCGTGCGCCTCACGCCAGTTCCTCTCCCCGCCCCGGCACCCGCGCCAGGACCAGTTCACCGACCTGCTCCCCCAGCACCACCCGGGCCTGCTCGGGCAAACCCCCGTCGGTCACCAGCACGTCCGCCTCGTCCAGCGCGGCGATGGTGGAGATGCCGACGGTGCCCCACTTGGTGTGGTCGGCCACGACCACCACCCGGCCCGCCGCGTCGACCAGCGCGCGGTCGGTCTCGCTCTCGTTGAGGTTGGGCGTGGTGAAGCCGGAGCGCTCGGCCATGCCGTGCACCCCCAGGAACACCACGTCCAGGTGCAGCGACCGCAGCGCCTGCACGGCCACCGGCCCGACCAGGGCGTCCGACGGCGTGCGCACCCCGCCGGTGAGCACCACGGTCCGGTCGGTGCGCCCGCTCTGCTGGAGCACGTCGGCGACCCGGATCGAGTTGGTCACCACGGTCAGGTCCGGGATGTCGTCCAGGAACCGGGCCAGCGTCCACGTGGTGGTGCCGGCGGACAGGCCGATCGCGGTGCCGGGGCGCACCAGGCCCGCGGCGAACGCGGCGATGGCCTCCTTCTCCGGCAGCGAGCGCACGGACTTGGCCTCGAAACCGGGCTCGTCGGTGCTGCGGCCGACCACGGAGGTGGCCCCGCCGTAGACCTTCTCCACCAGGCCGCGGGCGGCCAGCACGTCCAGGTCGCGGCGCACCGTCATGTCCGAGACGCCGAGCCGCACCACCAAGTCGCTCACCCGCACCGCGCCCGTCCGGCGGACCTCTTCCAGGATCACCGCTTGCCTCTGCCGCGCCAGCACCTCACACCTCTCCCCTGACCACGACCACGCCCCCGGCGGGCACCACCACGCGCCCGGTCACCCGCTCACCGGACAGCAGTTCGACGCCCGCCGCGGGCAGCTCCGCGTCGCCGCCCCCGTGGTTCACCGCGACCAGCCACGATACGGGCGCGCCCGCCCGCTCCCCCCGACGGCGGACGACCTCGACGCCCTCGGGCCCGCGCGGCACGCCCGCGTGCTCCAACACCCCGCGGACCAGCCGGTCCAGCCCGTCGCCGGTCAGGCCGCACGCGAGGTACCAGGCGGCGCCGTCGCCCCGGTCGTTGCGGGTCACCGCGGGCACGCCGGCCAGCGGCCCGTCCGCGTAGGAGGCCAGCACCCGCGCGCCCTCGGTCCGCAGGTCCTCGGTCCACACGCGCGCGGTCGAGCCGTCGTCCAGCGCCACGGCCGCGCCCTCGCCCAGCGGGTGGAACTCCTCGGTCCGCACGCCCAGCAGCTCCCGGAACGCGCCGGGGTAGCCGCCGAGGTGGACGTGGCCGCGGCCGTCGGTGACGCCGGACAGGTAGGTCACCAGCAGCCGGCCGCCGTCCTCGACGTAGCGCTCGTAGGGGGTGGCGTCGTCCACCAGGTACAGCGCGGGCAGCACGGCCGCGGCGTAGCCGGACAGGTCCGCGCCGGGCGGCACGAAGTCGACCGTCACCCCGGCCCGCCACAGCGCGCGGTACAGCGCCAGGGCGTGGTCCTGGTAGGAGAAGTCGGCCGTGGGGTGCGCGGGCTGCCCCAGCGCCCACCGCGACTGCCAGTCGTAGACCAGCGCCACCGACGCCTCGACGGTCGAGCCGACCAGCTCGGCCAGCCGCGCGTACTCCGCGCCCACCCGCTCCACCTCGCGGAACACCCGGGTGTCCGGGCCCGCGTGCGGGACCATCGCCGAGTGGTAGCGCTCCGCGCCCGCCCGCGACTGCCGCCACTGGAAGAACAGCGTGCCGTCCGCGCCGCGGGCGACGTGCTGGAACGAGTTGCGCCGCAGCTCGCCCGGCCCCTTGGCGAGGTTGCGCCGCTGCCAGTTCACCGCCGAGGTCGAGTGCTCCATGAGCAGCCACGGCCGCCCGCCGGCCAGGCCGCGCACCAGGTCCGCGGAGAACGCCAGCTCGACGTGCCGCTCCGGGTCCTCGGCGCGGGTGTAGTGGTCGTTGGACACGAAGTCGACCTCGGCGGCCCACCGCCAGTAGTCCAGCGCGCCGAACGTCCAGGTCACCATGAAGTTCGTGGTCACCGGCACGGCGGGGGTGACCTCGCGCAGCACGTCCCGCTCGGCCGTGAACAGCTCCAGCAGGGCGTCGGAGGAGAACCGGTCGAAGTCCAGCAGCTGGCCGGGGTTGCCGAGGGACGGCGTGGCGCGCGGCGGCAGGACCTGCTCCCACGAGCTGTAGCGCTGGCTCCAGAACGCGGTGCCCCACGCCTCGTTCAGCGGCTCCAGGTCGCCGTACCGGGCCCGCAGCCACGCGCGGAACGCCACCGCGCACCGGTCGCAGAAGCACCGCGACACGTGGCAGCCGTACTCGTTGCCCACGTGCCAGGCGGCGAGCGCCGGGTGCTCCCGGTACCGCTCGGCCAGGGCGCGGGCCAGCGCGACGGCCTTCTCCCGGTAGACGCCCGAGGAGGGGCAGTAGGACTGCCGGGAGCCGTGGGAGAGCCGCACGCCCTCGGCGGTCTCGGGCAGGACCTCCGGGTACGCGGTGGTCAGCCAGGGCGGCGGCGAGGCGGTCGCGGTGGCCAGGTCGACCCGGACGCCGCCCTCGTGCAGCCGGTCGAGCGCCCGGTCCAGCCAGCCGAACTCGTAGCGGCCCTCCTCGACCTCGATCAGGGCCCAGGAGAAGATGCCCACGCTGACCAGGTTCACCCCGGCCCGCCGCATCAGCTCGACGTCCTCCGCCCACACGGACTCGGGCCACTGCTCGGGGTTGTGGTCGGCGCCCCAGGCCAGGCCGCGCACACCGGTGGGCCACGTCGTCATGCCGCCAGGGTGCTCGATCCAGAGCGCAAACGTCAACACAGTCCAACAAGAGCACTCGTCGGAACCAGCGATTTTTCCGACGATCACCACACCCTGGTGAGTCTTGTTTACTGTGTGTTCGGTCTACCGGCTTGCGTCACCCGACGAGTGGTTGACCGGGTGCGCCAGCGGCGCCGGCCGGCCGGGCAGCCGCAGCGCGAACAGCGCGCCGCCCTCCGGGGCCCGCCCCACGTACGCGGCGCCGCCGTGGCGCTCCGCGACCTGCTTGACGATCGCCAGCCCCAGCCCGGAGCCGGGCAGCGTGCGCGCCTCGTCCGAGCGGTAGAAGCGCTCGAACACGTGCGGCAGGTCGTCGTCCGCGATGCCCGGACCGGAGTCCGCCACCTCGACCACCGCGCTGCCGTCGCCGAGCTGCCGCAGCCCCAGCCGCACCACGCCCCGCGCCGGGCTGAACTTCACCGCGTTGTCCAGCAGGTTCAGCACCGCCCGCTCCAGCGCCGAGGAGTCGCCCAGCAGGGACCACGGCTGCACGTCGACGACGAACCGCACGTCCGACGCGCGGCGCCGGGCCCGGTCCAGCGCCCGCTCCACCACCTCGACCAGGTCCACCGGCTCGTGCACGACCTGCGGCGCGTCCTCGCGGGCCAGCTCCACCAGGTCGCCGATCAGCGTGGTCAGCTCGTCGAGCTGGGCTCGCACGTCGGCGTGGATCTCGGCCTTGTCCTCGTCGGCCAGCGTCGGCGAGCCGGGCCGCTCCGAGGCCAGCAGCAGCTCCAGGTTCGTGCGCATGGACGTCAGCGGCGTGCGCAGCTCGTGCCCCGCGTCCGCGACCAGCCTGCGCTGCCGCTCCTGCGACTCGGCCACCGCGCCGAGCATCGCGTTGAACCGCTGCGACAGCAGCGCCAGCTCGTCGTCGCCGGAGACCGGGATCGGCCGCAGGTCGCCGGTCAGCGCGACCCGCTCGGTGGCCTCGGTCAGCCGCTGCACCGGCCGCAGCCCCGTGCGCGCCACCGCCGTGCCCGCCACCGCCGCGACCAGCACGCCCAGGCCGCTGATCACGAACAGCACCACGGCCAGCTTGCCCAGCGTGGTGTTGAGCGGCTTGGTGGACTGGGCGATCAGCATCGCCTGCCCGTCGCCGTAGGGCAGGGTCAGCACCTGGAACCCCGACCGGGTGTCGACCCAGGAGTTCTCCAGCGCCACCCCGCGCGCCACGTCCAGGTCGGCGGGCTGCGTGGGCGGCGGGCTGGTGCCCTTCGGGTAGTAGATCTGGCCGGAGGTGTCCAGCACGCCGATGCGGATGTCCCCCGCCGCCAGGAAGGCGCCGGGGATCTCCGTCACGTCGTTGTTGACCTTGGGCGCGGTGACCGCCGCCTGCGCCCGCTGCCGGAGGTTGGACTCCAGCTGGTCGTGCAGGTTCCGGCTCACGGTCATGTAGGCGCCCAGCGAGACGACGGCCACCGCGCCCGCCACGCAGAACGCGGCGAGCAGGGTGACCCGGGCGCGCAGCGAGACCCGCTGCAACCGCCCGTTGGCGGCGTCGATCACGGAGGGGTCTCCCGCAGCACGTAGCCCACGCCGCGCACGGTGTGCAGCAGCCGGGTCTCGCCCTCGGCCTCGGTCTTGCGGCGCAGGTAGCCCACGTAGACCTCCAGGGCGTTGCCCGAGGTCGGGAAGTCGTAGCCCCAGACGTCCTCCAGGATGCGGCCGCGCGTGAGCACCTGCTTGGGGTGCGCCAGGAACAGCTCCAGCAGCGCGAACTCGGTCCTGGTCAGGCTGATCGGCCGCTCCCCGCGCCGCACGTCGCGCGTCCCGGGGTCCAGCTCCAGGTCCGCGAACCGCAGCACCGCGCCCGCCGACCCGTCCCTGGGGTCGTCCGGCGTGGCGCGCCGCAGCAGCGCCCGCAGCCGGGCCAGCAGCTCCTCCAGCGCGAACGGCTTGGGCAGGTAGTCGTCCGCGCCCGCGTCCAACCCGGACACCCGGTCGGACACGGCGTCGCGGGCGGTGAGCACGAGGATCGGCAGGTCGTCGCCGGTGCTGCGCAGCCGGCGGCACACCTCCAGGCCGTCCAGGCGGGGCATCATCACGTCCAGCACCATGGCGTCGGGGCGCTGGTTGACGACGGACTCCAGGGCCTGCTGGCCGTCGCCGGCCAGGTCGACCTGGTAGCCGTTGAACTGCAGCGAGCGCCGGAGCGACTCCCGCACGGCCCGGTCGTCGTCGACAACGAGGATGCGCATGGGATCAGTTTTGCCGGTGGTCCTGAGAGCCGCCTGAGAAGCCCGTGTGAGCTACCCGTCAAGTTTTCCGGGCACCGGGGCGTTCCAGTCGCGCCACAGGGCGAGCAGCCGCAGGCCGACGATGAGGGCCGACCCGACCGGGCTCACCAGCGCCGCCGGCAGCCCGAGCTGGTGGCCGACCACGACGACGACCGCGCCCGCCAGGGCCGCCACCGCGTAGATCTCGCGCCGCAGGACCAGCGGGATCTCGCGCAGCAGCAGGTCCCGCAGCGCGCCGCCGCCGATGCCGGTGGTCATGCCGACCAGGCACGCCGCGTACGGCGGGGCGCCCAGCGCGAGCGCGGTGGCGGTGCCCCCGGTGACGAACAGGCCCAGGCCGACCGCGTCGAGCAGCAGCACGGCCCGCCGGAGCCTGGCCACGGTCGGGTGAGCCCAGAACACGACCAGCCCGGTGCCCCCGGCAACGGCCAGGTAGGGCCAGTTCACCAGGGCGGCCGGCGGGTGCACGCCGAGCAGGACGTCCCGGATCGTGCCGCCGCCCAGCGCCGTGGTCAGGGCCAGCACGACCACGCCGAACACGTCCAGCCGGGCGCGCACCGCCGCGACGGCCCCGGAGGCGGCGAACGCGGCGATCCCGACCAGCTCCAGCGCGGCGAGCAGCACGGGTGGTCAGGTTAGAAGAAATCCGCCAGGCGGGGGACACCCGGTGCGCCGACCAGCCGATCGAGCACCCGGCCGTCACCGTCCAGCAGGCCCGCGCGC
Source organism: Saccharothrix sp. BKS2 (assembly GCF_047689505.1). Lineage (NCBI taxonomy): Bacteria > Bacillati > Actinomycetota > Actinomycetes > Pseudonocardiales > Pseudonocardiaceae > Saccharothrix > Saccharothrix sp. BKS2. Next base: position 183,705 of record NZ_JAUQOL010000012.1, on the reverse strand, counting down.
CGCAGCGCGTGGCTGTTCTGCATCCCGCTGAACCAGGGCCCCAGCGCGCGGGCGTGCAGCCGCACGTCGCCGCCGCCGCCCGCCTCCACCCGCACCCGGCCGTCCTCGACCACGAGCCGCCGCCGGCCCGCGTGCCACGGCGCGTGCCCGTCGACGACCTCCAGGTCCACGGTCGTGGTCAGCCCCTCGGCGGCGGGCCAGCCGCGCGCCGCCACGGCCGCCGGCAGGTCCACCACCCGCAGCAGCCAGGCGGACGCGGTCGTGGTGAACCGGATCGCCTGGTCGGTCAGCAGCCCGGTGGTCGCGGGGTCGGTGACCCGCACCGCCACCCGCTCCAGCACCCCGGCCCAGCTGCGCAGCTGGGCCAGCAGCCCGAGCTGGGTCGCCGCGTCCCGGGCGACCAGGTCGTGCACCCGCAGCCCCTCGGCGTCGCGCTCGGCGGTCAGGTAGCCGCGGACCTCGCCGTCGTGGCCGGGCACCACCGACACCACGGCGCGCTCCAGCACGTCCGCCGCCCGGAAGGCGGGCGCGGCGCGGTCGAGCATCCCGTTGACCGTGGACGCGAGGTCGCAGTAGCAGGCGTGCAGGGCCGCGAGGTCGCCCTCGACGGCCGGGCGGGCGTCCGCGCGGGCGCCCGCGGGTATCCGGTCCAGCGGGAAGTCCAGGCGCTCGAACACCCCGGACCGCTCCCACCCGCGCGACCGGTACAGCGCGGGCACGGTGGCGTACAGCACCGACAGCGCCTGCCCGCGGTCGCGCATGTCGCGCAGGGCGGCGTCCAGCAGCGCGCTCGCCACGCCGCGCCCCCGAGCCCACGGGTCGACCGCCACCCCGCCGATCCCGCCCGTGGGCACGGTCGAGCCGCCCCAGAACTGGTGGAAGTCCGAGATCGCGAGCGCGCCCGCGAGCCGCCCGTCCAGCTCGGCGGCCAGCCCCCGCGTGCCGGGGCGCGCCTCGACCGGGTCGGACCGGCCGAACGCGACCCGGTGCAGCCGGCCCAGCGGCTCCAGGTCGTCGGGGGTCAGCTCGCGGATCGGCACGGGTCCCCGCCTACCAGGTGAAGAAGCCGCGGCCGGTCTTGCGCCCGAGGTGGCCGGCGGCGACCTTCTCCCGCAGCAGCGCGGGCGGCGCGAACCGGGGGCCCAGCTCGGCGGCCAGGTGCTCGGCGATGGCGAGCCGGACGTCCAGGCCGACGAGGTCGGTCAGCCGCAGCGGTCCCATCGGCCAGCCGTAGCCCAGGCGCATCCCGGTGTCGATGTCCTCGGCGCTCGCCACGCCCTCCTCCAGCATCCGGATCGCCTCCACCCCGACGGCGACCCCGAGCCGCGAGGTGGCGAACCCGGGCGCGTCCCGCACCTCGATCACGGTCTTGCCCAGCTGCTCGGCCCAGGCGCGGGCCCTGGCCACGACCTCGGGCGACACGCCGTCGTGGTGGACCAGCTCGACCAGCTGCTGGACGGGCACGGGGTTGAAGAAGTGCATCCCGAGCACCCGCTCGCCGGGCAGGCCCGAGGCCAGCGCGGAGATCGAGAGCGACGAGGTGTTGGAGGCCAGCACGGCGTCGGGGCAAGCGCTTGCGGCGGCGGCCAGCACGCGCCGCTTGAGCTCCACGTCCTCGGGCACCGCCTCGACCACCAGCGCCGCGGCCACCGGCTCCAGCCGCTCCGCGACCACCAGCCGCGCGAGCAGCTCCTCCGGGTCGGCGTCGAGCCTGCCCCGGTCGGCGGCCTTGCCCAGCGACGCCGCCACGGCCCGCCGGGCGGCGGGGACCCGGTCCGCCCCGGACTCGACCAGCACCACCTCGTGGCCGCCGGCGAGCAGGAGGTGCGCGATCCCGGCGCCCATCGTGCCGCCACCGATCACCACGGAGATCATCGGACCGCCTCCATGTAACACCCGAGGGCTGGTTTTCCGGCGAACTGTAACACCGGGGCCGGGCACCATGGTCCCGTGAGGATCATCCTGCTGCGCCACGGCCAGAGCCTGGGCAACGTCGACGAGCTGGCGTACTGCCGCATCCCCGACCACGCCCTCCCGTTGACCGAGACCGGCGAGCGGCAGGCCCGCGCGGCCGGCTCGCGGGTCAGGGGACTGCTGGGCGGGAACCGGGTCGCGGTCTACGTGAGCCCCTACACGCGCACCCGCAACACCCTGCGGCACCTGGACCTGGGCGCGCTGGCCGAGCGGACCACCGCCGAGCCCCGGCTGCGCGAGCAGGACTGGGGCAACCTCCAGGACCCGGTCCAGCAGGAGGTGCTCAAGCAGCAGCGGCACGCGTTCGGCCACTTCTTCTTCCGGCTGCCCAACGGCGAGTCGGGCGCGGACGTGGACGACCGGCTGGCCGCGTTCCTCGTCGACCTGGAGGCGCGGATGCGCGAGCCCGGCCACCCGGCCGACGCGCTGGTGGTCTCGCACGGCCTGACCATCCGCCTGCTGTGCCGGCGGCTGTTCGGCTGGAGCATCGAGCTGTTCGAGTCGTTGTCCAACCTCGACACGTGCGAGGACCGGGTGCTGACGGACGACGGCGGCGGCTGGCGGCTGGACCGGCCGTTCGAGCAGTGGCGCGACTCCCCGGACGGCGAGGTCCAGGGACCGCTCGGCTAGCCCGTCACAGCTCCTCCGGCCCGGACCGCGCCAGGCCGCCGAGCGAGGCGGTGCCCGCCACCGCGAGCACGAGCAGGGCGTGCCAGTCGGGCGCCAGGTGGCCCTCGTCGCCCACGACGAAGCCGGCGTAGAGGCCCCAGCACTGCGCCGCCGCCAGCAGCGAGCCCGCCGGGGTGGTCCACCAGGAGACGACGAGCACCACCACGACCAGCAGGGCCAGGGCGGGCGCCGGCCAGCGGCCCACCACCGCGGTCACCACGACCCCGCCGGCGAACCCGAGCGCGGACCCGTGCGCTGTGCCCATCATGACCGGGCATTCAACGCCCGGCTGAGACGCACACCACCCCCGTCGACGAGGAGTTCACCGGATCGCGTGAGGCACGATCGTCCGAATGAGGTTCTACGACGTCCTGCACCGCCGGAGGGACACCCGGGGTGAGTTCACCGGCGCCCCGATCCCGCCGGAGGTGCTGCGCCGGGTGCTCAGCGCCGCGCACGCCGCACCCAGCGTGGGCCTGTCCCAGCCGTGGGACTTCATCGTGGTGCGCGACGAGCGCACCCGGCGCGCCTTCCGCGACCACGTCCAGGCCGAGCGCAGCGTCTTCGCCGCCGGGCTGGACGGGGAGCGCGCGGAGCTGTTCGACCGGATCAAGGTCGAGGGCGTCCTGGAGTCCACCCTCGGCGTCGTCGTCACCTACGACCCGGAGCGGGGGTCGCCGGCGGTCCTGGGCAGGCACGCCATCGCCGACGCGGGCCTGTACTCGGTGTGCCTGGCCATCCAGAACCTGTGGCTGGCCGCGACCGCCGAGGGGCTGGGCGTGGGCTGGGTGAGCTTCTACCGCGAGGACGTGCTGCGCCGGCTGCTGGACGTCCCGGCGCCGCTGCGGCCGGTGGCCTGGCTGTGCCTCGGACCGGTCGCGGCGCTGCCGGACACCCCCGACCTGGAGCGGCACGGTTGGCGCAACCGGATGCCGCTGGAAGAAGTCCTGCACGAGGAGAGGTACACCCGGCGTCCGGGCCGGTAGCCTGTGGTAGCCGTGCCGGCGGCGGGCGGGCTCCGCGTACCCGTCCCGCCGAGTCGGAATGGGGTGTCAGCACGAGTGGAGCAGCGAGAGCCACCGGCCTCGGAGCAGGCGTCGCAACCGGACCACGAGGTCAGGGAGTTGCTGAACGCCGGTCGGCTGGCGGAGGCGAACACCCTGTTCGACCGGGTGGTGAACCACGTCCCGGCCGGGGCTGACCGCTGGGAGCGCTCCGCGGTCCTGGTCAACCGGGCCAAGCTCGCCTGGCGGCTCGGCCGCATCCCGCTGGCCCTGGAGCTGGCCGCCGAGGGCTGGACCGACCTGGAGGGCGAGCCGAGCGACAAGCCGGCCGCCGCGCAGGCCATGCACGCGCTGGGCTACCTGCTGGAGGGCATCGGCAACCGGCGGGCCGCCGTGGACATGCTCCGGCTGTCGGTCCAGGTGGCCCGGCGGGCGGCGCGGGCGTCCGGGTCGGCCACCGAGGTGCTCGCCTACTGCCTCCAGGCGCTGGGCGGCACGCTGAACTTCCGCGCCATCTCCTCGCCGCCCGACCTGGCCCCGGCGATCTTCGAGGAGGCCCGCGGCTACCTCGGCGAGGGCCTGGAGCTGGCGAAGGACGAGCAGATGCGCCGCGCGCTGCTGGGCGCGTACAGCCGGTCGCTGGCGGGCGTCGGCGAGCTGGAGCAGGCCGAGGAGCACGCCCGGGAGACGCTGCGGCAGGCGCGCGAGGCCGACGACAAGTGGGCGCTGGCGGTGGCCAACTGGGTGCTGGCGGTGGTGTGCCGCGAGCAGGACCAGCTGGTGCGGGCCCGCACCCTGGCCAGCCGGGCGGTGGCCGCGTCCGAGGCGATCAACGACCCGTCGCTGCTGCTGCGGTTCTCCCTGGACCTGGCCGACATCTGCGCGCGGATGAACGACCACGTGGGCGAGGCGGCGGCGCTGCGCTGCTCGGTCGCGGCCGGCCGGACCGCCACCGAGACGCTCCAGGAGGGCTTGGCGCAGGCGCTGGAGCAGCGGCGGGTGGCGGTGCAGGCCCAGCGGCTGGCGGTCGCCGCGCAGGAGGCCGCGGCCCGGGACCCGCTGACGGGCCTGGCGAACCGGCTGGGCCTGGAGCGCTCGGCGCCCGCCCTGCTGGAGGGCACGGCCGCGAAGGGCCGCGTGCCGTGGCTGGTGCTGGTGGACGTGGACCGGTTCAAGGGCGTGAACGACGACGCGGGCCACGCGGCGGGTGACGCGACGCTGCGCGAGATCGCCCAGCTGCTGCGCCGCGAGTGCCGGGCCGACGACCTGGTGGCGCGGTGGGCGGGCGACGAGTTCGTGGTGCTGCTCGGCGACGCGGGCGGCACCCGGGACGTGGGGCCGGCGGTGGCCGAGCGCATCCGCGCGGCGGTCGACGACCACGACTGGACCGTGGTGCTCGGCCCGGTGCGGCGGCCCACGGTGAGCGTCGGCGTGGCCGCCGGCCCGGCCGGACTGGACCAGCTGTTCGCGGCCGCGGACATGGCGCTCTACCGCGCGAAGCGCCACGGCCGCAACCGCGTCGAGGTGGAGCCGCTGGTCTCGGGGCTCGTGAGCGGGAACTGAGCCGGCGGAGTCGGTTTTGTTGACCGACCGTTCCATTATGGCTAGCGTGGCGGCATGGCCAGGACGAAGGAGTTCGACCCGGACGCGGCGCTGCGGGCGGCGCTGGACCTGTTCTGGCGCAAGGGGTACGAGGCGACCTCGGTCCAGGACCTGGTGGACCACCTGGGGATCGGCCGGGCCAGCCTCTACGCCACCTTCGGCACCAAGCACGAGCTGTACCTGCGGGCGCTGGACCGGTACTGCGAGGAGACCGTCGGGCGCTCGGCCTACCTGCTGTCGCCCGCGGGTCCCGCGCTGCCCGCGGTGCGGGCGCTGATCCGCTCGTTCGCCGAGGACGCGCTGACCGACCCGGACCGCCGGGGCTGCTTCGTCACCAACACCGCCGTGGAGTGCCTGCCGCACGACGAGGCCGCGGGCCGGCGCGTGGACACCGGCCTCAACGGACTGGAGTCGGCGATCGCCGGCGCCCTGGTCCGGGCCCGCGACCAGGGCGAGCTGGGCGCGGACCGGGACCCGCACTCGCTGGCCCGGTTCCTGGTCACCCTGGTGCAGGGCCTGCGCGTGATCGCCAAGCGCCCGGACCCGCGCCGCCTGCGCGACGCCGTGGACCACGCGCTGTCGCTGCTCGACTAGCGCTCGCCGCGCCCTCTTCGGCGTTCGTGCCGCCCTGATAATAGAACGATCAGTCAAGAATGGATGCCATCGTGGACCGACGAGCACTGCTGACCTCCGGCCTCGCGACCGCCGCCCTGGCCGCGACCGGCCCGAGCGCCACCGCCTTGGCCGACACCTCTTCAGCCGACATCTCCTTGACCGACACCGCCTTGGCGGACACCGCCGGCACGCCCTCGGACGCGGCGCTGGCCCGCTCCCTCGGCTTCCGCAGCGCCCACGCGGAGGTCAACGGCACGCGCCTGCACTACGTCACGGGCGGCGAGGGGCCGCCGCTGGTGCTGCTGGGCGGCTGGCCGCAGACGTGGTGGCAGTTCCGCAAGATCATGCCGCCGCTGGCCCGGCGGCACCGCGTGGTCGCGGTGGACCTCCGCGGCATGGGCGGGTCGGCCACCCCGGCGGGCGGCTACGACAAGAGGACCATGGCCCGCGACGTGCTGGAGCTGGTGCGGGAACTGGGGCTCGGCCGGGTCGACGTCGCCGGCCACGACATCGGCGCGATGGTCGGCCACAGCCTCGCGGCCAACCACCCCGGGGCGGTCCGCGGGCTCGCCCTGCTCGACGTGGCCCACCCGGACGAGAGCATGTACGACCTCACCCTGGTGCCCCGCCCCGGACAGCCCCTCTTCCTGTGGTGGTTCGCCTTCAACCAGGTCCGGGCGCTGCCCGAGCAGCTGCTCGCCGGCCGGTACCGGCTGCTGGTCGACCACCTCTGCGCGATGCTGCTGAAGGACCAGGGCGCCATCACCGACCGGGACCGGGCGATCTACGCGGCCGCGTACTCCTCCCCCGACCACGTCCGGGCGGCCAACGGCTGGTACCAGACCTTCGGCCAGGACGTCGAGGACCACCGGGGCTACCCGCGGCTGGCGCTGCCGGTGCTCGGGCTGGCGAACGAGGACGCGCCGGAGTACCTGGCGGAACCGCTGCGCCGCCACGTCGTGGACCCGGAGCTCGTGGTCGTCCGGGGCAGCGGGCACTACTTGGCCGAGGAGCGGCCGGAGGTCGTGACCCGCGAGCTGCTGGCGTTCTTCGGCCGGTGACGGCGGGCGCCCGGCCGGGGGTCGTCGACCCGGCCGGGCGTCGCCCGGGACCTAGGCGATCAAGCCGCCGCGGAAGGCGACCAGCGCCGCCTGCACGCGGTTGACCGCGCCGATCTTGCCCAGCACCGAGGAGACGTACCCCTTCACGGTCGCCTCGGACAGGTGCAGCGTGCCGCCGATCTCGGCGTTGGACATGCCCTGCCCGATGAGGACCAGCACCTCGCGCTCCCGCTCGGACAGCGAGGCCAGCAGCCGGCGGGCGGGTTCCGCGGCCCGCTCGCCGTCCGCGACCGCGGCCAGCACCCTGGCCGCCACGCCCGGGTCGAGCACGGCCCCGCCCAGGGCGAGGTCGCGCACCGCCCGGACCAGCTGCTCCGGTTCGGTGTCCTTGAGCAGGAAGCCCGAGGCGCCCAGGCGCAGGGCCTCGGACACGTACTCGTCCACGTCGAACGTGGTCAGCATGGCGATCCGCGGCGGGTCCGGGATGGTGCGCAGCTTGCGCAGCGCCATCAACCCGTCGGAGGAGCGCATCCGGATGTCCAGCAGCACGACGTGCGGGCGGTGCTGGCGCGCCAGGTCGGCCACCAGGTGCCCGTCGTCGCACTCGGCCACGACCTCGATGTCGCCGGCGCTGCTGAGGATCATGCGAAGGCCGGACCGGACGAGGTCTTCGTCGTCGGCCAGCATCACCTTGATCACGACGCCTCCCCGCGTTGGCGTTTCGTGTTCGTACCCGCCCAGCATCGCGCACGAACACGCAAGCTGACGTTAATTCACCGTTATCTCACCACGGAACCACACGGTCACCGCCCGTTGACAGTTGCCAGGCGGAAAGCGAGGTCAGGCGGGTACTCAGGGTAATTTCCGCAGGCTAACGCGAAGGACTTTCGCGAATCTTTACTTCTGAGTAACGTGCGTCACACGACCCCTGCCTGGAAGGAGCTTCGCGTCATGCGAAGAGCCGCCCGATCGCTCGCCGTCGTGCCCTTGCTGGCCGCCGCCCTCGCCGTGCCGCCCGTCTCGCCCCTCGCGGCCGCCGCGCCGCCCGAGCAGGTCCGGACCGCCGCGTTCGCGCCCGACGACCACTGCCTCGGCCAGTGCCACGACGTGCTGCCGCCCGGCCAGAACGGCAACGCCACGCTCACCGACATCCTCGCCCACCAGGTGTTCGGCACCCGGCCGGCGCACTCCGCCGACCAGCTCGGCAAGTACGACGCCCTGCCCTCCGGCTACGGCGGCCTCACCAACGAGCAGCTGGGCGCGTTCTTCAACGACGCCTCCTTCGGCGTGCCCGCCGACCAGGTGGAGAGCACGATCCGGCCGCGCGAGGACGTGACCATCGTCCGCGACAAGACCCTGGGGATGCCGCACATCCACGGCACCACCCGCTCCGGCACCGAGTTCGGCGCCGGGTACGCCGCCGCGCAGGACCGGCTGTGGCTGATGGACCTGTTCCGCCACCTCGGGCGCGGGCAGCTGTCCGGGTTCGCGGGCGGCGCCGAGGGCAACCGGGCGCTGGAGCAGAGCTTCTTCGGCCAGATCCCCTACACCGAGGCCGACCTCCAGCGCCAGATCGACCAGGTGGCGACCCAGGGCCCGCGCGGCGCGCAGGCGTTGCAGGACGTGCGCGACTACATCGCGGGCATCAACGCCTACCTGGAGGACGCGGTCGAGGGGCGGTACTTCCCCGGCGAGTACGTGCTCACCGGCCACGCCGACGCCATCACCAACCGGAACGACATCCAGCCGTTCCAGCCGACGGACCTGGTCGCGATCGCCGCCGTGGTCGGCGGGCTGTTCGGCGCGGGCGGCGGCGGCGAGGTGCAGAACGCCCTGGTGAAGCTCGCCGCCCAGAACCGCTACGGCGCGGTGGAGGGCGAGCGGGTGTGGCGGTCGTTCCGCGAGCAGAACGACCCGGAGGCCGTGCTGACCCTGCACGACGGGCAGCGGTTCCCCTACGCCACCACGCCCGCCGCGCCGCAGGGCGTGGCGCTGCCCGACGACGGCGCGGTGACGCCGGAGCGCATGGTCTACGACGAGACCTCCTCCCGGGCGTCCACCGTGGACGTGCCGGACGGGCTGGAGGCGGTCGAGGGCCTGTTCTCCGACGGCGTGCTGCCGCGCGACCTGCTCAGCCGCAAGCAGGGCATGTCCAACGCGCTGGTCGTGTCCGGCCCGCACACCGACAGCGGCAACCCCATCGCCGTGTGGGGACCGCAGACCGGGTACTTCGCCCCGCAGCTGCTGATGCTCCAGGAGCTCAACGGGCCGGGGCTGCGGGCGCGCGGCGTGTCGTTCGCGGGCGTGTCGATGTACGTGCAGCTGGGCCGGGGCCTGGACTACTCGTGGAGCGCGACGTCCTCGGGCCAGGACATCACCGACACCTACGCGGTCGAGCTGTGCGAGCCGTCCGGCGCGCCCGCCGCCGCGGGGTCGATGCACTACCGCTACCACGGGCAGTGCCTGCCGATGGAACGCCTGGAGCGCAAGAACTCCTGGAAGCCGAGCGTCGCCGACCCGACGCCCGCCGGCTCCTACACGCTGGTCGTGCACCGGACGAAGTACGGGCTCGTGCAGAGCCGGGCGCGGGTGGGCGGGAAGTTCGTCGCCTACACCTCGCTGCGGTCGACCTACCTGCACGAGGTGGACTCCATCATCGGGTTCCAGGAGTTCAACGACCCCGACGCGATCCGGTCCGCACCGGACTTCCAGCGCGCCGCCGAGCGCGTCGGGTACGCGTTCAACTGGTTCTACGTGGACTCCCGGGACACCGCGTACTTCAACTCGGGCGCGAACCCGGTGCGCAGGTCGACCGTCGACCCGCACCTGCCGGTGAGGGCCGAACCCGCCTACGAGTGGGAGGGCTGGGACGCCGACCGCAACACGGCGACCTACGTGCCGTTCGCGCAGCACCCGCAGTCGGTGAACCAGGACTACTACATCAGCTGGAACAACAAGCAGGCGCTGGACCACTCGGCGTCGGGCTACGGCATGGGCTCGGTGCACCGCGGCGACCTGCTCGACGACCGCGTGCGGGCGCTCATGGCGCGGGGACCCGTCACCCGGGCGTCGCTGACCAGGGCCATGGCCGAGGCCGGCCTGGCCGACCTGCGGGCCGAGCAGGTGCTGCCGGTGCTGCTGCGGGTGCTGGACTCCGCGCCGGTGACCGACCCGGCGCTGGCGCAGGTCGTCGCCGGGCTGCGCGAGTGGCAGCGGACCGGCTCGCTGCGCACCGAGACCAGGCGCGGGAGCAGGGCGTACGCGCACGCCGACGCGATCCGGGTGCTGGACGCCTGGTGGCCGCGGCTGGTGGAGGCCCAGTTCAAGCCCGGCCTGGGCGACGCGCTGTACGGGCAGCTGACCCGGGCGCTCCAGGTGGACGAGGCGCCGTCCGATCCCAACGGCACCACGCCGCACAAGGGTTCCGCGTTCCAGAACGGCTGGTGGAGCTACGTGCACAAGGACCTGCGGTCCGTGCTCGGCGACTCCGTGCAGGGCCCGCTGGGCGGGCGCTACTGCGGCGGCGGGCAGCTGTCGGCGTGCCGCCAGGTGCTGCTGGACAGCCTGCGCGCGGCGGCGGCCGTGCCCGCCACGGCGGTGTACCCCGGTGACGGCACCTGCGCGGCCGGTGACCAGTGGTGCGCGGACAGCATCGTGCACCGGGCCATGGGCGGCATCACGCACGACGAGGTGAACTGGCAGAACAGGCCCACGTACCAGCAGGTCGTGCAGTTCCCGTCCCGGCGCGGGGCGGAGTTGCGCAACCTGGCGGCCGGCGCCACCGCGACCGCGAGCAGCTACGAGAAGGGCTGGTACAGCTCGCCGCCGTCGAACGCGGTGGACGGCAGGTCCGACACCCGGTGGGCCAGCGACTGGTCGGACGACCAGTGGTTGCAGGTCGACCTGGGCTCGGTGCGCCGGGTCGGCCGGGTCGTGCTGTCCTGGGAGGGCGCCTACGCCAGGGCGTACCGCGTGGAGCTGTCGACCGACGGTTCCCGGTGGCGGACCGCGTACGAGACGACGGCGGGCGACGGCGGAAAAGACGTTGCGCCGTTCACACCCGATGAGGCACGATTCGTACGAATGACGGGTATCCAACGGGCCACGAGTTACGGATACTCGGTTCACGAGCTTGAGGTCTACGTTTCGTAGACCGGTCCGCAGGAAGACCCCGGTCCACCCCCAGGGACCGGGGTCTTCCGCCTTTTCCGGGCCTCTCCCCCGGCTCGTGCGGGCTCAGGGCAGGGGCCAGGCGCCGTTGGTGGGGTGGGTCCCGTTGCCCGGCGTGCCGTTGTTCCGGACCCCGTTGTTCTGCGCCGCACCGCTGCCCTGCGTGGCACCGCTGCCCTGCGTCCCGCTGCTGCTCGGCGCCGCGCCGCTCTGAGTTCCGCCGCTCGGTGCCGCACTGCTCGGCGTCGCACTGCTCGGCGTCGCACTGCTCTGCGGCAGCTCGTGGTGTTCGTGGTGGTGGACCGACAACCCCACCTGCTCGGCGAACTCGGTGGCGACGTTCGAGCCCCCGTACACGCCCAGCGCCTTGGCCAGGTGCAGCCGCACGTCGGCGCGGCTGCCGTCGTCCAGGCGCGGGAGGGCGTTCTCGAAGCTGGTCACCAGGGTGTCCGCCCAGTGCCGGTCGCGGCGGTTCGCGGCGATCTCCACCAGCTCCGCGAGGTGCCTGCTCAGCGCGACGGCCTGCTCGACCTGGTAGCCGTTGCGCGTGAGCCACCAGACGGTGGCGCTGGACAGGTCGCCGAACACCTCCTCGCGGAGGTACGTCATCTCGGCGCGCTCCGCGTCCCGCTCGGCCTGGCGCATCGCGCTGGTCTGCAACAGCTCGATGTGCTTGCGCGCCACCGCCAGGTCACCCTCGGCCACGCTCAACGCCACCCCGTCGGCACGGGCCCACACGTGCGTGCCGTCGACCTGCCGCTCGGCCGCCAGCTCATCCCCGAGCTGGTGCTGGAGCGGGACGTGGTGCACGAGCATGGTCCGCTCGGTCAACCCCCTGGCCCGCTGGATGATGTCGTTGACCGCGGCGTTGCGCGGCGAGTTGTGCCGGGCGCCGCTCGTCAGGTCGACCCGCCAGTGGATCGTCATCTTGACGTGGAAGTCCAGCCCGTAGACGGCGCTGGGCAGCGGCGACTCGAACTGGTGCTGGTGGGTCGTCGAGGCGGGCACGAACGTGTACTCGTCCGCTTCGGCCCGGTTCCGGCGCCACCAGGCGCGGGTGGAGGCGAGGGGGCCGGGACGGAAGTCGGGCCAGGGTCGACTGGTCATGGAGTGGCTTTCGTCAGAGGGGAGGTGCCCTCTCTGTACCCCACCGGACGCGGGCGGAGAAGATGGTCCGCACCACTTCCCCCGGACAGCCGCAGTGCGGAGACCCCGGACCTCACCGGGGGTGCACAACGCTGCCCCCAGGCGGGTGACACCCCCGTCGGCCGGAGCTCGACGGGGGACGCGGTAGGATCCTGCACGCGCCCTCGTAGCTCAGGGGATAGAGCATCGGTTTCCTAAACCGTGTGTCGCAGGTTCGAATCCTGCCGGGGGCACTCACCTTTCGCCGGGTGAATCAGGCCCTGAGCTGCGGCAACGCGCTCGGGGCCTGATCTTTTACCTCAGTCGTTGTCGGTGGGGATCTGCCCCTGTTTGCCAGGGTTCACGGACTCACCACGGACTGATCTTGGACGTGGCGAAGGCCCCCGAACGTGGTCCGAGGGCCTTCAGCACCGGCCGGTGATCACTCGTCGAACAATCCTTCGATGGTCCTGTTCACGGTCTCCCGCTGCCCGTCGATGCACTTCGCGTAGACCTTCAGCAGCACGTCGACCGAGTGGCCCGCACGCTCCGCGACCTCCGGGGCCGGAACGCCGCCGTTGAGCCACAACGACACCGCCGCGTGACGCAGGTCGTAGGGCCGCCCAGCGAGCGGAGAGGCGGCCTGAGCGGGCGGCAAGGCGTACCGACGCGCCTCCTCCCACACGCGGAAGTAGGTGGACGAGGACACCACCCCACCGCCCGGCGACCGGAACAGCCTGCCGTCAGGCGCGGTGCCGTACCGGTCGAGGTGGTCCCGCAGCACTCCAACGAGGACCGGCGGGACGGGCACCGGCCGGACCTCCTTCCGCCCCCGGTGCTTCAGGCCGCGCCGGTCGTGCACCTCCCCCGAGTCCGTCCACCGCTTGCCCGCCGCCGGACGTGATTCACCGAGCATCAACATTCCCCAGCCCTCCGCAGGCAGGGTGCAGTCGTCCTCGCGGAGCGCCAGGCCCTCGGCTGGCCGGGCAGCGGCGTAGTAGCCGGTCGCGAAGAACGCCGCCAGGTGCGCGCCCCGGTCCCGGTTCCGCCGCCCGACGTAGGTCACCGCCGTCAGCAGCCGCGCCACCTGGCCCGGGTTGGCGACGACACGCGGGTCAACCTGCTCCACCACCTTGGCCGCTTTGCGCTTCACCCTGGTCAGCGGGTTGTCCGGGATGAGGTCCCGTTCGACCGCGTAGGCCAGCAGGTTGAACAGGACCGCCCGCTTCCGCTGGTAGACCGTCGCCGCCGCGGCTTTGCCGTCGAGCTTGGAGGCGAGCGCGTCCAGCAGGCCCCGAGCCGCCACGGCGTCGGTCACCTCGAACAGGGGCCGTGAGTTCCGGGCCAGCCAGTCGACGACCTCCCGGTCCTCCGCCGACAGCTCCGCGTTACGCGTGGTCGGGGGTAGCAGGTACCGCGACAGCACGCCCCGCAGCTCCGCCACCTCAGGCCGCCCGACCCCGTCCCGGACGAACGCGGCCCCCGCCGTCGCCAGGGCCTCCACGGTGCTCCCCCGCGTCGTCGCAGCCGCGTCCGGCCACTTGATGTCTACATAGGACTGGGAGAACTCCAAGAAGGACAACGAGTTGCGCCGCCGGAGTTCCGAGACAGGAAGCCCGGAGTCCACGTCGAACGGCTCGCCGTTCCGCGCCGCCCTGGTCAGCTCGGACAGTCGACCGGTGGCCAACGCCTTGGTCGCGTACCACTCCGAGTGCTCCCGCTTGTCCGTCAGCCACCGCACCGGGTAGGGCCGCTTCCGCCCCGCCCGCTTCTTGACCTCCCAGAACTTGACCTTGAACGTGGTGGTCACGCCGCCGCCCCGTACAGGTCGTCGAGCCACGTCAGGAAGTCGGTCCGCCTACACCGCAGCTCACCGTTGGGCAGCGTGAAGCAGCGAGGCCCCTTGCCCGTCTGCCGCCACTTGTAGAACGTGTCCCGCGAGACCTCCCCGCCGAGCGCTTCCAGCATCTCCGGGACGGACATCAACTGACCCAGCTCACGCACCTTGCCGTTCATCGTTCCCCCTGTTCACGCAGCTTGAGCGGTTGCCGAACTCCTGGGAGGACCGGCCGAGGCGAGCAGTGCCGCCGTGTACTCGGCCTTCCACCGTCGCCGCTCCGCGACCGCCCGCAGCAGCAGGTGAGGTCGTGGGGGCACGTTCGGGTCACCGGGCTGGACGTTGTTCCAGACGACCCGTTTCGGCTGGTCGTCCTGGGTGATCCCGACATCGGCCAGGAGTTGCCGAACGAACTTCACCCGGTCGTGCTTGTGGTCGGCCAGGGACTTGCCCGACCACTTCCGCGACACGAGCACCCGCCGCCCGGCCACGCCGAGGGTGGAGCGCTTGTGCGCCTTGCCCTTGCAGCGGCCGGGTTCCATCGACAGGCGAGCGCCCTTGGGTTGGACGCCGTAGAGCAGCCACACCGGGCACTGAGGCGAGCACGGGGTGACGGCCAGCTCCGCGCACAGCCGCTCCGCGTGCTGCTCCTGGCGGGCGGTCTTCGCTTCGAAGCACTCCCCGATGCTCTTGGTCAGGTACTTCGTCAGGTAGCCGATGTGGCGTCCGGCCTCTTCGGTCCCGCCGAGGATGCCTTTCGCGTGCACCTGGACACCGAACCGGGCAACGTGCGCGGGCACGTCGACCTGGTCAAGAGCCTGCTCCCAGGTGGGCAGCGGTTCGCGGGTGGTCGGGTCGACGAACCCCTTGGCCCGCGCGTCCCACACCGGCCGGTGGTCGCCGCCGTACTTGATCTCGTCGTGGGCGGGCCACCACACCTGGTGGTAGGTGGCTTCGGCGACCGCCCGCAGCTCCGTCCGCGAGACCGAACCACGAATCGCGGCGTGCCAGTGCGGCGCCAGGCGACGCTGGGGTTCGACGGTGGAGAAGTACTGCACCTCCCAGCCGACGCAGCGGCGCAGGTTCTGCACGAACCGGTCCAGCAGGGCCGCGAAGTGCACCGCGTCCCGAGCCGCCCGCCGGTAGTCGTAGGTCGCCGGGTCGACCGGGGTACCGTCGCTGCGCACCTTGCCGTAGCTGTCCAGGGTCAACGTCAGGAACGTCGAGGGCTGGTACCTGCCCCCGAACACCCGTCCCACGGTCCGCTTGCTGACCGGCCGTCGAGGCAGGTTCGGCGCGTCCTGCCGCCGCCTGGTCGACCGCTTCCGGACAGCCCGGGACCGGGCCTCCAGAGCGGGGAGCGCACCGCGGACCCCGAGTTGCCGCAGCTCCTCATCGACCCCGGCGACCTCGTCGCGCACCTCCTCCGCCCCGATCTCGTCGTCCTCATCCACGGCCGCCCGGTACGCCTTGACGAGATCGGCCCGGTAGGCGGTCAGCGCCCGCTGGTCCTCACTCGGGGTGTTCGGCGTGAAGTCGGGTTCTTCGGCCAGGTGCCAGCCCTCCCGGCACTGCGCCATCCGCAGCCGCCGGTTCTTCTCCGCACAGGTCGGGCACACGCTCGCGACCGTCGAGCCGCACGGCACGGGCACGATGTCCACGCGCCCGGTGTCCAGGTCGATCCGCTCCTTGGCCAACGGCCGGACGCACACCCCGTGTTCCTCCGCCACCGCCCGAGCCACGTCCAGCGCCGCCGGCTGCCTCATCCGATCGGCACGGGTCAGGTACTCGCTCACGCCGCCACCTCCCCCGTACCGCCCGGCCGGGTCGGAAAGTTGTGCACGGTCGCGTCAGCCAGGAACGCGCCCAGCTCGCCTAGGTCGGCGTCGGTGACGTGGAAGGCCCGAGCGCGCTCCGGCTCCCGCTGCCCGTCCTGTTTCACCCAGGCCACGCCGGGGGTGTTCTCGCTGATCTCGTGAGCCGCCGCGCCCCGCTGCCGGACGCCGTCGCCCAGGACCATGTCGACCTGTTGCGGTTCGTCCAGGCGCAGGGCGACGCGGGTGGTGAACAGGTGCCGGAAGCCCACGACCTCCTTGCGCGGGTCCTGGACCAGGCCGACGACGGCATAGCCGGGTGCCCGCCCCTGGGAGGTGATCGTCTGAATGGCCCGTGCCGCCCGTTCCCGGAGCTGCTTGTCCGGTTGGTAGGCGATCAGGTCCGCCAACTCGTCAACCACCAGGACCGTGAACGGCTCACCGGTCGACCGTGCCCACAGCCGCCGGACGCCCCGGTAGCGGGTGGCGCGTTCCTTGACCTCTGCGGCCATTTCCTCAAGCAGGGCAACGGCTTCCGGCCCGTTGTCGTAGACAGCGCGGTCGAAGGCGTCGGGGCACTGCCCCAGCTCCATACCGCCCTTGGGATCGATCCCCACGAGCCGCACCAGGCCCGCGCGGATGGCCGGGGCGAGCTGCCACACCAGCGACCACAACACCGAGCCCTTACCCGCGCCGGGTACACCGACCACGAGCACCTGAGAGCCCAGCAGCCGTAGCCGCCACGGCTTACCGGTCTCCGTACGCCCGACCACCACCCGCTTGAGGTCGACTTCAACGTCAGCCAGCGCAGGCACCCGAAGCGGACGGTTCAGCGGGTCACGGTGGACGAAGTCCAGTTCGATCACCCTCGGCCGCAGTACCCGGACCCGGCAGGACTGCGCGTGGAACGAGTGCGCCAGGCCGTCCCGGCGCAGCTCCCAGACCTCCGGCGACTGGGCCGGGATCATCCGCACCCGAACCCGGTCCCGCCACCCCTCCGACCGCACCCGCCGCAGCTTCGGCCGGTACTCACGGCCCCGATCACGCTTGGCCAGGTCCGCCAGCCGCATCACCGACCGCCAACGCGGCACGTACACCGTCGCCCGCCGCCACTCGGTGACCAGCCGATACCAGCCATGCCGAAGGAACGACGCCCGGTCGTACCCCGCCCACAACAGCAGGAGCGCGACCAGCGTCAACAGCGTCAACACCAGCGGCGACAAGCCGAAGCGCCACCAGCACCAGGCCGCCGACACCGGCACGACTGTGGCCACCGGGTACCGGACCGCGACGAGCACCAGGCGCACGACGCCGAGGACCACGAACCACACCAGTGCCACCAACGCGGCCAGCCACTTCGCCTTACCCGGCACTAGCGCCCACCAGGGCAGGCGGGGCCGAGCGCCCTCGAACGGAGCCGGATCGACCCACTTCCCGCCGTTCACCGCACACCCCCTACGGGGGCGAAAATCAACGGCAGCCAACCCAGACACGCACAACAAACAAGCTGGTTGGGCGCATAAACACCGAACCGCCTGCATGCCCCACAGGGGCGACCATTGGTCAGCTTCCACACATCCGGGGCAACCGCACGACTTGACGCACGTCCCCCGTCAACAGATACCCTCGACATGACCGGACCTCTTTGGCTGAAGTATGTGGAACGGTCACGTGAGTCGCCGGGAGACAGTCCAACGCCCGCCAAGACTGCGGACTGCTTCCGGCGACCCACACCAACCGAAGAACAGCGGCTCAGTTCCCAGAGCCGTCGAGCCTGTCCACCTCATCGGCCAGGCCCGCGATCAACTCCCGCGATCGCTCCGCGCTCAGCGCGTTACCCAGAAGCAACTCTGCCGCCCTCTGGTATTCCTCGGTTTCCCGAGGCTCATCGAGGAAAATGCTGCACGTCATGACACCGATGTGGACCACCGGACGAAATTCCGGCGACTGCATCAACGTGAACGAGTAGCTTTCCCAACAACCGGCCGGGGCATCACACGCGATCACGCGCACCTCAACGTTTTCGCTATCACCCAACCAAATCAGGTTCATCAACTGACCCCAGGCCACCTCCGGGTCAGGCCCCAGGCGCCGCAACACCAGCTCCCGCACCACGAACGTGTACCTGGCCGACAACCGCCCACCCAACACCGCCTGACGCTTGCCACGGGCGGTCACACGCCGCTCGATCTCCACGTCACAGCCGAACACCTGCCGCATGTGGCCATTGGACTGCACCAACGCCGGTACCGACGACGCCTCATAACAGAAGATCTCGTGCGCCGTCGCCTCGTGGCCGAGCACCACCGGCACCTCGTCCACACCACCCGGACCGTGCTCCCACACCAGGACACCGTCATCCACATCCCGGCACAGTCCCATCACCCGGTCGAAGGTCTCGGAATCCACCCGGTAGAAACCCAACAATCGGGCGACGTTGCGCGCATCGGTCCGCCGGTTACCCGTCTCCAACTTCGACAACCACCCGGGGGAAACACCCAACACCTCCAACAACGCGGCCACCTTCAGCGACAACCTACGCCGCGCCGCCCGCAACTCCGCGCCCAACGCCCGACTGCGAACAGTCGAACCCAACCGCACATCATCAACATCAGCCACGACAAACCCCGAGTATTTGGGCACAGCTCTCCCGTGCTCCCAATCCAACAAACCGACAGCGCCCTACGAGCGATAGCTCACGATCTCGAACAAATCATCGAAGACCATCGGAGCCAACGCCGTCAACGCACCACCGATGAACGCCGGACCAGGCCGAAGAGACCCCGCCCGCACCCGCAGCACCGTCGACCGGTTCACCTTCATCGCCTCCGCCAACGCATAATCCGACTCGAACCGCGCCAACCGCACAGCCTTACCGAACGCCTCACCGCGAAGCCGAATCGAGTACCCCGGAGGATCTCTACGGACAACGGCACGACGAGCCGAAACCTTTGACGCGCCACGCCCGGTCACCCGCCTTCACCGTCCTCTGAGGACTGAACCGCCAGGGAACGGGCGATCTCCTCACCCTTCTCCCGCTCACGCTGCGCCCAGTACAACGCCTCGTGGTGATGCCCCCGATCAACCTCCGCGACCCGCGCGTACACCTCCACCGACACCCGGTAGAACACCTGCCACCGCGACAACTCGGCATCCGGCGCGGGCATCACCTTCCCCAACGCCTCATGCGCGTCCTTCAACGTCATGGCCGCCCGAGCCGCCGCCCACCGATCGGGCCGTTTCGGCTGTGCCATCACCGATCACCACCCTCGACAGGTGCGTGCAGGTGATGAGCTCCCGCCGCTTTCCCGCCGGCCGCGACGCGTTCGTTGACCTCGGCCTGGTGGTCGAACGTCTCGGCCGCGTGCAGCGCCGCCGCCTTGGCCCACCAGGGGGTGCTGTCCAGCGCCGCGAGCTGCCGCCACAACCAGGCCACCTTGCGATAGGTAGGTGCGATCCGGGCGGCGGCCTTCGGGTCGTCGGCGGCCACGTAGCGATTGGCCTCGTGCGCGTCGGCGTAGGCCCGGTACGCGGCCTGCCACTGCACCACCAGTTGCCGAAGATCGGACATCGGGTCACGCGGCCTTGGCGTCGGCGCCACCACCGGGCTTGGCCCCACTCGGCCCCGAACCCACCGACCTGCCCACCTGCCGGAACCCGGACGCCCGGAACACGAACGACTGGTACTTGAACTCCCCGTTGCCCGCCACGCGCGGTTCAGCGGTCAGCCCGTCGAACTCCACCGGCCGCATCCCGGGCAGCACCTCCCCGGTGGTCGGCACCGGCTGCACCTCCGCCAAGAGGGTGACCTCGAAGCTCTGACGCTTGGCGTTGGGCTCGTGCGGGTCGGTGACACTCACCTTCCACTGCCGCTTGCCGGTGGCCTCGTCAACCCGCTGACGCACCGGCCGACCGGCCGCCCTCTCGTCCCGCGTCTGGTACTCGGTGTCCGGCCGGACCTCCCCGACCATCACCAGACCCTGAGGGAAGGCGTCCTCGAACGAGACGGGGAACCGGAACCCCTTGCTGATCGCCATCGGTGTTCGCTCCTCTGACCGGGAGCCGCCTGTTCGCGGCCTGCCCACCCAGAGTCGTTGGCCAATGGTCCCGTCCCAGGTCCGCCGCTGTCTCACCTGCCGCACCCAGGCCGCGCGGCAGACTCAAGTTGTCTCGTCTTGGTCTCGTCTCAGTGCTAGCCTCCACCAATCGCGCCAAGCGAGGGAGGCCACATGGCCACAGAGACAACGCTGCTGAGGGTGCTGCTGCGCCAACGCCACATGCAGGGCTACCGCACCTTCTGCAAGGAGTACGACCGCATCGCCAAGCAACTCGACACCGACCTGATCGGCCGCTACCCCAGCAAGGCCCAGTTCTACCGCTGGCTCTCCGGCGACCTACTCGGCCTGCCCTACGCCGACCACTGCCGCATCCTCGAAAAGATGTTCCCCGGCTGGACCGCCGAACAACTCCTGTCCCCACACGAGGACGACACCGAAAGCCCCATCACGCCACCACAGCGAACCGCGGCTTCCACCCAGCCGGTGCCACGCCCGGTCCAGATGCCCCAACAGGCCCGCCTGGCCGACGTGACCGCCGTCTACGTCAGCCGCACCGAGTTCCTGCACAACATGCCCCCACGCGCCCTGTTCGAAGGCGCGAAGACGATCGACATCGTCGGCCTGTCGCTCAACGTCCTGTGCCAGCAGTACTCCGACAAAGCCCTGCTGGACTCCATCGAGACCGGCACCGTCATCAAGGCTCTGTTCCTCGATCCCGAGGGGCAGCACACCACCGCCCGGGAGCAGGAAGAGGGCCTGCCCGAAGGCCACCTGTCCATGCTGACCCGCCTCAACATCGGGGCCCTGCGCAGAGTCGGCGCGAAGGTCTCCCCAAACGCACGCGGCGAACTCCACATCCGCGTCTACGACGAGCCCATCCGCTACAACATCCTCATCACCGACCAGATCAGGTGCGTGGTCCAGCCCTACTTGCCCGACGCCCGAGGCGTCGAGTCCCCCACCCTCGTGATCGAGAAGGACGACGCGGTACCGGGCCTGTTCGCCACCTTCTCCCACGTGTTCGAGACCATGTGGGACCGCGCGAAGGAGACCGCGTGAAGCGACCCCTCGACGAGCTGGCCGAGATCGCACAAAAGGCCGTCAGCATCGGCAACAACCTGATCAAGCACACCCGCCCCCGGACCGTCACCGAGAAGTCCGACCGCGACACCTACACCGACGTAGACGTCCGGATCGAGCAGGACGTACGCGCCTACCTGGCCGAAGCCACACCCGAAATCGGCTTCCTGGGCGAAGAAGGGGGAACCAGCGAGCAGGCGGCGGACAGCGAGCACTTCTGGGCACTCGACCCGATCGACGGCACGGCGAACTTCGTCCACGGGGTACCGCTCTGCGGCGTCTCCCTGGCCCTCATGCACGGTGACAGTGCCATCGTCGCAGCAATTGTCCTCCCGTACTTGGAGCTGTACTACTCCGCCGCGCAGGGACACGGTGCGCACGTCAACGGCGAGGCGATCCACGTCAGCGAGACGGCCGAACTCTCGAAGGCGATGATCGCCGTGGGCGACTATGCAACCGGCGAAGGTTCAGACGAGAAGAACAAACAGCGGATAGCACTGACCGCAGCACTTGCCGCCAAGGTCGAACGCATCCGCATGTTCGGCTCAGCAGCCCACGACCTCGTGTGGCTGGCAGAAGGCCGCATCGACGGCACGGTGATCCTGTCCAACAAGACCTACGACATCGCAGCCGGTGTACTTATCGCTCGCGAAGCTGGAGCTGTTGTAATGGATAGCACCGGACAAGAGCACTCTTCTCTGTCAACACACACAATTGCAACCACCCCAAAGATCACAGAAGCAATACTCTCTATCACCCGCACAGCCACAGGCAAGATAATAGAGCCTTAAGCAAAGCAAGCCACTCGCTTAATTCAACCAACCCGCCAATACCACTACCGAAAATCTCTGAAATAGTTAATCATTTGAATACCGAGGGCAGCATCCCAGGAGTTGTGGAGCCAACTCATCGCACAGGCCCGGATGAAAATCCCCGTCCTGGTTCACTCGGACATATTCCTCACCGACAACCCCGGTCTGATCAAGACCCTCCGCGCCAAGGCCGAGGCAGGCGCCAAGATCCGCATCCCCCTGGGCGACCCCGCCAGCCGAGAGGTAACCCGCCGCAGCGAGGAAGAGGGCATCGGCCGAGGCACCCTGGCCGTCAAGGTCCGCAACGCCCTCGCGTTCTTCAAGCCCTTGGCGGATACCGGTCATGCGGAGATCAGGTGCCACCGCACCACGCTCCACAACTCGACCCACCGCTTCGACGACGAGATGCTGGCCAACGCCCACGTCCACGTCCACGGCTTCATGGCAGCTCACGCCCCGGTCCTCCACCTGCGCCGCCTCTCCAGAGGCGACCTCGTCGAGACCTACGCGGAGAGCTTCCAAGGCGTCTGGGACGACGCGAAGCCACCCAAGTGGTAGGGAAGAGGCCATGGCACGCACAGACCACTACAACGACCCGAACGCCCCTAAGGCGACCAACATCGTCGTCGCGGTAACCGCGTTCGTCCAAGATGACCAGGGGCGCCTACTGATGATCAGGCGCACCGACAACGACCTGTACTCGATCCCCGGTGGAGCCCAGGATGTAGGCGAAACCATCGGCCACACCGTCATCAGGGAAGTCAAGGAAGAGACCGGCATTGACGTCGAGCCCACCGGCGTCATCGGCATCTACTCCGACCCCGCTCACGTCATCTCCTACACCGACGGCGAAGTCCGCCAACAGTTCTCCATCTGCTTCCGCGCCACCCCCACCGGAGGCCGGCTCCGCACCAGCGACGAGTCCGGCGAAGTCCACTGGATAAGCAGCAGAGACTTGGCCGCTCTCAATATCCACCCGTCGATCCATCTCCGCATCAACCATGGATTTGAGAACCGGCCAAGCCCCTACTTCACCATCTGATTTAACCTATCACTCGCAGTCGCCCCCAGTTCGACCAACAGCAGCAATCAGACTGGGCCGAGCTTGACGAAGTTACAGAAAATAGTCATCCAGGCCAGCGGCGCGCCATGTCAAGACCTGACGATGCATCAATTTTTTCATTTACCATTCCTTTGCCGTCAACATGGCAATGAATCTAAGGACCGATACAGAAGGATTCCCGCTATAGATGTCCGTCAAACTTACCCCGTAATGGGCAAGCCTTTTCGTATCCAGATAATAATGATTACTTTCCTTGCTAAGAACTCCAAGCCTAATCAAGTCATCCATAAAAGACTTGCGAGTTATATTGTTCTTAACAACGCTCTGTTCGAGCTTTTCATAGTAGACACTTGGAGCGTGACCTATGCCTTGCTGAAAAACACGCAGTATTGCGCGAAGATCAACATACCTCGAGTGCTCGACGTACCCATGCCCGACAGATCGTTTCGCGAGGAACCTCCTCAGTGCAGGCCATGGATGTTCACCACGCACGATAAGCGACTTCGCTATAGGTGCATCGACTACAAGTCGGCCAGTCGGAACAGTAATTTTTCCTGCATCAATGAGAGAAAGGTTTTCACCGACACCGCCGATGCCCGGATCAACAGAAATAGTCGTCGCCGAGATTTCCAACTCTGCGCAAATAATCTGAATTCTTGGCCCCAACAAGAACGTTTCCGACCTGGAGGATAGAACAACTCCACCATCAGTGATGACAACACCACGCGCGGCATGATCGACCAACGTAAGCGCGCCTGAAAGTTCGACCACGTCGAACATCAAGATATCTTCACTTCCATTTTGGTCATTACCGGCGAGAACTAATGTTCCATCATCACCAGACTGCAAATAAGCGAAGGAGCCTTTATTTACTCCCGTAATTGACTGCGAGTAGGAGGAAAGCAGTAAGGAGACCAATCCCTCCTCGATTACCGGCTCTCCTTGGTTTCCCTTAGTCGCAAACTCGTACACAAACTGATAGAAAAAGGGACCTACTGATCGGACCTTCGAACGAGGGTCAGGTCGCAATGATGTAAGACACTCGAGATCCACCGCAGCTTTAGCCTTGATGTAATCATCGAATACTACATTTACAGCATCTCGCCCAGCCAGAAAAGGATGATCGGCAATAAACTGCACCGCATGGCCCTCGTACTGCTGGCGTAGCGACTCTGGAAGTGAAACAGGGGGCGGCACGATAATATCGACATCCAAGCTGCGTGCAACAAGTCTTACACTTTGCTCGTTGGCACCATAAACCTGATTCGAGTCATCCCATGTCTCTTCAACTGGCAGTAGCGCCCTCAGCTTGTCGTTTACTTGCACGAGAAATTTGCGACTTTCTCTTGTCAGCAAGTTTGCAATAATCTCAAGCAGTACATTCCGAGCTGCAAGATGACGACCGCTACCAATATTTGATTCACGCTCTGACTGAGGGTTGGATACCGCAAGATACTCACCTAGGACAGATAGCACGGGAGCATAACCGAGAAATGACTTCACATCCTCCCAGTGAGCGCTCAAGTCGCCTACTGAAGTCGTCAGCAACGCCGAGGCAATCTCCTTCATCCTCAAATCGCGCAAATCGGCAAATGCCTTCCGATACTTGGCTGCCACACCGTAATGGCGAGTAGGATGAAGTCGTTCTTGGTTGGCCATGTATGAAAGGATGTATTGACAAGCTTGCGAATAATCGAAGAACTCAATCATGACAGACATCAGAGGCTGCTGGGCATCCTCGAAGAAAAGTCTAACGAGAACAGCAGTATCAGGACGCGAAAATATGACGATGCTCGGGACGGCACTCGCTGAACTATCAGCCAAGCGACGAATATTTTCAAGAAAAGCTTGGAAGTTGCTGGTCCCAGCACGAAGATGCGCTTCATCGAGTGCATCGACTATAATCCCGGCTCTGCCCCCTGCAACTTCGCTCAGGAAATTCGATTCGAAACCGAGCGCGTCATGAATCAAGCCAGAAAGAGAGTAAGAGCCCACTTGAGCTTGGGCAGCGTTCACCAAAGGCCAATTTAGTGTACCAGCCATTGCCGTTGCAGCCGCAGTTTTCCCTACAGCGCCAGCAGCTTCTACCAAAACCACCCTGTGATGAGCATTAAGTTCCATTCCCCTCAATGCTGGCCATACATATCCTTCTGGCATCACCGGAGACACATCAAGGGCCGTAACTGTAGGATCACTTTTAACCACCGGCACCTCGAGCTTCACAAGGTTCTCAACTAATTCGTAGAGACTTGACATCTATCCTCCCGACCAAGTGTCGTCTCACGACACGACATGTGTGCAGAGCACATCGCCGTCAGATTCCGTTTCATTACACAGTTTCTACATCCGTTGCAGAATTGCGCTCTACGGGATCAAGGCGCGCCGCCTGCGGCAGCGCGCGGCCGGGCGGTCACCGCGTTGGCACCGACTCCCGCATCACGGCACGCCGGGCTCCCGCTCCGCTCCGCCCGGCGACCGTGCGCGGAGTCGGTGCACGTGGTCCGGTGGCGGCGCGCTGAGGCAGGACCGAGCTGGAGGCCGAGGAGCCCTGCGGCTTGCCGGTCGGGACGATCGCGCGGTGACGTGACTAGGGTGGGCTGGGCACGGCGATCGGCTGCCGCGACGGCTGCGCCGTCTTGCCATCGGATCATGGGGCAGGCCGACCGGCACCAGGACAGCGACTACGCGCGGACTGCGGACTCCTCACGGACTGGGGCTGCGGCGCACCGAGGCGGAGTACAGCGTTCAAGCTGGTCAGCGGACATGGGCCACCGTGTAGCCCACACGCCTTCCTAAACCGTGTGTCGCAGGTTCGAATCCTGCCGGGGGCACTCACCTTTCGCCGGGTGAATCAGGCCCTGAGCTGCGTCTTCTCGCTCGGGGCCTGATCTTTTACCTCAGTCGTCGTCGGTGGGAATCTGCCCCTGTTTGCCGGTGTTCACGGACTGGAGGAGCGGGCACCTGCCCCGAGTCCGTCCACCGCCTCCACCGCCTCCACCGTGCTCCTCCGAGTCCTCGCGGCCGGGCCAAGCCGCTTCACGTCCACGTTGGACCGGGCGAACTCGCAGAAGGACACCGAGTCGCAGCGCTTCAGCCACGCGGGTCGATCCCCTGGAAGTCCAGGACCCAACTGGTAGGCAGGAAGGCATGGCACGCACGGCCCACTACCACGACCCCAACGCCCCCGAAGCGACCACCATCGTCGTCGCGGTGACCGCGTTCGTCCAGGACGACCGAGGCCGCCTGCTCATGATCCGCCGCACCGACAACGGCCTCTACTCGATCTCCGGCGGAGCCCAGGACGTGGGCGAAACGATCGGCCACACGGTCGTCCGCGAGGTCAAGGAAGAAACCGGCGTCGACGTGGACCCCACCGACATCATCGGCGTCTACTCCGACCCCGCCCACGTCATCTCCTACACCGACGGCGAAGTCCGCCAGCAGTTCTCCATCTGCTTCCGCGCGACCCCCACCGGCGGCGAACCCCGCACCAGCGACGAGTCCAGCGAGGTCCACTGGGTCACCCGCGAAGACCTCGACGCCCTCGACATCCACCCCTCCATCCGCCTCCGCATCGACCACGGCTTCGCCGACCGCACCACGCCCTACTTCGCCAGGTAACCGGACCCGGTCAGCGCCCCGCAGTGCCGCTTCCCCGCACCACGGCCCACCCGACTTCCCGCCCCACTCCACCCGGCAGACGTGCACGTGGTCCGGAAGTGGTGCGCCCGAGCAACAACCCGAAAGGGAGCGCGGAAGCAACAACGGCCACCCGGGACGGAACCGCGAGCCGAAAAATCCCGTGGCCGGGCACACCGGTCGGCCGGGTCGTGCGGGAGTGGGGCGAACACCGGCCAGGCGGAAACGGGGGTTCGCACCGCGGAGGGCCGAGCGAAGACCACCGGCAACGGCGGAAAGGGGATTACCCGCTCCTCTCCACCATCAACGTATAGCGCACCGGGGGTCTTGCCACAAGCCCCCGGCAGTGCCGCAGAATTCCCGGCCGAAGCCAAGACCTGCGGAAACGGGAGTCACCGGATGCGTGTGCTGTTGTCGACCTACGGATCACGCGGGGACGTCGAACCGCTGGTGGGGCTCGCGGTGCGGTTGCGCGAGCTCGGGGCGGAGGTGCGGGTCTGCGCCCCTCCCGACGAGGACTTCGCGCGGCGGTTGGCCGGGGTCGCGGTGCCGCTGGTGCCGGTCGGGCCCTCGGCCCGCGCGTTGACGGTCGCGGCGCCCTCGCCGGCCGACCTGCCGCGCCGCGCGGCGGAGTTGATCGCCGACCAGTTCGCCACGCTCACCGCGGCGGCCGAGGGGTGCGACGTGGTGGTGGCCACCGGGATGCTGCCCGCGGCCGCCGGTGCGTTGTCGGTGGCGGAGAGGGTGGGGCTGCGCTCGGTGTCCGTGACGTTCCAGCAGCTCACCCTGCCCTCCCCGCACCACCCGCCGCTGGCCTACCCGGGTCGGCCCTTCCCGCCCGGGGTGACCGACAACCGGGTGCTGTGGGAGCTGGACGCCGAGAGCGTCAACGCCCTGTTCCGCGAGGCGCTCAACGACAACCGGGCCTCGGTCGGGCTGGCGCCCGTGGCGGACGTCCGCGACTTCGTGATCGGGGAACGGCCGTGGCTGGCCACGGACCCGGTGCTGGACCCGTGGCGGCCGGCGGACCTCGACGTCGTGCAGACCGGCGCCTGGACCCTGCCCGACGAGCGCCCGCTCCCCGACGGGCTGGAGGCGTTCCTCGCCGCCGGGCCGCCGCCGGTCTGCGTGGGCTTCGGCAGCATGCCCCTGCACGCCGCGCGGGACGCCGCCGCGGTGGCCGTCGCGGCGGTGCGGGCCCACGGCCGGCGCGCGGTCGTCCTGCGCGGGTGGGCCGGGCTGGGGCCGGTCGACGGCGGGGACGACTGCCTCGGCGTCGGCGAGGTCAACCACCAGGCGCTGTTCGGTCGGGTGGCGGCGGTCGTGCACCACGGTGGCGCGGGCACGACGACGACCGCCGCGCGGGCGGGCGTGCCGCAGGTGGTGGTGCCGCAGGCGGCGGACCAGCCGTACTGGGCCTCGCGGGTGGCGGAGCTGGGCATCGGGGTGGCGCACGACGGGGCGGTGCCCACCACCGCGTCCCTGACGGCCGCGCTCGGGGTGGCGCTGGACCCGGGAACCTCGGCACGGGCCCGCGAGGTGGCCGGTTCGGTCCGCGCCGACGGGGCGGCGGTGGCCGCGGGGATGCTGCTGGCCGGGTGAGCAGGGCCGCGTGGCTTGACACGGGGTGGACAATAAAAAATTGGCGTGCTCTCCACTGAAAAATGGAAAACCCGCCTTAAGGTAATTTCAGGTTAGCCGTTGTGAGGGGCATGTGTCAACTCAGGGGTACGAAGAGGAACTGCGGTCCGAGCGCGCCTACATCGCCGGGCTCTACGCGCGGCTCGACGCCGAGCGCGCGCGGGTGAAGGGCGCGTACGACGCGGCGCTGCTGGGCACCGGCGGGACCCCCGTGGAACGCGACTCCGAGGTCCGCGCGCTGGCCGCGGCGGCGAAGCGGCTGGACGTGGCGGACAACGGGCTGTGCTTCGGCCGGCTGGACACCGCGTCGGGCGAGCACTCCTACATCGGCCGGATCGGGTTGTTCGACGAGGGGGACGGGTACGAGCCGGTGCTGCTCGACTGGCGGGCGCCGGCGTCGCGCGCCTTCTACGTCGCCACCGCCGCGAACCCGGAGGGAATGCGCCGCCGCCGCCAGTTCCACACGCGCGGGCGCCGCGTGGTCGAGTTCACCGACGAGGTGCTCGGCCGCCCCGACGGCGACGAGCGGGGTGACGCGGCCCTGCTCGCGGCGGTCAACGCGCCGCGCGGCACGGGGATGCGCGACATCGTGGCGACGATCCAGGCCGAGCAGGACGACATCATCCGGCTCGACCACCCCGGCGTGCTGGTGATCGAGGGCGGTCCGGGCACCGGCAAGACCGTGGTGGCGCTGCACCGCGTCGCGTACCTGCTCTACACCCAGCGGGAGCGGATGGAGCGCCACGGGGTGCTGGTGGTCGGGCCCAACCCGGCCTTCCTGAACCACATCGGCCGCGTCCTGCCGTCGCTGGGCGAGTCGGACGTGGTGTTCACGACCCCCGGCGACCTCGTACCCGGCCTGCGCGTCACCGCCGAGGACGAGCCGGGGGTGGCGCGGCTCAAGGGGTCGCTGAAGATCCTCGACGTGCTCGCGGCGGCCGTCGCCGACCGGCAGCGGCTGCCGGCGTCCCCGCTGCCGGTCGAGCTGCGGGACGTCGAGCTGCGGATCGACGCCGGGACCGCCGAGTGGGCCCGGGAGGAGGCGCGCGCGAGCGGCCTGCCGCACAACGAGGCCCGCTCGGTGTTCACCGAGATCGTCACCTACGTGCTCACCGAGCGGGCGATCGCCCGGATCGGCCGGGGCTGGCTGACCCGGGAGGACCGCGAGGCGTGGGAGCAGCTGCGCGCGGACCTGCTCAAGGACCTCGCGGGGGACGAGGCGTTCACCGCCGCGCTCGACGAGCTCTGGCCGGTGCTGACGCCCGCCGCGCTGCTGTCGTCGCTGTACTCCTCCCCCGAGCGGCTCCGCGCGGCGGGCGGCGACCCGGCGCTGGCGCGCGTCGACGGCGAGGCGTGGACGGTGTCGGACGTGCCGCTGCTCGACGAGCTGGTGGACCTGCTGGGCCGTGACGGGACGGTCGACCGGGCCGCCGAGCGGGAGCGGAAGAAGGAGGCCGAGTACGCGGCCGGCGTGCTGGACACCATGGTGGACCGCCGGGACATGATGGACGACGAGGACCACCTGTTCGCGCAGGACCTGCTCTACGCCGAGGACCTGGCGGAGCGCTTCCTCGAACAGGACACCCGCGAACTCGTCGAGCGCGCCGCCGCGGACCGGGACTGGACCTACCGGCACGTCGTGGTCGACGAGGCCCAGGAACTGTCCGAAATGGACTGGCGGGTGCTGATGCGGCGCTGCCCGGGGCGGTCCTTCACGGTGGTCGGCGACCTCGCCCAGCGCCGGTCGGCGGCCGGGGCGACCTCGTGGGGCGCGATGCTGGAGCCGTACGTGCCCGGCCGCTGGGTCTACCGGTCGCTGACGGTGAACTACCGCACCCCGGCGGAGATCATGACCGTCGCCGCCGCGCTGCTGGCCGAGTTCGCGCCGGGGGTCCGGCCGCCGGAGTCCGTGCGCGCGTGCGGCGTGCGGCCGTGGTCCAGGAGGGTCGACGGGGACGGGTGGGCCGCCGCGATCGAGGAGTTCACCCGGGACGAGGCCGGGCGCGAGGGCACCAGCGTGGTGATCGGGCCGCCGGGGGTGCCGGGCGCGGTGCCCGCCTCGGAGACGAAGGGCCTGGAGTTCGACGCCGTCCTGGTCGTGGCGCCGGAGCGGATCCTCGCCGAGGGCCCGCGCGGCGCGGCCGAGCTCTACGTGGCCCTGACCCGGGCCACCCAGCGCCTCGGCGTCCTGCACCGGGACCCGCTGCCGCCGGCCCTGGCCGGGCTCGTCGAGGCCGGGGAACCGGTCCGGGCCGGGGACCGGCGGCCGGTGTGACGCCGTCGCGGTTCCGGCGGGGGGCCGGAACCGCGACGGGCCCCGGGGGCGTCCCGCGTCCTGGTCGGCCGTGGCCGGCGGGGCGTCCCGAGGCGCCCCCGCGGCCACCGCTTCGACCCGCGGGCCGGACATCGCGCGTGTTCGGGCTCGGCCGGTGACCGCTGGTCCACAGAGGACCCGACGGGACGTCAGTCCCGGGTCCGCTCCAGCCGGCGGGTCAGCTCGGCGACCAGCTCCTGGTCGGTCAGGTCGGCCGGGTCGGGGCGGGCGCGCTGGAGCCGCGCCTCCTCGTCGGTGATCAGCTCGGCCGCCACCCACGCCTCCAGCGGGCTGACCTCGAACAGGCGGGCCACCGCGCGGGCCGTCTCCAGCGAGACGCCCCGGCCCCGCTTCCACTCGCTGATGCGGCTGCGGTCGACGCCCGTCACCCGGGTCAGGTCGCCCGTCTTCAGGCCGCGGTTGCGGAGGTTGGTCTCGACGTACTGCCACCAGCGCGTGGTCACCCGGCGATATTAGTGGCCCGGACGCAACACGCGCCACGCGCGGCCAACACGGTGAAGTGCGTAGTTGTTGTCGCACAAGGGAAACCGTCGTTGCGTCGAGGAAACCGAGCTACTGTTGTGTTGCCACACCGGACGGTGTGCGCACACGACAGAGTCCGAGGCCGGCCATGCCCCACACCATCAGGCTCCGCTCCGAAGCCTTCTCCAAAGCCGTGCGACTCGCGGGGTTCCGGTCCGACTACGCCCTGGCCCGGGCGATGGACGTCAACCGCTCCACGGTCACCCGCGTGCTCAGCGGCGCGCTCCAACCCGGTCCGGCGTTCATCGGCGGCGCGCTGGTCGCGCTGACGCCGATGCAGTTCGATGACCTGTTCGAGATCATCCGCGTGCCCCGCTGACCACTCTCCGTGTTGTGCGCGGGGGTCTTTTCAGGTACGCGGAGGCGTAGGCGAGTGGAGTGCGGTGGCCCGTGATGTGGAGCCTCACCCGAATGCGTGACACTAGAAGGCGTGGGACCGGTCTGAACTCGATGTGACCATTGGCCAACGCTCGAGGTTCGGCGGCGGAAGGACAGCGGCAGGTGAGCGACGAGTCGCGGCACGCGGCTTCGGCATTGCGCCGGGACCTGGGGGACGCCCTGCGCGCACCCGACCCGCGGGCCTGGTTCGACGCGAACCACGAGCGCGTCGTGGACGTCCTGCGCGCGGCGGTGGACGAGCCTGAGGCGGCCGCGGCGCTGCTGGCCGAGGTGTGGCCGGCGGTGCCCGCCGACGCGGACGAGGACTGGTGCCGGGCGCTGCACGAGGTCGGCGCGCGGCTGGCCGAGGCGCTGCCCACGTCGCTCGTGCTGGCCGCGGCCTTCCGCCGGGGCGCGCGGGCGCTGCGCGCCAAGGGGCTGCTCCCGCTGGCCGCCGCGCAGGGGATGCGCGAGCTGGCCGTGCACCGGACCCGCGACGACGACCCGGCCGCCACCGCGGACGCCCTGCGCGACCTCGCGGCCACCTACCGGGCGCAGGGGCGGGTGCACCGGGTCGTCGGCTGCGCCGACGAGGCCCTGGAGACCTTCTTCCGGCACGGCGACCGGGTCGGGGCCGCGCGGGCGCTGACCCACCTCGGCGAGCTGATGACCGAGGTGGGCAGGCTGGACGCGGCGGTCCGCTACCTGACCCGCGCGGACCGGGTGTTCGGCGAGGTGGCCGCGGGGTTCGGCGCGGAGACCAACGCAGGGGCGGGCGCAGGGGCGGGCGCGGCGGTCGGCGCGAAGGTCGGCGCGGCGGGCGGCGCCGGGGCGAACGCCGCCGACCGGGCCGCGGCGCTGGCCCCGCTGGGGCGGGCGCTGTGGCTCTCCGGCGACCGGGCGGCCGCCCACCGCGCGTTCAACCGGGCGCTGGCCCTGCTGATCGGCGTGGACGACGCGGCCGCGCAGCGGGTGCGCGACCTGGCGGCGGAGCTGGAGCTCACTCCCGGAACAGGGTGACCAGCGCCAGGACGACCTGGATCAGCAGGCCGGTGGCGAACCGGGGCCCGGCCGGGCCCCCGGAGCGGTGGCGCGGCCGGCGGCAGCGGGCCCGGTGGCAGGCCGGGCGGCGGCAGGGGCGGGTCGGGGGTCCATCGGGCTCGTTCATCACTTCGGTGCGGTCCCTGGTGGTCGCGGGGTCAGAACGCGGCGGTGGTGTCCGGGTGGTCGGCGAGCAGGTCGAGCACGTCCCGGCAGAGGAACACCCGGCGGTAGCCGCGGAACTCCCACGGGACCAGGATGCCGAGCTCGACGAGCCGGTTGGTCAGGTCGGCGGCGGCCCTCTTGCTCACGCCGTGCCGCTCGCACAGCCCGGGGTGGTCGACCACCGGGAAGCCGATCAGCTCGGCGGCCACGCGCGGGAGCCTGCCCTTGTCGGGCAGCCGGCGGGCGTAGTCGGCGGCGAGCGCCTCCAGGTGGTCGATCAGGCGCAGCTGGGCGAGCGCCTGCTCGCGCAGGCCGGTGGTGAAGAACTCGACCCAGCGGTGGACCAGCCCGGTGTCGACCACCGCGCGCAGCTGCCGCCGGTAGTCGGGCATGGCGTCGTCCAGCCACACCGACAGCGGCAGGACCTGGTCGCGCAGCAGGCCGGTGCGCACGAGCTCCAGCAGCGAGAACAGGCGCGCGACGTGCCCGTTGGCGGTCGGGAAGGGTTGCAGCACCTCCAGCTGGTAGTGCGCGATGGCGATCCGCGCGCTGCGGGGCTGCCCGTCCTCCTCCCGCGACCACGTCGACCACTGCTCCAGCGACCCGACCAGGTGGGCGCCGGTGGCCGTGAGCAGGTAGGCGTCCTCCGGCCCGGCGCCCAGCCGGCCCGGCGCGTCGCGCAGCACGTCCCCGGGCCGGTCCGGGGAGCGGCCGGCCATGATCGCGGCCATCTGCCCGACCAGCGCGACGTCGGTGGGCTCGTCGGGGCGGACCCGCCCGACGCCGTGCTCGTAGGCCCGCCGGTAGGGCGCGACGGCCTCGTGGGCGGTGCCCTCCAGCGGCGCCGCGCCCCGGGAGGCCAGCAGGTCCACCGCGAACGCCTCGCGCAGGCCCACCGCGATCCCGGCCAGGCCGGCCGAGCTGTTCGCGTCGCGCACCTGCGTCGCCCGCACGAGCGCGGAGCGCGCGCCGAGCCGGTCCGCCGCCTCGTCGAGCCTGCCGAGCGCGTGCTCGGCGTCGGCGCAGGCGCGGTAGGTCGACACGGGCAGCCGCAGGTCCGAGGGCAGCGGCGACGGGAGGTAGGCGCCTTCGCGGAGGAGTTCCCCCGGAACGCCGGGCTGGTGGGGGACCGGCACCCATTGACCCGGCGGCAGAGGCCGAAAATCCATGGCGGGAAGCATCCACGAAGAACACCGCCTTGGCAATAGTTCAACGAAGTGAAGTCAGATGGCAGTTCTCTTCTCTTTACCCGGAGTGCCGGGACCGGACCGTCCGGGGCGGAGGGCTGCTCCACCCGGGTCACCCGCATTTATGCGGATTCGCCACCTGTGACGGGGAAATGATAAGCCCAGTTCACCAATGGTGGAGTGGACGATCCGAGTGGACCACCGGTCAATTCTCGGCGGATCCGGTCCGACCAGCTTTATTCCACTCGACGGGAAGCGTCGGCGCCGGGCCCCGGCCGAAAACCCACCGGCCCGGCGACCGCTCCCCGCCTCTCACCCGATCGAGAAGCGCCATTTCCACGACCCGGTCCGCGGGCCGCGCCACCGGAACCGCCGCGCCGAGCGGTCCGGACGGCACCCGGCGGCGCTACGATCCCGGGCGTGCGCCCCCTGGCTCCCGGAGTCCACCAGCTGCTCGGTCGGCCTCCGCACATGATGAACGCCTACCTGGTCGAGGACGTGCTGGTGGACGCGGGCACGCCCGCCGCCCGCAAGCGGATCGCGCGCCAGCTCGACGGCCGCCGGCTCGCCGCCCACGTCGTGACGCACGCCCACCCCGACCACTTCGGCTCCAGCCACGCGCTGTGCGAGCGGTACGACGTGCCGCTGTGGGCCGGCAGCCGCGACGTCGAGGCGATCCAGGACGCCCGCCCGGTGCCCGCGCCGGGCCTGCTCCCCGCGCTGCTGGCGAAGATGCCGATGCCCGACCCGCACCCGGTCGCCCGGGGCCTGGCCGAGGGGGACGAGGTCGCCGGGTTCACCGTGCTGGACGCGCCCGGCCACTCCCCCGGCCACATCGCCCTGTGGCGCGACCACGACGGCGTGCTGATCTGCGGCGACGTGTTCTTCAACGTGCTGCGGCCCGCGCCGCCGCCCCGGTTCCTCACCCACGACGTCGAGCGCAACCGCGAGTCCATGCGCCGGCTCGCGGAGCTGCGGCCGAAGCTGGTGCTGTTCGGCCACGGCCGCCCGCTGCGCGACCCCGACCGGCTCCGCCGCCTGGTCGGATGAGCGCCCCGGCGCCGACCGGACCGCCGGTGGCCCCCACCATCTTCTCGAACGCCTGTTCGATCCGTCCACACCTGGGGACAGACCTGTGGACAACTGGGTCTTAGCTGGTCAGCGCCTGTGCATGAGTGAGCAGTTCGTCCACGGTCCACTGGTCGTAGGCGTGCTGCCCGCGCTTCTCCGCGACGATCCGCCCGTCGGGGGCGATGAGGAAGTCCGCCGGCAGCCCGAGCCGACCCCCCGCCGGGTCGGGCAGCGGACGCCGGCCGCGCAGCAGCGGTCCGAGGTCGCGCGCGACGCCGCGGGCGATGGCGCCCCACGCGCGCGGGTCGAGCAGGGCGCGCGGCCGGGCCTCGACGCCGAACTCCGCGTACAGCCGCTTGTCCGGGTCGGCGACGACGGCGAACGGGAGGTCGGCGACGTGCGGGCGCAGGTCGGCCGCGGTGGAGTGGAACACGACCACCTCGACGATCCCGCGCGACGAGATCTCGTCGTGCCGCAGCACCACCGACCGCAGGTGCAGGTTGCAGACCGGGCAGCCGGCGAAGCGGCGGAACTGGAGGTGCACGGGTCCGCCCGGGTCGGGCACCCGCACCGTCCCGCCCGTCACGGTCCCCCACTCGCGTGCTTCCACGGTTCCCCCTTGAGCGTGCGCCGTACGCTTACGACCGACGTTATGCGCGTATGTTGTACGCTGTCAAGGAGATGCCCCGCCCCAAGTCCCTGACCAGCACCGCGCTCGCCGCCGCCGCCCTGGCCGTGGTCGACCGCGAGGGCCTGGCCGCGCTGTCCATGCGCGCGGTGGCCGCCGAACTGGGCGTGGGCACGATGTCGCTCTACCGGTACGTGGCCGACCGGGGCGAGCTGGAAGCGCTCGCCGCGGAGTTCGTGCTGTCCGGAGTGGACACCTCACCACCCCCGCACGCGTTGTGGGACGAGCAGGTCGCGGTGCTGGTGGAGCGGGTGCGCGCGGCAGTGGGGAAGCACCCCAACGCGGTGCCGCTGACCACGGCGCACCGGCACCGGTGCCCGAGCGTGCTGCGCTGGTCCGAGGCCGTGCTGGGGGTGCTGACCCGGGCCGGGTTCGGCGGGACCGAGCGGGCGATCGCGTTGCGGACCCTGCTGGGGTACGTGATCGGCGCGGTCGAGCTGGAGCACCGGGGGTCGCTGACCGGGCCGGGCACCGCCGCGATGACGGGGCTGGGCGCGGAGTTCCCGCTGCTGGCCGAGACCGCCGCGGTGGCCGGGGGCATCGACGCGGACGAGGAGTTCCGGCGCGGCCTGGCCGTGGTGCTGCGCGGGTTGCGGCGGCCCTAGGAGCCGGCGGTCGCGGGGTTTGGCCGGTGCGGGGACCGAAGCCGACCTCGGTCCCCGCACCGGACGCGACGAACACGGAGTTGCGCTCCGAGCGTGGTGTCGACGTGGGCGCGGCCGACTCCCGCTGCGTCTCCAGGTCAGGTTCGCCGAAGAGGGACCGGGTGGTCCCTCACCCGTCCACCACCGCGGACGCGGACGGGACATCGTCGGGCGGTCCGAACCGCGGGGGAAGCGGGTCGGTCACGCGATCCGGTCATCGGGCAGGTCGAGCAGCTCGTCGAGCACGTTCGTCGCCGGGCCGTGCGCGCGCCAGGAGAAACGGCTGGGCGCCAGGACGTTCACCTCGTCGGCGGGCATCCGCATCGCGATCGCGTCGTCGGCCGTGTGCAGCCGCACGACGTCGATCACCGCGTCGTGGGCGCGGACGCCGACCACCGCCGCGATCTCACCCCGGGCGTCCCGGGGGTGGAGGAACTGGAAACCGCGTGCGATGAGTTCTCGCAGTTGGCAGGACGTGCGGTTGGCCGTCTGGTCAGCCCACGAGGTCATCGAACTCCCCGTCCCTGGCCCCGGCCACGAAGGCCGCGATCTCCGCCCTGGTGTAGACCAGGGCGGGGCCCTCGGGGAAGCGGGAGTTGCGCATCGCGACCGAGCCGTCGGTCAGCGCGGCGAGTTCGACGCAGTTGCCGAGCGCGCCGCTGCGGGCGCTCTTGCGCCACGCCACACCGGCGAGATCGGCAGCGGACATACCGTTGTGGACCTCGGCGGTCATCGACATCACCCTCCAACCCCGGACGACATGTCGTCGCGGTGATGCATCTGCACGTGCATTCGACTGTGCACGGACCGTAGCACCGGCCCGCGCACGGGTAAATGCACGTGCAGATGCAGAGCGTGAACTTCCCCCGTACGGACGAAGGGCTACAGGTCCGCTCGGATCTTGCTCAGCAACTGCCTGCTGCGGTCGGGCGTCTCCGCGTCCACGGTGAGCCGGTCGAACACCCGGCTGTAGACCTCCAGCTCATCCAGTTTGTCCAGGTAGAGGGCACCGGCGAGGTGTTCGAGGTACACGATGTCCGGCAGGTCGGGCTCCCCGAAGCGCAGCATCGTGAAGGCGCCCTCCGCCGCGTAGCCGCTCAGCTGGTAGGGAACCACCTGGAGGGTGATCGAACTTTCCCTGGTCACGCTCAGCAAGTGCTCGACCTGCTCCAACAGCACGCGCCGCCCGCCGATGGGCCGGTGGAGCACCGACTCGTCGATCACCGCCCACAGCCGCGGGGCGCCCGGCCGCTGGAGGATCTTCTGCCGCTGCATCCGCAGCGCCACCCGCCGCTTCACCGCGGGACCCGCCAGCTCGGGACGGCCGTGGCTGGCGATCGCCATGGCGTAGTCCTCGGTCTGGAGCAGGCCCGGGATGAACTGCGTCTCGTAGGTGAGGATGCGCGAGGCCGCCTCCTCCAGGCCGACGTAGTCCTGGAACCAGTCGGGCATCAGGTCGGAGTAGCGGTGCCACCAGCCCGGCGAGTTCGAGCGGCGGACCATGTCGAGGAACTTCGCGCGGACCTCGTCCTCGGTCACCCCGTACATCATGAGCAGGTCGTTCACGTCGCGCTCCTTGAGCCCGACGCGGCCCAGCTCCATGCGGCTGATCTTCGACTCCGAGCCGCGGATCGCGTAGCCGGCGTCCGCGCGGCTGATCTCGGCCGCCTCGCGGAGCCTGCGCAGCTGCGCGCCGAGCACGATCCGCAGCGCGGTCGGCCCGCTCTCCCGCTCGGGGGTCGGCTCACCCGTGATCACCGTGGCACCTCCCGACCGTCATGCCCCTGAACCACTCCCGGCCCACTGCCGGTCGACGCCCACCCGGAGCCGTCCACCCGAACAGCGGTTGCGCCCGAACGGGGCCAACTCGCATCGTCACTGAACGTACACCCCCGATCTTGTCGCGCCAGACGTACGCGGTCCGCTCACGCGATGGGCCCATACGCTTACGCTGAGCGGACTGTGACGCGGTGCACGGAAACATCGCCCTTCTCCCCCATTATGCGAGGTCATCACAATGTCGGGTACGTCCTCGGACGCCGCCACCCCCGTCTACATCGACACCACCAAAGCCAGCATCGCCAGGGTTTACGACGCCTTCCTCAACGGCAAGGACAATTACGAGATCGACCGCGAGGTCCTGCGGCGGGTCCAGCAGGTCGCGCCGGAGGCGGCGACGCTGGCCGTGGACAACCGCAACTTCCTCATCCGCGCCACCCGTTTCGTCGCGAGCCAAACGGGGATCACGCAGTTCCTCGACTGCGGCTCGGGCCTGCCCACCGCCGAGAACACCCACCAGGTGGCGCAGCGGATCAACCCGGATGTACGAGTCGTGTACGTGGACAACGACCCCGTGGTGCTGGCGCACGGCCGGGCGCTGCTGGAGGAGAACGACCAGACCCACTTCTCGGCGGCGGACATCTTCAAGCCGCAGGAGATCCTGAACGACCCGGTGGTGCGCAAGCACATCGACTTCTCCGAGCCGGTGGCGTTCTTCCAGATGGGGACGCTGCACCACTACAACGGCACCTCGCCGACGTCGGCGGAGATCATGGCCGAGTACGTCGAGGCCCTGCCGTCCGGGTCGTTCGTCGGCATCTCGCACTTCCTCGACCCGGAAACCGAGGAGCACTCGGCCATCGCGCGGCGGATGGAGGAGACGTTCCTGCACTCGCCGATGGGGAGCGGGCGGTTCGCGACCATGCGCGAGCTGGAGGGGCTGTTCCACGGGTTGGAGCTGGTGGACCCGGGCATCGCGATCTGCGCGGAGTGGTGGCCGGACGGGCCGCGGTTGAAGGAGCTGGACGCGGTGAGCTACTGCATCGCGGGTGCGGTGGGGCGCAAGCCCTGACGATCTTCGGTAGCCTCGTGCGCCGCGGGGAGGGCACGAGGCTGTCCGTGGGGTCTGCCGCTACACGATCGAGTGAACATCGCCGGATGATGTACGGAAACGGTGTTCTCGATCATCGGTAGAGGAGAAATCGACGGCCGAGCGACCACCCCGCTTCGGGCCGACGGGGCGGTGCGCGTGAAGACGGGGTGGTTGCCCGGCCGGGGTGGTTGGGTGGGGTGGAGGTGGACGGATGCGGGGAGCGGGTTGCGGAGGACGGGCTGTCGCCGCGGGGCGAGCCGAGGGTGAGCCGAGCGGCGCGGTGACCTGGGCAGCGCGTGAGCTGCGCGGCGCGGTGACCCGAGCGGCGCGGTGACCCGAGCGGCGCTGCCACCCAGGCAGCCGCAGCCACCCGAGCGGCGCGGCGCGGCGACAAGTGGGCGAGCCGCGCGGCGACAGCGGGTGACCCGGGTCCGGTGGGGACGGTCAGCCGGTGAAGAAGCCGGTCAGCACCGGGGCCGTGACCTTGGCCTTCACCATGTGGGTCTGTCCCGGTAGGACGACCAGCTCGCCCTTCGGCAGCGCCGAGGCCAGGTACCGCTGGGCGTTGCGCATGTACTCCGGGCTCTTCCCGCCCGCGATCACCAGCGCGGGCACCGCCGCCCCCGACCACCGCCCCGCGGGCGGCGGGGTGCCGTGCTGGTACTCGCCCACCACGGCCAGGTCGTTCGGCAGCGTGTGGGCCACCCCCTTGAGCTTCTTCCACGGCGGCATGAGCTGGAGCGCCACGACGAAGAACCCGGGCGTGCCGACGTAGCGCATGAACAGCTTCACGGCGTCGCCCCGGCGCTCCTCCGCGATGGCCCGGGCCACCCGCGCCGGGAAGTCGGGTTCCATCGGTCGGTGGGTGTCGTCGACGATCATGGGCGACTCGTAGATCGCCACCCGCTCCGCCGCGACGCCGCGGTGGACCGCCTCGGCCACCAGCGTCCCGCCCGACGACATGCCGAACAGGTGGGCGGTGCCGCCGGCCTCCTCGATCAGCGCGGCGATGTCCTCGACCTCGCGCCCGACGTCGTACGGCCCCGCGTCGCCGCTCTCGCCCCGGCCCCGCCGGTCGTAGGTGTAGACGGTGAAGTCGGACGACAGGGACTTCGCCAGCTCGGTGGCCGGGCCGAACTCGCGGTAGCACATGGCGCCGTCCACGATGATCAGCGCCGGGCCCGACCCGGTCCTGCTGTACGCGATCCTGGTGCCGTCCGCGGACACGACGTGCGTCATCTCGCTCGGTTCTCCTCAAGCTGGTCGGGGTGCGGTCTCGCGGACCACGAAGGGGGACCCGGCACCCGGGACGGGGCCGGAGCGGGCGACGACACGCCTGCCGGCGCGCGTTCGACCGGCATCCCCCGAAGGTGCCCCGGGGGCATGGCGCGCGGTCAGGACAGGTCGGTCAACCAGTCCACCCAGGTGCGCTCGTCGCGGTCGTCCCCGGCGAACACGTGGTGCATGGCGACCAGCCCGCCGGGCCGGCCGCGGAAGAACCGGTACATCGCGTCGGACGTGCGGACGCCCGCGGTCTGGGAGTTGGCGAAGTACACGGTGCCGGGGACACCGTCGAGGGTGACCTCGTCCCCGGTGCGCGGCGCGCGGTCCAGGCCGAGGCGGCGGCCCAGGCCGGTCCACGTCGCGGGCCAGTCGTCGACCGGCGGGCCGAAGGCGGTGATCGGGCGGGCGGTGCGGGCGGTGAAGTGGCGCAGGTAGGTGACGAGCGTCCACCGGAACATCTCGCCGCCGACCCTCATGGCCTCGAACTCGTCCGCCCAGTCGTCGCCGGGCAGGAAGCCGCTGGTGACCATGCGCAGCACGGTGCTGCCCCGGTCGCGCCCCTCGATCAGGAACTCGTAGGCGACGAACCGGCCGTCGGGGGCCTGGTCGCCGCCGTAGGCGAGGCGCTTGCCCGGTTCCCAGGCGGTGACGGGGTGGCTGGGCTCGTACCCGCCGAACGCCTGCCGCACCGCGGTGCCGGGCTCGACCTCGTTGCCGCCCATGAACCAGGAGTCCAGGCCGGGGCCGGTGGCGATCGCCTCCCAGACCTGCTCCGGCGTCACGCCGGCCAGCTCGACCTCGTCGGAACTCTCGAACGCGTGGCCCATCGTCACTCCTGGGGGATGCTGGGGTGGACGGCGACGACGACACGGTGCGCGCGCCCGCCCTCCGCCGACTCGTCGTGGTACTTGGCGACCAGGCCGGTGACGGCGGCCGCGAGCTCCTCGGCGAACGCCGCGCGTTCGGCCGCGGAGGCGAAGCGGACCTCGCCGTCGAGCGCGAAGGTGGCGACCCGCTTCCCCGCCTTGGTCGCGCCGGTGATGAGGTGGCCGACGTCGCGGACCGTGCGGGCGGCGACGGCCAGCAGCCAGCGCGCGGACAGCCGGTCGGGTGAGCGCGCGGGATCGGGCTGCACGGCGGCCAGCGCGACGGGCGAGATGACGTAGGACGCGGCGGTGGCGCGCATGACCCGCTCGGTCATGTTGCCCCTGCGGCGTTCCTCGGCCAGCTCGACCAGGCCGTGCTGCTCCAGCGTGCGCAGGTGGTAGTTGACCTTCTGCCGCGGCAGCCCCACCTTGGCCGCCAGCGTGGTGGCCGAACCCGGTTCGACGAGTTCGGCCAGCAGCCTCACCCGCACCGGGTCCAGCGTGACCTCGGCGGTCGCCGGGTCCTCGATCACTGCCACGTCAAGCATGGGGGAACCCTCGCACCGACAACTTGAGTTGTCAAGACAAACTTTGTTGTCGGTGGAGGGCTGGAGAGGGTGGCCCGCTTGGGGAAAGGGGACGGCCCCATGTGGAGAGGGTGGCCCTACGTGGAGAGGGGCGGCCCCCTGGGAGGCCGCCCCACCCGCAGAAGGGCCGGCCCCGCCCGGCTCAGAGCGGCAGTCGGTCCCCCTCCGCGCCGCGCTCGAAGTCGAGCAGCTGCCGCTTGCGCGCCAGCCCGCCGCCGTACCCGGTGAGGCCGCCGGTCGAACCGACGACGCGGTGGCACGGCACCACGATGCCGACCGGGTTCTTCCCGTTGGCCAACCCGACCGCGCGCGCCGCCGACGGCCGGCCGAGCAGCGCCGCCAGCTCCCCGTACGACACGGTCTCCCCGTAG
This sequence comes from Saccharothrix sp. BKS2, assembly GCF_047689505.1. Classification (NCBI taxonomy): domain Bacteria; kingdom Bacillati; phylum Actinomycetota; class Actinomycetes; order Pseudonocardiales; family Pseudonocardiaceae; genus Saccharothrix; species Saccharothrix sp. BKS2. The sequence continues at coordinate 141,530 of NZ_JAUQOL010000012.1, read as the reverse complement.
GGGATCCCGCGCAGCGCCTGCCACACCGTCCGCTGGAACGGCGTGCCGATCAGGTCCAGCTCCAGGTCGAACACCGTGCGCTCACCGGCGAAGTACTCGGCCAGCTGCCCGATCGCCCGGCCGAAGGGCGCGGGGTCCTCCGGGCCGAACGTCTCCTGCGCCGGCCGGTGCCGCTGGTCGGTCATGTAGACGCCGGACAGCGCGTCGCGGTGCGCGACCAGCGTCAGCGGGCCGACGGGGCTGTCGACCACGGTGTGGGTCATCGATCTCCTCCTGTCACGCGGGCATCCGGTTGACCGCGTGGTCACCGGTCGCCCAGAGGTGCTGGACGGCGTAGGCCCGCCAGGGGCGCCACGCCCGAGCCCGCCGCACGAGGGCGGCGGGGGTGCCGGGCAGTCCGAGGTCGCGGGCGGCGATCCGGATGCCCAGGTCGGTGGGGATGAACGCGTCGGGGTCGCCCAGCGCGCGCATGGCGATCACCTCGACGGTCCACGGCCCGAAGCCGGGCAGCGCGAGCAGGTCCGCGCGGGCGCGGTCCCGGTCGGCACCGACGCCCAGGTCGAGCGAGCCGTCGGCCAGGGCGGTGACCAGGGCCCGGAACGCGGTGCGGCGCGACCCCGGCACGGCGAGCACGGCCGGGTCCAGCTCGGCCAGCGCCCCGGGGGTGGGGAACAGGTGGGTGAGGCCGACGTCCTCGACCGGGTCGCCCACCGCCCGGACCAGTCGGGCCGCGTGGGTGCGGGCGGCGGCGGTGGAGACCTGCTGCCCCAGCAGGGCGCGCACGGCGAACTCGTCGGCGTCGACCGTGCCGGGCACGCGGCGGCCGGGCGCGCGGGCGACCAGGGGCGCCAGCAGCGGGTCGGCGCCCAGCTGCTCGTCGACCGCGACCGGGTCGGCGTCGAGGTCCAGCAGCCGGCGGCAGCGGGCGATGGCGATCGACAGGTCGCGCAGGTCGCTCAGCGACAGCCGGCACGCCACGTGGTCCGGTCGCGGGCTCAGCGAGACCACGCCGTGCCCGTGCGGCAGGCGCAGCGTGCGCCGGTACGCGCCGTCGCGCCACTCCTCCACGCCGGGCACGCCGGTCGCGGCCAGGTGGCCGAACAGGTTGTCCGGGCACAGCGGCGCCCGGAACGGCAGCCGCAGCGACAGCACGCCGGGCGTGTCCGGGGCGGGGCCCCGGCGGGCGCGCAGGTCGGTCGGCGACAGGGCGAAGACCTCGCGCACCGTCTCGTTGAACGCCCGCACGCTGGCGAACCCGGAGGCCGCCGCGACCTCGGCCATCGGCAGCGAGGTGGTCTCGACGAGCAGCCGGGCGGTCTGCGCGCGCTGCGCCCTGGCCAGTGCCAGGGGTCCCGCGCCCAGCTCGGCGAGCAGCAGCCGTTCGAGCTGGCGGACGCTGTAGCCGAGGGCGCGGGCCAGGCCGGGCACGCCCGCGCGGTCGACCACGCCGTCGGCGATCATCCGCATCGCCTTGGCCACGGCGTCCGCGCGGTGGCTCCACAGCGGCGAGCCGGGAGAGGCGTCGGGGCGGCACCTCTTGCACGCCCGGAATCCCGCTTGTTGCGCCGCCGCGGCACTCGGGTAGAAGCGCATGTTCTCGACCTTGGGCGGCGCCACCGGACAACTCGGCCGACAATAGACACCGGTGGTGAGCACCGCCGTGAAGAACCAGCCGTCGAACCGGGAATCCTTGGACCGGACGGCTCGGGCACAGCGTTCCGCGTCTTCGTGCACCGCACCAGCATCCGTCAACGGCGGGTCGTTGGCCGGCGGAAAAGCGACATCGGGTTACCGGGCCGAACCGCGCGGTGCGCGTCCGCCCGGTCGGATCCGGTGGGAGGAAACCCGGTCAGCCGCGCGGCGGGGTGACCAGTTGGGCGAGCAGGTCCAGCCTCACCTCGGCCCGGTCCCGGCCGCGGGCGTCGGCAGCGGTCCGCAGGATCGGGCAGACCCGTGCTTCACCGGGGAGCCCCCGGTCCTCACGGGCCGTGACCGGCGGCGCGCCGGTCGGATCGCCGTCAACCGCGGTCGGCATGGCGGGTCGCCGCGCCGTTCCACCGACCGCGGCCGCTGGGCGCGCACCGTTGAGAAGACCCCCAGGACTCCTCAGCCGGGGCCGCGCCACCAGGGGCGTCGGTTGCCTGCAGAACCACTTCGACCGGTACCTCCGCACCACATCCGTGACGTCACCGGCAACGTCCGGGCCAGCTTGGCACCGGAACTGGTTAGGGTGGACCGCCTGCTGCTCCACCGGCCCACAAAAGACCTGTTCACGCGCTCACACCGGTTTTCCGGTCCGGAAGAACGGCCCGAGGAGGCTCGCCGCGGATGACTGCTTCCGGCCGGGGTTCGGGTCCCCGGGCCCTGTTCGCGGAGCGGTTCGCCCTGCTCTACGCCGAGGCGGGTGACCCGCCGCTGAAGCGGGTGACCGAGTCGGTGGGCCGGGCCAGGCGCACCGACGAGCGGGGCAGGCCGGTCCGGGCGAGCGCCCAGCGGGTCAGCGACTGGCGTCGCGGGCGCAACGTGCCGGCGCGGTTCTCGGCACTCTCGGTAGTCCTGGAGATCCTCATCGGGGAGGCGCGCAAGATCCGCCCGCAGCCGCCCGCGCCCGACCTGTACGACCTCGACGCGTGGCGGGCGCTGTGGGAGGAGGCGCTGGCCAGCCCGGCGTCGCCGACCGAGGACGAGGAGCCGCCCAGCTCCGACGAGATCGGCGTGTGCCCCTACCGGGGACTGGCCGCGTTCCAGTCCGAGGATTCGAGTTGGTTCTTCGGCCGGGAACGCAGCACCGCCGCATTGGTGTCGCGGTTGGGCAACGCCGCGGAATCCGGCGGAATCGTGATGCTGGTCGGCGCTTCGGGCGCCGGGAAATCGTCACTGGTGCGCGCGGGCGTCATTCCGGCCGTGCGCGCGGGCGAGTTGGCCGTGGACGGTTCCGGTAAATGGCCCGCGGTGGTCGTCACGCCCGGCGCGGACCCGATCGGGGAACTCGTCCGGCAGGTCCCGGAACTGGCCGACGTGCTGGCCCTGGCGCTCGGCCCGGACCGGGTGGAGCGGGGCCCGGGGGCGGGCGGACCGGCCCCGGACACGTTCCTGGGGCAGACGCTGCTGGGGGTGATGCGGTTCGCCGGGCAGATCCGGGCCGCGTTCGCCGCGTACGCCGCGCGGCACGGCGGCGACCGGGTCGTGGTGGTGGTCGACCAGTTCGAGGAGGCGTTCACGCTCACGCGGGACGAGAACCGGGTGCGGGTGTTCGTGCAGGCGCTGCACGTGGCGAGCACGCCCGCGGTCCCCGGCGGCGAGCCGGCCGCGCTGGTGCTGGTGGGGGTGCGGGCCGACTTCTACGGCCGATGCCTGGCGTTCCCGGAGCTGGCCGACGCGCTCCAGGACCGGCAGATGGTGCTGGGGCCGATGACCTCGGCCGAGCTGCGCGAGGCGGTGTCGCGGCCGGCGAGGGCGGCGGGGCTGCAACTGGAGCCGGGCCTGGTCGAGCTGATGCTGCGCGACCTGGGCGTGCGCAGCAACCGGTCGCCGTCGCGCACCCGCCAGGACGCCTACGACGCGGGCGCGCTGCCGCTGCTCTCCCACGCCCTGCTGGCCACCTGGCAGCGGCGGCAGGCGGGCAAGCTGACCATCGCGGGCTACCGGTCGGCGGGCGGCATCCAGGGCGCGGTCGCGGCCACCGCCGAACGCGCGTGGGCCGACCTGGCGCCCGAGGCCCAGCAGGCCGCCCGGCCGCTGCTGCTGCGCCTGGTCCGCGTCGGCGAGGACACCCAGGACACGCGCCGCCGCTCCACCCGGCACGAGCTGGTCGAGCAGACCGCCAACCGGACCGCGGGCGAGCAGGCGCTGGAGACGCTGGCCCGCGCCCGCCTGGTCACCCTCGACGCGGGCTCGGTGGAGCTCACCCACGAGGCGCTGCTCCAGGCGTGGCCGCGGCTGCGCGGCTGGATCGACCAGGACCGCGAGGGCCAGCTGCTGCGGCAGCGGCTGGAGGAGGACGCGGCGGCGTGGGCGGCGCAGGACCGCGACTCGTCCCTGCTCTACCGGGGCGCGCGGTTGGAGACCGCCCGGCACTGGGCGGGCGCCGCCGGACCCGGCGGGCTCACCGGCACCGCCCGGGACTTCCTCGCCGTGTCCACGCAGCACCGCAGGCGGGCCGCGTGGGCGGTGCGCGCGGCGGTCGCGTTCGTCGTCGTGCTCGCGCTCATCGCCGCCACCGCCGCCGTGGTGGCCGTGCGGCAGCGCGACGACGCGGTGTTCCGGCAGGTCGTGGCCGAGGCCGACCGGTTGGAGGAGAGCGACCCGTCGCTGTCGGCGCTGTTCGACCTGGCCGCCCACCGGATGCGCCCGGACGACGCCGAGGTGCGCACCCGCCTGCTGTCCACGCAGACCGCGCCGCTGGCCACGGTGCTCACCGGGCACACCGGCCCGGTGTACCTGACGTCGTTCTCCCCCGACGGCAGGACGCTCGCCACGGCCAGCTACGACCAGACCGTGCGGCTGTGGGACCTGCGCGACCCCGACCACCCCCGGCCGCTCGGCTCGCCGCTGCTGGGGCACCGCAGCTGGGTGTCGTCGGCCGTGTTCAGCCCGGACGGCAAGACCCTCGCCACCGCCGGCAACGACCGCACCCTGCTGCTGTGGGACGTCAGCGACCCGACCCGGCCGCGCTCCCTCGGCCAGCCGCTGGGCCGCGACCACGACACCATCTACCTGCTGGCGTTCACCCCGGACTCCAGGACGCTGGTCACCGCCAACGCCGACCACACCGCGCAGCTGTGGGACGTGACCGACCCGGCGCGCCCCGAGCGGCTGGGCGAGCCGCTGCGCGCGCACACCGGGCAGGTGCGCTCGGTCGCGTTCAGCCCCGACGGGACCCTCCTGGCCACCGCGGGCGACGACGACGCGATCGCGCTGTTCGACGTGCGGGACCGCACCGCGCCCCGGCTGCTCGGCACGCGGATCACCGGGTTCGACGACGACGTGCACTCCGTCGCGTTCAGCCCCGACGGCCGGGTGCTGGCGGCGGGCAGCGAGGACTGGACCGTGCGGCTGTTCGACGTGACCGACCCGACCGCCCCGGCCCCGCTCGGGCGCCCGCTGCCCGGCCACACCGGCGGCGTGTGGTCGGTCGGCTTCGCCCCCGGCGGCCGGGTGCTGGCCTCCTCCGGCGCCGACGGCACCACGCGGCTGTGGAACATCACCGACCCGGCCCGCCCGCGCTCCCTGGGCCCGCCCCTGACGGGCCGCAACGGCACCGTGTACGCGGTCGGCTTCAGCCCCGACGGCCGCACGCTGGCCACCGGCAGCCACGACTCGGCCGTGCGGCTGTGGTCGATGCCGGGAGGGGTGCTGGTCGGGCACTCCGCCGGCACCACCGACCCCCGGTTCACCCCGGACGGCCGGCGGCTGGTGACGGCCGCCGAGGACGAGGTGATCCGGGTGTGGGACGTCCGGGAGCCGGGCTCGCCGCGCGCCACCGCCGCCGTCCGGCACGGCGCGGCCGTGTGGGCGCTGGCGCTGAGCGACGACGGGCGGACGCTGGTCAGCGCGAGCGACAAGGTCGTGAGGCTGTGGGACCTCACCGACCCCGACCGGCCCCGGCCGCTGGGCGGCCCGATCGAGGTCGGCACCCGGTACAGCTCGCCGGTGGCGCTGCGCCCGGACGGGGAGGTGCTGGTGACCGGGCACGACGACGAGTCCGTGCAGCTGTGGGACATCAGCGACCGCGAGCACCCCGAACGCCTCGGGGACCCGCTCGTCGGCCACGAGGGCTACGTCTACTACGCCGGGTTCACCCGGGACGGCCGGACGCTCGTCACCGGCGGCGCGGACCAGACCGTGCGGCTGTGGAACGTCACCGACCCGGACGCCGCCCAGCCGATCGGGCAGCCGCTGCGCGGGCACAGCGGGGCGGTGCGCGCGGGCGACGTCAGCCCGGACGGGAAGGTGCTGGCCACCGCCAGCGACGACAAGACCATCAGGCTGTGGGACCTGGGCGCGCCGAACCGGGTCAAGCCGATCGGCGTGCCGCTCACCGGGCACGTCGAGGGCGCGGTCACGGTCGACTTCAGCGCCGACGGGCAGTACCTGGCCGGTGGGGGCGAGGACCGCACGATCCGGCTGTGGGACGTGCGCAACCCCCAGCGGCCCTCGTCGCTCGGGGACGTGCTGGGCGGGCACGAGGGTCCGCTGCGCGGCATCGCGTTCGGTCCGGGTCGGGCCACCACGATCGCGTCCGCCAGCACGGACGGCACGGTGCGGTTGTGGGACCTCTCGCTGGACCACGTGATCCAGCGGATCTGCGCCAAGACCGAGGGGACGCTGACCGAGGAGCTGTGGCGCGAGCACCTGCCGCAGTTGGAGTACGAGCCGCCCTGCTCGTGATGTTCTCGCGGGATCGGGGGTGGTCGGCTCGCGCTGGGGTGCGGAGTGGCGTCCCGCCGGCGGGTGGGGGCAGGGCTCGGGGGACGGGGAGGACCGGGCTCGGGCGAGGGTAGGGCAGGCGGCGAGTGGCAGGTGGCAGATGACCGGCGGGCCGGTTTCCGGACGGCTGACTGCGGGGGTGTCCCTATGTGGTTGTCAAGCAGCGATCGGGGTGGGGACGACTTCGGGGTGTCGGTAGTGGGTGTTGGTGCGGAGCATGGCGAACAGGACGTCGCAGCGGCGGCGGGCCAGGCAGATCAGGGCGGCGTTGTGTTTCTTGCCTTGGTCGCGTTTGCGCTGGTAGTAGGCGCGGCTGGTCGGGTCGGAGAGGGCGGCGAACGCGGCGGGGAAGAACGCCCGTTTGAGTTTGCGGTTGCCGGTGCGGGCCGGGTGCTCGCCCTTGATGCTGCTGCCGGAGCTGCGGGTGACCGGGGCGATGCCGGCATAGGCGGCCAGGTGCCCGGAGGACTTGAACCCCGTGGCGTCTCCGATCTCCGGCAGGATGCGGGCTGCGGTCCTGACCCCGATGCCGGGCATCGAGGTCAGGACCCCGGCAAGAGGGTGCGCATCGAGTATCCCCTCGACCTCGGCGGCGACCTGTTTGCGTTGCAGCAGAACGGTTTTCAGGCTGTCGGCCAGGCGGGGCAGCACCGTGTCCGCCGCGGTGGTGCCGGGGACGACGACGCTTTGCTCGTCCAGCGCGGCCAGGATCGCGGTGACGAGTTTGTCGCCCAGGCGGGGCGCGTGGGCGGTGGCGATCGCGGTGAGCTTGCGGCGGCCGGCTTTGGCGATGCCGGTGGGCCCGCCGCAGCGGGAGAGGATCTCCAGCACCGCCGGGTGGCTGATCCTGGGGCCGATGGCGCGTTCGAGTGCGGGATGGACGCCGGTGAGCAGGCCGCGGATGCGGTTGGCGATCCGGGTGGCCTCGCCCGCCAGGTCGTCGTCGAATCCGACCAGCACGTCGAGTTCGGCCAGGGCGTCGTCGCCGACGTCGACCGGCCGCAGCGTGTGCGGCAGCGAGCGGGCCGCGTCGGCGATGACGAAGGCGTCCCGGGCGTCGGTCTTCGCGCGGCCGGGGTAGAGGTCGGCGATGCGGCGCATGGCCAGGCCCGGCAGGTAGGCCACCGTGTGGCCGGCGGCGCGGGCCACCGCGACCGGCAACGCGCCGATCGTGGCGGGCTGGTCGACCACCACCAGCAGCGGCCCGTGCCCGGCGAGCTTGTCGAACAGCGCCCGCAGCCTCGGTTCGCTGTTGGGCAGCGGTCCGTCGTGCAGCCGCTTCCCTTCGGGGTCCAGGCCGACGGCGTGGTGTTCGCCCTTGCCCACATCCAGGCCGAGGAACACCTGGTAATCGCTGGTCATCGGTCGTGCCGTTCGTTCGTCGCGGGTGGTCGCGGGGTGGGCATCGCAGGCCGGCACCCACGTTACGACGAGACCTGCCCGGCGGGCGGCCGTGTCCCTATCAGCGGTCCGGCGATGCCACCGGGTCCGGTGACACCACCCCCCGGATCATGCCTTCGACTGGGGGCGCAAGTCATGCCGGACCCGGCGACCACAACTCCCTGATCAGGAGCTACGAAAAAGGTAACGGGGGGTGGCGGGCGGTGAGCGGGCTGCCAGCGGGGGGTGCGGGCGGTAGCGGGCAGCAGGTGGCTGGTGGCGGGTGGGTAGTCCGCCGACAACTCCGTGGACTTCCGGCGGATTGTGGCTATGTTGCGCTACATGCGTTTTCTCGCCCAGGTGGGGAGCCCGCAGACCGCGATCGCGGCGCTGACCGGCGTCACCGCGCTCTACATGGCCCTCGTGGTGTTCGGCAACATCACCGACTACGAGACCAACCACGCGTTCGTGCGGCACGTGCTCGCGATGGACACCACGTTCGGCTCGCCCAACACCTCGTGGCGCGCCATCACCAACCCGACCCTGGTGACCATCGCCTACGTGCTGATCATCCTGTGGGAAGCGGTGACCGCCCTGGTGCTGATCGCGGCCCTGGTGTCCTGGCTGCGGCGCCGGGAGGACCTGGCGCGGCGGCTGTCGTCCACCGGTTGGGTCATGCAGGCGCTGCTGTTCGGCGCCGGGTTCATCGCCATCGGCGGCGAGTGGTTCGCCATGTGGCAGTCCAAGGAGTGGAACGGGCTGACGCCCGCCTTCCAGAACTTCGTCATCGCGGGCATCGGCCTGGTCCTGCTGCACGCGAGCCGGCGCGACTGACCCCGTCCCGGTCCGCCCGGCCCGGGTGGGAGCCCGCCCGGTCCGCCTACTCGTCCTCCCAGAAGTCGAGCCGGTGCGCCGCCCGGAAGTCCACGCCGGTGATCGCGCCCGGCGCGAGCGACTGCACGTGCTCGCCCTCGGCGAAGCCGGGCCACGCCGGCAGGCCGTCGCCGTTCGGGTCGCCGGTGCGGGCGAAGTTGGACCAGTACCCGATCATCACCTCCGACAGTTCGCGTTGACCACCGGTCAACTCCTCGTCCGGGAACAGGTACCCGATGTCCGTGCTGTGGCTCGCGCCCAGTTCCGAGGCGGCCGGGTCGGCGAACTCGAACGCGAACGTCGGCGTGTGCGCGGCCAGCAGCCGGTGCTGCCGGAACGCCGGTCTCGCCCACACCCGGTCCGTGAGCACGGTCGCCCACGCCCGGGTCGCGTCGTCGAACGCGTGGAGCGGGTACTCCCGCTCCACCTCGGCGGCCCGGTCGCCGAAGGCGAGCGCGAGCAGCCGCGGGTAGTCCTCGGCCCCGACCTCGCCGCGGAAGGTCGCCACGATGCCGCGGTGCTCGTCCCGCGTGGTGCCCGTCAGCACCGGGACCCGCGCGAACCCGCCGGCCTCCAGCGCCTCGGCGGGCACCACGGGCAGGTCGGGGTTGCCGTAGCCGTAGGGCTGGAAGATGTTCATCACCATCGGGTGCCCGACCACCCGGGCCGCGGGCAACCCGCGCAGGCAGGCGATGTCCGCGCAGCCCAGTTCCCCGGCCACGACCTGCCCGGCGGCCCGGACCTCGGCGGTGTCGCGCCAGCCCAGCCACGGCAGCGCGGGCAGCTCCGGGTACCAGGTCTCGGCGGGCAGGTCGGCCAGCGCGAAACCGCTGTGCATCACGGCCTTGTCGAACAGGCCCCGCGACTTCGGCGAGACCAGGTGCGCCGCGATCGAGGTGGCACCGTAGGAGACGCCGAACAGCGTGACGTTGCCCGGGTCCCCGCCGAAGCTCCCGGCGTTGCGCCGCACCCACTCCAGCGCGGCCCGCTGGTCCTGGAGGCCGAACGTGCCCGAGCCCTCCAGGCCCGGCAGCCCGAAGCCGCCGAACACGCCGAGCCGGTAGTTCAGCGTCACCACCACCACATCGCCCCGGGTCGCCAAGGCGCGGGCGTCGAAGTGGTGGCCCGCGCCGACCGCGCCGTCACCGTGCACCCACACCAGGACCGGCCGGCGGCCCTCGGTGCCCGGGGTGGTGACGTTGAGGAACAGGCAGTCCTCGTCCGTCGCCGCGGTGTCCGAATAGGACGATCCCACCTGCGGGCACGGGTTGCCCGGCCTGGTCGCGTCCCGGACCCCGCCCCAGGGCAGCGGGAGCCCCGGCGCCCGCCACCGGAGCTCCCCCTCCGGCGGCGCGGCGTACGGGATGCCCTGGAAGACCACGCGGTCGGCGTGGGCGGTGCCCCGGACCTCCCCGGTCTCGACCCGCACCACGTCGGCCCGCACCACATCGCCTCCCGCTCGCGCTCCCCCGTCGCCGCCGCACGCCGTCGCCAGCAGTGCGGCGGTCAGGACCAACGTCCCCCGACGCATGTGCCTACCCCCTCGTCACGGCGAGCCCCACCAGGGTGATCAGCTCGCGTTCACAGAGGTCGAGGTCGACCTCCGCGTGATCGGCCGCCCGGGCGAGCACCCCGTTGCGCAGGGCCAGGACGAAGATCGCCATCGCGTCCGCGTCGAACTCCCGGAACTCCCCCGCCGACCGGCCCTCCCGGAGGAGGTCGGCCATCTTGCGGTGGTCGTCGTCGGCGTTGTCCGCGGCGGAGACGTGCGGCCGGACCTGGAGCAGCGCCACCGTGTCGGCCCGGTGCGCCGCCATGAACCGCAGGTTGGCCCGGAGGAACGCCTCCAGCTCGCCCAGCGCGGTGCCCGACCGGTCCATCCGGTCCAGCACGAACGCGGTGAACCGGCGGCGCACCTCGGCGTAGACCTCGTCGACCAGCTCCTGCTTGCCCTTGAAGTGGTACGAGATCAGGCCCGTGCTGCTGAGGCGGGCGCGGGCGGCGATCTGCTTGAACGACGTCGCCCCGTAGCCCAGCTCGGCCAGCGTGGCGATCGCCGCGTCCACGATCTGCGCTCGGCGGGCCCGCTCGGTCAGCGACTTTGCTCGCATGAGCAAAATTTAGCACGCTTGAGCAAAGCGAGGGGGACGAGGAAGGCGCGGAGGCGAGGATCGGCAGGTGGGAGGTGGCGGGGTGGAGGCCGGGTGGAGTTCGCATGACTCCATGTTCGAACGGTTGTTCGAATGGCACAAGATCACTTTAGGGTGATCAACCGACCAGGTGACCGGCGGGGGGATGGGTGGCGGGCCGGCGGTGGGGTGGCGGGCCCGCGGCGGGGGCGGGCCCGCGGGGAGTGGCGGGCAGCCCGTCAGCCGACGATCTGGCGGAGTTGTTCCAGCAGTTCCGCCCGGCTCCCGCACCCGAGCCGCTGCCTCATCCGCGCCACGTGGTGCTCGACCGTCTTCGCCGAGATGAACAGCCGGTCGCCCACCTGCTTGTACGTCAACCCGCCCACGACCAGCTCCGCCACCTCGCGCTCCCGGTCGCTGAGCTTGCCCGCGTCCGACTCGGCCACCGGTTCCGACTGCTTGCGCCCCGACCCGGCCCCCGTCCCCGCACCGGCTCCCGCACCACCACCGGACCCCGCGACCCGCCCCTGCAACAACCGCGCGCAGTCCAGCAGCCGCACCATCGCCTGCCGGTCGGACGTCCGGATCGCCGCCTGCCCCGCCAACCGCGACGCGTCCCACCACTGCCCCACCGCGTGCAACCCCCGCGCCGCCCCCTCGACCCGGTCCGCGTCGACCTTGCCCGCCAGCACGTCCAGCCAGCTCTCCGCCGCCGCCGACACCACCGCCGCGTACCGGCTCCGCGACGCGCACGCCGCCAGTGACGCCGCGTGCTCCTCGGCCACCGACGTCTCCTCCGCGATGATCGCCGCGTGCAGCGCGCTCCAGTGCAGCGGCACCGCCCACAGCGGCGGATCACCCAACTCCCGCAACAGGTTCCGCGCCGCGCCCAGGTGGTGGGCCAGCCGGTGCTGGTCGCGCAGCCGCGCCGCCGCCGCCGCGAACTCGCCCAGCGGCAGGAACGCGAACAGGTCGACCGGGTGCCGCAGCACGGCCTCGCACGCCTGCTCCCAGGTGCGCTTCAACGTCGCCAGGTCGCTGTCGCGCCGCGCGATCCCGACCTCCAGCGCCACCGCGAACAGCCAGTCCCGCGCCTCCAGCGGCCGCCCGGCCCGGCGCAGCGCCAGCAGCGCCTCGCGCGCCGAGCCGAGGTTCCCGCGCAGCATCGCGGCCCACGCCCGCAACAACCGGTGCCGCACGACCATCAGCGCCCCGCCCAGCGACGTCGCCACCGCCCGGTCCAGCACCGACTCCGCCACCGGCAGCTCACCGCCGTGCAGCGCCACCAGCGCGGCCAGCGCGGCGGGCGTGTCCGGCAGCAGCACCGACCGCCCGGCCGGCTCCAGCAGCCCGGTCGCGCGCACCAGGGTGGACAGCGCCGAGGTGGCCGGCCCGGTGACCGACTCCACCACCCCCTGCGCCATCAGCGAGGCCGCGCCGTCGAGCATCGTCGGCGGGGCGGGCGGCAGCGCGGCGGACGGCAGCCTCCCCGTGCCGACCTGCCCGATCACCGCGAACGCGCCGGAGGTGGCGCTCGGGGACCACCGGTGCAGCTCGGTGCTGCGGGCCAGCTGCCCCCGGTGCGCCAGCGCGATGGCGGCCACCTCGGCGGCCGCGCCCCGGTGCGCCGAACCGCCGGCGATCACCTGGTCGGCCAGCCGCAGCGCCGCGTCGAGGTCGCCGGCCATGGCCGAGGCCACCGCCCGCCGCACAGCGATCTCGGCGGTGGGAGTGCCCACGGCGGCCAGCAGCCGGGCCGCCAGCGCCGGGTCGGACGGCAGCGCCTCGACCGCCGCCGCCTGGAACGCCTCCGCCATCTCCGGGCCGGCGACGCCGACCAGGGGGCGCACCAGCTCCAGCACCGGGCCGCCGGAGCGCAGTTGCAGCTCGGCCAGCCGCTGCCGCACGGCGATGCGCCGGTCGGTCCGGCTCAGCGCGGCCACGGCGGCGCGCGCGATCGGCAGCAGCGCCCCGTCGGACCCGAGCAGGCCGGTGGCGCGGGCCGCCTCGATGACGTCGCCGACCGCGTCGCCGTCCAGGCCGAGCAGCCCGCCGAGCAGGTCCAGCCGCAGCGCGGCCCCGGCCTCGGCGGCCAGCAGGAACTTCCGCACGTCCGGTTCGAGCCAGTCCAGGTCCGCCCGGAACGAGGCGATCACCTCGGCGGGCACCTCGGGCGCGGTGAGCCCGGACAGCCGCGCCACGAACCTCGGCACGCCGCCGGTCTGCCGGTGCACGAACTCCGCCAGCCCCCGCGCGGGCGCGGGCAGCACGGCCCGCACCTCGTCGCGCGTGAGCGGTTCGGGCATCAGCGCGGGCCGGACCCGCCCCAGCGACTCGGCCAGCGCCGCCAGCGCCCGCGGCCTCGGCCACGGCCGGTGGGCCACGACGACCGGCCGGTCGCCCCGCTCGACCGCGGCGCGCAGCTCCAGCAGCTCGCCTTCGGGCAGCAGGTGCGCGTCGTCCACGACGACCGCCTCCACACCCGCGTCCTCGAACGCCCGCGCGAACTCCCGCAGCACCGCGCTCTTGCCGTACCCGCCGGGGGCGACGACGCCGAGCCGCACGGCGACGCCGGACGCGATCTCCTCCAGCACCCCCTTGACCTGCCCGGACAGCACCGGTGGCGACATCATGGCCTGGTTCAACGACCGTCCTCGTGGTTGCGGGTGCGGCGGTGGCCGCCGATCGGGGCGAGGCCGCGCACGACGCGCTTCACCGAGCGCCGCTCGGGCAGCTCCAGCGGGGGGATGTCGACGGGCGGCCGGGGCGGCGGCGGGGTGAACTCGACGTCGGCCGGGTCGGCGCCGCCGACGGGGAAGCGCAGCAGCGGGTCGTCGTCGCGCAGCATCACGGAGGTCTCGATGGGCTCGGGTTCCGCCCCGGGCCCGACGACCAGCCGGCGGGCCGCGAGCGCCGCGCCCTTGACCACCGAGGTCTCCGGCGCGGCCTCCACCAGCACCGGGCCGGGCAGCGACGCGGCGACCAGCGGGATGCGGGCGCTGCCGCCGACCAGCACGGTCGTCCCCACGCCGGTGGCGAGGCGCGCGTGCAGCGCGGCGGCGTGCTCGACCGCCGGCCGGACCAGCTCCTCGAACCGGGCCCTGGTCAGCGGCACGTCCACCCGCCCGGACGGCAGGTGCACCGGGATCGAGGTCTCCGCGGTGCCCGAGAGCAGCCGCTTGGCGGCCTCGCAGTCGCGCCGCAGCCGCGCGAACAGCGCGCGGGCCCTCGGGTCCTCGGCGTCCGGTTCGGCCAGCTCCCGCCCGAGGCAGGCGCGGACGTGCGCGAACACCGCGTCGTCGAAGTCGGCGCCCGCGTCCTGGTCGACGCCCTCGACGGCGGCGACCAGCTCGAACCCGCTCCCGACGACGGCCGAGGAGAACGCGTGGCTGCCCAGGCCGAACACCCCGAGGGTGCCGGTGAACGGCCGGTTGAACGCGTGGTTCTCGGCCGCCGCGACCGGTTCGGGCACCAGGGACGCCTCGACGCCGGCGGTCCGCAGCGCCCGGTGCAGCAGCCCCTTGGCGTGCCCGCCCCAGCCGGGCGGGTGGGTGACGACGACGTGCGCCGGGTGCTCGCCCTCGCGGGCGGCGACCTGGTTGACGACCCACTTGACCAGCAGCGCGGTCAGCTCCTCGGGCGTGCACCGCTCGTGGCCCAGCACCAGCGGCACCGGGTCCCCGATCCGCCGGGCGAACCCGGTCGCCGTCCACGCGGGGTCGCCGGGCTCGCCGACGAGGACCGTGCCGTCCGCGGTGAGCTGCACCGTCGTCGCCACCCCGCCGCCGGGGCCGCCCAGGCCGACGGGCTCGGGCTCGCCGCGTCCGCCGCCGCCCAGCCGGCACACGGCCGCCGCGGTGCGCGTGGTGCCCACGTCGACCCCGAGGACGTACGGCAACGCGACGCCTCCTTCACTCGCCCGATCGAAGTACGGCTCTCCCTACACGGGTCACGGGTAGGTCACAAGGCCATCCCCTAATCCCCTAGGGAGTGAACGAATACCACCCCATAGTGGATGCGGGATCTACAGGGAGTAATCCCCGATGGCCGCTCGATCCCCCGGCGATACGTTGGTCACCACACCGACCCCACCCCTGCCAGGTCGGCTCACCGCGTCCTATCTGACCAGGAGAAATCCACCATGGGCACCAGCCCCAACACGCTGCACGACTTCGTCCTCGACCTGCTCAGCGACCCGACCGCGCTGGCCGACTTCCAGGCCGACGCCGCGGGTTCCCTGGCGCGGGCCGGTCTGGGCGACATCAGCGCCGCTGACGTGCAGGAGGTCATCCCCCTGGTCCTCGACTACGTGCCGACCGGGAGCCTGCCCGCCCTCGACGGCTCGCTGCTCGACGACCTGCCGCTGGACCTCGCCGACGCCGGCACCGCGGCGGCGATCTTCCGCCTGAAGGTCGTCACCGACCAGATCGCGGTGTCCGGCGCGACCGGCGCGTCCGACCTCAAGGCCGCCGTGGCGGGCACCCTGAGCGCGGACGCCGGCGGCCTGACCGTGTTCGGCGGCGTGTCCAGCTGGGACCTCCTCGACGCGTCGGCCGCGGCGAAGCTGACGGTCGGGGGCGACTTCTCCGCGGTGAACGACGTGACGGCCACCCTGGACGGCACGCTGCACACCGCCACGGGTCAGGTGCACGACCTGACCGCCACGGCGACCGGCTCCCTGGACGGCGCCATCGCGGGTGGGGTCACCGGCGCGTTGCCGGACGCGGGGAGCCTGACCAGCACCGCGTTCGGTTCCCTCGACACGCTGACCGGCGTGGTCGACGGCGTGACCGGTGGCCTCACCAGCACCCTGCCCGGCGACCTCGGCGACCTCGGCGGCGTGACCAAGGTCGTCGACCTCGACATCGAGGCGCACGTGGCCGGGCAGCACCACTCCTTCGACACCGACGCGCCCCTGGTGACCGTGACCGAGACGGTCGCGAGCACCGCGCACACCGTCGGCGTCGGCGGTGTCGTGAGCAACGTCACCGACGCGGTGAGCGACGTCGACCTCCCGGTCGTCGGCTCCCTCGGGGTGGACGACCTGCTCTTCTGAGACTGATCCACTGCCGGAGAGCCGGTCCCGTCCGACCAACGGGACCGGCTCTCGCTTTCCCCCGGGTGGGATTTGGCGGCACACTCTGACGGGTGATGTCCGCGCCTTGGCTCGACGTGCTAGACGACACGATCCGGGCTTGCGCCGCGCACCACCGGCCCGACCTGGCCGAACGGTTGCGCGACAAGCGCGCCCGCCAGCTCGACCCCAAGCTCCGGGTCCTCGTGGTCGGGGAACCGAAGCAGGGCAAGAGCCAGCTGGTGAACGCGATGGTGAACGCGCCGGTGTGCGCGGTGGGTGACGACGTCACCGGCACCGTGCCCACCTTCGTGCAGCACGCGGAGACACCCTCCGCGGCGCTCGTGCGCGGCGCGTCCCCGGCGAACACCCCCACCGAGCGCTTCTCCCCCCACCACGTGCCCACCGAGCGCATCCCGGTGCCGATCGACCAGCTGGCCAGCCAGGTCAGCACCGGCCAGGGCGACCTGGTCCGGGCGGAGGTCGGCATCCCGCGCGCCCTGCTCGACTCCGGCCTGGTGCTGATCGACACCCCGGGCGTCGGCGACCTGCGGCCCGCGCACACCGCCAGCACGTTCACCGCGCTGCTCCAGGCCGACGCGGTGCTGATGGTGTCCGACGCGACCGCCGAGCTGACCGACTCCGAGCTGGAGCTGCTCAAGCAGGTCATGACCTCCTGCCCGAACGTGGTCGTGGTGCTCACCAAGATCGACATCGCGGCGCAGTGGCGGCGCGTGGTCGAGGGCAACCGGGCCCGCCTGGCCCGCGCGGGCGTGACCGCGAAGCTGATCCCGGTGTCCTCGGCGCTGCGGCTGCGCGCGGCCAGGACCGGCGACAAGGCGCTCAACGCCGAGTCCGGGTTCCCCGAGCTCATGGCGTGCGTGCAGCAGGACATCCTGGCCGCCGCCGACCTGCTGGCCCGCCGCTCGGTCGCGGTCACCGCCGCCTCGGCCATCCGGCAACTGGTCGTCCCGGTCCGCGAGGAGCTCTCCGCGCGGGCCTCGCACCGCGCCGAGGACACGATGGCCGCGCTCAACGAGGCGCAGCGCCGCATCGACGAGCTGCGCCGCCGGTCCGCGCGCTGGCAGACGGTGCTGGCCGACGAGATGGCCGACCTGGTCTCCGACATCGAGCACGACCTGCGCGACCGCACCCGCCGCATCCTGCGCGAGGTGGAGCGGACCTTCGAGACCGCCGACCCGGAGCTGGGCTGGGACGAGTTCGAGAGGTGGCTGGAGGACAACCTCACCGAGGCAGCCACGACGAACTTCGCCTGGCTGCTCGACCGCTCGGAGTGGGTGGCGGAGAAGGTGGCCAAGAGCTTCCCGGTGGCCCGCGACGACCTGCTGCCCGGGTCGGTCTTCCCGGACGACGTGCTGGACCGGCCGGCCCCGCTGGACAAGCCGCTGATCGAGAAGTTCGGCCTGGCGCAGAAGGCGTTCACCGGGCTGAAGGGCTCCTACGGCGGCGTGCTGATGTTCGGCCTGGCCACCAGCCTGGCCGGGATGCCGCTGATCAACGCCATCTCGCTGGGCGCGGGCGCGCTGTTCGGCGGCAAGTCGATCCTGGACGAGAGCGACCAGCGGCTGCGCCGCCGCCAGGCCGCCGCCAAGGCCGCCGCCGCGCGGCACGTGGACGACTTCTTCCTCAAGTTCGGCAAGGACTGCCGCGACGCGGCCCGGCACGTCCAGCGCAGCCTGCGCAACCACTTCACCACGCTCGCCGAGGAGCTCCAGGAGACGCTGCTGGAGTCCGCCCGCAGCGCGCGCCGGGCCGTGCAGGAGGACGCCACCGAGCGCGAGCGCCGCACCCGCGAGGCGCAGCGCGAGCTGGACCGGCTGGTGACCCTGTACCAGCGGGTGCAGGCGCTGGCGGGCGGGCAGGCGCCCCCGCTGGGGATCAGCGCCTGATGGCCGTGGAGGACGAGGTCCGGGCGCTGCTCGCGGACGCCCTGGCGGTCTACCGCGACAGCCCGCGCGCGGTCGCGTGGCTGCGCGGGCACCTGGAGCGGATGGACGAGCCGGTGCGGGTGGCCGTGGCGGGCGCGCCGCGCTCGGGCAAGTCGACCCTGGTGGGCGCGCTGGTCGGCGAGGAGTTCGCGCCGCCGGCGGCGACCACGTGGTACCGGGACGGGACGCGGGCGCGGGCGTTCGCGGGCCAGTACGAGGTGCCGGTGGGGCGGCGCGGCGGCAAGGCGTTCGTGGACGCGCCGGACGCCGAGCGGGTGGTGGTCGAGTGGCCGTCGCGCGCGCTGCGGGACCTGGTGCTCGTCGACACCGCGGCGGGCGCGCCGGTCGAGCAGGTGTGCGGCGAGGCCGACGCCGTGCTGTACCTGACCAGGCACGTGCACGCCGACGACGTGCGGTTCCTGCGGGCCGCGCACGACCACCCGGTGGCGCGGGCCGCGCCGGTGAGCACCGTGCTGGTGCTCGCGCGCGCCGACGAGATCGGCGGCGGCCGGATCGACGCGCTGTCCTCGGCCAAGCAGATCGCCCGCCGCTACCGGCGCGAGACCGCGGTCCGGCCGCTGTGCCAGAACGTAGTCGCGGTCGCCGGGCTGCTCGCGGTGGCCGCCCGCACGCTGCGGCCCGAGGAGTTCGCCGCGCTGGCCGCGCTCGCGTCGCTGGCCCGGACCGAGCTGGAGGACCACCTGCTGTCCGCCGACCGGTTCGTGGGCGAGGACTTCCCGGTGCGGCTCGACCCGGAGGTGCGGCGCGGGCTGGTGGACCGGTTCGGCATCTTCGGCGTGCGGCTGACCACCACGCTGGTCCGGCAGGGCTTCGACACGCAGGTCAAGCTGACCGGCCAGCTGGTGCAGCGCAGCGGCCTGGGCGAGCTGCGCGACTCGATCGGCGTCTACTTCACCGAGCGCCGCGGGGTGCTCAAGGCCCGGTCGGCGCTGCTGGGCCTGGACGTGGTGCTGCGGGCCGAGCCGCGCCCCGGCTCGGCGGGCCTGGTCACGGCCGTGGAGCGGGTCCTGGCCTCCACGCACGACTTCCGGGAGCTGCGGCTGCTGGCCGCGCTCCAGGGCGGGCGCACCCGGCTGCCCGGCGAGCTGGACGCCGAGGCGTCCCGGCTGGTCGGCGGCCTGGGCACGGACCTGCTGACGCGGCTGGGCGTGGAGGACGACGTGGACCCGGGCGAGTACGGCGCGGACGAGCTGCGGCACGTCGTGCTGGACGCGCTGGTCCGCTGGCGGGACCAGGCGGTCAACCCGGCGCTGGACCACGCGCAGCGGCGGGCGGCGGCGGTGGTGGTGCGCAGCTGCGAGGGGATGCTGGCCGGGCTGGAGCGGGCCGGCTGATCGCGCCGACCGCCTCCACCACCGCCCGCACCGCCGCGGACGGCGTGCGGCGCGGGTCGGAGACCAGGAACAGCGTGGTGTCGGGCAGCCCGCGCACGCGCCGGAGCGTGCCCGCGTCCAGTTGCTCGGCCACGGCCACGCGCGGCAGCACGGTCCGGCCCAGGCCCGCCACCACGCACGACCGGACGGCCTCGATGCTGCCGAACCGGGTGATGCCCGACGTGGCGGGCAGCCCGCGCACGAACCGGTCGCTGTAGGAGCAGCCCTCCTCCAGCAGGAAGTACCGCTCGTCCGGCACCGCGCCGGGCGCGGCGACCAGCTCGATCGGCTCGACGCCGACGGCGGTCGCCTCCAGGCCCGGCGCGACCACGGACTCCTCCAGCACCAGGGCCAGGTCCAGGGTGCCGTCGCGGACCCCGGCCAGCGCACCTCGGGTGCCGGCGGGCGACAGGTGCACGGTGATGCCGGGGTGCCGCAGGGCCACGGCGGCGATCCGCTGCGGCAGCCGGTAGGCGCACACGGACTCCGGCGCGGCGACCCGGACGTCACCCTCCACGGCGGTGCCGCCGCGCACCGCGTCCCGCAGGCGCTGCTCGGCGGTCAGCACCTCGCGGGCGTGCTCGACGGCCTGCCGGCCCGCCCCGGTCAGCCTGGCGCCACCGGGCAGCCGGTCGAACAGGCGCGCGCCGAGGTCCCGCTCCAGGGCCTTGACCTGGCTGGTCACCGTGGACTGCACGAGGTGCAGCTCGGCCGCGGTGGCGGTGAAGCTGCCCGTGCGCGCGAGCACCAGGAGGGTGCGCAGGAGGCGGGTGTCCACCCCATCGACACTACCGATAGGACCGATCGCCGGGAATCGTTGGACTCGATGACCGCGGGCGGGGGACGCTTAAGCCCATGACCGCAGAAGTGCTCCGCTACAGCGCCTTCACCACCGACCCCGCGGGCGGCAACCCGGCCGGCGTCGTGCTCGACGCCGGCGGCCTCGACGAGGCCGCCATGCTCCGCGTCGCCGCCGAGGTCGGCTACTCCGAGACCGCGTTCGCGTTCCCCCGCGCGGCGGACGGGGAGTTCGACGTGCGCTACTTCAGCCCGCTGGTGGAGATCCCGTTCTGCGGGCACGCGACCGTGGCCACCGCGGTCGCGCTGGGGCGGACCGGCCGGCTGCGGTTCCACACCAAGGCCGGACTGGTCGAGGTCGACGCCGCGCCCGGCACCGCGAGCCTGACCAGCGTGCCCACCTCGTCGGAGGCGGCGGCGCGGGAGGACGTGCGCGCCGCGCTGGCGGCGCTCGGGTGGTCGGCCGACGACCTCGACCCGCGCTACCCGGCGCACTGGGCGTTCGGCGGGGCGCGGCACCTGGTGCTGGCCGCGCGCACCCGCGAGCGGCTGGCGGCGCTGGACTACGACTTCGACGCGCTCGGCGACCTGCTGCGGGCGCACGACGCGGTGACCGCGCACCTGGTGCACCGGCGCGGGGACGGCGTGTTCGACGCGCGCGACCCGTTCCCGGTCGGCGGGGTCGTGGAGGACCCGGCGACCGGGGCGGCCGCGGCGGCGTTCGGCGGCTACCTGCGGGTCGTCGGCGAGATCACCCGGCCGAGCGTGCTGACCATCCACCAGGGCGTGGACCTGGGGCGCCCGAGCACGCTGGAGGTCCGGGTCTCGCCCGACGACCCGCGGGTCACCGTGACCGGCGCGGCGGTCCGGATCTAGCGGTCCGGACCTAGGCGCGCTCCAGGACCACCACCGGGATCTCCCGGTCGGTCTTCCTGGTGTACTCGTCGTAGTCCGGCCACACCTCGGTCATCAGCCGCCAGAGCCGCTCGCGCTCCTCGCCGGTCGCCACGCGGGACCGGACCTGGAACCTGTCGGCCAGGACCTGCACCTCGGCGGTGTTGTCGGCCTGCATGTTCTTGAACCACGCCGGGTCGTCGCTCGCGCCCCCGTTGGAGGCGACGACCACGTAGGCGTCGCCGTGGGGCTGGTAGATCAGCGCGGTGCGCCGCGGTTGACCCGATTTGCGCCCCTGCGTGGTCAGCAGGAGCGTGAAGACGCCGGGCCGCCACTCGTGGCCCTCGGCGCCGTCGGTCTCGACGTACTTCCGGATGTGCTCTTTCACCCAGCTGACGGGACTGTCCACCACTGACATGCCCTCGACGCTACCGACGGGGGCGGTCGGCCGCCCGCCGGGAGCGGTGCGCCGGGGCCGCCGGTCGCTACTCCGCAGTCACGACCGGCGGCCCCGCGCGGGGTGGGGACGTCCGCCTCGCACCCCTCCGGCCCACCCCGGTCCTCCGGCGCCGCCGGACCCCGCCCGCGTGAACGGGGCCAGGGTCGCCCGGCCGCGCCCGTGGGGACGCGGTCCGGACCGGGGTGGCCGCGGCTCCCTAGTAGATCTGGCTCGTGCGGTTCATCCGCTCTCCTCGGCTCTCTGCTCGCCCCGCTCCGGGGACCTCGCCCACTATGACCGGACAGGGGGCTGGCGGCTCATACGAAAGGGGGATAGAAGAGCGTTATGCCCGAGCTGGAAATCCGCCACCTGCGCGCGGTCTGCGCGATCGCCGAAGAGGGCAGCCTGACCAAGGCCGCCACCCGACTGGGGCTCACCCAGCCCGCGATGAGCGCCCAGCTGCGGACCGTCGAGCGGATCATCGGCGGCCGGCTGTTCGACCGCACCCCCAACGGCTCGGCGCCCACCGACCTGGGCAGGCAGGTCGTCGGCACGGCCCGGCTGGTGCTCGACGAGGTCGAGCAGCTGGTCACGTTGGCGCGGGGGCGCAGCCGCGGCGGCGCGCCCGGACCGCTGCTCGTCGGCGGGGTGCCCACGCTGTTCTTCGGGTACTTCGTGGAGGAGCTGCGCAAGGCGATCCCCTGCTCGGAGGTCCGCACCGAGATCCTGCCCGGCGCGTCGGACCTGCTGGAGCTGCTGGTGTCGGGGCAGGTCCACCTGGGCGTGCTGGACCGGTTCGAGGGGCTGGAGCGGCGCGAGCTGCGCGGCCTGGAGATCCGGCGGCTGGTCAGCGAGCCGCAGTTCGTCGCGCTGCCCGAGACCGACCCGCTGGGCGCGCAGGAGGAGGTGGACCTCGCGCAACTCGCCGACCGGGACTGGGTGTCGCCGCCGGACGAGATCGTCGGCAACCGCCTCCAGATCCTCACCGCCTGCGCGGAGGCCGGGTTCACGCCCCGGTTCACCCACCACGTCAACGAGGCCAGCACCGCCCGCAGCCTGGTGGCCAACGGCGCGGTGTCGTTCGCGATGCCCCAGTCGCGCGGCGGCGACGGGATCGTCATCCGGCCGCTGCGCGGCGCGCCGCTGATGGTGGACCTGCTGCTGGCCACCCGGCGCGAGGGGCCCGCGGCCGGTCGGGCCGACGACGTGTTCGCCGCGGCGGCCAGGGCGTACCGGGAGGTGCTGCCCCGCAACCCGGGCTACGCCACGTGGTGGCGGGAGCACCCCGAGGCGCACCGCGAGATCGACGCGGCCCTGCTGCTGGGGTGAGTGCCGGGTCGAGCCCGCGGCGGGCGCGGGCAGGGACGGGTGGGGCAGGGACGGGTGGGGCAGGGACGGGTGGGGCAGCGACGGGTGGGCCGGCGCGCCGGGGGCGGCGCGGGTGCGGGCCGGCGCGGTCGGGAGGGGCGCTCTCCCCCGCCCCCGCCCGCGCCGGCCGCCCCCCGCTCAGAGGGCGCGCACCGCGTCCTCGATCGTGGTCGGCGGGCGGCCGATCAGCTTCTCCAGGTCCGGCCGCACCTCCGCCAGCACCCCGCGGCCGATGTTGACCTCGATGTCGGCCAGCAGCCCGGCCACGAAACCCGGCAGGCCGAAGCCCTCCAGGCCCGCCACGCGCTCCGCCCCCGTGACCCTGGTGTGCGTGGTGCCGCGCAGCGCGGCCAGCTCGTCGAAGCTCCACGCCCGCGGTCCGGTCAGCTCGTGCACCGTGTTCTCGTACCCGGCCCCGGTCAGCGCGACGGCGGCGGCCAGCGCCAGGTCGTCCCGCGAGGCGCTGGCCACGCGCCCGTCGCCGGAGGCCGTCACGACGGGGCCTGGGTTGAGGTAGTTCTCGTGGTACATGCCGTTGCGCAGGAAGGTGAACGCCACGCCCGTCTCCCGGATCGCCTCCTCCGTCGCCCGGTGCGCGGCGGCCAGGGACAGCGGCGAGGTGTCGGCGTCGGTGACCGAGGTGTAGAGCACGTGCCGGACACCGGCGTCGACGGCCGCGCGCACGGCGGTCCGCTGCATCGCGATCCGCCGCTCGTCCGGGCCGTCCGCGGACACCAGCAGCAGCTTGTCCACGCCCGCGAAGGTCGCCGAGAGGTCCCCCGCGAAGTCGCCCGCGCGCACCTCCACGCCCAGGTCGCCGACCCGCTCGGGGTGGCGCGTGGCCGCGACCAGCTCGCCGGCGGGGACGCGGGTCAGGGCGTGCTCCAGGATCAGGGAACCGAGGTGGCCGGACACGCCGGTGATCAACGTCGTCATGCCGGTGAACCTAGGCGGGTAACTAACTATTCGTAAGTACCTACTTTTTCGTGGGGTACTAACGATTCGGAAAGCATCGAGCTAGAGTGCCTGCCATGGTCCAGCAGGCTGACGTGTACGACCCCAACTGCCCGTCCCGGCTGATCGCCGACCACGCCACCAGCCGGTGGGGCACCCTGGTGCTCGCCAAGCTGGTGCGCGGCACGCTGCGGTTCGGCGAGCTGCGCCAGGAGGTGGGCGGGGTGAGCGAGAAGATGCTCGCCCAGACGTTGCAGGCGCTGGAGCGCGACGGCCTGGTGCGCCGCGAGGTCCACCCGGTGATCCCCCCGCGCGTGGACTACTCCCTCACCCCTCTGGGTACCCAGATCGCGGAACGGGTCAAGGGGCTGTTCACCTGGATCGAGGACAACCTGCCGAGCCTGGTGGCCGCGCAGGAGGCGTACGACGCGCGACGCGCGGAGAACGTGTGACAGGTCACGGCCGGCCCTCGGACCTGTGCCGCCCAGGAGCAAGCCGACCGCGGGTGTCCGGCGTGCCGGGAGGTGTGGACGTCCGACCTCTGGCCCGACCGGCGAACCCGACGTCGGGTTAATTCCCGGTGAGCTTTGCCAGGATGGGGTCATGACGCAGCCGTTCACGGACGACAGTCACCCGGCCGAGCCCTACCCGGGAGCTCGACCGGGTCACTGCTTCGTGCACCTGGACGGCGCCGGCTGGCCGGTCGCCCCCGACCCGACCGCGGTGTCCGGGTGGCGGGTCGTGCCGGACGGGCGGGACCTCGACGACTGGCTGGCCGGGCACGGCGAGCCGCCGCTGGCGGGCCGGGTGCCGGTGCTGGCCTACGGCTCCAACGCCAACCCCGCCAAGGTGACCTGGCTGCGCGAGCAGCTCGGGCTCACCGGCCCGGCCGTGGTGCTGCGGGCCCGGTGCGAGGGGCTCGCCGCGGTGTGGGCGGCCGGGCTGCGCAAGGCCGACGGCCAGCGGCCGGCGACCCTGGCCGCCGCGCCGGGCGTCGAGGAGGAGCACGCGGTGTGGTTCGCCACCGCCGAGCAGCTGCGCGTGCTCGACCGCTGCGAGGGCCGCGGCCTGCGCTACCGGCTCGTCCGGGTGCGCACCGGCCGGGTGACCCTGTTCAACGGCGCCGTCGTCGACTCCGTGCTGGCCTACACCGGCGCGGGCCGGTGGCGGATGCCCCTGCTGGTCAACGGCAGACCGGTGCGCTGCGCCGACGTGGACCAGCGGGGCGCGCACCGCCTGGGCGGCCGGCCGGCGGACACCGACGGCCTCGACGTCACGCCGGTGCACGGCGACCCGACGCCCGACGACTGGCCCGACCGCCTGTTCGTCTACGGCACCCTCCAGCCCGGCATGGGCGCGTGGTCCCTGGTCGAGCCGTTCGTGCTCGACGACCCGGAGCCCGCCGCGCTGCCCGGCGCCCTGCACGACACCGGCCTGGGCTACCCGGCGCTGCGCCCCGCGGGCGGTCCGCTCGTGCCCGGCCACCTGCTGCGGCTGGCCCACCCCGAGGACGCCCTGCCCGTGCTCGACGAGTACGAGGGCGACGAGTACGCGCGCGTCCGCGTCGCCCTGCCGGACGGGCGGGTGTGCTGGACCTACGTGTGGACGGCCGAGGTGGGCGACATGCCGCGGCTCGAGGGCGGCTGGGTCGGGAACTACCGGTGATCAACCCGATCCGGTGAATTTTTCGCCACAGCGGCCAACCGCCCGGCAACGGGGTACGTCCTCCGGGTAGTACCCGAGCAGGAGGTGGACATGAGGCGACTCGTCGTCTTCGGCGCCCTCGCGGTCGCGCTCACCGCGTGCGGCAACCCGGGCCCGGTGGCCGGGGGTTCCAGCGCCGGGATCGAACCGGGCGGCAGCGAGGCGGCGCCCGTGCCGCCGTCGTCCGCCCCCCTGACCACGACGCCGGCGGCGTCGACCGCGCAGGCGTCCGGCCGGTGCACGGCCGCGGTGCTGGCGGCCGAGGTCCAACCCGGCGACCCGGCCGCGGGCAACCGGTACGCCAAGCTGGTGGTGACCAACAACGGCACGGCGCCGTGCACGCTCAACGGCTACAGCGGCCTCCAGCTGCTCGACGCCTCCGGGCAGGCGGTGCCCACCGACCTCCAGCGCACCACCGACCCCGCGCCCACCCTGGTGGCCCTGCCGCCGAAGGGCCGGGCGGTGGCGGATCTGCACTGGACCGTCGTGCCGGGCGGCGAGGACCCCGCCCAGGGGCCGTGCGAGCCGGAGGCCGCGCAGGCCAGGGCCATCCCGCCGGACGAGACCCAGCCGATGAGCCTGGACTGGTCCCTGGGTCCCGTGTGCGGCGGTGGGAAGATCGAGATCAGCGCGTTCTACCCTGCCTAGGTGATCGAGTCCAACGTTTCCGGCCACGCCGGGGAGCTCGCCGTCCACACCTGGCCGAACCTCGACGCCACGTGGCTGGCCGTGCTGGTGCACGGCTACGGCGAGCACGGCGGCCGGTACGGGCACGTCGCCGACGCCCTGGTCGGCGCGGGCGCGCTGGTCGTGGCGGCCGACCACGTCGGGCACGGCCGCTCGGAGGGCGAGCCCGCGCTGATCACCGACTTCGACGGCGTGGTGGCGGACGTGGCCGCCGCGGTCGGCTCCGCGGCGTCCGACCTGCCCACCGTGCTGGTCGGCCACTCGGTGGGCGGGCTCGTCGCCGCCCGCTACGCCCAGCTGCACCCGTTGGCCGCGCTGGTGCTCTCCGCGCCGGTGCTCGGCACCTGGCAGGGGCTGGACCTGCTGTCGCTGCCGGAGATCCCGGACACCCCGATCGACCCGGACGTGCTGTCCCGCGACCCGGGGGTGGGCGAGCGGTACGCCGCCGACCCGCTGGTGTGGCACGGGCCGTTCCGGCGGGAGACGCTGGAGGCGCTGGAGCGCGCGCTGGACGAGGTGAACTACGGCCCCACGCTGGAGCACCTGCCCACGCTGTGGCTGCACGGCGAGGCGGACGAGCTGGTGCCCCTGGCCGACACCCGCACCGGCACCGACCGGCTGCGCGGGCTGCTGTTCGAGGAGCGCCTCTACCCCGGCGCCCGGCACGAGCTGTTCAACGAGACGAACTCGGACGAGGTGCTGGCCGACGTGGTCGGGTTCGTCCGCCGGGTGCTCGACCCGGGCCGGGCCACGCGGGGCTGAACTACTCGGGCTGAACCACTCGGGCTGAACCACCGGGCCGGACCACCGGGCCGGACCACGCGGGGCTGACCACGTGAGGCCGAACCACCGGGCCGACCACCAGACCGGATCACCCGTGCCCAGGAGCCGCGCGACGCGTCGTGCGGCCACCGCCCGCGCCCACGCCCACCCGCGCGGCGGGACCGCGATCGCTTCCCCGGTGCCCGACGACGCGCCCGTGACGCGACGCCCGGCGGGGGTCGCCCCGCCGCGCGGTCGTGCGCGCGGTGGGGCGACCCCCGGTTCGAGCCGGTCACGTCACGCGGGTGGAGCGGCAGGCGCGGACGCCGCGCCACCCGTCAGACGCGGGGTCGCGAGGTCAGTCGTCCTCGCCGGACTCGTGGTCGGACTCGTCGTCGGACTCGTCGTCCCACTCGGCGTCGTCGTCGCCCCACTCGTCGTCCATGGCGGTGGCGTTGGTGTGGCCGGTCGCGGCGCCGTCCTCACCGGCGGCGCTCCACACCTCGTGGTGGCCGGCGTTGTCCCCGTACACCCACGACAGCTCGCCGAAGTAGCCGGCGCCCTCGGTGCCGGCGTACAGGAACTCCTGGGCGAAGTACGCGCCGTCCTCGGACGCGCCGGAGGCGAGGCCGTGGATGAACGCGCCGTCCTCCCCCGCCGCCACGGTGCCGTGGTCGTACTCCACGGCGTCCGCGGACGCGACGCCCGCCGCGCCGATCACGAGCGGCAGCGCGGCGGTGCCGGCGACCAAGAAACGGATGATGCTGCGCATGGTGGAACCTCCTGGGTGTCGTGTGGTGCCATGCGAGGACATCGTTACCGGGGTCACCCCTACCTCGCCGGGCTCCTACCGCATCGTGTGACGCTCCGTTTGAGCAGGCAAAACGCCCTGATCAGCGGTCATCACGAGGGGTGTTCGCAAGGGTGAGCTTGTGAGTGACGGCGGATGAACCACGGTGTCCACCCGACCGGGTCGTCGACATCGCCGCGCCGAAGGGGTAATGGCTGTGGATCCCGTGTTGTCCCAGGTGCGGCGGGTGCGCCGGCGCGGGTCCGAAGCGGGTCGCTGACGCCGCGCGCGCGGATCGTGGACAATTTCACCCCGAGATGGCAGAGGACGACCTGGAGCTGCTGATCACCGCGGTGGTGGCGGCCGACGACGAGCGGCAGGCGCGCGCGGCCTGCGACGAGCTGCTGCGCCGGGTCGGCGGGCGGGTCGTGCGGGTCTCCGACTGCTCCGACGAGGAGCCGGGCTGCTGGTCGGTGACCATCAGCCTGGTCAGCGGCGAGCGGGTCGGGCAGAACGTGGCGGGTGCCCTGGCCCGCGCCGTGCGGACCTTCGTGCGGCAGCTGGGCGACGAGCTGCCGCTGCCCCGGGTGGCGTGCGAGCCGCCCACCGCGTGGACCGTGCTGGACGACCCGGACCCGCTCGACGAGCTGCTTCCGGGCGTCGAGCGGCTGCTGGTGGAGGCGTGGGCGGGCGGCGACCCGCAGCACCGGGGGCAGGCCGAGCCCGCGCCGCCGGCGGCGCCGGCCGACGAGCCCGCGTCGAGCACCAGGCTGCTGCTGCGGGTCGACGTGGCCACCGACCGGTCCGCCGGGGCCGAGTGGCAGGCACGGGCCGTGGCGAGCCGGGTCGCGCGGAATGGCAAGATCACCCGGGTGGCTCCGCACGGGCATCTACTGAGCGTGCACGTCGACCTCGGGTCCACCGAGAATTCACCTGACGTGGCGCTACGGGACGCGGTGGCGTCGCTGGGCCGTTCGGGGTGGTCGGTACCCGACCGGTCCGGCCCGTCGACGACCTCGCGCTGGTCAGCCGCCCCCGTCCCGCCGGCCGGGATCACCGCGCTGGAACTCACCGCGACACCGGCTTCGGCATTCGTGTGGACGGTGCCGGACTGAGATGCCCGTCACTAATCCGATCGAGTGGATTTCGTCGCCACCCGATTAGCCGATACCGCTTGTGAAACGTGACAATTCAGGTACTAATTTCAACAATAGGAACACCAACTTTCGCAGGAGGGTCGGGAGCGCACATGGCCAGCATCGGAGAGGTCCGCGGCTTGATCGAGCAGGCCATCGCGAAGGCCAACGAGAGCGTGAGCGCCCTGCAACAGGCCGCCGACCTGGTCGAAGACGCCCAATCGCTGCTCAGCACCGCCACCGAGGGCAGCAACCGGTCCGAGGCCGATCAGGTGAACGCGCGATTCCAGGAGGTCGTCAGCGGGGTATCCGATCTGCAGAAAACCCTCAGCGCCGGGATCTCCCAGGCCGAGGGCATGAATTCCGAGCTGTGACGTGACGTCGATCGGCGAGGTGAAGCTCGCGCTCGACCAGGGCTGCGAGCTGCTCCGCGACGCCTACCGGTGCGTCCGGGAGGCCCAGGGCGCGTTGGACGAGGCGGTCGACGCGCTGGGCAAGGCGAGCGCCAACCACCACCAGCCCCTGGTGCCGCCGGAGTTCGCCAGGGCCCGGGAGATGTTCGAGGACGAGCTGGAGCTGATCGTCGCGAGCCTGGAACTGGCCCGACGACTGACGACGGAGCTGTGACGTGAGCAGGCGGGAGGATCGCCAGAAGCGGATCGAGGACGCCTTCGAGGAGTTCCGGCGGTCCGTGGCCGCCGCGCTGGGCAACGCCACCCGCGAGCACCGCCTGGCGGCCGAGGAGCACGCCCGCGGCATCTTCGAGGCCGTCCTGCGCGGCGAGGGCGTCGACCGGGCGTTCGAGGACCCGGCGCTGGCCGAGGTGCTGCGCAACGAGCTGTTCGACCAGCACGTGGCGCAGGCGGTGCTCGACCGCGCCGAGGCGTTCCGCGAGTGGTCCGAGCACGGCCCCGACCGGCTGACCGCGCTGGTGGGCGCGGTGGCCGAGGGCCCGGCGTCCTGGCCGCCCGAGTCGTGGCTCGGCGCGCCCGGCACCGCCGACGGCAGCGAGGGCGTGCCGGAGCTGTGGCGCATCGGCACGGGCACGGTGCCCAGCGCGCCGGAGCGCCGCGGGTTCCCGGTCGCCGTGCCGCTGCTCGACCAGGCGCACCTGCACGTCTCCTCCACCCACGTCAGCCGGGTCGCCGCCGAGGGCCTGGTGGAGAACCTGCTGCTGCGCCTGCTCAGCCACTTCCAGCCCGGCCTGGTGCACGTCCACGTGTGGGACGTCGCCCAGCTCACCGGTGCCCTGCCCGGCCTGTACCCGCTGACCCGCGCCGGGCTCCTCACCGTGCACGACCCGGCCCGGCTGCACGAGCTGCTGGACGAGCTGTCCGACCACATCCGCCGCGTGCACACCGGCGTGCTGGTCGAGGGCCACCACTCGGTGGGCGCGCACTCGGCGGGCGTGACGGGCGGCCGGCGCACCGAGCCGTGGCGGGTGGCCGTGCTGTTCGGCAACCGCCGCCCGCTCAAGGAGGAGCACCAGCAGCAGCTCCAGCGGGTGGCCCGAAACGGGCTGGCCGCGGGCATCCAGCTGGTCGTGGTGGACATCCCGGTCACGGTCAACTCGGCGGTCGAGACCGTCACCGTGGCCGACGACCTCACCGCGAAGTGCACCATGACCGGCGAGCACGTGACCGTCGAGCTGGACCCGCCGTTCCCCCGCGACCTGGTGCCCCGGGCGTGCGCGGTCATCGCGGAGGCCCGCGAGGCGCGCCGCACCCGGCTCAGCTCGTTCGGCGACCTGCTGCCCGAGCACCTGTGGCTGGAGAGCTCCTCGGCGGGCGTGGTCGCGCCGGTCGGCTTCCAGGAGGGCGAGCCGGTGCACGTCGCCCTGGGCGACACCTCGCCGCACGCCCTCATCGGCGGCCCCAGCGGGTCGGGCAAGACCAATTTCCTCTACGCCATGCTCGGCAGCCTGGCCGCCCGGTACGCGCCGGACGAACTGGAGCTGTACCTGCTGGACTTCAAGGAGGGCGTGTCGTTCGCGCAGTTCGCGCCGGGCCGCAAGGACCCGACGTGGCTGCCGCACGCGCGCCTGGTCGGCGTGAACGTCAACACCGACCGCGAGTTCGGCCTGGCGCTGCTGGCGTTCCTGGCCGACGAGATGCGCCGGCGCGCCGACGCGGCCAAGCGGCACGAGGTCACCAAGCTGGAGCAGCTGCGCGAGGAGGACCCGCACGGGCACTGGCCGCGGGTGGTGGCCGTGATCGACGAGTTCCAGTACCTGTTCGCCGAGCGCGACCAGGTCACCGCCAAGGCCACCCAGCTGCTGGAGGACGTGGCCCGGCGCGGCCGGTCGCAGGGCATCCACCTGGTGCTGTCCAGCCAGGACGTGTCCGGCATCGAGGGCTTCTGGGGCAAGTCGGCGATCTTCGAGCAGTTCACCGTGCGGATCGCGCTGCCCAAGGCGCGGCGGGTGCTGGCCGAGCCGCAGAACGACGCCGCGGTGGAGCTGCCGCGCTGGCACGCCGTGGTCAACCACGAGTCGGGCGTGCGGCCGGGCAACGAGGTCGCGCGCATCCCCGACGCCACCCGCAAGGGCACGATCGACGCGCTCCAGGTCGAGCTGCACCGCCGCCGCCCGGCGGACCTGGCCGAGCCGATCCTGTTCGACGGCAGCAAGGTGCCCGTGCTGGCCTCGCTGCCCGACCACCGGGCGCTGCGGTCGGGCGCGGCCCACCCGACCGTGCTGCTGGGGCAGGTCATCGACGTGGCGGGCAGCGCGGCCAAGGTGCGGTTCGCCCGCACCCCCGGCCGCAACGTCGCGGTCATCGGCTCGCTGGCGGAGGACGCGGCGGCGGTGCTGGCGGCCGCCGCGCTGTCGCTGGGCCGCCAGCACGAGCCCGGCGAGGCCCGGTTCACGCTGGCGTGCCTGGCCGAGGACGCCGCGCCGCACGCGGACAAGCTGGCCAAGCAGCTGTGCGACGCGGGCCACCAGGTCTCCCAGGCGACCCTGAAGGACATCTGCGAGATGGTCCGGGACATCGCGGACGGGCTCACCGCGGGCATGACCGGCGCGGCGGGCGCGCCGCCGGACCCCCACTACGTCGTGGTCTACGCGGTGGACGCGGCGCAGGCCCTGCTGGAGATCAAGGACGACAAGCGGGTCTCCGGCGTGGACCGGCTGCGCACGGTGCTCAAGCACGGCCCGGAGCACCGGACGCACGTGCTGGGCTGGTGGCGGGGCGTGCAGCGGCTCAAGAACAGCCTGCCGCCGGGTGTGTACGACGACGTCGGCGCCTGGGTGGCGTTCGACGTGCAGGGCAAGGACCTGGTGTCGTTCGGGCCGGAGCAGGTGCTGTCGTGGTCGCCCCGACCGCGGCGCGGCCTGTTCTTCGACCGGTTCGAGCACTCCCGTCCGCAGGTGGTCATCCCGTTCGACACCGAGTCGCCCCGCGGCTCGGCCCTAGCCGGGGAGGAAGCATGATCGGACACGCGTCCTTGGTGCCGGTGCAGCGCACCAGTGGGGAGCTCGTGGCGCGGACCGTGCCGGGCTCGGCGGTCGAGCGGTACAAGGAGATCGCCCGGCAGGTGGACCAGTCGCTCGACCGGATGCGCGAGCACGACCGGGAGCGGGTGCGGCTCATGGTGGGGTGGCTGATCGCGTCCCAGGAGCGGATGGCCGAGGTGATCGGGCAGGAGCGGGTCACCAGGGGCCTCGCGCGGGTGCACTGGGAGGCCGTGGTCGAGCTGCTGTGGGAGGAGCGGTGGATGAAGATCACCCCGATGCCCGCGCCCGACGAGTCGGTGCCGCCGCGCCCGCAGCGGGAGTACGACGAGGCGATGGACCGGGCCTACCGGGCGCTGGAGGAGGCCGCGCAGAAGCGCTCCCTGCTGCGCCGCAAGAGCGCCTGAGGGGACCCGCCAGAGGGGACCCGCCCAGAGGGGACCCGCTCAGAGGGGACCCGCTCAGAGGGGACCCGCTCAGAAGCCCCAGGAGACCACGACGGTGTCGTGGTCCAGTTCGGCGCCGGTGCCGCGGTAGGTGGCCAGCGCGGCGGCGTTGTCCTGCTCGGTGCCCGTCCACGCGCCGGTGCAGCCGCGGTGGCGGGCCAGGTCGAGCAGGGCGCGCACGAGCGCGGTGGCGATGCCGCGGCGCCGGTGCCCGTCGTCCACGCCCAGCTCGTAGAGGAACATCTCCACGCCCTTGTCGGGGTGGATGGTCTCGACGCCGGAGACGAACCCGGCGGGGTGGCCGTCCACGTAGGCGATGAGCAGGTGGTGCCGGTCGTCGGCGAGGAACGCGCGGGTGGCGTCCTCGCGCGGCGGGGCGTCGAACAGGTGGCCGGCGGCCACCACGTCGTCGAGCGAGGTGACCCGGCGGATGTCCACGCGGGCGAGGGTAGCCCGTGGGTGATGATGCGGTCATGCGCGTTCTCCCCACCCCCGCCGACGTGGCCTCGGCCTCCCCGGACCCGCTCCTGCGCTGGGCGGCGCAGGCCCTGCTGCCCGGTCGCGGCGGGTCCGCGTGGGCGCGCGGCGACGCGGTGGCCGTGTGGGCGCCGGGCCTGTACCGGCACGACCGGCTGGTGCTGGCCGGGCCGCCGGGCGACGTGCTGGCGCTGCTGCGCGAGCACTCCCGCCCGGGGTGCCGGCCGGTGGTGACCGCGGCGCTGGCCGAGGAGCTGGACTGGCCGCTGCGGGGCGTGTTCGGCTGGATGGACCGCACCGGGCCGCCGGCTGGGCCCGCCGCCGGCGCCCGTTGGCTGGCCGAGGACGAGTGGGACGAGGTCGGGGCGCTGCTGCGGCGGGCCAACCCCGACTCGTGGGCGTGGCCGGGCGAGCCCGGACCGACCAGGTGGGCGGGGGTGCGGGCGGGGGACGGCGAGCTGGTGGCGGTGGCCGCGGACGCGTGGTCGACGCCCGGGGTGGGGTTCATCGCGGGCGTGGCGACGCACCCGGAGCACCGGGGCCGGTCGCTGTCGGTGCGGGTGTGCTCGTTCGTCGCGGCCGCGCTGCTGGCCGAGCACGGCACGTGCGCGCTGATGGTGGACGCCGGGAACGGGCCCGCGATCGGCGTCTACCGGCGGCTGGGGTTCGCCTACCGGGGCCTGGCGGCGCTGCGGGACGCAGGTCACAGCTGACGGCCGGAACAGCGCCCGCGGCCCGCGCTGTTGTGGTGCACATGACCGCACCGAGCACCGCGCGCGAGATCCGCCTCGCCTCCCGCCCCGTGGGCTACCCGACCGCCGCCGACTTCGAGCTGGTGGAGGTCCCCGTGCCGACGCCCGGCGACGGGCAGCTGCTGGTCCGGAACCTGGTGATGAGCGTCGACCCGTACATGCGCGGCCGGATGAACGCGGGCGAGTCCTACGTGCCGCCCTTCGAGCTGGGCGAGGTGCTGGACGGCGGCGCGGTCGGCGAGGTCGTGGCGTCCCGCGCGCCCGGTTTCGCCGCGGGCGACGTGGTGCTGCACGGCGCGGGCTGGCGCGAGTACGCCGCGGTGGACGCCTCCTCGGCGGTCCGGGTCGACCCGGACGCCGCGCCGCTCGGCGCCTACCTGGGCGTGCTGGGGATGCCCGGCATGACGGCCTACGCGGGCCTGCTGGACGTGGCCGGCCTCCGGGAGGGCGACGTGGTGTTCGTCTCCGGCGCGGCGGGCGCGGTGGGGCAGGTCGCCGGCCAGGTGGCCAGGCTGCGCGGCGCGAAGCGGGTCATCGGCAGCGCGGGCAGCGCGGCCAAGGTGAAGCACCTGGTCGAGGAGCTGGGTTTCGACGCGGCGTTCGACTACCACGACGGCCCGGTGGCCGACCTGCTCGCGGCGGCCGCGCCGGAGGGCGTCGACGTGTACTTCGACAACGTCGGCGGCGAGCACCTGGACGCGGCGCTGCTCTCGTTCAACCCCCACGGGCGCGCCGCGCTGTGCGGCGCGATCTCCAACTACAACACGCCCGACCCGGTCGGCCCGCGGCACCTCGGCCTGGCCGTGGGCAAGCGGCTGACCCTGCGCGGCTTCCTGGTCCGCGACCACGAGCACCTGCGCGAGCGGTTCACCCGCGAGGTCGGCGGCTGGGTGGCCGACGGCAGCCTGCGCTACCGCGAGACCGTCACCGAGGGCATCGAGCGCGCGCCGGAGGCGTTCATCGGGATGCTGCGCGGCGAGAACCTGGGCAAGGCGCTGGTCACGCTGTAAATCGTTGGCGGGCCCGACGCGCGACGCGCTAGGTTCGCCCGCATGTGCGCAGCCTCGGTGGCAGTGACCCGGATCCGCCGCTCCTAGCGGCGGTCCTCCTCCTCTGACGACGAGCTCCGCCGCTCCCGCGAGTCATCGCCGGGCGGCCCGTTCCGCGCTGCCCGGCTCCACTCCCAGAGCCGCGGAGCCCCTGTGCGCACCCACCACGACGGCCGGCACGAACTCGGCCAGAACTTCCTCACCGACCCCGCCGCGATCCGCGCGGTGGTGGACCTCGTCGCCCGCACCAGCGGCCCGATCGTCGAGATCGGACCCGGCGCCGGCGCGCTGACCCTGCCCCTGGCGGCGCTCGGCCGCCCGCTGACCGCCGTGGAGGTGGACGGGCGGCGGGTCCGCGAGCTGCGCGACCGGCTCGGGCCCGGCGCCTCGGTCGTGCGAGCCGACTTCCTGGACTTCCGGCTGCCCGCCGCGCCGCACGTGCTGGTGGGCAACCTGCCGTTCCACCGGACCACGGCGGTGCTGCGGCGAATCGTCCACTCCGGGCACTGGACGGACGCGGTGCTGCTGGTGCAGTGGGAGGTCGCGCGCCGCCGGGCGGGCGTGGGCGGCGCGACCATGATGACCGCGCAGTGGTGGCCCTGGTACGACTTCGCGCTGCACCGGCGGGTGCCGGCGGAGGCGTTCCGCCCGCGCCCCGGCGTGGACGGGGGCCTGCTGACCGCGACCCGCCGGACCCGGCCGCTGGTACCCGACCCGGACCGGCGGGCGTACCAGGCGTTCGTGCACCGCGTGTTCACCGGCCGGGGGCGCGGGCTGCGGCAGGTGGTGCGCGCGGCGTTCCCGGCGGCGCGCACCTCCGCGTGGGCGCGGCGGCACGGCGTCACCGACCGCGTGCTGCCGCGCGACCTGCGCGCCGAGCAGTGGGCGGAGCTGTTCGAGCTGGTCCGCCGGGCTTAGCCCCGCGGTCCGCTGTGGACGGATCGGGTCAACGGCCGTCGGCCGCCCGGCCCGGCCGGGTGCCGCCGTCGGCGAGGAGCTTGCCGGGGTTGAGCACGCCGGTCGGGTCGAGCGTGCGCTTGACGGCCGCCAGCACGTCCAGGCCGAGCGCGCCGACCTCCGCTTCGAGGTAGGGGGCGTGGTCGACGCCGACCGCGTGGTGGTGGGTGATCGTGCCGAGCCCGGCGATGGCCTCGCTCGCGGCGGCCTTGGCGACCTGCCACTGGCCGACCGGGTCCCCGG
This sequence comes from Saccharothrix sp. BKS2, assembly GCF_047689505.1. Classification (NCBI taxonomy): domain Bacteria; kingdom Bacillati; phylum Actinomycetota; class Actinomycetes; order Pseudonocardiales; family Pseudonocardiaceae; genus Saccharothrix; species Saccharothrix sp. BKS2. The sequence continues at coordinate 105,392 of NZ_JAUQOL010000012.1, read as the reverse complement.
GGTCGCGGGCGGCGATGGCGGTGAAGTACAGCGACGCGCCGGTCTCGTAGGCGTGCGAGAGGTGGCACATGACCACGCACCGGCCCAGCGCGTCGAGCAGGGCGCCGCGCACGGCGGTCCGCAGGTCGTCGAGCCGGGACCAGTGCGCGGCGGTCTCCAGGGTCTCCACGCACACGCCGACCTCCATCAGCGCGTCCCGCTGGCGCGGGCCGTGGAACCGGCCGCGCCGCCACGCCTCGCCCAGCGGGCGGCCCAGCGACACCAGGCGGTGGCCCCGCAGGGTGTCGCGGCGCTTGCGCGCGACCTCCGCCTCGTCGCGGCCGTGCCAGCCGAGGACCAGCAGGCACGGCCGCGCCACGCCGCGCGCCCCGAGGTACGCCTTGAGCGCGGTGGTCTTCCAGCCGCCGGCCAGCGCCAGCGACACCTCCGTCTCCTCCACGTCGGACAGCCGGGTCACGTCCGCGAGCACCCGGTCCTGGGCCAGCGCGCGCACGACCCGCTGCCCGTGCTCCCAGCCGTCGACGACGAAACCGCCGTAGCGCTCGACCCGGGGTCGCGGCCGCACGCGCAGCGCCACCTCGGTGATGACGCCGAGCGCGCCCTCGCTGCCGACGACCAGCTGCTTGAGGTCGGGGCCGGCAGCGGACGCGGGCGCGCCGCCCAGCCGCCACTCGCCCGCGGGGGTGGCCAGGCGGACGCCCTCCACCAGGTCCTCGAACCGGCCGTAGCCGGAGGACGCCTGGCCGGCCGACCGGGTGGCCGCGAACCCGCCGATCGTGGCGCGCTCGTAGGACTGGGGGACGTGACCGGTGGTCAGGCCGTGCGCGGCGAGCAGGTGGTCCGCCCGCGGCGCGGTCACGCCGGCCTGGAGCACGGCCAGCCGGGAGACCGGGTCGACGTCCACCAGCCGGTCCAGCCTGGCCAGGTCGAGCGCGACGACCGCGGCCTTGTCGCCGCGCAGGGCGTTCACGCCGCCCACCACGGACGTGCCGCCGCCGAACGGCACCACCGCCACGTCGTGCTCCGCGCACGCCTTGAGCACGTCGACGACCTGCTCCGGCGTGCCGGGCAGGACCACCGCGTCCGGCACGGCCAGGACGCCCTCGCCGCGCTGCCGCAGCAGGTCCACATAGGACAGACCGCCCGCGCGGCCCAGCCGCGAGTCCCGGTCGACCCGCACGAAACCGGGGCCGACGACGTCGTCGAGCGCGGCGCGCGCGTCGTCGTCGAGCGCGGACCCGGGCACGGCGGGCAACCGCACGGGCGTGGCCTCACCGGTTCCGGTTTTGGCCTCGGTTTTACCCCCGTCTCCGGTCCCGGCTCCGGTCCCGATGGGACCGATCCGCTGCCCGAGCCACTTCAGGGCGTGCGGCGGGAGGTGCCCGGCCTCGGGGGTCCAGCGAGCCCGGAGGGTGTGGTCGATGCGCTCCGTCACCGCTACAGTGTTACACATGACGTCCCAACGTCACAGTGATGACGCCCTGCTCGACGCGGCCCGCGACTGCGTGGTCGAGGTCGGGGTCCGCCGCACCACGCTGACCGACGTCGCCAAGCGCGCGGGCGTGAGCCGGATGACCCTGTACCGGCGGTTCCCCGACGTGAAGACGCTGGTCCGCACCCTGATGACCAGGGAGTTCACCGCGCTGCTCGGGCGCGTGGAGGTGACCGGGGACAACGCGCGGCAGCGCCTGGTCGCGCAGGCGATCGCGGGCATCCGGCTGCTGGCCGCCGACCCGCTGATGCGGCGGGTGCTCGACCTGGACGCCGAGCTGATGCTGCCCTACCTCGTGCAGCGGCTGGGCAGCACGCAGAAGCTCGTGGAGGCGTTCCTGGTGGCGCGGGTCGAGGAGGGGCACGCGGACGGCTCGATCCGGCCCGGCTCCGCCGCCGCGCAGGCCCGGCTGGTGCTGCTCACCACGCAGTCGCTGGTGCTGTCCGTGCGACCGGCGACCACCGACCTCGACTTCGAGGAACTGCTGGCCGAACTGTCCGCCTACCTGGAAGCGGCCCTGACATGACCCCCTCCCCGAACGCCTCGCCGGGCACGTCACCGGACATTTCCCCGGGCACGTCCCTGAACGCGGCCCGCCGCGCCCGCGACCTGGACCACGTCGCCGCCGAGCCGGTGGACCTGCTCGTGGTCGGCGGCGGCGTGACCGGCGCGGGCGTGGCCCTGGACGCGGCGTCGCGCGGCCTGTCGGTGTGCCTGGTGGAGGCGCACGACCTGGCGTTCGGCACGTCGCGCTGGTCGAGCAAGCTCGTCCACGGCGGCCTGCGCTACCTGGCGCAGGGCGAGGTGGGCCTGGCCCACGAGAGCGCGGTCGAGCGCGGCATCCTGATGACCCGCACCGCGCCGCACCTGGTCCGGGCGCTCCCCCAGCTCGTCCCCCTGCACGACCGCTCGCGCTCGTCCGTGGTGATGGCCGGCCTGCGCGCCGGCGACGCGCTGCGCCGCCTGGCCCGCACCCCGGCGGGCGTGCTGCCGCCGCCGCGCCGGGTGCCCGCGGCCGAGGCCCTGGCCCTGGCGCCCGGCCTGCGCCGCGCCGGGCTGCGCGGCGGCCTGCTGAGCTTCGACGGCCAGCTGGTCGACGACGCCCGCCTGGTGATCGCCCTGGCCCGCACCGCCGCCGGCCACGGCGCGCGGATCCTCACCCGCGTCCGCGCGGTCGCCCTGACCGGCACGGGCGCGCAGGTCGTCGACACCCTGACCGGCGAGTCCCTCGACCTCCGGGCCCGCGCGGTGGTGAACGCCGCGGGCGTGTGGGCGGGCGACCTGGTGGACGTGGACCTGCGCCCGTCGCGCGGCTCGCACCTGGTGCTGTCGGCCTCCACCGCGGGCCTGACCGGCACCGCCCTGACCGTGCCCGTCCCCGGCGCGCGCAACCGCTTCGCCCTGCTGCTCCCCCAGCACGACGACCGCGTCTACGTGGGCCTGACCGACGAACCGGTCACCGGCCCCGTCCCCGACGTCCCGACCGTGCCCCGGTCCGATGTGGACTTCCTGCTGCGGGTCGCCTCCTCGGTCCTGGAGCACCCCCTGTCGCCGGCCGACGTCCTGGGCGCCTTCGCCGGCCTGCGCCCGCTGCTCAACGGCGGCGACGGCCCCAGTGCCGACCTGTCCCGCCGGCACGCCGTGCTGACCTCGGGCAACGTCACCACGGTCGTGGGCGGCAAGCTGACCACCTACCGCCGCATGGCCGCCGACGCCGTGGACGCCACCCGCCTGACCACCGTCCCCTGCCGCACCGCCACGCTCCCCCTGGTCGGCGCCACACCCCCGACCGCCCCCGCCCCCGCCCACCTGGTGGCGCGCTACGGCGGCGAGGCCCCCCGCGTGGCCGAGCTGGGCGAGGTCGCCTGGGCCGTCCACCACGAGGGCGCCCTGACCGCCGACGACATCCTCGACCGCCGCACCCGGATCGGCCTGGTCCCGGCCGACCGAGCCACCGCCGAACCCGCCGTCACCGCCCAACTGGCAGCCCTGACCACCGACCACGAACGCAGAACTCACCAGTCCTGAACGTGGGACACGGTGCTCACGAACGTTCGACTCGCGCCCCCTGAACGTACGACTCGCCGGTCCTGAACGTACGACACGCCCGACCTGAACGTACGACACGCGAGGTCTGAACGTACGACTCGCGCGTTCTGAACGTACGACTCGCGGGGCCTGGGTGTTCGACACGCGCGCGAGTCGTACGTTCGGGACCACCGTGTCGTACGTTCGCGACCCCCGAGTTCAACGTTCGGGATCCCTGGGTGGGTTGTGGAGGCATGAGAAAGGGGGACCTCCGTGGGAGGTCCCCCTCTTTGGTTGGTTATTCGCCGATGATCGGCTTGGACGCCTTCGGCGGTTCCTCCACCAGGGCCTCGCCCTCCAGGCGGACCTTGCGCTGGTGGTCCTTGCCGTCGCCGCCCTGGCCCGGGGGCGCCATCATCGGGGCGCCGCCCATCATGCCCGCGCCGCCCGCGCCACCGGGGCGGCCGCCGGCCGCGGGACCGCCCGCGGCGGGTGCGCCGGTGGGGCTGCCCGCGGCGCCGACCGCGCCGGACTGGCCGCCGGCCTGGAGGGTCGAGCCGGAGGCGCCGCCGCCGCTCGCACCGCCGCCACCGCCGCCACCGGCGAAGCCGCCACCGCCGCCCGCGAAGCCGCCGCCACCGCCACCGACCCCGCCGCCGCCACCACCGGCGCCGCCGAGGCCGCTCGGGGTGCTGTGGGGCACGTCGGGGGTGGTCGGGCGGACCGGCGGCACGTAGGCCGCGCCGGCGCCGACGTTCGTGGCGTGGGTCGTGTCGTAGCCGCGGCCCGTCGGGGAGCCGCCGGGGTAGCCGCCGCTGCCGGGGTAGCCACCGGTCGAGCCGCTGCCGTCGGAGACCCAGCGGCCCGGCTCCCAGTGGCCGCCGCCGGGGCCGGGGCGGGGAGCGCCGGTGCCAGTGCCCGAACCCGAGCCGCCGGAGCCGGAGCCCGAGCCCGTGCCGGGGGGCATGGTGCCGCCGCCGAGGTTCGGGGGACGGTTGATGACCTGGCCGCCCGGACCGGCGGGGTAGGTGTTGACCGGCTCGGGGTGGCCGCCGGCGCCCACGCCCACCATCGGCGGGCGGTCGATCACCGGGCCGGCGCCGTGACCGCCGCTGCCGCCCGAGGTGTTGGTGGTGCCGCCCGGACCGGTGTAGCGCTGGTCGGCGCGGCGGTCCATGTCCCGCAGCTGCTCCTCGGTCATGCCGAGGCCGCCCGCGCTGGGCCGCTGGTTCAGGCCGCCGCCGCCCCGGTTGGACGAGGTCATGGCGGTGATCGCCTGGAGGATCTGCTTGGCGGTCTGGGCGATCTGCGAGACCGACTTGATCAGGTCGATCAGCTTCTTGAGCGAGTTGCCGAGCTTCTGGAGGAAGTCCGCGAGCTTCTTGGCGTAGTTGCACGCCATCTGCACGATGTCCGAGATCGCCGCCGCGATGGCCGCGCCGAAGGTCAGGAACGAGGCCGCCAGCCACTGGACGATCTTCATGACCATGTCGGACACGGCCTTGCCGATCAGGTCCATGATGGTCTTGCGGACGGTCGCGACCAGCTCGCCCGCGCCCTTGGCGGCCTGCGAGATGCCCTGGGTCGCCTTGGCCAGGGTCTCCAGGCCGGAGGTGTGCTTCTGGCTGGCCGCGCGGTAGCCGTCGGCCGACCGGCCCGTCCAGTTCCGCGTCTCCTCGACGGAGGTCCGGCGGTAGTCCGCGACGATGCCCTCGATCTGCTTGGACGCCGACAGCCAGCTGTCGGACATCCGCTGGATCGCCTGCGGGCTGCCCAGCAGCGCGTCGAACGGCTCGCGCAGGAAGTCGACGTGCTGGATGGCCCAGCTGAACCCGGCGGACAGGAAGCCCGACAGCGGGTTGGCGGCCAGGCCGACGATGCCCATGGCGGTGTTGGCCATGCCGAGGCCGGCCTGCACCCAGTCGCCGCGCTCAACGGCCGCGACGGTGCCCTGCACGTCTTTGATCAGGTAGGACGGGTCACGACCCTGTGTGCTGGCCGGCGCGTTCATCCACGTGCCCTTCCGTTGAAGCCGAACGCGTTGTCGAGGTCGACGTTCTCGTAGAGGTCGGCGACCTCGCGGAGGCCCTGGCACATGTCCGCGACGGTCTCCGTGGCCTGGCCGAGGATGTCCTGGGAGTTGCCGGCCGCCTTGAGCAGGAACTCGGCCAGGAACGAACCGAACACCCCGAAGGCGTCGGTCGACAGCGACGGGTCGGCGGTCTGCGTGGCGGCGAGCATCCGCTGGGTCAGCTGGTCGACCGTGCCGGCGTGCGTCCGGATCTGCTCCGGACTCACGTTGAACGATTCGGATCTGGTCATGATGTCCCCCTGGTCAGGCCATGACATCGGGCGGGTTGGTGAAGTAGTCGTCGTCGGGCCTGGTGTCCCGACGCTGGATCTCGGGGACCGGTTCCACCTCGTCGGTGCCGTCACCCGAATAGCCGTTCGGCATCTTCGCCTTCACGAAGTCCAGCGCGGGGCCGTCGCCGAAGGACTCCGACATGATCTGGACGACCTGGCCGGCCGCGGCGCGCTGCGCCTGGGCGACGGCGGTCATGATGGCGCCGGAGACGCGCTCCGGGTCCTCACCGCGCAACTGCGGGCGCAGGACCAGGTCGGTCAGCGCCCCGGAGGCGTTCACCGACACGGTGATCAGCCCGTCGGGTGACGTCGCGCTGCCGCCGACGCCGCCGAGCTGCGTCTCGACCGCGGCCGCGTTCCGCTTGGCCTGCTCGATCTTCTCTCCGTACTGCGCGAGCCACTGGTCCGGCTCCATGTTCACCCCTCACGACAACGGGGCGCGACCCCGATGCCCCTTCGACCCGTCGCCAGTCGATTCGGTTCCCGGCCCCGTATCGTTTCACCGAAACGTGATTTCCGGTCAAGCCCGGTCCGGATGCCGCCGTTCGGCCCCACGTCCGGGCGGTTTGCTTGCCGTCGCGTTGGGTTTTCGCAACACTTCGTCGGGTGAGTCCGGTGCGACGCGGCTCCGGCCGGCCCCTCCACAACCGGATCGGGGTGCTCAGGGTCGAACGGGGCATGACGCGGGCGGGGTTGGCGGAGGCGGTGGAGGTCAACCCCCAGACGATCGGCGCGCTGGAGCGGGGGGACCACTACCCCAGCCTCGACCTGGCGATGCGGATCTGCGAGGTCTTCGGGCTGCCCGTGGAGGCGGTGTTCGGCCGCACCCCGTTCGAGCCGCTGTCCACGCAGGTCTACCGCTAGCACGACAGGAGGGAAGGCACCGTGCCACAGGGGGTGCTGGAGATCGACCGGGTCTCCAAGCGCTACGGGGAGGTCGTGGCGCTGGCCGACATGACCTTCGACGTGCGGGCGGGCGAGCTGTTCGGCTTCGTCGGCAGCAACGGGGCCGGCAAGACCACCACCATGCGCATCGCGCTGGGCGTGCTGGCCGCCGACTCGGGCGAGGTCCGCTGGAACGGCGAGCCGATCACGTTCGAGACGCGCCGGCGCATCGGCTACATGCCCGAGGAGCGCGGCCTCTACCCCCGGATGAAGGTGCTCGACCAGCTGGTCTACCTGGCCGAGCTGCACGGCCTGCCCACCAACGCCGCGCACCGCTCCGCCGAGGACTGGATCGGCAGGCTGGGCCTGCGCGACCGCCGCGGCGACGAGGTGCAGAAGCTCAGCCTGGGCAACCAGCAGCGGGTGCAGCTGGCGGCCGCGCTGGTGCACGAGCCGGAGGTGCTGGTGCTCGACGAGCCGTTCTCCGGCCTCGACCCGGTGGCCGTGGACGTGATGAGCCAGGTGCTGCGCGAGAAGGCCGCCACCGGGGTGCCCGTGGTGTTCTCCAGCCACCAGCTGGACCTGGTGGAGCGCCTCTGCGACCGGGTCGGCATCGTGCGCAGCGGCACGCTGGTGGCCTGCGGCGCGGTGGACGAGCTGCGCGCCGGCGGCACGTCCAGACTGGTCGTGGACGCGCCGCGGGCGCCGTCGGGGTGGGCCGACGCGGTGCCGGGCGTGCGCGCCGCCACCACGTCCGAGGGCCGCACCCTGGTGGAGCTGGAGCCGGGCGCGGACGACCAGCCGGTGCTGCGCGCCGCCCTCGCGACCGGGCCGGTGCACGAGTTCTCCCGGCAGCGGCCGTCGCTGGCCGAGCTGTTCCGCAGCGCGGTGGCGCGGGAGGCCGCGGCGTGAGCGGCCTGACCACGGGCCGGGCGGTGTTCCTGGTGGCGCGCCGCGAGTTCACCAACCGGGTGCGCACCAAGGCGTTCGTGTGGGGCACCGCGGCGATCCTGGCCGTGCTGGCGGGGTACGTGCTGCTCCAGGCGGTGCTGTTCGACGACGCGGGTCGCGACCGGGTGGCGCTGAACGGCCAGGCCACCGTGCTGGCCGAGCCGCTGGCGCGGACCGCCGCGTCGTTCGGCCGCGAGCTGGAGCTCGTCGACGTGGCCGACCCGGTCGACGGCGAGGCCCGGGTGCGGTCCGGCGACCTCGACGCCCTGGTCACCGGCGCCCCGGACGCCCTGCGCGTGGTGGTCCGGGAGTCGCTGGGCGAGCAGCTGCGCAGCTCCATCGACCTGATCGTGAAGCAGCAGGTGCTCAACGCGCAGCTGGCCGAGGCGGGCCTGGACCCGGCCGACGTGGCGCGGAACGTGGAGCGGGCCGGCGTGGACGTGGTGGTCCTGGAGCGGCCGGACGATCAGTCGGGCCGGCGCCTGGCGATCGGTCTGGTGATCGCCGCGCTGCTGTACTACTCGCTGCTGGTGTACGGGACGATGGTCGCCCAGGGCGTGGTGGAGGAGAAGTCCAGCCGGGTGGTGGAGATCCTGCTGGCGACGCTGCGGCCGTGGCAGCTGCTGCTGGGCAAGGTCGTCGGGCTGGGCGCGGTCGGGCTGCTCCAGCTGGCGCTGATCGGCGGTGGCGGCCTGGTGCTGGCCGGCGCGTCGGGCGTGGTGGACGTGGCGGGGGTGGCCGGCGGGGCCCTGGCCACCGGGCTGCTGTGGTACCTGCTCGGGTTCTTCCTCTACGCCACGGTGTTCGCCGCGGCCGCGTCGCTGGTGTCCCGGCAGGAGGAGCTCCAGTCGGTGCTCACGCCGATCAGCACGGCGATCGTGGTGGCGTTCGTGGTGGGCATCAACCTGATGATCAGCGATCCGACCGGGTCGGCGGTGACCGTGCTGTCGATGCTGCCGCCGTTCGCGCCGATCCTGATGCCGGGGCGGATGGCGATGGGGGTCGCGCCGACGTGGCAGGTGCTGCTGGCGGTGGCGCTGGCGCTGGCGGCGGTCGCCGCGATCACGTGGCTGGGCGGGAAGGTGTACGCGAACGCGGTGCTGCGGACGGGCGCGCGGGTGCGGCTGCGGGACGTGCTGCGCTAGGGGCCGCCGTCCTGGTGGGACGGAGGCCGGACGCGGAACGGCCCGCACCCTTCGCGGGTGCGGGCCGTTCGCTCCACAGGGGACGTCAGCGCCGGGACGTCGGCGCCGGGACGTCGGCGCCGGGACGTCGGCGCCGGGGACGTCAGCGCTGGTCGAGCGGCACGAAGTCGCGCTCCGCCGCACCGGTGTAGACCTGCCGCGGGCGGCCGATCTTGGTGGCCGGGTCGTTGATCATCTCGCGCCAGTGCGCGATCCAGCCCGGCAGGCGGCCCAGGGCGAACAGCACGGTGAAGAACTTCGTCGGGAAGCCCATCGCGCGGTAGATGAGGCCCGTGTAGAAGTCCACGTTCGGGTACAGCTTGCGCTCGACGAAGTAGTCGTCCGCGAGGGCGGTCTCCTCCAGCGCCTTCGCGATGTCGAGCAGCTCGTCGGACGCGCCGAGCTTGCCGAGGATCTCGTCGGCGGTCTTCTTGATGATCGCGGCGCGCGGGTCGTAGTTCTTGTAGACCCGGTGGCCGAAGCCCATCAGGCGGACGCCGTCCTCCTTGTTCTTCACCTTCTTCACGAACGCGGACACGTCGCCGCCCTCGTTGCGGATCTTCTCCAGCATGTCGAGCACCGCGCTGTTCGCGCCGCCGTGCAGCGGGCCGAACAGGGCGTTGATGCCCGCGGAGATGGAGGCGAACAGGTTGGCCTCGGACGAGCCGACCAGGCGCACGGTCGAGGTGGAGCAGTTCTGCTCGTGGTCGGCGTGCAGCACGAACAGCAGGTCGAGTGCGCGGACCAGGTCCGGGTCCACGTCGTAGGGCTCGGCGGGGAAGCCGAAGGTCATCCGGAGGAAGTTCTCCACCAGGCCCAGGGAGTTGTCCGGGTACAGGAACGGCTGGCCCACGGACTTCTTGTAGGCGTAGGCCGCGATGGTGGGCACCTTCGCCAGCAGGCGGATGGTGGAGATCTCGACCTGGTTGGCGTCGAACGGGCTGAGGCTGTCCTGGTAGAAGGTCGACAGCGCGGAGACCGCCGAGGACAGCACGGGCATCGGGTGCGCGTCGCGCGGGAAGCCGTCGAAGAAGCGCTTCAGGTCCTCGTGCAGCAGGGTGTGCCTGCTGATCTTGGAGGAGAACTCCTCCAGCTGGGCCTGGGTCGGGAGCTCGCCGTAGATGAGCAGGTAGCTGACCTCGTTGAAGTTCGACTTCGCGGCCAGCTGCTCGATCGGGTAGCCGCGGTAGCGCAGGATGCCGGCGTCACCGTCGATGTAGGTGATCTCCGAGGAGCAGGACGCGGTGTTGACGAAACCGCTGTCCAGCGTGACCAGGCCGGTCGTGGCCAGCAGCTTGCCGAGGTCGATGCCGGGGGCACCCTCGGTGGCCGGCACCACCTTCATCTCGTGCTCTCCGCCCGGATGGCGCAGCGCGACGGTACGGGTGTCGTTCGGCGCAGTCGTCGCGTCGGGCATGCAGAGTCCCTCTCACGCTCGGGCGGGGTGGCTCGTGCGGGTCTCGCACGCGGGGCCCGGACGCGGGAACGCCCCTGCACCGCAGCACCACCCCGTTGGGGTCCTGTCAGTTCTCCGCACGCTAGCCGGCGGGCTACCCGCTCCTCAGCCGCGGCATGAACCGGTTCCGGGAGATGGGATCGGCATCACAGCGGAGGTGCGCGAATGCCTAGCGTGCAATCACCACCGTAACCCTTCGGGCCTGTCCCTCCACGTCGAGCGGGGTGAGAGCTAGGTCATCCCAGCTCTGCCCGGAACGGCGGTTCCGCGCCCGCGCGGGAGCACGTGATCGCCGCCGCCGCGCCCGCGTGGGCCAGCGCCGCGCGCCAGCGCCCGTCGTCCAGACCCCGGACGGCCTCGGTGGACAGCGCGTCGTGGTGGTGCAGCCACGCCAGCAGCGCGCCCTGCACGGTGTCGCCCGCCCCGATCGTGTCGACCACGTCCACGGGCGTGGGTGGGACGTGGATCACGTCGCCGGACGGGGTCAGCACGGCCAGGCCGTCACTCCCCCGGGTCAGCACCACCGCGGCGGGCCCGTGCCAGCCGCGGACGCCCTCCAGCACCTCGTCCTCGGACGCGTCGGCGGGCAGGTCGGCCAGCCAGCGGGCGTCCTCGACGGACACCTTGAGCAGCCCCACGTGCGGCAGCCACGAGGCGTAGCGGGCGCGGTAGGCGTCCGGGTCGTCGATCAGGCCGGCCCTGATGTTGGGGTCCAGCACGGTCAGCGCGCCGCGGTCCGCCTCGCGCCGCAGCACCCGCTCGTAGACGCTCGCGCCCGGCTCCAGGACCAGCGACAGCGTGCCGAACGAGACCGCGCGCACGTCGTCGGGCAGCGGCCCGGGGTCGGCGACCAGCCGGTCGGCGGTGCCCTCGACGTAGAACGAGTAGCGGGCCGACCCGTCGTCGGCGAGCCCGACCACGGCCAGCGTGGTCGGCTCCGGGCCGCGCTGGACCAGGTCGGTGCGCACGCCGGAGGCGTGCAGGCGCTCGACCAGCCGGTCCCCGAACAGGTCGGCCGAGACGCGGGACAGGAAGCCCACCGGGGCCTCCAGCCGGCCCGCGGCCACCGCGACGTTGTACGGGCCGCCACCCAGCCGCGGCGCGAGGTCACCCCCCGGCGTGGGCACGAGGTCGACCAGGGCCTCTCCGGCGACGACGATCACGACTGGCTCCGTTCTCTCCGCAAACCGTCCAGCAGCAGTTCACCCAGGGCGGTGAACGCCTCGGCGTCGGACACGCCCGCGCGCCGGGTCAGCACACCCGTCTGGATGCCCTCGATCAGCAGGCCCGCCATCTCGGCGACCAGGGTGGCGTGCACCTCCCGGAACACGCCCTCGCGCACGCCCTCCTGGATGAACTCGCGGATCCGCTCGGCCGCGGCGCGGGCGTTGCGCTCGTAGGTCGAGCGGGTGGGCGCGAACGCCGCCACGTCCGCGATGAACCGGGCCGACGCGCGCCGCAGCTCCTCGGCGGCGCCCGCCAGGTACGTGCCGACGCGGGCGCGCACGTCCTCGACGCCGGCGATCCGCCGCTCGATCCGCTCGGCCGCGCCCTTGAAGTACCGGCCGACCACGCGGACGGCCAGCTGCTCCTTGCTGGCGGCCAGCGCGTAGAGGGTCGACTTGGAGCAGTGCAGGCGCGCCGCGAGGTCGTCCAGGGTGAAGTGCGCGAAACCCTCGGCGAGCACCAGCGCTTCGAGCCGCCCGAGCAGTTCCACCTGACGGGGCGTCAGCGGTCCGCGCGCGATCGGGGTCATGGTCGGGACTCTGTCACACTCCCGCTCGACAGTACTGTGGTACGTCCTGGAGTACTGTCGCGAGTACTGCGGTTCACCGGACGGGGTGAGCCGTCCCACGGAGGTCGACGATGCCCGCCGAACGCCTGCTGCCCACCACCGAGGCCGAGGACCTGCTCGACCTGGTCCGCGAGATCGCCCGCGAGGAGCTGGCGCCCCACGCGGCCGAGCACGAGGAGCACGAGCGGTTCCCGCGCGAGAAGTTCCGGCTGCTCGGCCGGAGCGGACTGCTGGGCCTGCCCTACCCGGAGGAGTTCGGCGGCGGCGCGCTGCCGTACGAGGTGTACCTCCAGGCGCTGGAGGAGGTCGCCTCGGCCTGGATGTCGGTCGGCGTCGGCCTGTCGGTGCACGTCATGTCCTGCTACGCGCTCGCGACGTTCGGCACGGACGAGCAGCGGGCCCGGTGGCTGCCCGACGCCCTGGCCGGCGACCTGCTGGGCGGGTACGCGCTGTCCGAGTCGCACGCCGGCTCGGACGCGGCGGCGCTGTCCACCCGGGCCGCGCGCGACGGCGACGAGTACGTCGTGAACGGCACGAAGGCGTGGATCACGCACGCCGGCGTGGCCGACTTCTACACCCTGATGGCCCGCACCTCCGACGACGGCGGGCGCGGCATCAGCTGCTTCCTCGCGCCGGGGCGGGTCGAGGGCCTGACCGCCGCGCCGCCCGAGCGCAAGATGGGCCTGACCGGGTCGACCACGGCGCAGCTGACCTTCGAGGACGTGCGGCTGGCGGCGGACCGGCTGGTCGGGGCCGAGGGCGACGGGCTGAAGATCGCGCTGTCCGCCCTGGACTCCGGCCGGCTCGGGATCGCCGCCTGCGCCGTGGGGTTGGCGCAGGCCGCGCTGGACGAGGCCGTGGCCTACGCGAAGACCCGCACGCAGTTCGGCCGGGCGATCATCGACTTCCAGGGCCTGGAGTTCCTGCTGGCCGACATGGCCGCCGCGGTGGACTCGGCGCGGGCGACGTACCTGGACGGCGCCCGCCGGCGGGACCGGGGGCTGCCGTTCCGGCGGCAGGCGGCGGTGGCGAAGCTGGTCTGCACGGACGCGGCGATGAGGGTGACGACGGACGCGGTGCAGGTGCTGGGCGGGGCGGGGTACACGCGCGACTTCCCGGTGGAGCGGTACATGCGGGAGGCGAAGGTGCTCCAGATCTTCGAGGGCACCAACCAGATCCAGCGGCTGGTGATCGGGCGCGAGCTGCGCCGCTGACCGCGCGGCCTAGTCCAGCGCGTCCCGCAGCCGCTTCCGGTTGATCGCCAGGGAGGCGACCAGGGCCGCCGCCGTGGTCAGCCACAGCTCGGTCGACCCGAGGCTGCCCAGCAGGCCCAGCAGGAAGGTGAGGGCGAGGGCCAGCACCACCCACACGACCAACGTCAGCAGCAGAGCCCGAACCCACGCCATGTCGTCCCCCGGTCGGTCGTCCGTCCGCCCAGTCTGGCGGACGGACGGCCCGGGGCGACAGGGTCCGGTTGGGGATCGGCGGCGTTCGGGACCACGGGGGCGGAGCCCCCACGTGAGCGGCGGTCGCGTTGGGTGGTCGGTCACCGGTCCGGGCCGACCGGGTCGTACCGTGTGCCGCCGTGAGCGATGTGCGCCTGTTCTACATGGACGACTCGGGGGCGCAAACCTCCCAGCTCGTCGTCTACGGCTGGGTGGAACTGTCGGTCTCCGACTGGCGTCCGGCCCTGCGCTCGTGGCTCGACTGGCGCAAAGCCCTCCACGCCTCCGTGGGGCTCCCGGCCAGCTACGAGCTGCACGCCACCAAGTTCGTCAACGGTCGGGGCAGACCGACGGGGACGGGCTGGGACCGCAGCAAGGCCAACCGATCGGCGGTGGTGGTCAACGCGTTGAGCGCGATCGCCGCCATGCCCGGCGTGCGCACCGGCGCCGTCTGCCGCGACACGACCGGAACCCGGTACGTCGACGCCAAGGCCGGCCTGTACGCGGACCTGGTCACCGAGATCGACGCACGCCTCGTCGCGACCGGGCACCACGGGTTCGTGGTCATGGACGGGGACGGCACCGATCCCTCCTACCGCCAGGCGCACCGCTCCCTCGAACTCGCCACCCGCAACCTCGTGGAGGACCCGTTCTTCCAGGGCTCGCACCTCAGCCAGTGGGTGCAGGTGGCGGACCTGGTCGCCTACGCCGCCTACCAGTGCGTGCTGCGCGCTCCCGGGAAGGAGTTCATGTGGGACTGGTACCCGGAGCTGCTCGGCCGGGTCTGCGCCGTGGGCGGCAAACCGCAGGTGATGTGATCCGGTCGAGGTGGACCCGACGGGGAAAACCCGGAAAAGAAGCTGGACCCGCTTCCCCACGGGAGTGGGACGGGTCCGCGGGCAAAGTTTAGCAAATTGACCAGCCGCCGCAACAGCGGCTGGTCAACCCGACCCGGACAACACCCGGGAGCCGCTCAGGACTCCGCGTAGAACGGGTTCGCGACGACCTCTTCCCCGTCCTCGTACCGGTAGACCTCGCGCCCGGACACGAAGACCTTCAGCGCCCGGCTCATCACGTCCAGCGGGTCGCCCGACCAGATCACCACGTCACCGTCCAGGCCCGGCGCCAGCGACCCGACCCGGTCGTCCAGGCCCATGATCCGCGCCGGGTTCACCGTGATCGACTCCAGCGCCACCCGCCGGTCCAGGCCCTCCTTCACGGCGAGCGTGGCCTGGTGCACCAGGAAGTGGATGGGCACCACCGGGTGGTCGGTGGTGATGGCGATCTCGACCCCGGCCCGCGCCAGGATGCCCGGGTTGCGCAGCGACCGCTGCCGCACCTCGACCTTCGACCGCGAGGTGAACAGCGGCCCGATGACCACCGGCACGCCGCGCTCGGCCAGCAGGTCCGCGATCAGGTGACCCTCGGTCCCGTGGTTGACGATGAGCCGGTAGCCGAACTCGTCGGCCAGCCGCAGAGCGGTGGCGATGTCGTCCGCGCGGTGGCAGTGCTGGCACCACGGCAGCTCGCCCGACAGCACCTTCGCCAGCACCTCGGACGTGGGGTCGCGGTCGAACGGGCCGTCCGCCGCGTCGCGCCGGGCGACGTAGTCCTGCGCCTTGGTGAGCGCGTCCCGGATCACCGCCGCGACGCCCTGCCGGGTGGACGGCAGCTTCTTCTGGTCGCCGTAGACCCGCTTGGGGTTCTCGCCCAGCGCGCTCTTCACGCTCACCGGGTTGCGCAGCAGCATCTCGTCGGCCGTGCGGCCCCAGCACTTCACGGCGACCGTCTGACCACCGATGACGTTGCCCGACCCCGGCTTGACGACCACCGTGGTCACGCCGCCGGTCAGGGCGTCGGCGAAGCCCTGGTCGGCGGCGTTGATCGCGTCCAGCGCCCGCAGCCGCGCGCCGTTGGGGTCGGTCATCTCGTTGGTGTCCTGCCCGGCCCAGCCCTCGCCCTCCTCGTGCACGCCGAGGTGGCCGTGGGCCTCCACGAAGCCGGGCAGCACCCACCCGCCCGCCGCGTCGACGACCGGCACGCCGTCCGGGACCTCGACGTCCGCGCCGACCGCGACGATCTTCCCGTCCTGGACCAGGACCGTGCCGCCCTCGATCGGCGGCCCGGCCACCGGCACGACGTACCCACCCGTGATGGCGACGTTCATAGTTAGCGAGGCTAACGACCTACGACAGCGGGCGCAAACCCCAGCGGCCGGCCCACGACTCGCCGGGCTCCAGCCAGAGCAGGTCGACCCCGCTGTTGAGCGCGTCCGGCGGGCACGTCATGGGCTCGACGGCGACCGCGCGGCCCCGGCCGGGGAAGTTGTCCGGCGTGTAGACCTGCACCCACCGGAAGTCCGGGTCCGCCCACAGCTCGACCCCGCCGGCCGGGCCCTTCAGCACGTGCCGCACCAGGCCGTCCACCGGCTCGCAGCCGCCGAACGCGGTGTCCAGCTTCACCCCGTCGAGGAGGCGCGCCACCCGGAAGTCGTAGTCGCCCGACACGGGCACGGCCGGGCCGTTGGGGATCATGGTCTCCGGGTCGACCGGCAGCACGGTGGTGGCGGCCAGCGACAGCGAGGTCTCGTCGGTCAGCGACGCGCCCGCCCTCGGGTACGGGTGGGTGCCGACGCCGAACGGGGTGCGCTTCTGGCCCACGTTCGTCACGCCGTGCGACACGGTCAGGCCGTTCTCGTCCAGCGCGTAGGTGATCGTGGTGCGCAGCGGCACCGGCCAGCCGAAGCCCGCGACCGGCGTCTCCAGCGACAGCAGCGACCCGGTGTGCTCGACGACGTGCCACAGCGCGTGGCGCACGAGGCCGTGGATGGCGTTGCCGCGCGCGGGCTCGCCGATCTCCAGCTGCTGCTCCTCGCCGTCGAGCACCCACTTCCCGCCCGCCGTGCGGTTGGGCCAGGGGACGAGCACCGCGCCGCAGCCCATGGGCGGCTCGTCTTCGTACGTCTCCGCGTACGGCACGTCGCCGACCTCGTAGGACTTGAGGTTGGCACCCTCGGGTGCGATGACGGCGCGGGACGCGCCGTGGGCGATTTCCAGCATGGATCAAGAGCGTATCCGGGTGGCGGGCGCGGGGCGTCACATCCCGGAACGCGAAACTCTTTCGGACCAGGGGGGCGAAAGCGCTTTCCGCCATTCGGGCCGATGGGCGGCGGCTGACGGGTGGAGGGCGGCAGCCGGCGGGCACCCCACAGAACGTGAACACCGCTCACTACGCGCCACCGCAGTGACCCCGGGTCCATCGGCCCACCATGCTTCGGCCCGACCGCTCACCCGACGAAGGAGCCGAGTTGAACAAGATCATCGGTGCCGCCGCCACGACGCTGCTGGCCGCGGGCCTCGCCCTGGGCACGGGCACGGCCACCGCCTCCGCCGAGGTGGGCGCCGCGTGCACGCAGGTGTGGCAGTACCAGGTCACCGCCTACGGCGACATGACCGACGCCGAGAGCGGCGGGTCGTTCGTCGGCTGGGCGGTCCAGGGGGACGTCCTCAACGTCCGGATCAAGGGCAACCCGCGCTACTACGGCGCGAACGTCAACAACGGCAAGTGGGGCTGGGTCATGGCGGGCAAGCTCCAGTACACCGGCAACACCTGGTGCGCCTGACGCGGGTCCGGGCCGGGGGCGCGACGGCCCCCGGCCCGGGGCCGGGTCACTTGGCCAGCTTCTCCGCGTCGACCTCGGTCCTGCCGTGCACCACGCGGTTGACGGCCCACAGCACGACGCCCGCGGCCAGCAGGTACAGCGCGATCCGGTAGTCGTCCCACGGCCGGCCCGACAGCGGGCTGGCCAGGTACGCGCAGGTCACCGCGCCCAGCACCGGCGCCCACGTCGGCGCGCGGAAGTGCTTGTGGTCGGCCTTCTCCTTGCGCAGCACCAGCACCGCGACGTTGACGATGGTGAACACGATCAGCAGCAGCAGCGAGGTCGTGCCGCCGAGCTTGGCGATGTCGGTGGTGGACACCAGGATGATCGCGATGCCGCTGGTGAAGATGATCGAGATCCACGGCGTGCGGCGGCGCGGGTGCACGGCGCCGAAGGACTTCGGGATGATCCGCTCGTTCGCCATGCCGTAGACCAGGCGGCTCGCCATCAGCATGTTGATCAGCGCCGAGTTGATCACGGCGAACAGGCCGATCAGCGAGAACAGCCACAGCGGGAAGCCGGGCGCGCCGACCTCCACCACCCGCAGCAGGGCGGAGGACCCGGCCTTGGCCAGCTCGTCGGACGGGATGAGCAGCGACGAGGTGATGGCCACCAGCACGTAGATCACGGCCGCCACGACCATGCCCCACAGCATCGCGCGCGGGAAGATCCGCACCGGGTCGCGGCACTCCTCGGCCATGTTCACCGAGTCCTCGAAGCCGACCATCGCGAAGAACGCCAGCGCGGTCGCCGACGTGACCGCGACCAGCGCGCTCTGGCCGGGCGCCGGGTCGACCTGGGTGAGGCGGCTCGCGTCGCCGTCGCCGGAGAGCACCGCGAACAGGCCGATCGCGATGATGATGACCAGGCCGGACAGCTCGATGCAGGTCAGCACCACGTTGGCCTTGACCGACTCCGAGACGCCCCGGAAGTTGATCGCGGCCAGGCCGAGGATGAACAGGATCGCGACCAGCGTCGCCGACACCGCGAACGTGTCGGAGAAGAACTCGCGGATGACCGACTGGAGGTAGGTGCGCCCGAACGCGAGCGCGGCGGAGGAGGCGGAGGTGATGCCGGAGCTCATCACCGCGAACGCCACCATGAACGTGAGGAACTGGATCTTGAACGCGCGGTTGGTGTACAGCGCCGCGCCCGCCGCCCTCGGGTACTTGCCGACCAGTTCGAGGTAGCTGAACGCGGTGAGGAAGGCGACCGCGAACGCGATCAGGAACGGCAGCCACAGCGCGCCGCCGATCTTGCCCGCGACGTTGCCCGTGAGGGCGTAGATGCCGGTGCCGAGGATGTCACCGATCACGAAGAACAGCAGGAGCTTGGGGCCGATGGCCCGCTTCAGTTCCGGTTGCGCCGGGGCGCTCGTCGCTTCCGCCATGCCGGGTGAGTGTGCCGGATCACAGGGTGGCCGCACAGCTGAAAGGCCAATCTTGGGCAACTCTTGATGTTCGGCCGGTCGACCGGCTGCGGAGGTCCGATCCGACCCCGGAGCCGGCCCCTGAGCCGAAATCTCAGTGCTTCCCCGGTTCCGGGGCGGTCCCCAGGGGCTTCGCGACGAACCGGTAGCGCCCGATCGCCGGGATGGCCACCACCGCGAGGCCCGTGCCGACCACCACCAGCACCCCGCCCAGCGCGCTGGCCAGGCCGGGCCCGATCAGCGCGCCGGTCGTCCCGTGCAGCAGGTCGGCCACGCGCGGCCCGCCGGCGACCACGACGATGAACACGCCCTGCATCCGGCCGCGCATCTCGTCGGTGGCCGCCGCCTGGAGGATGGAGCTGCGGAACACCATGCTGATCATGTCGGCCGCGCCGCCGATGGCCAGGAACACCACGGCCGGCCACAGCGCGTTCGACAGGCCGAAGCCGACCATCGCCACGCCCCACACCACGATCGCGACCACCACGCCCACGCCGTGCCGGTGCACGCGCGAGGTCCAGCCGGACGTCAGCCCGCACAGCATCGCGCCCAGCGGGATCGCGGCGAACAGCCAGCCCAGGGCCAGGCCGCCGCCGGGCGGGTCGCCGAAGGTGTGCTCGGCCATCTCCGGGAACAGCGCCCGGGGCATCCCGAAGACCATGGCGATGATGTCGAGCAGGAAGCTGGCCAGCAGGATCTTCTGCACGGCCAGGTAGCGGAACCCGTCGACCACGTCGCGCAGGCCGGCCCGCCGCGTGGTGCCGTCGAGCGGCGGCAGCGGCGGCAGCTTCCACACCGCCCAGATGGTCGCGGTCAGCGCCACCGCGTCCACGAGGTACAGCGTCGACAGCCCCACCACCGGCATGAACGCGCCGGCCAGCATGGGCCCGAACACGCCGCCGAACATCATCACCGTCGAGGACAGCGCGGTGGCCGCCGGGAGCTGCTCGGCGGGCACCAGCCGGGCCACGGACGCGGTGCGGGCGGGCGCGTTGGCGGCGAAGAAGACCTGCTGCAACCCGAGCAGCGCGATGACCAGCCACACCGAGTCGACCGCGAACGCCGCCTGGAGCCACAGCAGCACCGAGGTCAGCGCGATGCCGGTGTTGGTGACGACCAGCAGCTTGCGGCGGTCCACCACGTCGGCGATCGCGCCGCCGTAGAGGCCGAACACCAGCAGCGGCACCAGCGCCACGCCCGCCGACACGCCGACCCAGCCCGACGACCCGGTCAGGTCGTAGACCTGCTTGGGCACGGCCACCGCGGTGAGCTGGCTGCCGACCGCGGTCACCACGGTCGTGAGCCACAGGCGCCGGAAGGCCACCACCTTCAGCGGGCGCGTGTCGATGGCGATGCGCCCCAGGACTTTCCGCACGGTCGTTAGCCTACGATAACTAACAAGTTCTCCACCGAGACGTCGCACACCCCGGGCCCGACCCCCGACGGCGCGCGGCCGGACGTCGGGCGGACGTCGAGCGAACGTCGCGGGACCCGCCCCCGGCACGCCACGAGCCCCGCCGGTCGGGATCGGCGGGGCTCGTGGCACACCCGCCTCGCGGGTGCGGTGCTCAGGGGTCGGTGACGCTCAGGGGACGACGCTCAGGGGACGACGCCCTAGGGACGACGCTCAGGGAACGGCGCCCGGGGAACGACGCTCAGGGCGCGATGCGCTGGAGCTCCCAGCCGTCGCGGCCGAGGCGGAAGCGCAGGCGGTCGTGCATGCGGTCCCGGCGGCCCTGCCAGAACTCGACCTCCTCGGGCCGGATGCGCCAGCCGCCCCAGTGCGGGGGCACCGGCACCCGGTCCGCGTCGGCGAACTGCCGCTCGACCTTGTGCAGCGCGCTCTCCAGCGTCGTGCGGCCGCTGACCACCCGGGACTGCGGCGAGGCCCACGCGCCGAGCTGGGAGCCGCGCGGGCGGCCGGCCCAGTAGCGGGCCGTCTCCTCCGCGCCGACCTTCTCCACGGTGCCCCGCACGTGCGCCTGCCGCTGCATGGCGAACCACGGGAACGTGGCGGAGGCGTAGCGGGTGGCCATCAGGTCGTGGCTCTTGGTGGAGGTGTAGTTGGTGAAGAACACCAGACCGCGCGCGTCGAGGCCCTTGGCCAGCACCGTGCGGGACGACGGCCTGCCCTCCGGGTCGGCGGTGGCGAGCACGAACGCGTTGGGCTCGGGCAGACCCGCGCCGGTCGCCTGGTCGAGCCACAGCTGGAGCTGCTCGTGCCAGCTGCCGGCGAGGTCGCTCTCGGTGAGCGAACCGTGCTCGTAAGACACGCGCATCGACGGCAACGCGATGTTCGTGGTCTTCGACATCCCGACCTCCCGGAGCGTGGTGTAACTAGCGCCCGCCAGGCACTTGTGGCACTTGGCGATCCCGCGACGGTACGGGTTCCCGGCTTGTCGCGGAACCGCCCGCACGGTGATGACCACCACCCGATCCGTCACTTTCGGTGTGATGCCCGACTCGGAATCGAGTTCGGGATCGAGTCAGACGATCATGCGATCCCGGGTGTTCGGCGAGTGCCCGGTCCAAAGCGCGTTCCACGGTTACGGCGTCGTTGCCGAGGGCCGTGGCGAGGCTGCCGCCCCGGGCCAGCGGCACCAGCGACCACCAGTCCCCGCAGACCACTTCCCGCAGGTCCTCGCCCCAGCACAGCAGTTCGGAGCCCAGCACCCGGTGACCCGCCACCCCCGCCGCGCCGCGGTCCACCGCGGGCACGCCGAGGCGAGATGTCTGTTTTATTACGGTCCCGTTTCTCCGGACGTCCAGCGTGGTGTCGAGCAACCCGGAGGACTCGCCGTGCCGGCCCAGCACGAGGATTTCCCTGGTGCGAAGTCGAGCGCCTTCCGTCAAGTCCGCGCGGAACACCGCCTCGTGCCGCGCCCGTGCCGTGACGACGGTGGGCTCGGGCAGGTGTTCCAGCGACGCGCCCTCGCCCAATTCCACCCGGACGAGTGACCGACTGCCGGTGTCGCGGTGACCCGGGAGGGCGAGCGTGGCGGCTACTCCCCGCAACACCAGCGCCGCCCCCGGCCCGACCCGGACGTCCAGTTCGAGGTCGTCGCCGCCCAGCGGCGCGGTGACCGAGCTGACCAGGTGGACCAGCGCGGTCTCGGCGCGCCCGCGGTGCGGCACCAGCCGGAGCGGGGCCATGGACCTCAGCTCGCGCACCGACGTTCGCCCGTCCGGGTCACGCGCCACGACCAGGCGGGCCCGCGCCCTCACCGGTGCAACCCCTGTGACGCCCGACACGTCTCTCCATCGGGTGGGAATTCCACCCGCGAATCTCGGGGGAGATCGTGATGAGGAAATTTGTCGCAGCGGTCGCGGCCGGCGCCGCGCTGCTGAGCACCGGGGGAACCGCCGTCGCAACACCGGGCACCGGACAGCAGGTCACCGGACAGCGGGTCACCCAACAGCGAGCCGAGACCACCACCTGCCGCTCGGCCGACCTGGACGTCCGGTTCGGCCGCGTCAGCGGGACGGCGGGCACCACCTACCGCGAGGTCGTGCTGACCAACCGGGGCCCGGTCGCGTGCGTGCTGCGCGGGTTCCCCGGCGTGTCCTACGTGGACGCGGCGGGGAACCAGGTCGGCGCGGCGGCCGTGCGGGTCGGCGAGCGGGGACCGCTGCTCACCCTGCCGCACGGCGCGGCGGCCACCTCGGACGTCGGGTTCGCCGCGGTCGACAACTTCGACCCGGCCGACTGCCTCAAGACACCCGTGTGGGGCATCCGCGTCTACCCGCCGGACGAGACCGCGCCGCTGCACCTGCCGCTCGTGGACGCCTACGGCTGCGCGGGGGACGTCGGTGAATTCGGCGCTCACCTGACCGTCGCGAGCGTGCGGAGCTGAGCGCGCACCCAGTCGGCCACCGCCGGGGCCTGCGGGGTCTCGACCAGCGACTGGCTGACCACGGGTAGCCCGCCCCGCACCCGGTGGGCGTCGGCCGCCATGACCTCGAGGTCGGCGCCCACCAGCGGGGCCAGGTCGGTCTTGTTGATCACCAGCAGGTCGGCGGTGGTGACGCCGGGGCCGCCCTTGCGGGGCACCTTGTCGCCGCCGGCCACGTCCACGACGAAGACCTGGCGGTCGACCAGGCCGCGGCTGAACACCGCGGTGAGGTTGTCGCCGCCGCTCTCGATGATGATCAGCTCCAGGTCCGGGAAGCGGTGCTCCAGCAGCTCGACCGCGTCGAGGTTGGCGGTGATGTCGTCGCGGATGGCGGTGTGCGGGCACGCGCCGGTCTGCACCGCCTCGATCCGCCCGGGGTCGAGCACGCCCGCCCGGCGCAGGAAGTCGGCGTCCTCGGTGGTGTAGATGTCGTTGGTCACCACGGCCAGCTCCAGCTCGCCGCCCAGGGCCCGGCACAGGGCGGCGGTCAGGGCGGTCTTGCCGCTGCCGACCGGGCCGCCGATGCCGAGGCGCACCGCCCGGCCGTGGTCGTGGGTGTCGGGGTCGTGGTGGTGCCCGTGGGGGTCGTGCCCGGCGTCGGTCGGGTCGAAGTTGACCGGGTGCACGTGGTCAGCTGACAAAGAGACGCACCTCTTCCCTGTGGTGGCGGTCGTGGGCCTCGGCCAGCAGGTCGAGGCCGGGCGAGGCGGGCGCGGGCAGGTCGACGGGCGCGGTGCCGGCGTGGTCGGCGGCGGCGCGGGCCACCGCGTCGATCTCGTCCGCCAGCCGGGCCAGCACCGCGTTGACGCCGAACGGGTCCAGCCCGAGCAGCCGGACCGCGCCGGTCGCCGGCCCGGTCACCGCGTGGTAGGCGACGGTCTGCGCGGCCTCGAACGGGTCGCCGACGAGCACGCCGACGACGATCGGGTGGTGCGGCCGGGGCGTGGCCCGCAGCAGCCCGGCCAGGGCGGGCGAGGGCCAGGCCCGGCGGGCGGCGCGGGCGGCGCCGCGCCCCTGCGCCCGCGAGGCGGCGCGCTGGGCGGGCGAGGGGGTGCGGGCGTCGAGCTCGGCGTCCAGTTCGGCGTAGCGGCCGGGCGCGTCCGCCGCCCGGGTCGCGGCGGCGGCGAACACCGCGCCCAGCGCGCCGGCCGTGCGCAGCCGGCCGAGCAGGAACGGGGCCAGCGTGCCCTCGTCGGTGACCAGCCGCCGCGCCACCGCCTCCTCCAGCCCGCCGGAGTGCGCGTGGCCACCGCCGGGGAAGCGGGAGTCCGCGAGCATCAGCGCCACGAGGTTCATCAGAACAGGAAGTAGCGCTGGGCCATCGGCAGCTCGGCCACCGGCGCGGGCTCGATCAGCTCGCCGTCGACGCGCACCGCGAAGCTGTCCGGGTCGACCCGCACGTCCGGCAGCGCGTCGTTGAGCACCATGTCGGCCTTGGTCACCCCGCGCGTGTCCCGGACCGGCACCAGCGGCCGCGCGAGGCGCAGCAGGTCCGCCAGGTCCGCGTCCACGGCCTGCCGCGACACGAAGTGGACGCTGCCGCGCGCCGCCGAGTACGCGCCGAACATGGGCCGCGACAGCACGGGCTGCGGGGTCGGGATGGACGCGTTGGCGTCGCCCATCGCCGCGTGCGCGACGAACCCGCCCTTGAGCACCACCGACGGCCGCACGCCGAAGAACTTCGGCTCCCACAGCACCAGGTCGGCCAGCTTGCCGACCTCCACCGAGCCCACCTCGTGGTCGATGCCGTGCGCGATGGCCGGGTTGATCGTGTACTTGGCGACGTAGCGGCGGGCGCGCAGGTTGTCGGCCGGCTCGCCGCCGCCCGACCCGCCGCGCCGCAGCTTCATCACGTGCGCGGTCTGCCACGTCCGGATGATCACCTCGCCCACCCGGCCCATGGCCTGCGAGTCGGAGCTGATCATGGAGATCGCGCCCAGGTCGTGCAGCACGTCCTCGGCGGCGATCGTGGTCGGCCGGATGCGGCTCTCCGCGAACGCCAGGTCCTCGGGCACCGAGGGGTTGAGGTGGTGGCACACCACCAGCATGTCCAGGTGTTCCTCGATGGTGTTGACGGTGTGCGGGCGGGTCGGGTTGGTCGAGGACGGCAGCACGTTGGGCTCGGACACCACGCGGATGATGTCCGGCGCGTGCCCGCCGCCCGCGCCCTCCGAGTGGTAGGCGTTGATCGAGCGACCCGCGATGGCGGCCAGGGTGGACTCGACGAACCCGGCCTCGTTGAGCGTGTCGGTGTGGATGGCCACCTGCACGCCGGACTCGTCGGCCACGCGCAGGCACGCGTCGATCGCGGCGGGCGTGGTGCCCCAGTCCTCGTGCAGCTTGAACCCGCCCGCGCCGCCGGCCAGCTGCTCGCGCAGGGCCTCCTCGCGGACCGTGTTGCCCTTGCCCAGCAGCAGCACGTTGACCGGCAGGTGGTCCAGGGAGGCGAGCATCCGGCCGAGGTTCCACGCGCCGGGCGTGACCGTGGTGGCCTTGGTGCCCTCGGCCGGGCCGGTGCCGCCGCCGACGAGGGTGGTCAGGCCGGAGGCGACGGCGGTCTCGACGATCTGCGGGCAGACGAAGTGCACGTGGCAGTCGATGCCGCCCGCGGTGAGGATCTTGCCGTTGCCCGCCAGCACCTCGGTGCCGGGTCCGATGACCAGGGCCGGGTCGACGCCGTCCATGGTGTCGGGGTTGCCGGCCTTGCCGATGCCGACCACGCGCCCGTCGCGCACGCCCACGTCCGCCTTGACCACGCCCCAGTGGTCCAGCACGACCGCGCCGGTGATCACCAGGTCGGGCGCGCCCTCGGCGCGGGTGGCCACGCCCTGGCCCATGGACTCGCGGATCACCTTGCCGCCGCCGAAGACGACCTCGTCGCCGGCGCCCGCGCCCCGGCTGCGGTCCTCGGTGACCTCGATGAACAGCTCCGTGTCGGCCAGCCGGACGCGGTCGCCGACGGTGGGGCCGAGCAGTTCCGCGTAGCGCTCGCGGTCGATCCGGTGCGCCCCCGGCCCGGTCACCGGTCCAGCTCCCCGGCCCACTCGGGCCGCAGGCCCGGCACCCGCCGCGCCCCGGCGATCGGCACCAGCACGACCTCGCGCTCCACGCCCGGCTCGAACCGCACGGCCGTGCCCGCGGGGACGTCCAGCCGCTTGCCCCACGCGGCCTCCCGGTCGAACTCCAGGCCCGGGTTGGCCGCCGCGAAGTGGTAGTGCGACCCGACCTGCACCGGGCGGTCGGCGGCGTTGACCACGACCAGCGTCGTGCGCGGCCGGCCGGGGTTCAGCTCCACCGGCTCGTTCCCGGGGATCACCTCACCAGGGACCACGTCGGTTCCTCCTCACGCGATCGGGTGGTGCACGGTCACGAGCTTGGTGCCGTCCGGGAAGGTGGCCTCCACCTGCACGGACTCGATCATCTCGGGCACGCCCGGCAGCACCTGGCCGCGCGCGAGGACGTGCCGGCCGCTGTCCATCAGGTCGCTGACCGAGCGGCCGTCCCGCGCGCCCTCCAGCACGTGGTCGGTGATGAGCGCGACGGCCTCGGGGTAGTTCAGGACGACACCGCGCTCCAGCCGCTTGCGCGCGACGTCGGCCGCGACGTGGACCAGCAGCTTGTCGCGCTCGTGCGGCGTCAGGTGCATGGTCGGTGGTCTACCACGGCGAAACGCCGGTACCCCCGGCCGGAAACAAGGGCTTAACGATCCGCTTGCACTCCGCTTCCGTTCTGAATCGGTTCCTTGATCGTGACCGACGCCACGCACGCCCGTGATTGCCGGCGCGTGCGCCGCGGAGGAAGGTGCTGTCAACCCCTGGACCAACCCCTGGGACCTTCGTCGGAAGAGGAGCGCACAGCGTGGTGCACAGCGAGGACGACGGCGTCAAACCAGGACTCGAGGGCGTGGTCGCCTTCCGCACCGAGATCGCGGAGCCGGACCGCGACGGCGGCGCGCTGCGCTACCGGGGCGTGGACGTCGAGGACCTGGCGGGCAAGGTCACCTTCGGCAACGTGTGGGCGCTGCTGGTGGACGGCCGCTTCGGCCCCGGCCTGCCGCCCGCCGAGCCGTTCCCCATCCCGGTGCACACCGGCGACGTGCGGGTGGACGTGCAGGCGGCGCTGGCGATGGTCGCCCCCATCTGGGGCTACCAGCCGCTGCTGGACATCGACGACGAGCGCGCCCGGGAGCAGCTGGCGCGGGCCTCGGTGATGGCCCTGTCCTACGCGGCGCAGTCCGCGCGCGGCATCGGCCGGCCCGCCGTGCCGCAGGCCCGCATCGACGAGTGCCGCACCATCACCGAGCGGTTCCTCACCCGCTGGCGGGGCGAGCCGGACCCGGCGCACGTGAGGGCCCTGGACGCCTACTGGGTGTCGGCCGCCGAGCACGGGCTCAACGCCTCCACGTTCACCGCGCGGGTCATCGCGTCCACGGGCGCGGACGTCGCGGCGGCCATGTCCGGCGCGATCGGCGCCATGTCCGGCCCGCTGCACGGCGGCGCGCCCGCGCGCGTGCTGCCGATGATCGAGGAGGTCGAGCGGACCGGCGACGCGAGGGGCTTCGTCAAGGGCGTCCTCGACCGGGGCGAGCGGCTGATGGGCTTCGGCCACCGGGTGTACCGGGCGGAGGACCCGCGGGCGCGCGTGCTGCGGCGCACCTGCCGGGAACTGGGCGCGGCCCGCTACGAGGTGGCGGAGGCGCTGGAGCAGGCCGCGCTGGCGGAGCTGCGCGAGCGGCGGCCGGACCGGGCGATCGAGACGAACGTGGAGTTCTGGGCCGCGGTGATCCTGGACTTCGCGCAGGTGCCGCCGCACATGATGCCCGCGATGTTCACCTGCGCGCGCACGGCCGGCTGGTCGGCGCACATCCTGGAGCAGAAGCGCACCGGCCGGCTCGTGCGGCCGTCCGCGGCCTACGTGGGCCCCGGCCCGCGCACGCCCTCCGAGGTCGAGGGCTGGGACCGGATCGCGTAGTCCCGGGGGCCGGTGGTGGCGCGGTCGAGGCGCCGCCACCGGTCACCGCGCGTGCCGGGGGTGTCCACCGACTGGGAGGACCGGGTGACCCACGACACCCGGTTGCCACCTCCCGGTCACCGCCCTGCAACACTTGGACCCCCGGCAACGGCGCCGGTCGGCCGACCCCCTCCCCGCTACCGGAGGCTCCGCGATGACCCAGACCGCCGACCCGACCACGTTGGTCCTGCCCCCCGAACTGCGGCCGTCCGACGGCCGGTTCGGGTGCGGGCCCTCCAAGGTCCGTCCCGAGGCGCTGGAGGCCCTCGCGGCCGAGGGCGCCGCGCTGATGGGCACCTCCCACCGCCAGAAGCCGGTGAAGTCCCTGGTCGGCAAGGTGCGCTCCGGCCTGCGCGAGCTGTTCTCGCTGCCCGAGGGCTACGAGGTCGTCCTGGGCAACGGCGGCACCACCGCCTTCTGGGACGCCGCCGCGTTCGGCCTGGTGCGCGAGCGCGCCCAGCACTTCACCTACGGCGAGTTCTCGTCGAAGTTCGCCAAGGTCACCTCGGACGCCCCGTTCCTGGGGGACTCGATCGTGGTCAAGGCCGACCCGGGCTCCGCCCCGGAGATCGCCTACGCCGAGGGCGCCGACCTGGTCGGCTGGGCCCACAACGAGACCTCGACCGGCGTCGCGGTGCCCGTGGCCCGCCCCGCCGGCTCCGACGGCGCGCTGGTCGCGATCGACGCCACCTCGGGCGCGGGCGGCCTGCCGGTCGCGGCGTCGGAGTTCGACGTCTACTACTTCGCGCCGCAGAAGTGCTTCGCCTCCGACGGCGGCCTGTGGATCGCCCTGATGTCGCCCGCGGCCCTGGAGCGGGTCGCCGAGATCGGCGCGTCCGGCCGGTGGGTGCCGGAGTTCCTGTCGCTGACCACGGCGCTGGACAACTCCACCAAGGACCAGACCTACAACACCCCGTCGCTGGCCACCCTGTTCCTGCTGAACCACCAGGTCGAGTGGATCCTGGGCAACGGCGGCCTGGACTGGGCGGTCGGCCGGACCGCCGACTCGTCGTCGCGGCTGTACTCCTGGGCCGAGTCGACCTCCTTCACCACGCCGTACGTGGCGGACCCGGCGCACCGCTCGCAGGTCGTGGGCACCGTCGACTTCGACGACTCGGTGGACGCCTCGGTGGTGGCCAAGGTGCTGCGCGCGAACGGCGTGGTCGACGTGGAGCCCTACCGCAAGCTGGGCCGCAACCAGCTGCGCGTGGCGATGTTCCCGGCCGTCGAGCCCGAGGACGTCACCACCCTGACCAAGGCCGTCGACTGGGTGGTCTCGCAGCTCTGACCCCCGCCCGCGACGCGGTACCACGAGGGGCCTCCCGGCGCGCCCGGGAGGCCCCTTCCGCACGTCCGGGGGTGAACCTTCGGGTAACGGACGTGCGGACACCCGCGACATACGGCAAGATCACACGAAGATATCGGTGACACGGCGAGCCTCCCCCGTCAAGGCGGCACGCCGCATTAGCGTTGCGTACTCGGCGAGGTGAGCCAACCGGGAGGCCATGATGCGAGCGTTGCGGGTCATCGGGCTCGAAGACGACGGCAAGACCGTCCTCTTGGAGGACCCGGATCGCGGCGAGCGCTTCGTGCTGCCCGCGGACGAGCGGCTGCGGGCGGCGGCGCGCGGCGACCTCACCCGGCTCGGCCAGATCGAGGTCGAGTCCGACAGCCAGATGCGGCCCCGGGAGATCCAGGCCCGCATCCGCGCCGGCGAGTCCGTGGAGCAGGTCGCGGTCGCGGCCGGCATCCCCAAGCACCGCGTCGAGCGGTTCGCCTACCCGGTGCTGCTGGAGCGCTCGCGCACGGCGGACCTGGCGCAGCGGGCCCACCCGGTGCGCGAGGACGGCCCGGACGTGCAGACGCTCGGCGAGGTCGTGGCGCACTCGTTCGGCCTGCGCGGGCAGGACTACACCGACGTGAGGTGGGACTCCTGGCGCGGCGAGGACGGCCGGTGGGTCGTGCAGCTGCACTGGACCGCGGGCCGGTCGGACAACCGGGCGCACTGGGCGTTCCACCCGGGCGTGCGGGGCGGCACCGTGACCGCGCTGGACGACGCGGCCGTGGACCTGATGGACCCGAACCCGAACCGGGGGCTGCGCAGCCTGCGGCCGGTGACGCAGCTGGCGCGGGCGGCGCTGGAGATGGACAAGCCGCCGGTGGTCGTCCTGGAGCCGGAGATCCTGGTCCGCGAGGAGCCCCTGCCCGTCCCGCCGCCGGTCGTCGAGCAGCCGGAGCCCGAGCCCGTGCCGGCCGCCCCGGTGGACGAGGAGCCGCTGCCGGCCCCGGTGCCGCCGCAGCAGCAGCCCGCGACCAAGCAGCCCCGCATGGAGCCGCCGAAGCGCGGCAAGAAGAACCACCCGATCGTGCCGTCCTGGGAGGACGTCCTGCTGGGCGTCCGGTCCAACCGGGGCTGATCGTCGCCGAAGAAGGGCCCCCACCGCCGGGTGGGGGCCCTTCTTCGCGTAGTTCTGCTCATGACCGCGCGCCGGTGCCCGGCCCATGCTTCACCGGTATGAGGCGGGTGGCGTGGCGGTACGGGTGGGCGGCGGTGGTCGGCGCGGTGCTCGGCACGGGCTGGTGGTGGTTCCTGCACCGGGCGCCCGTGGAGTGCGGCGGGGAGATCGGGTGCGGCGTCACCCTGGCGCTGGCCACGCCCCTGGTGCCGGTGGCGAGCTGGGTGCTGGGCTGGGCCGGGCTGCGGTCGGCCCGGGTGGCGCGACCGGCCGCGACCTCCGCCGCCGGGGTCGGGGTGGCGGTGCTGCTGACCCTGACCGGCGCGACGGGGGTGGCGCCGGTGGCGGTGGGCGCGCTGGCGTTCCTGATCGGCGCCGCGTTCGTGTCGTGAACCGGCGTTTGCGGAGCGTGACCGATCGGGTAACCGGTGGTCATGGTGCGACGGCTGATCATCGGCGTGCTAGTCGGGGTCTTGGTGGGCGCGGCCTGGTGGGGTCTGCGCGAGTTCATCGCGGCGGGCGTGGTGTGCTCGACGGAGGACTGGGACTGCCTGGGCCTGGGGCTGGTCTCGATCCCGGTCGGCCTGGTGCTCGGGGTGCTGGGGGCGTGGCTGCTGTTCGTCGCGACCCGGCGGGAGCGGCCGCTGGGGTTCGCCGCGTGCGGCGTGGCGTTCACCGCGGTGCTGACGCTGACCACGGTGTGGGTGCAGGTGCCGGCGGGCGGGCTGCTGGCCGGCGCCCTCGGGTTCGCGCTGGCCGCGCCCGTGACAGCCCGCCACCCGGTGGGGCACACTGCCGGCCGTGACTGACACCCCGCGCCCCACCGCGGGCGGTTTCGCGGTCAAGGTGCTCGTGCGCGTCCTGCTGTCGGCGGCCGTGGGGGCGGTGCTGCTGCTGGTGTGGGTGCGGGCGCACCAGGCCGGGATGCTCGACCGGGTGGTGAACGAGACCACGTTCGGCGAGTTCGTCATGCTGGTGGTGATCGGGTTGCCGGTCGCGCTGGTGGTCAGCGGGCTGCTGGCCGGGCCGGTGCTGTGGCTGCTCGGGGTGCGGCCGGTGTGGCCGGTCGTGCTGACCGGGCCGGTGCTGCTGGCGCTCGCGCACCTGGTGGGGCTCCCCGGGCGGCTGACCGGCGTGGGCGACCGCTGGACCGTGCTGATCCTGCTCGCCGGCCTCAGCTACGGCCTGGCGGGCCTGCTGACCGTGCCCGCCATGCGGCGCCGCCGCGGGTAGCGGGCGGTCAGCCGGGGGTGGGCACGGTGTCGAGCAGCGCCGGGTCCGCGCCCTCGTACCGGCACCACTCCTCGGCCTCGGCGCGGCTCACCGGGCGCGCCCCCTCCGGCCGGGCCCCGCCCACCACGTCCCAGCCGTCGTGCGCCAGCACGTGCAGCCGGCCGCCGCGCACGGCCAGCAGCCTGCCGCGCGGGAACGCCATGGTCGGCTCCGCGCGCATGAACCTCACGTCCACCTTGACCTCCACCTGGGTCGAGCCCGCAGTCTTCACGACGGGAAAACAGGATGCCGAGCAGCGGTCCCCTTCGTACCGTCGGGGTGGACCGGAGGGGGACTCGTGTCTCGAGAACGTACTTCCACGGCGGCCACCGTGCGCCGCCTGTGGCCGTACCTGAAGCCCGTGCGCGCGCCGATCGCGCTGAGCATGGTGGCCACGCTGCTGGCGATGCTGTGCGGCCTGGGCATCCCGCTGATCACCCAGAGGATCGTGGACGGCCCGATCGCCGGCCGCGACCTGACCGCGTTGCCGCCGCTCATCGGCCTGATCGTGCTGCTGGGCTGCGCCGAGGCGGCGCTGTTCTACGCGCGCCGCAGGCTGATCGCCCGGCCCGCGTCGGAGGTCGAGGCGCGGATGCGCGCCCTGCTCTACCACCACCTCCAGGACCTCCAGGTGTCCTTCCACGACCGGTGGCAGTCGGGGCAGCTGCTGTCGCGCGCCACGACCGACCTGACCCAGGTCCGCCGGTTCGTGGGGTTCGCGCTGGTGTTCCTGGTGGTCAACACCCTGGTCGTGGTGACGGGGCTGGGCGTGCTGTTCTGGCTGTCCCCGGCGCTGGGCGCGGTCGGACTGGCCTGCACGCTGCCGCTGCTGGCCCTGTCCTACCTGTTCGAGTCGAAGTTCAAGGTGGTGGCGCGGCGGGCGCAGGACCAGGCCGGCGACCTGACCACCGTGGTCGAGGAGTCGGTGCTGGGCATCCGGGTGCTCAAGGCGTTCGGCCGGGGCCCGCACCTGACCGGGCGGTTCCTGCGGCAGGCCCGGGAGCTGCGGGCCAGCGAGATCGCCAAGGTGAAGGTGTTCGCGGCGCTGTGGGCGGTGCTGATCGTGCTGCCCGAGCTGGGCATCGCCGGGCAGCTGGCGTTCGGCGCGGTCGGCATCGCGGACGGGACGCTGACCGTGGGCACGCTCGTCGCGGCCGTCACGGTGAGCGCCTACCTGCGCTGGCCGGTTGACTCGATCGGGTGGCTGCTGGCGGAGACGAACTCGACCGCGTCGGCGCTGGAGCGGTACTTCGAGGTGGTCGACGCGCCCGTGGAGATCACGGACCCGGCCCGGCCGGTGCCGCTGCCCGCCCCGGTGCGCGGGCACCTCCGGTTCGAGGGCGTGCGCTTCGC
This sequence comes from Saccharothrix sp. BKS2, assembly GCF_047689505.1. Classification (NCBI taxonomy): domain Bacteria; kingdom Bacillati; phylum Actinomycetota; class Actinomycetes; order Pseudonocardiales; family Pseudonocardiaceae; genus Saccharothrix; species Saccharothrix sp. BKS2. The sequence goes on along the minus strand of NZ_JAUQOL010000012.1, from coordinate 72,718 downwards.
CCACCCCGGCGCCGACCGCGAGGTGCTGCGCGGCGTGGACCTGGAGGTGCGGCCGGGCGAGACGATGGCGCTGGTCGGCGCGACCGGCTCGGGCAAGACCACGGTCACCGCGCTGGTGCCGAGGCTGGCCGACGTCACGGCCGGGCGGGTCACCGTGGACGGGGTGGACGTGCGGGACCTGGAGCTGGCGCGGCTGCGGGAGGTCGTGGGCACCGCGTTCGAGGAGCCGATCCTGTTCTCCGCGAGCGTGGCCGAGAACATCGCGCTGGGCGTGGACGGGGTGGACGAGGCGCGGGTGCGCGAGGCGCTGCGGGTGGCGCGGGCGGAGGAGTTCGTGGACGCGCTGCCGTGGGGCCTGGACACCCGGATCGGCGAGCAGGGCCTGTCGCTGTCCGGCGGCCAGCGGCAGCGGCTGGCGCTGGCGCGCGCCGTCGTCGGCCGGCCCGCGGTGCTGGTGCTGGACGACCCGCTGTCTGCGCTGGACGTGCACACCGAGGCCGAGGTGGAGGCGGCGCTGCGGCGGGTGCTCAAGGACGTGACGGCGCTGGTGGTGGCGCACCGGCCGAGCACGGTGCAGCTGGCCGACCGGGTGGCGGTGCTGGTCGACGGCCGGATCGCGGCGGTCGGCACGCACACCCAGCTGCTGGCCGACAACGAGGTCTACCGGCACCTGCTGGCGACCCTGGAGGACGAGGGGGTGGCGGCGTGACCGCCACGAGGGAGGACCCGGCGCCGGACGGGACGACGCCCGGGAAGGTGAAGCCCGGTGAGGTGACACCCGGGGATGTGGTGTCCGGGGAGGTGGCGCCCGGTGAGGAGTCCTGGCGGGGTGTCGCCGCCGAGGACGTCGAGGAGGTCGACCGCGCCACGGGCGTGAAGCTCCAGGCCCGGTCGCGGCGGCTGCTGGCGGAGCTGCTGCGGCCCCACACCGGGGCCGCGGCGCTGGCGCTGCTGATCGTGGTGGCGGAGAACCTGGTCAACCTGGCCGGGCCGCTGCTGATCGCCGCCGCGATCGACACCGGGGTGCCCGCGGCGCTGGACGGGCGGCCGGACGCGCTGGCGTGGTGCGTCGGCGGGTACGCGGGGGTGGCGCTCGCCGCGACCCTGCTGCGCTGGTCGTTCGTGCGGCTGACCGGGCGCATCGGCCAGGACGTGCTGCTGGTGCTGCGGGAGCGCATCTTCCGGCAGGCGCAGCGGCTGTCGATCTCGTTCCACGAGAAGTACACCTCGGGCAAGGTCATCTCGCGGGCGACCAGCGACGTCGACTCGCTCCAGGACCTGCTGGAGGAGGGCCTGGACGGGTTCTTCACCTCGCTGCTGTCGCTGCTGGGCATCTCGGTGGTGCTGCTCTGGCTGGACGCGCCGCTGGCGCTGGTGGTGCTGTCCGGGTTCGTGCCGCTGGTGCTGCTGACCCGCTGGTTCCGGCGGCGGTCGGGCACCGCGTACCGGGACACGCGCGGGGCGATCGCACGGATCATCGTGCAGTTCGTGGAGACCATGAACGGCATCCGCGCGGTGCAGGCGTTCCGGCGGGAGCGGCGCAACTTCGCCATCCTGACCGGGCTGAACGGCCGGTTCCGGGACGCCAACACCGACGCCCTGGGCGTGATGGCGACCTACACCGCGTCCGTGCGGGTGATCGGCAACCTGTCGCTGGCGGTGATCCTGGCGTGGGGCGCGTTCCGGGTCGCGGGCGGTCAGCTGGAGCTGGGCGTGCTGGCCGCGTTCACGCTGTACGTGCGGCGCTTCTACGACCCGTTCGACCAGCTGGCGATGTTCACCAACGCCTACGCGTCGGCGACCGCGGCCCTGGAGAAGATCTCGGGGCTGCTGGAGGAGGAGCCGGCCGTGCGGGAGCCCGAGGACCCGACGCCGCTGGGCGAGGTGCGCGGCGCGGTGCGGTTCGAGGACGTCGAGTTCCGGTACGCGCCGGGGTCGCCGGTGGTGCTGCCGAGGTTCGCCCTGACCGTGCCCGCCGGGCAGACGGTGGCGCTGGTGGGGGCGACCGGGGCGGGCAAGTCGACGCTGGCGAAGCTGGTCGCCCGGTTCTACGACCCGGCCGCCGGCGCGGTGCTGCTCGACGGCGTGGACCTGCGGTCGGTGGCGGACGCCGAGCTGCGGCGGGCGGTGGTCATGGTGACCCAGGAGAACTTCCTGTTCGACGGGTCGGTGCTGGACAACATCGCGCTGGGCAGGCCGTCCGCGACGCGCGAGGAGGTCGAGGCGGCGGCGCGGGCGGTGGGCGCCGACGAGTTCATCCGGTCCCTGCCCGAGGGCTACGACACGGACGTCCGCAAGCGCGGCGGGCGGCTGTCCGCGGGGCAGCGGCAGGTGGTGGCGTTCGCGCGGGCGTTCCTGGCCGACCCGGCGGTGCTGGTGCTGGACGAGGCGACGTCGAGCCTGGACGTGCCCACCGAGCGGCTGGTGCAGGACGCGCTGGAGACGGTGCTGGCGGAGCGGACGGCGTTCATCATCGCCCACCGGCTGTCGACCGTGCTGATCGCCGACCGGGTGCTGGTGCTCGACGGCGGGCTCGTGGTGGAGGACGGGACGCCGGAGGAGCTGATCGGGGAGCGCGGCCGGTTCGCGGCGCTGCACGCGGCCTGGAAGGACTCGCTGGTGTGAGGTCGGGTCCGGTCGGCCGGCGGAGGTCGGCCGACCGGACCCGCGCCCGGGGCTAGCCGAGCAGGTTGTTCAGCAGCAGCGACAGCCAGGCCACGCCGATGCCCGCGACCACGCCGTAGGCGACCCACCGCCACACCGGGGTGTTGCGGGCCAGCCACACGGAGGGCGAGATGCCGCCGACCACCAGCACGTTCGCCAGCACCGCGAGCCACTGGCTGGTCTCGCCCAGCCCCACCGACAGCATGTAGACGGTGAACGTGACCACCGCGCCGACGATCACGGTGACGGCCAGGCCCGTGCCCCAGGGCGTCGGCTCCCGCGGTGCGGGGTCCTCGGCCGGGTCCCCGGGCAGCTCGTCGTCGAGGCCGTCGAGGCGGTCGGGGTCGGTGGAGCCGTCGGGGTCGTCGAGGTCCTCGGGCGCCTCCACGGTGACCAGCTCGCCGGTCACCGGGTCGGCGTACCGGACGGGCGTGCCCATGTCGGCGGCCAGCCGACCGGCCAGCTGCCGCCCGCGCCGGGTCACCAGCGCGCTCGCCGCGCCGTCGGAGGGCGTATCGCTGCGGATCACCGCGTCGGCCACCTTCGCCCACTCGTGCAGCGCGTCCGCCAGGCCCGCGCCCAGCGGCAGGCTGTGCGGGTCGACCTCCCGCTCGCCGCCGTTGCCGCCTTCGCCGTTGCCGCTGTCGCCGCCGCTGCCGTCGCCGACCCCGTCGCGGCCCGCGAGCACGGCCCGGCCGTCCTGAACCCGCAGTTCCACCTGCGCCCTCCTCGTGTCCGGGAAGAACGTAGCGCGTTCAGGCGATCGCGTAGAAGGCGATCGCGGCGGCGGTGGCCACGTTCAGCGAGTCGACGCCCCCCGCCATGGGGATGCGCACGGCCAGGTCGGCGGCCCCGATGGCCAGGTCGGTCAGGCCCGGCCCCTCGGACCCGAGCAGCACCGCGACCCGCCGCCCGCGCAACCCGGCGTCGGCCAGGCCGACCGCGTCGGCGCGCGGCGTCAGGGCGGCGGTGGTGAAGCCGTTGGCGCGCAACAGCTCCAACCCGGCGGGCAGGTCGGGCATCGAGGCGAACGGCACGCGCAGCACGTGCCCCATCGAGACGCGCACGCTGCGCCGGTAGAGCGGGTCGCTGCACCCCGGGCCGAGCACGACGCCGTCGATGCCGAGGGCGGCGGCGTTGCGGAACAGCGAACCCAGGTTCTCGTGGTCGCCGACGCCCTCCAGCACGGCCAGCCGGCGCGAGGACGCGACCAGGTCCGCGAGGTCGGCCTGCGGCGCCCGGTCGGCGGCGGCGAGCACGCCCCGGTTCAGGTGGAAGCCCACCACCTCGGCCATGACCTCGGCGGAGGTGACGTAGGCGGGCGCCGGGAGGTCGCGGCCGCCGTCGCCGAGCGCCTCGACGCGGCGGCGCACGCCCAGCAGCGCCCGCACCGGGTAGGGCGAGGCCAGGAGGCGCTCGACGACGACCACGCCCTCCGCGATCACCAGGCCGCGCCCGCCGGGGCGGTCGGGACGGCGGTCGGCCGTCGACAGGTCCCGGAAGTCGTCCAGGCGCGGGTCGGCCGGGTCGTCGATCTCGATCACCCGGGCAGTGTCCCACCTCCCGGTACGTGAACACCGCTCGCAGAACCGGGGGTTATCGGCTCAAGCCCACCACCAGGCAGTTCTCGCTCATTGTTACCGTCAGGTGACAGAGAGCACCGATTTGGACGCTGGCCGGCCCGGTCACGCTGTGCCACGGTTGACCTCCGCTGAGCCCGCCGGAGCAGCCCGAACCGATTGGGAGGCGGCATGGGTAGGGATGTGTCCACCCGGACTTTCACCAGGGAAGACCGCCAACGCTACCGGGAACGCATGCAGCGGTGCATGGACGCGCTGGGCACCATGCTGGCGGAGGGCAGCTTCTCCTTCCCGCGCCAGCAGATGGGGCTGGAGATCGAGCTGAACCTGGTCGACCGGGCGGGCCGGCCCGCGATGGCCAACTCCGAGGTGCTGGAGAAGATCGACGACCCGTCGTTCACCCTGGAGCTCGGGCAGCACAACCTGGAGGTCAACGTCCCGCCGCGCGAACTGGCCGGGGACGAGACGCTCGACCTGGAGCGCGAACTCGTCTCCACCCTCGCGTCGGCCGACGACAAGGCGCACGACGCGGGCACCTCGATCGTGATGATCGGGGTGCTGCCCACGCTGCGGCACGAGCACTTCGACCGGCGGTGGCTGTCGACGCAGCCGCGCTACGCCGTGCTCAACGACCGGATCCTGGCCGAGCGCGGCGAGGAGGTGGCGCTGTCCATGGAGGGCGCGCCGCTGCCCGGCCGTCCCGGCGAGCGGCTGTCCAGCTACTCGGAGTCGATCATGCCGGAGGCGGCCTGCACGTCGGTGCAGCTGCACCTCCAGGTCGCGCCGGACGACTTCGCGGCCCACTGGAACGCGGCCCAGGCGCTGGCCGGGGTGCAGGTGGCGATCGCGGCGAACTCGCCGTTCCTGCTCGGGCGGGCGCTGTGGCACGAGACCCGGATCCCGCTGTTCCTCCAGGCGACCGACACCCGGACGCAGGAGCTGAAGAACCAGGGCGTGCGGCCGCGCGTGTGGTTCGGGGAGCGGTGGATCACGTCGATCTTCGACCTGTTCGAGGAGAACGTGCGCTACTTCCCGGCGCTGCTGCCCGAGACCGGCGACGAGGACCCGCTGGACGTGCTCGGCGCGGGCGGCACCCCGTCGCTGACCGAGCTGCGCCTGCACAACGGGACGGTGTGGCGCTGGAACCGGCCGGTGTACGACGTGGTGGACGGCGTGCCGCACCTGCGCGTGGAGAACCGGGTGCTGCCCGCCGGGCCGACCGTGCTGGACACCATGGCCAACGCCGCGTTCTTCTACGGGGCCCAGCGCGCCCTGACCACCTCGGAACGTCCACTGTGGAGCCAGATGTCCTTCCACGCGGCCGAGGAGAACCTGTACTCGGGGTCGCGGCACGGGATGAACGCGCAGCTGTACTGGCCCGGGATCGGCTGGGTGCCGCCGGACGAGCTGGTGCTGCGGCGGTTGCTGCCGCTGGCGCACGAGGGCCTGCGGGACTGCGGCGTGTCCGACGAGGCGCGGGAGCGGTACCTGGGGGTGATCGAGGCGCGGTGCCTGGCGCGGCGCACGGGGTCCCAGTGGCAGCGCGAGACCGTGACGATGATGGAGGAGAAGGGCGTGGAGCGGGAGGAGGCGCTGTCGGCGATGCTCACGCGGTACGTGGAGCTGATGCACGAGGGCGAGCCGGTGCACACGTGGCCGGTCTCGCCGTGAGCCACGGGTGGGAGCTCCCCTCGAGCCGGGAGCACCCACCCCCGCCTCACCTCACGCGACCGTCCGTACGTGAGCCGCCGCAGGAGGGCCTCACCCGGCCCCGCCGGCGCACCCTCCGACTGCCTGCGCGTGTCCCAGGCGCTGTTCGGCGAGGTGTTCGCCAAACGCGGGGACACGTCAACCAGCACGGTGCCCCGCCAGCCGCGCCGCCTCCTTGATCCCGGCAACGTCGGCGGCGTTGACATCGATCCCGGATCCGCCCACTTTGACCCGTTCGTGTCATCACCTCGACGACACGACCGAATCATAGCCCACCTCAGCGGCGGCGGCCGGCCTTCAGCGGCGCCACATCGGCCCCGTCATGCGTGTTGCGGCACTCGTCGGGCGTCACCGCCTCGACCGCGAGCGTCAGCATCCCCTTCACCCCGGTGTAGATGCTCTCGCCCATCGACGCCAGCGAGGTGTGCACGCGGTTCGAGTCGGAGAAGTCGCGCTCGTCCTTGGTGCGCTTCTTCCCCGCCTCTTCCGGCTTGGTCGCGCTGCGCAGGTTGACCTCCAGCCACGCGGCCACCTCCGCCGGCGTGGTCAGCACCTCCTCCGGCGTCCGCTCCAGGCGCTCGGACCTCGGGGACGCGTGATCAAGAGAGGTGTGCTCCACGTACGCGTGCCAGTGCGTGTTGCGCAGCGACCACGTCTGCTCGATCGGCCAGTCCTCCTCGGTGCCCATGCGCCTATCTTGCCAGGGTCGTCACGTCCGGGGTGCGGTCCACCCCCACGGCTTGGGCCGGTTTCCGGTCGCGCGTCACGAGCAGCAGCGTGCCCCGGCAGTCCTCCGGCGCCCGCGCCGGCCGTTCGACGGTGTCCAGGCCGAGGTGGTTCGCCGGTTCGTCCGGCCCCAGGCACGTGGTACCGCGCGGCCGGAGCACGGCGAGCCCGGCCCGGATCCACTCCCCCAGCATCGAGCGGCAGGCGACCGAGGAAGGCCGACTTGCCGGTGCCCTCGAGCGCGAGGGTCCTCCGCGTCGGCCTGCCGGAACACCCAGGCGCGCTTCCGAGAACACGGTCCGCGAACCGAACGGCAGCGTGACGTTCCGGGCCACCGACAGGGCCACGCCCCCGATGGTGGCAAACCCGCCGTGGAACACGCGCCCGACTTTCGCCACGGCTCAATCGCAAGTAGGTTGCAACTACAAGTGATCTGCAACGAGGGGATGCCATGGCGCGGTACGTCCTGCCGGACCTGGAGTACGACTACGGCGACCTGGAGCCGGCGATCATCGGCGAGATCAACGAGCTGCACCACGGCAAGCACCACGCCGCCTACGTCAAGGGCGCCAACGACACGCTCGAACAGATCGACGAGGCGCGCGACAAGAACTCGTTCGGGTCGATCGTCGGGCTGGAGACCACGCTCGCGTTCCACCTCGCCGGCCACGCGCTGCACCAGGTCTGGTGGAAGAACCTGTCCCCGAACGGCGGCGACAAGCCGACCGGCGAGCTGGCCGCCGCGGTCGACGAGCACTTCGGGTCGTTCGACGGGCTGCGGGCGCAGCTCACCGCGGCGGCGGGCAGCATCCAGGGCTCGGGTTGGGGGATCCTGGCGTGGGAGCCGGTCGGGGAGCGGCTGATCACCCAGCAGCTCAAGGACCACCACTCGAACCTGTCGATCGCCACGACGCCGCTGCTGGTGTTCGACATCTGGGAGCACGCCTACTACCTCCAGTACCGCAACCTGAAGGCGGACTACATCTCGGCGCTGTGGAACGTCGTGGACTGGGACGACGTCGCCGCCCGCTTCGAGGCGGCCCGGGCGGGGCGGAACGGGCTGCTGCTGCCGCAGCGGTGAGCGGGCGGCTCTCGTGATCTTCGGCGGTGGATGCTCCGACAAAGCCCCGTCGCCGAAAATCGACGAGGCCCCGCCCCCGGTGGTACGACCGGGGGCGGGGCCTCGTCTGTTCCCGAACTGACTGCCGCTCCCACCACGAAGCGACGTGAGTTAGGTTAGCCTAACATCACCTTCTTGGGAACCCCGCCGCACGAAACCGCGTGCGACCAGCTCCACCACCACCGCGATCGCGGTCGCCTCCACCAGCAGCAGCCCCAGCAGCACGACCAGCTGGAGCGCCCCCGCCTGCCACACCGGCGCGCCGCCGAGCAGCATCCCGACGAACGCGCCGGGCAGCGTGACCAGCCCGACCGTCCGGGTCTGGTCGAGCGCCGGCAGCAGGGCCTCGGCAGCGGGGCGGCGCACCAACTCCCGCACCGCGACCGGCTCGGTGAAGCCCAGCGCCAGCGCGGCCTCGTACTCGCCGTGGCGGTCGCGCAGGGTGTCCAGGGCCCGCCGCACGGACAGGGTGGTCGCGGTCATCGCGCCACCGACGAGGATGCCGCCGACCGGCACCAGCGCGATCCCCCGCACCGGCACCAGACCGCTGACCAGCAGGATCGAGATGGCGGGCGCGGTGCCCGCGAGGATCGCCACGGCCACCCACCACCCGCGGCGGCCGGTTTTCGCCCGTGCCGCGGACGTGCCCGTGGCGACCACCGCCATGAGCAGCAGGAACGCCGCGGTCAACGGCAACGACGCCAACACCGCCGCGATCACCGCCGACACGGCGGCCAGCTGGACCGCCGCGCGCAGGGCTGCCCGAACCACCGGTCGAGGCGAGGCCAGCCCGCCGAAGTGCAGCACCGCGCCCGCACCGGCGGTGAGCACCAGGCACACGACGAGCAGGCGGACCCAGTCCGCGTTGATCACCACATCGGGATTGTCGGGTTCCCCTCTCACGCGCGCCTGCGGTACCGTGATGGCGGATGTCATCACTCCGATGACACGAACGGGTTAAGAACATCAAATCCGGGATCGATGTCAACGGCTCGCACGTTGCCGGAAATATGGAGGCGGCGCACGGCGGGCAGCACAGGTACCCGGCGGCGATGAGGCAGGAAGAGAGGAAGGAGGTCGATCAAGGCCCAGGCGGGAACGTCACCGAGACCCGGACACGCAGGCGGCCCTGAGGTGCAGGAGCGTGGGTGACCTCCGGCGCCTGGGCGCGCAGGGCGACCGGCGGCGGTTCAGGAGCGCAGACGGGCAGCCGGTTCAGACGCGCAGGCGGCGGCGGTTCAAGCGCGCCGGACGGCAGCCGGTTCAGGAGCGCAGGCGGCGGCGCAGTCCCAGGCGGGACGCCGACAGCGTGATCCCGCCCCGACGGGCCAGCACCACCCCGCCGACCAGGGCGGCCACGATCGACACCACCCCGCCGAACACGATGGGCGCGCGGGCGGTGAAGTGCTCGGCCAGCCAGCCCATCACCGGGCCACCCACCGGGTTGCCGCCGAGGAAGACCAGCATGTAGAGGCCCATGACCCGGCCGCGCATGGCGGGCTCGACGGCCAGCTGCACGGTGGCGTTCGCGGTGGTGGTGAAGGTCATCATGGCGATGCCGACCGGGATCAGGGCCGCGCCCGTGAGCCACAGCGTCGGCATCAGGCCGACCACGATCTCCAGGACGCCGAACGCCAGCGCGCCGGTGATCAGCAGCCGCAGGCGGGGTTTGCCGCGCGTGCTGCGGCGGGCGGCGAGGGTCGCGCCGGCGAACGTGCCCACCGCGAGCATCGTGGACAGCAGGCCGTAGGCGTCGGCGTCGCCGTCGAAGGTGTTGCGGGCCAGCACCGCGAGGGTGACGAAGAAGTTCAACCCGAAGGTGCTGATGAAGAACACCAGGCACAGCAGGATGACCAGGTCGGGGCGGCCGCGCACGTACCGCAGGCCCGCGCGCAGCTGGCCCTTCTCGCGTGGCACGGGATCGCCGCGGTGCAGGTCGGCCGGGCGCATCAGCAGCAGGCCGGCGATGACGCCGACGAACGTGACCGCGTTGATCAGGAACACCCAGCCGGTGCCCACCAGGATGATCATGCCGCCGGCGATGGCCGGGCCGATCATGCGGGCCAGGTTGAACGTCATGGAGTTGAGCGCCACGGCGTTGGTGAGCTGGTCGCGGCCCACCATCTCGACCACGAAGCTCTGCCGCACGGGCGTCTCGACCGCCGACACCGCGCCGAGCAGCAGGCACAGCAGGTAGACGTGCCACAGCTGGGCCACGCCGGTGACGTCGAGCAGACCGAGGACGAGCGCGCACAGGCCGAGGCCGGTCTCCAGGAACAGGAGCAGCTTGCGCTTGTCCATCCGGTCGGCGAGCACGCCCGCCCACAGGGACAGCACGAGCGTGGGCGCGAACTGGAGCGCGGCGGCGATGCCGAGGGCGACGGGTGAGCCGTCGGAGAGTTCCAGGACGAGCCAGTCCTGGGCGACGCGCTGCATCCACAGGCCGATCAGGGAGATGACCTGGCCGGAGGCGTAGAGGCGGTAGTTGCGGACTTTCAGGGATGCGAACGTGCCGGCGCGCCGGCGCCGGGGCGGGGGTGCGGTCGAACCGGGTTCGAGCTGGTCGGCCCCTGCACCACCCGCGTACGCCGGCACGTCGTTACTGCCCCGCCATCCTGTCGATTATCCCGGCGGCGCGCGAGAGCACGCCCCGTTCGTCGGGGGTCAGCTCGGCCAGGCGCTTGTCGAGCCACGCCTCCCGGGCGGAGACCTCCTCGTTGATGTAGCCCATGCCGGTCTCCGTGAGCTCCACGATGGCCTGGCGGCCGTCGGTGGGGTGGGGGCGGCGGGTGGCGAACCCGTACTCCTCCAGGGCGGCGATGACCCTGGTCATGGAGGGGGGTTGGACGCCTTCGCGGGCGGCCAGCTCGCCGGGGGTCAGGGGTCCGCACTTGTGCAGCGTGGACAGCGCGGACACCTGGGTGAGCGAGATCGCGGAGTTGACCCGTTGGGCGCGGAGCCGCCGGTTCAGCCGGACCACGGCCAGCCGCAGTCGGCTCGCCAGTCCGGGTTCCACCTCGGTCTCCGTCACGTAGTTAGCATACCTCACGATCTCGCGTCCCGTCCTGGTGAAGTGGGTCGGATCGCCCGGTCAGCCGTTCAGCGCGGCCTGGAGGGGGCCCATCGCGAAGTAGACGACGAACGCGGCCGCCACCACCCACATGAGCGGGTGGACGCTGCGGGCCCGGCCGGTGAGCGCGCGCAGCAGCACGTAGCTGACGAAGCCCGCGCCGATGCCGTTGGCGATCGAGTAGGTGAACGGCATGACCACGATGGTGAGGAACGCGGGCAGGCCGATCGAGAAGTCGGCGAAGTCGATCTCCCTGACCTGGGCGATCATCAGCGCGCCGACGATGACCAGGGCGGGGGCCGCCGCCTCGATCGGCACGATCGCGTACAGCGGGGTGAGGAACATGGCGGCCAGGAACAGCAGGCCGGTGACGACGTTCGCCAGGCCCGTGCGCGCGCCTTCGGCGACGCCGGAGGCCGATTCGACGAAGACGGTGTTGGACGACGAGGAGGCGACGCCGCCGGCCACCGCGCCCACGCCGTCGACGAACAGGGCCTTGGACACGTTCGGCAGCTGCCCGTCCCGGTCGATGAGGCCCGCTTCCCTGCCCAGGCCGGTCATGGTGCCGACGGTGTCGAAGAAGTCCGTGAGCACGAGGGTGAACACGAGCAGGGCGGCGGTGAGGGCGGGCAGGCGGGTCCAGGCGCCGAAGGAGACGTCGCCCAGCAGCGACAGGTCGGGCAGGCCGAAGACCTGGTCGGGCAGCGCCGGGTAGCCGAGGTTCCAGCCGGTGGGCCTGGTGCCCTGGGACGGGCCGGCGTCCACGAGGGCCTCGACGACGAGGGCGAGCACGGTCGCGGACAGGACGCCGATGAGGATGCCGCCCTTGACCTTGCGGGCGACGAGGACGCCGGTCACGACGAGCCCGACGACGAACACGAGCGTCGGCCAGGAGGCGATGGAGCCGTTGATGCCGAGGCCGACGGGGACGGTGGTGCCGGCGGCGTCGGGGACGCGGCGCACGAACCCGGCGTCGACCAGGCCGATGAAGCAGATGAACAGGCCGATGCCGACGGCGATGGCCGCCTTGAGCTCGGCGGGCACGGCGTTGAACACCGCGGTGCGCACGCCGGTGACGACGAGCAGCAGCACCACCAGGCCGTTGACCACGACCAGGCCCATCGCCTCGGGCCAGCTGACCTGCGGCACGATCGACACGGCCACGAACGAGTTGATGCCCAGGCCGGTGGCGAGGGCGAACGGGTAGTTGGCGACGAGGCCGAACAGGATCGTCATGACCCCGGCGACGAGCGCGGTGACGGCGGCGACCTGGGGGATGGTGAGGATGTTGCCCAGCACGTCCACCTTGGCAGACGGGTCGTCGGCGGCGAAGCTGCCCAGGATCAGCGGGTTGAGCACGACGATGTAGGCCATGGTCACGAAGGTGACGAGGCCGCCGCGCACCTCCCGGCCCACCGTGGACCCGCGTTCGGTGATCTTGAAGAAGGCGTCCAGCTTGGAGCGGGGCGACGTCTCGGCGGGGGTGGCCATCTCATCTCCTGGGTGGGGGTGGCGGAAAGGCGGGGTGTGGCGGAAAGGCAGAGCGTGCCCCACCCGTGTTTCGGGGAGGTAGCCTGCCTGACGTGGCAGAACAGGACGCAACCGACCTCCCCGCGCCTCCGCCGCTGCCGCCGCGGCTGGCCGATCCGGTGCCGGCGATCGTCGGCGGGGCGGTGCTGTGGCTCCTGGCGGCCGCGGTCGTGCTCGTGTTCTGGCGCGAGGAGCGGACGCTGCTGTGGACGTGCCTGTCGGGCGCGGCGCTGGGGCTCGTCGGTTACGGCGTCTTCGCCTGGCAGCGCTCCGCCGCGCGGCGCGGGAAGCGGACCGCGCAGCGGGGTCAGGGGCTCACCGGCTAGGGGGCGGCCCGCCCACCGGCGGTCGCGGCGGGACCCGGTGGTGGACGCCGGGGGCCGGGGACGTCGAGCGAGCCCCCGGCGACGCGGGGTCAGCCGAGCAGCACGGCCGGGGTGGGGTCGTGGATGAGGGCGGCGAAGGTGTGCCGGTCCTCCCAGCGGCCGGTGGTCCAGGCCAGGGCGCGGGCCAGGCCCTCCGGGGTGTCGGCGGCGTGCACGACCTCGCCGTCGACCCACCAGGACACCGGGTGCTCCGCGCCCTCCGCCGACACGACCAGCTCGTCGTGCACGACGAGGGTGCCGGTCGGCAGGTCCACGCCGAGCAGCTCGCACGCCAGGCGCACCGCGCCCAGGTCCGACCAGACCGCCTCGTCGCCCTCGTCGACGACGGAGCCGGTGACCTCCTCCGAGGCCAGGGGCAGCGCCAGCAGCTCGGCCAGCACCGGCGCCGCGCCGCGCGAGGCCAGCACCTGGTCCGGCGGCAGCACCCCCAGCAGCCACGGCAGGTCCGGCACGAGCACGTCGTCCGCCGGGACCGCGGCGCCCGTGAGCACCCGCACCCGGTCGGGCGGCTCGACGCCGACCGAGTCGGCGACCTCCGCCAGCAGGGCGTGCACGCGCAGCACCAGGGCGTCGGACAGCTTGCGCGCCGGGTCGCCGAGCCGCGCCAGCAGGTCCTTCACGTCGTCCTCGTCGGCCACGCCGAGGTCGGCGCGCACGCCGACGGCGGCCAGCACGTGCGGGGGCAGGTCGACCTCGGGGACCACGTCGTACAGGCCCTCCAGCGCCTCCGCCGTCGGCAGTCGCCACGCGGCCGGCGGCGCGCCGTCCAGGCTCGCGTAGCGGGCCAGCCACCACGAGGTGTAGCCGTCGGGTTCGGTCACGGCCCGCCACACCACCGGGTCGGCGGCCATCATCGCCAGCGCCCGCGGCCACCTGTCGCGGGCGACCAGGTCGAGGTCGCGCACGCCCACGACGCGCGTGGGCGGCACGTCGAACCCGTCCCACCAGTAGCCCTCGTCGGCCAGGTCGTGGTCGGGTTCGGTGGGCGAGTCGTCCTTGACCACGGTGAACCCGTCGACCACGCCCACGGCGGTGAGCACCTCGCGCGGCCACGCGCCGGCGGTGGCGGCGTCGAGCACGCCGAACGGCGCGTCCGCCTCCAGCACCTCCAGCAGCGCCGAGTCGGGCAGCACCAGTTCGTCGGCGCGCCGCCACTCGCCGTCCGCGGCGGGCAGCGCCAGCTCGGCCAGCCACGGTCGCCCGCCGGCCCGCTCCACCAGCCGCAGCACGGTGTCCACCAGTTCGGGGCCGTCCATGCCGGGGTCGTCGAGGCTGTGCCGGACGGCCTCGCGCACCGCGTCGGAGTCCAGCAGCTCGGCCGACGTCGCCTCGGTGGCGCCGAGCCGCAGCAGCAGCGGGTGGGCGGCGTCCGGGTGCGCGATCCGCAGGCCCGGCACGGGCATCAGCTCGTCGCCGACGAGCACGCCGCGCGGGCTGCCCACCAGCCGCCCATCGGCCAGCGGCACGGGCAGCGCGCCCATCGCCTCGCGGGCCGCCGCGTCGACGTCCGCGATCGGCGACAGCGCCCGGTAGACCTGCCGCCACCAGGCCGGGTCGCCGCCGACGCCGGCCAGCGCCTCGACGACCTCCGCCACCGACATGCGGGGCACGTCCAGGGCGGCCAGGGCCTTCGCGTGCTGGGGCAGCGTCAGCTCGTGGTCCAGGAGGCCGGGGACCACGTCCTCCAGCAGCTCCACCAGCTCGAACGACGCGACGTCGAGCACCCTGGCCGCCGCGGGCGCGGCCCACTCGCCGTCGGCCAGGGGCAGCCAGGGCGCCGAGCGCAGCGCCGCGAGCAGGCCGGTCCGCAGCCGGTCGTCCACCTCGGACAGCGGGAAGCCGGGCAGCGGCACCAGCGAGGTGCGCTCCACCGCGGGCAGCGACGACACCAGCGCCGGGTACGCCGCGGCCGCCCGGTCCAGCACGAACGTCGCGGCGGGGCCCGCCAGCACGCGCCGCCGCGACGGCTCCACGGGCAGCGTCGCGATCAGCCGGGCCGGCAGCGACAGCTTCTCGTCGGTGGGCGTCGGCGCGTGCAGCACGTCGCCGGTCAGGGGCTCGTCCACCGGCCACGCCCAGCACACCGACCACCGGGGCCGCGACTCGACGCCCGTCACCAGCTCGGCGGGCAGCTCGCCGCCGTCGCGGTGCACCAGCCAGCGCCGCACCCCGTCCGGGCCGGTCAGCTCGACCACGCCGGCGGACTCGGTCCGCTCCCACGCCCGCCCGTCGACCTCGACGCGCCGCAGTCCGGGCAGCGCCAGCAGCAGGTCGGGGGCCTGGGCGGCGAACTCGGCCAGCAGCCCGGCCGGGTTCGCCCGCAGCGGCAGCCGCACCTCGGTGTCGAAGCCCCCGGGCAGGTCGGCCTCGTCGGTCGGCCACACCAGCCGCAGCACCGGCACGTCGCCGCCGCGCGCGGACGCCAGGTCGGGCACCAGCTCGCGCGTCCGGTCGGCGGAGAACGCCACGCCGCCGTCGCGGGACACCACGCGCGGCGCGTCGGTCACCGCCAGCACGGCCGCGAACCCGACGCCGAACCGGCCGACGGCGCCCGTCGACTTCGACGACGCCCGCAGCGACGCCAGCGCCGCCACCCCGGCCGCGTCCAGCGGCGCGCCCGTGTTGGCCGCCCGCAGCTCACCGTCCACAACGGACAGCCGCAGCACGCCGGGCGTGGCGCCGGCCGCGTCGGAGGCGTTCTGGGCCAGCTCCACCAGCAGCCGGTCGCGGTAGCCGCCGAGCCTCAGGTCCTCCTCGGCGTTGGCGTCCTCGCGGAACCTCGTCGGCGACCCGCGCCACGCCGCCAGCACCGACTCGCGCAGCGCCGCCGTGCCGAACGGGTCACCCTGCTCCGGGCTCACCGCCCGGTCTCGTCGGCGGCGGTGCCGTCGGCGGTCCCGGCCGCGGCGGGGGTCTCGCCGCGCGGCGCGGCCACGGGCGCGTTGGCCTCCACGTCCAGCACCGCGTCGTCGTAGACGAGGTCGGCCACCGGCACCGCCGAGCCGCCCTCCACCTCGACCTCG
Organism: Saccharothrix sp. BKS2; assembly: GCF_047689505.1. Taxonomy (NCBI): domain Bacteria; kingdom Bacillati; phylum Actinomycetota; class Actinomycetes; order Pseudonocardiales; family Pseudonocardiaceae; genus Saccharothrix; species Saccharothrix sp. BKS2. The sequence continues at coordinate 56,909 of NZ_JAUQOL010000012.1, read as the reverse complement.
GAGTGCGCGCCGCACCCGTACTCCACGTGCACCACGTGCCCGTCGGCGGGCGTCAGCTCGTTCGCGCACACGCCGAACGCCGCGCCCAGGGACCCGGCGATCCGCTGGTAGAAACCACACGTGCCGCAGGTCGCGGGCGCGCTGCGGGCCATGTCGCTGCGCGGCCCGAAGTCGCCGGTGTGCCACCGCTGGGCGGCGTCGAGCACGCCCTCGCGGGACAGCACCCGCACGCGGCCGAGCCCGACCTCCAGCGCGACCTCCTCGACCGCCGGGTCGTCGGAGCCGACGTAGCCGGGCGCCAGGCGCGGGTCGTCCTCCTTGGTCGGCAGCAGGTCGCCCACGCCGAGGTCGCCCGCGCGGACCCGCTCGTGCCACGGCACCCAGTCCGGCGCGACCAGCGCGTCGTCGCCGGGCAGCAGCACGACCTCGCTCACCGACAGGGGCGTGCCCTCGCCGGCGAACGCGACGGTGGCCGCCCAGTTCCAGCCCCGGTAGCCCGAGTGCCTGGCCTCGAACAGGTGGGTGACCGCCGTCCGGTCCTCGGCGACCACGCCCACGTGGTCGCCCACGGCGTCGGCGCCCGCCTCCTCCTGCGCGGCGGCACGGGCCAGCCGGACGGCCGCGTCATCGGCGAGCACTGGATGGGGCTGCTGGGTCGGCGTCGCGGTCACAGGTGAATTGTGCCGCACGTCTTCGCACTCCCGCGCACACGTGCCACCCTTTCGGACGTGCGGTGGCTCCTGGTGACGGCGGTCCTCCTCCTGTCGGCGGCGTGCGGGGGGCCGACGGGCGGCCCGATCGGCGGGTCCGGCGCCACGTCGACCGGCGGGTCCGGCGGCGTGCCGACCGGCTTCGAGGTGCTGGGCACCCTGCCGCACGACACCGGGGCGTTCACGCAGGGCCTGGAGCTGGTCGACGGCGTGCTCTACGAGGGCACCGGCCTGGAGGGGCGCTCGTCGATCCGCCGGGTGGACCCCGCCACCGGCGCGGTGCAGCGGCGGGTGGACCTGCCCGGGGACCTGTTCGGCGAGGGCATCACGGTCGTGGGCGACCGGCTCTGGCAGCTCACCTGGCGCAACGGCGTGGCCCTCGAACGCGACCGGGAGACCCTCGAAGAGGTGAGGCGCGTCACGTACGAGGGTGAGGGCTGGGGCCTGTGCCGCGACGGGGAGCGGCTGGTCATGAGCGACGGCACCGCCGAGCTCACCTTCCGCGACCCGGTCACCTTCGCCGAGACCGGCTCGACCGGCGTGACCCGCGACGGGCGGCCCGTCACCGAGCTGAACGAGCTGGAGTGCGTCGGCGACCGGGTGTGGGCGAACGTGTGGCAGACCGACGAGGTGGTGCGCGTCGACCCGGCGGACGGGCGGGTCGACGCGACCGTGGACCTGTCCGGGCTGCGGCCGGCCGACGTGCCGGCCGCCGACGTGCTCAACGGCATCGCGGCCGTCCCCGGCACCGACGAGTTCCTGGTCACCGGCAAGAACTGGCCGACGATCTTCCGGATCAGGTTCACCGCGGGCTGAGCCCCGCCCGGCGGGCGGCAATGCCGGGACAGGGCGCCCCCGATCAGGCAGGATCGGGGTTGTGACGCCCCCTCGGCCGGAAGACCAGTCGCGGCGGTACCCGTGGGAGGACGACGAGTACAAGCCGCGCACCCGGCCGTACCCGACGCCCGGCGAACCGCCGCCGCCCGACCCCGGCGAGACCCGGCCGCGCGGGACCCGGCCGGAACCGCGACCCGACGCCGGGTGGCGCGACCACCGGGACGACCGCGCCGACCACCGCGGCGCCGGGCCCCGGGCCGACCACCACGGCAGCGACCACCACGGCAGCGACCACCACGGCAGCGACCCCCGCACCACCGACCACCGGACCGACCACCGGACCACCGATCACCGCGGCGGAACCCCGCGCGGCGCGGAGTCCTGGTACGAGGCCGACCGGTCCACCGAGGCGTCCGCCCGCTTCGCGCCACCGCCCGACGACCGGCCCACCACCCCCACCGCGCCGGCCCCGCCGAAGAAGCTCACCGTCACCCGGGTCGCCTGGTTCCGCGCCCGCCAGCTCGTCGGCCGGGCCCTGGCCACGTTCCGCCGCGCCGCGCACGCCGACGGCGCCAAGCAGTCCGGCCTGTCCTCCCTGACCTACGCGGTGATGCTGAACTACGCGGCCGACGCCGCGATGGCCGTCGCGCTGGCCAACACCCTGTTCTTCTCCGCCGCCACCGGCGAGAGCCGCGGCAAGGTCGCCCTCTACCTGCTGATCACCGTGGCCCCGTTCGCGCTGGTCGCCCCGGTCATCGGCCCGGCGCTGGACCGCATCCAGCACGGCAGGCGGCTGGCGCTGGCCGCGTCGTGCGCGCTGCGCGTGCTGCTGTCGGTGGTCATGGCGCTGAACTTCGACAACTGGGCCCTGTACCCGGCGGCGCTGGGCAGCATGGTGCTGTCGAAGTCGTTCACCGTGCTCAAGGCCGCGATCACGCCGCGCGTGCTGCCGCGCGAGATCACCCTGGCCAAGACCAACGCCCGGATGACGGTGTTCGGCCTGGCCGCGGGCGGCGTGTTCGGCGCGTTCGCGGCCGGGTTCGCGAACCTGTTCGGCTCGCCGGGCGCGCTGTGGTTCACCGCCGTGCTGTCCGCCGCCAACGCCTACTACTGCCTGCGCATCCCGGCGCGGGTGGAGGTCACCGAGGGCGAGGTGCCCGCGTCCCTGCGCGCCAGGCCGAGGAAGGCGCGGCGCCTGGTGCTGGGCCGCACGGTCGTGGTGGCGCTGTGGGGCAACGGCGCGATCCGGATGCTCACCGGGTTCCTGATGCTGTTCGCCGCGTTCGTGGTGCGCGCCCAGACCGAGGGCGACGCGTTCCTCCAGGTGCTGCTGCTGGGCGTGATCGCGGGAGCGGCGGGCGTCGGCAGCTTCCTGGGCAACGTGGTGGGCGCGCGGCTGCACTTCGGCGCGCCCGACCTGGTGGTGATCGGCTGCCTGGCCGCGGCGCTGGCGTCCGCGGTCGTGGCGGCCGTGCTGCCCGGCCTGACCACGGCGGCGGTCGTCGGCCTGGTCGGCGCGACGGCCAGCTCGCTGGCCAAGGTGTCGCTGGACGCGGTCGTCCAGGACGACGTGCCCGACGAGTCCCGCGCCTCCGCGTTCGGCCGGTCCGAGACGATCCTCCAGCTGGGCTGGGTGTTCGGCGGGGCGCTCGGCGTGCTGCTGCCCACCGAGTACTGGATCGGGTTCACCGTGCTGTCGGTGCTGCTCGCGGTCGGCCTGGCGCAGACGGTCCAGACGCGGCGGGGCGCCACGCTGATCCCCGGCCTCGGCGGCGACCGGCCGCTCCGGCCCGCGGCCGGACCCGCGACCCCCTGAGCGCACCGGCGGCGCCGGCCACCCCGTAGGCTCGACGGCCGTGCGCCGAGTCCTGCTGTCCCTGCTCCTGCTGCTCCCGATGACGGCCTGCGCCGCGCCGCACCCGCCCGAGGTGACGTTCTACGCCGACGGCGAGGCGATCGACGTCCCGCCGCTCGACGACTGCGACATCGACGCGGAGAACTGCCGGCGGGACCCGGCGGCCGAGGGCTCGCTGCGGATCAGGCCCGGCAAGCCGGTGCAGATCTCCGTGCCGGGCGAGGTCGCGGACACCGCGTGGGGCGTGAACTTCCGCTACCGCGACGCCGCGGGCGTGGAGCAGGAACCCGGCCGCAGCGCGATGTTCACCGTCAGCGACCCCAGGCACGCCTACACGCTCACCCTGCCGAACCCCGACGACCAACTGGTGGGCGTCGAGGTCCAGCAGCTGAGCAGGCGCATCCAGACGAGCACCACCGGCGCGTTCGACTTCGTCGCGCGCCGGGTGTGGGTGCTCACCGTCGAGAGCTGAGGTCCCCCGGGTCTACGGGTCGAGCTCCCGCGCGACGGCCCGGACCACCTCGGCGATCAGCTTGGTGTTCTTCCGGTCCGGGTACCGGCCGCGGCGCAGGTCGGGCTGCACCTTGACCTCCAGCAGCTTGATCATGTCCTCGACCAGGCCGTGCAGCTCCTCGGCCGGTCGGCGCCGCGCCTCCGCCACCGAGGGCGCCGGGTCGACCAGCCGCACCGACAGCGCCTGCGGGCCGCGCCTGCCCTCGGCCATGCCGAACTCGATGCGCTGCCCGGCCTTCAGGCCCTCGACACCGGGGGGTAGCGCGGATTTCCGCACGTAGACGTCTTCGCCACCGTCCTGGGTGACGAAGCCGAAACCCTTCTCCGAGTCGTACCACTTGACCTTGCCGGTCGGCACCGCGCTCACCAATCCCTGGGTCATCCACACGACGAACGCGCCCCGGGCGTGCCCGAGGCGCGTCCCACCAGACTAGCCAGAACACCAGCCCGGGGGCACCTCCGATAGCGGGACTACCCTCGGGGTGTGTCGACCTCGAAGCTCATGCCGGCGGCAGTCGCCCTGTTCACGCTGGGTGTCGTCGCGATCATCGCGATGTTCGTCGTGGGCGAACGGGGCCTGCCCGCGTGGGTGTTCGCCGCGGGCTGGCTGCTCGCGCCCGCCGGTCTCGCGCTGGGTGTGGTCAGCGCGGTGCGGGACGCCCGGCGTCCCCGGCGGCGCTGAACCGGGCCGGGCCGCGCCGGGCCGGGTTACACCGGTCCAGGTCGCGCCGAGCCGGGTCACACCGGGCCGGGTCGCGCTCAGCCGGGTCGCGCCGAGCCTCACCTACCCGGCCTGGCCGAGCCGGGCCGCGTTCGCACGCAGCCAGTCCGGGAACCCGGTCAGGTCCGGCAGCACCGGGTCCGCGCCCTCGGCGGCCAGCTCGTCCGCGTCGCACGGCCCGCTGACCACGCCGACCGCCACCGCCCCGGCGGCCTTCGCGCCGCGCACGTCGCCCACGTGGTCGCCCACGTAGACGGCCGCGCCGTGCGCCTTGAGCGCCTCCGCCTTGCCGGTGGACCACAACTCGCCGAACAGGTGGTCCACCTCCCAGCCGAACGCGGCCAGGTGCAGCGCCGCGTTGGGCCGGAACTTGCCGGTGACCACCATCGTGGTGCCGCCCAGCTCACGCACTGCCGCAAGCGCTTGCGCCGCGCCGGGCAGCGCGACCGTGGCCGGGATGACGACCTCCGGGTAGAGCGCCCGGAACCGGTCGACCAGGGCCGGGATCTCCTCCTCGGGCACGCCGAACCCCCGGTAGACCATGTCCAGGGGCGGGCCGAGGTTGGCGGCGAAGTGGGCGCCGTCGAGCGGGTGCCCGGACTCGGCGGCCACGGCGTCCATCACGGCCGCCATGCCGGGTCGCGGGTCGATCAGCGTCATGTCCAGGTCGAAGCCCACGGTCAACGGCACGACCCGACTCTAAGCCCGTCGCCGCTGTGCCAAGCTTTGTGCCGTGACGGAACTCACCCGGTCCCTGCTGGAGGCGGCCGCGGACCTCGTCGCCGAGCACGGTTCCCGCGGTCTGCGGATGGTGGACGTCGCCACGAGGGCGGGCGTGAGCCGGCAGACCGTCTACAACGAGTTCGGCAACAAGGAGCGGCTCGTCCAGGCGGTCGCCCTGCACAAGACGGCGGAGTTCCTGGACGGCGTGCGCGAACGGCTCGGGTCGGCCGCCGACCCGGTCGACGGCCTGCGGCGGGCGATCACGTTCGCGTTCGACCTGGCCGGGCGGGACGCGCTGGCGAGGTCGGTGCTCACCGGGGCGAACGCCGAGGACATGCTGCCGTTCCTGACCACCAGGGGCCGGCCGGTGCTGGCCCTGGCGACGGCGGTGTTCGCGCAGCACGTCAGCGCCGGCTGGCCCGGGTTGGCGGTGGACCGGGCGCAGCTGATCGCGGAGACCGCCGTGCGGGTGGCGCTGAGCCACCTGCTGACGCCGGGCGGCCGGAGCGTGGAGGCGGTGGTGCTGGTGACGCTGGCCCTGCTGCCGCCGTGTCCGGGGCGGTGAGCCCGGGGCCGGCTCAGCCGGCCTCCACGCCCGCGTAGTCCACGCCGACCTGCTCGGCCGCCCTGGTGAGGGTCCGCATGATCGCCAGCGACTCGTCCAGCGTCATCGACGGGCTCTCCGTCTCCCCCGCCCGCACCCGCCGCACGACCTCGCGCAGCTGCGGCACGTAGCCCGCGCCCTCCTGCTCGTGCCGGCGCTCCACCCCGTTAACGATCATGCGGCTCGGGTTGTAGAGCGCCTCCGGCAGCTCCACGAGGCCCTCCGTGCCGTACACGACCGCGCCGTCCTTGAGGGGGCTGCGCAGCGACGACCCGACGAGCGCGTGCGCGCCGCCCTCGTAGCCGAGCAGCACGCCGATCTCCGCGTCCACGCCGCCGACCAGCGAGCCGTGCGCGTGGACGACGTCCGGTTCGCCCAGCAGCAGGTGCGCGAACGACACCGGGTAGATGCCCAGGTCGAACAGCGACCCGCCGCCCAGCTCCCGGTTCCACAGGCGGTGCGCCGAGTCGTGCGGCAGCGGGAAGCCGAAGTCGGCCCGGACGGACCTGACCTCGCCGATCCCACCGGCCCGGACCAGTTCGCCCAGCTCGACGATCAGCGGGTTGAACCGGGTCCAGATGGCCTCCATCAGGAACAGGCCGCGCTCGCGGGCCAGGTCCACCACGTCCCGCAGCGCCGCCGGGGTCAGCGTGGCGGGCTTCTCGCACAGCACGTGCTTGCCGGCCTCCAGCGCGGCCCGCGTCACCTCGTGGTGCTGGACGTGCGGCGTGGCGACGTAGACCACGTCCACGTCGGGGTCCGCGAGCAGGTCGCGGTAGTCGCCGTAGGGGCGGGCGATGCCGTGCTTGGCCGCGAACTCCTCGGCCTTGGGCAGCGCGCGGGACGACACGGCGAGCACGTCGACGTCGGGCAGCAGGCGGAGGTCGCCGGTGACGACGTCGGCGATGCCGCCCGTAGCCACGACGCCCCAGCGGAGTTTGTTCACCACGAGCACGCAGCTTAATCGGGCAGGATGGACGGGGTGAGGCTCATCCTGAACGTGATCTGGCTGGTGCTCAGCGGCTTCTGGCTGGCCGTCGGGTACGTGCTCGCGGGCATCGTGTGCTGCGTGCTCGTCATCACCATCCCGTGGGGGCTGGCGTCGTTCCGCATCGCCAACTACGCGCTGTGGCCGTTCGGGCGCACCGTCGTGGACCGGCCCGGATCGGGGACGCCGTCGCTCATCGGCAACGTCATCTGGATCCTCGTGGCGGGCATCTGGCTGGCCATCGGGCACGTGGTGACGGGGATCGCGCTGTGCGTGACGATCATCGGCATCCCGCTGGGCATCGCGAACTTCAAGCTCGTGCCGGTGTCGCTGGTGCCGCTCGGCAAGGAGATCGTCCCGGCGCCCTAGTCGGCGCGAGCTGGTCGGCGCGCTAGTCGGGCCGGTCGGCGGCCTGATCCTCCTCGGTCTGATCCCCCTCGGCCTGATCCCCGGCGGCCGGGTCGTCGGTCCGGTCGTCGGCCTGCCCGTCGGCCGGTCCCGCGTCGTCCAGCCGGACCACCAGGCACGGCCCGCCGCTGTACAGGCCCGCGTCGACGGCCAGCACCTTGTCGTCGGCGTAGCGCAGCGGCCCGTCGATCTGCTGCGGCGGCACGCCCAGCTGGTCCGCGATCACGCTGTGGCCGTGCACCACCTCGCGCCCGCCCAGCACCTCCAGCAGCTCGGTGACCACGGCGGGTCCCTCCGGGCCGCGGAAGGCGTAGCGGGTGGTCATCTTGCGCCAGCACTCCCACCACTGTTCGAGGTCGTCGCCCCGCAGCACGTCCCGGACGGCCCGGTTGACCTCGTCGATGGTCCCGCCCCACTCCAGGTAGGCGAGGGTGTCGGAGTGCATCAGCAGGTGCCCGTCGACCTCGGCCAGCACCCGGCGGGTGGTGAGCCAGTCGATGTGCTCGTCGGTGAGGCGGTCCTGGTCGCTGCGCAGGCCGCCGTTGAGCAGCCAGCTTCGGGCGAAGCTGCGCGGGGTCGGGGCGCCCGGCACGTTCTCGTCGCCGAAGCGGTGCATGCCCAGCAGCAGCACCTCGTGGTTGCCGACCAGCGCGTCGACCCGGCCGCCGCTCTGCTCGGCCAGGCGCATCACGAACTCGATCACCCCGATGCCGTCGGGGCCGCGGTCGACGAAGTCGCCGAGGAACCACAGCTCCGCCTCACCGCCGGACCAGTTGCCGTCGGCGTCGACCAGGCCCGAGGTGTGCAGGGCGCGGGTCAGCTCGGCGAGGTGCCCGTGCACGTCGCCGACCACGAAGAGCGGTCGTTCCACACCGTGACGATAAGCGACGCGCGGGAACGCTGCCCACAAGTCGATCAGCGGCCGGCCGGGGAACTTCGGGCCGCCCGTCCGCCCTCCCCCACGGGGGTGAGCGCGCGGTGGCGCGCCGTGACGCCACGACTCCGCCACGCGTTCACCGCCCCCGCCACGACCGCGATCCGGTCCACCCGGACGCCCGGACCGCTCGGTCCACCCGGACCGCTCAGTCCAGCCGCGGCCAGGCCAGCAGCGCCTCCACCCCGGCCTCATCACCCGTCACGGTCACCTCCTCCCGCGCCGCGCGCCGCCACAGCACCAGGTAGAGCTGCTCGGCCGTGCCGGACACCCGCGCACCCGGCTCCCCCGCGACCACCCGCCGAGGCTTGCCCGCACCGGCCACACCGGCGGCACCGCTCACCCCACCGGCACCGCCGTCCACCCCACCCGCGCCCCCCGCGCCGACGAGCCACCGGTCACCCGTGTCGGTCGCCACCAGCTCCACCACCAGCGGCCCGCGCACCCACTCCGGCCCGTGCAGGAACCGGTCCAGGAACTCGCCCACCCCGTCCGCCGCCAGCTCCGCCGGGATCGGCTCGGGACGCCCCACCGCGTTCCCCGCGTCCCAGCAGTGCACCACCGCCTCGTGCGCCTGCCGCGAGGCCACGTCCGCCGCAGTGGCGCGCTCCTCGTCGTTCCACCACACCCACACCGGCGCGTCCGGCGGGCACTCCCGCTGCGCCGCCAGGTACCGGGCGCTGATCTCCCGCCACCCCCCGACGCGGTCGGGCCCCGGGTCGGCGGCCCGCCGCGCCACCTCGTCGTCCGGCACCCCGCCCCGGGCCAGCAGCACGAGCGTCCACCACGACTGCACCTCGGCCAGGTGCGCCACCAGGTCGTCCACCGTCCACCCGGGACAGCTCGGCACGGGCACGCCCGCGTTGCCGGTCACGATCCCGGTGAACGCCCCGCTGTAGAACTCGGCGACGGCGATGTGGTCGACAGCCATGCCGGCACGCTAGCGCGGGGGTACGACAAATCCGGGGGGCCGCGGCTCACACCGGGTTCGGCTCGTCCCCCGGGAACGGGTCGGACGAGTGGCCGACCAGGTCCGCGATCGACTTGACCACCCGCGTCGGCCGGAACGGGTACAGCTCGGCCGTCGACTCCGCGGAGATGCCGGAGAGCACCAGGATCGTGCGCAGCCCCGCCTCCAGGCCCGAGCGCACGTCGGTGTCCATCCGGTCGCCGATCATCAGGGTGTTCTCCGAGTGCGCGCCCAGCGCCCGCAGCGCCGACCTCATCATCAGCGGGTTGGGCTTGCCCACGTAGTACGGCTCGCGCCCGGTCGCCCGCTCGATCAGCGCGGCCACGGCGCCGGTCGCGGGCAGCGAGCCCTCGCGCGACGGGCCGGTGGCGTCCGGGTTGGTGGCGATGAACCGCGCGCCCTCCTCCACCAGCCGGATCGCCTTGGTGATCGCGGTGAAGCTGTAGGTGCGGGTCTCGCCGAGCACCACGTAGTCCGGGTCGCGGTCGGTCAGCACGTAGCCGATCTCGTGCAGCGCGGTGGTCAGGCCGGCCTCGCCGATCACGAACGCCGAACCGCCGGGCCGCTGCGAGTCCAGGAACCGCGCGGTGGCCAGCGCGGAGGTCCAGATGGCCGCCTCCGGCACCTCCAGGCCGGTCCGGGACAGCCGGGCGCGCAGGTCCCGGGGCGTGTAGATGGAGTTGTTCGTGAGCACCAGGAACGGGACGGCGTTCGCGGTCAGCTCGGCCACGAACTCCCCCGCGCCGGGGATCGGGTGCTCCTCGTGCACGAGCACGCCGTCCATGTCCATCAGGTAGTTCCACTGAGCGGCCATGGGCGACATGCTGCCGGCTCAGGCGTCGACCACGCGCTGCCGGAACGCCTCGATGGAGGCCCGGTGGTACCGCTCCAGCACGGCGCGCTCCTCCGGGCTGAACCGCGACAGCACCTCGCGCAGCGCCTGCCGCGCGCCCTCGACCAGGGGGGAGAACCGGTCGTCGTCCCCGGTGGCGACCTCGACGAGCACCTTGCGGCGGTCGTGCGGGTCGCGCACGCGGCGGACGTAGCCGGCGCGCTCCAGCCGGTCGATCACGCCGGTGACCGCGCCGGTGGACAGCCCGGACAGCTCGGCGATCCGGCCCGCGGTGACGGGTCCCTCGGCGCGCGCGGCGAGGGCGAGGCACCTGCCGTCGGTCGGCGACAGGCCCATCCGCTCGGCGACCCGGCTGTGCAGCGCGACGGTGAGCGCGCTGGTCTCCCGCGCGTAGGCGCCGAACCGCTCCAGCTCGTCGGCGGGGACGTCGTGCTCCCTGGTCATGACGAGCAATTTAGCGGCCGGGAGGCCGTTCCAGGCACGGTCGTCCGGGCCCCGGAGCGCCGCCGGCCGCGCTTTTTCCGGTGACCGCCGGTGCGGGCCGATTACCCTGGGGCGGGTGACAGCCGTGGAGTTGGGCATCCCCGTCGTGCGCGCCACCCCCGACGCCCCGGCACGTCCGGGCTCACCGCTGCTGGTCGACCGGTTCGGCCGGGTCGCGACCGACCTGCGCGTCTCGCTGACCGACCGCTGCAACCTCCGCTGCACCTACTGCATGCCCGCCGAGGGCCTGGACTGGCTGCCGAAGCCGGACCTGCTCACCGACGAGGAGCTGGTCCGGCTGATCGGCATCGCGGTGACCCGGCTGGGCGTGACCGACGTCCGGTTCACCGGCGGCGAGCCGCTGCTGCGGCCGAACCTGGACGACGTGGTGGCCGCCACGGCGGCGCTGGCGCCCCGGCCGCGGATCTCAATGACCACGAACGGGTTGACCTTGGCGAAGCGGGCCGCCGGTCTGGTCGCGGCGGGCCTCGACCGGGTGAACGTCTCGCTCGACACCCTCGACCCGGCGCGGTTCCGGGAGCTGACCAGGCGCGACCGGCTGGGCGACGTGTTCGCCGGCCTGGCGGCGGCCCGGGAGGCCGGGTTGTCCCCGGTCAAGGTGAACTCGGTGCTGATGCGCGGGGTGAACGAGGACGAGGCCGTGCCGCTGCTGCGGTTCTGCCTGGAGCACGGCTACCAGCTGCGGTTCATCGAGCAGATGCCGCTGGACCCGCAGCACGGCTGGGACCGGGACGGCATGGTGACCGCGGAGGAGGTCCTGGCGGCGCTGCGCTCGGAGTTCTCGCTGGCGCCGGAGCCGGGCGAGCGGGGTGGCGCGCCCGCCGAGCGGTGGCTGGTGGACGGCGGGCCGGCCGTGGTCGGCGTGATCGCCTCGGTGACGCGGCCGTTCTGCGCGGCGTGCGACCGGACCCGGCTGACCGCCGACGGCCAGGTGCGCAACTGCCTGTTCAGCCGGTCCGAGACGGACCTGCGGGCCCTGCTGCGCGGCGGCGCGACCGACGAGGAGGTCGCGGACCGGTGGCGCGGGAACTCGTGGGAGAAGGCGGCCGGGCACGGCATCAACTCGCCCGGGTTCAGCCAGCCCGACCGGCCCATGAGCGCGATCGGGGGATGACGTGCGGCTGACGGTGCGGTACTTCGCGGGCGCGCGGGCGGCCGTGGGTGTGACGGACGAGAGCTTCGAGCTGCCCGACGAGGCCCCGACGGTGGCCGCAGTGCTCGCGGCGGTGCGGGAGCGGCACGGCGACCGGGCGACCCGGGTGCTGCCCGCGTGCAGCTTCCTGCTGGACGGGATCGCGGTCCGCGACCACGACACGACGGTGTGGTCCGGGTCACGACTGGACGTGTTGCCGCCCTTCGCCGGGGGCTGACAGCACCGCCTCGGACGGGTTAACACGTGAGCCAGACCTCACTTAACGTGATTTATTTCGACCGATCTCGGAACGGAAACGGACCGGTAACGGTGCTCTGACCTGGCTAAACACCATGGTCGAGGAGTCACCCCATGGCGTTACCGTGATGTCGATCACATAGCAGTTCGTTTGGCGCGAGCTCTCCCGGTTACGTACCGTCGCTCCTCGGTTGGCCCCGACCGACCGCAGCACGACCCGGACGCCACGCACCGAACCTGTCCAACGGCCCCGGGCACACCCCCCGAGCGAGAGAAATCCGCCGGACAGGAAAGCTGGGCGATCCCCGGGCCCGAACCCGGACCGCCCGAGCAGGTGCGGACGGGCTGAGAGGGAAATGTTCTCTTACCGAGGCAAGCACCGCCCGACCACCACCAGCTCCGCGGCCCGCGGCATCGCCAAGGTCGCCGTCGCCGGCGTCATCGTCGGCGCCCCGCTGGGCCTGGCCGCCGGCACCGCGAACGCCCAGAGCGTCAACTGGGACGCGGTCGCGGCGTGCGAGAGCGGTGGCAACTGGAGCATCAACACCGGCAACGGCTACTACGGCGGCCTGCAGTTCCTGCCGTCCACGTGGACCGCCAACGGTGGCAGCGGTATGCCCCACCAGGCTTCCCGCGCGGAGCAGATCCGCGTGGCGGAGAACGTCCTGCGCACGCAGGGCATCGGCGCCTGGCCCGTCTGCGGCCCCAAGGGCCTCGGCGGCGGCGCCGCCCCGGCCCCGGCCCGCCAGGCCCCGGTCCAGCAGGCGCCGGTGCAGCAGCAGCCCCGGCAGGCCCCGGCGCCGGTCCAGCAGGCCGCCCCCGCCCCCGTCGTGGTGGCGCTGCCGAGCAGCAACCCCGAGGGCGACTACGAGATCAAGGCGGGCGACACCCTGTCCAAGATCGCGGACGAGCTGAAGGTCGACGGCGGCTGGACCGCGCTGCACCAGCTGAACAAGGACTTCATCCCGAACCCGGACCTCATCATGCCGGGCATGAAGATCGCCACCAAGTGATCCTCGACCGGGTGGTCCGGTCGGCGTGAGCCGGCACGGGACCCGACCGCCTTCCCCTCGGCGGTCGGGTCCCGGACCCGTTCCGGGCCCCCACGGCTCCCCAGCCGCCCGCACGACCGCCCGGAGTCCCGTTCGGCCTCCCCGGCCCTCCGGCGTCCTCCGGCTCGCCGGCGGACCGCTCAGGGCATGTTGACCCACTCGTCGCTGCCGTCGGCGAACACCTGCCGCTTCCACACCGGCAGCCGGCGCTTCACCTCGTCGACCAGCTCCGAGCACACGTCGAACGCCGCGCGGCGGTGATCGGCCGACACCGCGCACGCCAGCGCCACGTCCCCGATCGCCAGCGCCCCGACCCGGTGCGACACGGCCACCGCGCGCACCCCGTCGAACCGCGCCACCACGTCCGCCACCACCTCGGCCACCACCCCGGCGGCCGTCGGGTGGCCCACGTACTCCAGCTCCCGCACCGACCGGCCGCCGTCGTGGTCGCGGACCACCCCGGCGAAGGTCACCACCGCCCCGGCGGCGGCGTGCTCCACCAGCGCGACGTGCTCGGCCACCGACAGCGGCTCGTCGCTGACGGTCGCGCGCAGCACCGCGGTCACGCGTGATCACCCCCGGCCAGCTGGTCGACCGCGTGCTCCAGCACCGCCGCGAGCACCTCCAGGCCGTCGCGCACCCCACCGGTCGACCCCGGCAGGTTGACGACGAACGTGCGGCCCGCGACCCCCGCCAGCCCGCGCGACAGCACGGCCGTGGGCACGCGCGGCCACGCCGACAGGCGGATCGCGTCGGCCACCCCCGGCACCTCGCGGTCCAGCACCGCGCGCGTGGCCTCCGGCGTGCGGTCGGTCGGGCTGACGCCCGTGCCGCCGGTGGTGACCACCACCGCCACGCCGTCCGCGACGGCCCGCCGCAGCGCCTCGGCCACCGGCTCGCCGTCGGGCACCACCACCGCGTCCGGCACCTCGTAGGAGCGCTCCCGCAGCCACGCCACGATCACCGGACCCGAGCGGTCCTCGTAGACCCCGGCCGACGCCCGGTTGGACGCCGTGATCACCCGCGCCGTCCTCGGGGCGCTCACGGGCGCTCCCACAGACCGGTCTTGCCGCCCTCCTTGCGCTCCACCCGCACGGCGTCCAGCTGCGCCGCCGGGTCGACCGCCTTGACCATGTCGTGCAGGGTCAGGCCCGCCACCGACACCGCGGTCAGGGCCTCCATCTCCACGCCGGTGCGGTCGGTGGTGCGGACGGTCGCCGTGATGCGCACCTCCGCCCCGCCCAGCTCCAGGCCCACCTCCACCCCCGACAGCGCGATCGGGTGGCACAGCGGCACCAGCTCCCAGGTGCGCTTCGCGGCCATGATCCCGGCGATGCGGGCGGTGGCCAGCGCGTCGCCCTTGGGCAGGCCGGCGCTGCCCAGCAGCGCCACCACCTGCTCCGTCGTGCGCAGCACGCCGGAGGCGACCGCGGTGCGCGTGGTCGGCTCCTTGCCGGAGACGTCGACCATGCGCGCCGCGCCCGCGCGGTCCACGTGGGTGAGGTGCTCGCTCATACCGGCGATGCTAGGCCGCGCCCGCCCCACCGGACCCGCCCGACCCACCCGGCTCACGCCCCCGCCCGGCCAGCCCGACCCGCCCGGCCCTCACGCCCCCGCTCGCCCTTCACGTCCCGCTCGCCCTTCACGTCCCGCCCGGCCTCCCTGCCCTCTCGGCTCCAGGCTTCGGGGCTTCAGGCTCCGGTCGCGGCCTTGCGCACCGCCTCGGCCACCGCCGGGGCCACCGTGGTGTCGAACACGCTGGGCACGATGAACGAGGCGTTGAGCCGGTCGCCGTCCACCACGTCCGCGATGGCGGTCGCCGCGGCCAGCAGCATCGAGTCGGTGATGGTGTGCGCGTTGGCGTCCAGCAGGCCCCGGAACACGCCGGGGAACGCCAGCACGTTGTTGATCTGGTTCGGGAAGTCGCTGCGCCCGGTGGCCACGATGGCGGCGTGCTTCTGCGCCTCCATCGGGTCGATCTCCGGGTCCGGGTTGGCCAGCGCGAACACGATCGCGTCGTCGTTCATCGTGGCGACCTGCTCGGCGCCGAACAGGTTCGGGGCCGACACGCCGATGAACACGTCCGCGCCGACCAGCGCGTCGTGCAGCCGGCCGCTGAGGCCGGACCTGTTCGTGGCGGCGGCGATGGAGGCCAGGTTGTCGTCCAGGCCGGGGCGGTCGCGGTGCACGATGCCGTCCACGTCGACCGCGACCACGTCGCCGGGGCCCTGCTTGAGCAGCAGCCGGATGATCGCGCTGCCCGCCGCGCCCACGCCGCAGACCACGATCTTGCAGTCGGCGAGCTGCTTGCCGACCACGCGCAGGGCGTTGCGCAGGGCGCCGACCACGACGATCGCGGTGCCGTGCTGGTCGTCGTGGAAGACCGGGATGTCCAGCTTCTCGCGCAGCCGCGCCTCGATCTCGAAGCAGCGGGGCGCGGCGATGTCCTCCAGGTTGATGCCGCCGTAGACGGGGGCGATCAGCTCGACCGCGCGGATGATCTCCTCGGTGTCCTGGGTGTCCAGGCACACCGGCCAGGCGTCCACGCCCGCGAACTTCTTGAACAGCGCGGCCTTGCCCTCCATCACCGGCAGCGCGGCGGCCGGGCCGATGTTGCCCAGGCCGAGCACGGCCGAGCCGTCGGTGACCACGGCGACGGTGTTGCGCTTGATGGTGAGCCGGCGGGCGTCGTCGGGGTTCTCCGCGATGGCCTGGCAGATGCGGGCCACGCCGGGGGTGTAGGCGCGGGAGAGGTCGTCGCGGTTGCGCAGCGGCACCTTGGACGCGATCTCGATCTTGCCACCGAGGTGGACCAGGAAGGTCCGGTCGGACACCTTGCGGACCGCGACGCCCGGCAGCAGGCCGAGGGTGTCGGTGATGTCCTTGGCGTGGTTGGCCGACAGGGCGTTGCAGGTGAGGTCGACGATCACCCGGTCGGCGTGCGACTCGACGACGTCGAACGCGGTGATGACGCCACCGGCCCGCCCGACCGCCGAGGCGAGGTCGCCCGCGGCGGACGCCGACGGCGGGGCCTCCAGGCGGACGGTGATCGAGTAACCAGGGCCGGGGACCGGCACGGCGAACCTCCCAGGACTGCGCTGCGCAAGAGGCCATCGAGCGTAGTCCGGGCGGAATTGCGGAACGCGCGCGGCTCGTCCGCCGCGCGCGATCGTGTGCTAGCGGTCGATCACCGGTTGATCTCGGTGACCGGGTGCCGGTAACCGAGCTCCTCGACCGGCACCGGGAAGGTGACCTTGCCGAACGGGGACAGGGCGCCCTGGACTTCGGCGGCGAGCTCGCTGACCGCGTGCTTGCCGTCCACCGGCGGCTCCGGCCAGTGCGGGTCGATGCGCTCGGGGCGGGCCTTGGCCACGATTCCTCCTCGGTGTTGCCTGCGTCGGGTTCAAGTGTGCCTCACCCGACCGTTCCGGTCGGTCCGCGGTGCCCCGCCCGACCCCGGAGAGACGCATCACTTGTGCGATACCTAACCCGCGCGAGTCGTACGCCCAGACCTCGCGAGTCGTACGTCCAGGACCCCCGAATTCAGTGTTCGTGGCCCCGCCCGACCGGTGATGTGGGGGCCTGAGGACTGAACTCGGGGGTCCTGGGGGTACGACACGGGGGTCCGGAACGTACGACTCGCGCGGTCTGGACGTACGACACGCGAGGTCTGGGGGTACGACTCGCGCGGGTGGTGGTGGGGGTGCGAGGGGTGGTGGGGAGGCATATACCGTGGTGGGGATGTCCGGCGTCACCCTTGCCGAGTGGCTGCGGGCGCGGGAGGACGCCGCGCTCGTGGCCCTGCTGCGCGCCCGGCCCGACCTGGCCACGCCACCACCGGCCGACACGACCGTGCTCGCCACCCGCATCGGGTCGCGGGCCTCGGTGGCGCGCGCCTGCGAGGACCTCGACACGTTCACGCTGACGGTGCTGGAGGCGCTGCTGGTGCTGGACGCGGACCTGAGGCCGGTCGCGGTGGCCGAGCTGGAGGCGTTGTTCGCGGGCGTCGACGTGCGGGACGCCCTCGAAGCGCTGCGGGAGCGGGCGCTGCTGTGGGGCGACGACGGGGCGATCTCCACGCCCCCGGCCACCCGGGACGCGGTCAACGCCTTCCCGTGCGGGCTGGGGCGCTCGGTGCCGGGCCTGGCCGACGCCGAGGTGGACGGGCTGCCCGAGGACGAGCGCCGCGTGCTGCGGGCCCTCGCCGCCGGGCCGCCGGTCGGGCAGACCCGGGACGCCGCCCACGCCGTCTCCCTCGCCACCGCCACGACGCCGATCCAGAAGCTGCTGGCCAGGGGCCTGCTGATCCGGCGGGACGCGCTGACCGTCGAGCTGCCCCGCGAGATCGGCCTGAAGGTGCGCGGCGACCGACCGCTGGGCGACGTGCGGGTGGTCGAGCCGCCGCTGGGCACCGCCGCCCGCGAGCCCTCCACCGTGGACCGGACCGGCGGCGGCGTGGCGCTGGAGCTGTCGCGCCACGTCGAGATCCTGATCAAGAGCTGGTCGGGCGAACCGCCGCCGGTGCTGCGGTCCGGCGGCCTCGGCGTGCGCGACCTGCGCCGGCTGGCCAAGGACGTGAACGCCGACGAGCGCCGCGCCGCGCTGCTGGTCGAGCTGGTCGTCAACGCGGGCCTGGTCGCCGACAGCGAGGGCACCGAGCCGGAGTGGGCGCCGACCACGCAGGCCGACGCCTGGCTGGTGGCCGCCCCCGAGCACCGGTGGGCCGCGCTCGCCCAGGCGTGGCTCGACCTGCCCCGCCTGCCGGGCCTGATCGGGCAGCGCGACGACCGCGACCGCCTGCTCAACCCCCTGGCCCCCGAGCTCAACCGCCCGGCCGCGCCCAGGGACCGCAGGCGCGTGCTGGAGGCCCTGGCCGCCCTCGATCCGGGCACCGCCGTCACCGACCCGGACGAGCTGGCCGCCGTGCTGGCCTGGCGCGCGCCCCGCCGCGGCGGCCGCCTGCGCGACGAGCTGGTCCGCTGGACCGTGGACGAGGGCACGCAGACGGGCGTGCTCGCCCTCAACGCGATCACCGCCCAGGGCCGCACCCTGCTCACCGAGGGCCCCGGCCCGGCCGCCAAGCGCCTCGGCGACGCGCTGCCCGCCCCCGTCGACCACGTGCTGGTGCAGGCCGACCTGACCGTGGTCGCCCCCGGCCGGCTCGACCCGGAGCTGGCCGACGAGATCGACCTGGTCGCGGACGTCGAGTCGGCGGGCGGCGCCACCGTCTACCGCGTGCACGAGGGCTCGGTGCGCCGGGCGTTCGACGCCGGCCGCAGCGCCGCCGACCTGCACGAGCTGTTCCGGTCGCGGTCGCGCACCCCGGTGCCGCAGTCGCTGACCTACCTGATCGACGACACCGCCCGCAAGCACGGCAGGCTGCGCGGCGGCGCGGCCGGGTCGTTCCTGCGCTGCGACGACCCGGTGCTGGTCGCCGAGGTGCTGGCGCACCCGACCGCCGAGCGGCTGGAGCTGCGCCGGATCGCGCCGACCGTGCTGGTCAGCCCGCTGCCGCTGGCCGAGGTGCTGGACGCCCTGCGGACCGCCGGGTTCGCGCCCGCCGCCGAGAGCGCGGACGGCCGCGTGCTCGACCTGCGCGAGCGGGGACGCCGGATCGCGGGCAAGGGCCGCCGCAGGTCCGTGCCGCCCGCCGTGCCCTCCGACGAGCAGCTGGACGAGCTGGTCCGCCTGGTCCGGGCGGGCGACCGCGCGGCGACCACCGCGGGCGGGACGAGGGTGTCGGTGCCGGGCCACCTGGGCGCGGGCCCGTCCGCGACGCTCGCCCTGCTCCAGCGCGCCGCCCGGCAGGGCCGCAGCGTGCTGGTGGACTTCGTCGACAGCCACGGCACGGCCGCCCGCCGCGTCATCACGCCGCAGGTGGTGGGCGGCGGTGTGCTGGAGGGCGTGGACGTCAGCTACGGCGAGGTGCGCCGCTTCCCGCTGCACCGCATCACGTCCGCCGCGCTGGTCGAGGACCAGGACGACAACGGCTGACGGCCTGGGGCAGCGGAAGAAGACGAGCGGAAGAGGCCGAGCGGAAGAAGACGACCGCCGGGGAGGACGACCGTCGGCGGCGGGCGAGGCCGGGTGGGCACGGGCCCGGGTGGACACGGGCCGGCCGGGTTGAGGCGGCAGCCGGGCGAGGACAGCAGCCGGTGAGGGCGGCAGCCAGGTCAAGGCGGCGGGCCGGTGAGGGCGGCAGCCAGGGCGAGACGGCAGCCGGGTGAGGGCGGCGGGCGGCCGCGTCGGTGGGCGGAAGCCGCCCACCGACGCGGAGACCGCGGGGCGGTCAGCCCGCGCGCACCGACATCCACTGGCGCATCGCGTGCTCCACCAGCGTGATGAGCGTCTGCTTCGTCGACTGCCGGTTGCGGGCGTCGCACGTCACCATCGGCACGGACTGGTCGATGGTCAGCGCTTCCCGCACGTCCTCGATGCGGTGGTGCAGCAACCCGTCGAAGCAGTTCACGCCGACCACGTACGGCAGTTGCCGGTCGTCGAAGAAGTCGATCGAGGCGAACGCGTCGGCCAGTCGGCGGGTGTCGACCAGCACGATCGCGCCGATGGCGCCGCGCACCAGGTCGTCCCACATGAACCAGAACCGGTGCTGGCCGGGCGTGCCGAACAGGTACAGGATCAGGTCCTGGTCCAGCGACACCCGGCCGAAGTCCATGGCCACCGTGGTCGTGACCTTGTTCGGCGTGGCCGAGAGGTCGTCGACCCCGGCGCTGGCCTCGGTCATCACCGCTTCGGTGGTCAGCGGAACGATCTCCGACACGGAACCGACGAACGTCGTCTTGCCCACGCCGAAGCCGCCGGCCACCACGATCTTCGCGGAGGTCGTCGGCTTCCGTGCGCCTTCGGCCGCGTTGGGGCTAGAGCCTGCGAAGCCCACTGAGCACCCTCTCAAGGAATTCAATGGAAGGCCGGTCCCCAACGACCAAGCCGCCCTGGTGAATCAAAACCAAACCCATGCTCGCCATGTCGCCGATCAGCACCCGCACGACGCCCAGGGGCAGGCGCAGGTGTGCGGCGACCTCGGCCACCGACCTGGTGTCGGTGCACAGCCCGCAGATGGACCGGTGTTCCGGCAGCACCGCCGCCTCCCGGTCCAGGCCCTTCTCGCTGGTGGACACCAGCGCCTCGATGGCGAGGTCGTAGTCGGGACGGGTGCGCCCGCCGGTGCGGGTGTACGGGCGCACCAGCGAACCGGACTCCTCGGAGGGTTCCGGGGTGGGTTCGTGCCGTCGCACGACCGGCTGCGGCCCGGTCGTGTAGGGCACCTGTTCCGGCACGCTGTCGGGCAGGCCGTGGGCACCGAACAGGTCGGCGCCCGGACCCCCGAACAGCCCGCTGCCGTACCCGTCGATGTCGAACCGGTTGGGGACGTCGTCGTAGTCGTACGACGAGTCGTCAACCTCACGCTGTGACATGTCGCCTTGCCCCTGCCCTGTGCCTTCGACCCGTGGTGGTCCCGGGGCCCGCTCCGCCCGGCGGCCCTTCCACGAGTTCGGTGCGTCCTCGGCTTCCTCGTCCTGTGCGGGGTCGGCATCCGGCTCAGCGAATCGGAAGCCACCGACCGCCCACTCCTGGTAGTTGAAGTTCCTACCGAAGCGGCGGCCGCCGGCGCCAGATCGTTCAGCCATCCACCCTCACCCCCACGATCTCATGAGGACTACCGCCGAACCACACCCTGGAGCTGCGCGCGCAGCTCCGGGGTCAGCTGCTGGCCCACGCGCTCGACCAGCAGCGTCATCTCGTAGGCGACGAGACCGATGTCGCAGTTGGGCGCGGCCAGCACGGCCAGGCACGACCCGTCGCTGATCGACATCAGGAACAGGTAGCCCCGTTCCATCTCGACCACCGTCTGGTTGACCGCACCCGCTTCGAAGCAGCGGGCGGCGCCCTGGGTGAGGCTGACCAGGCCGGAGGCCACGGCGGACAGTTGTTCGGCGCGGTCTCGGGGCAGCCCCTGTGAGCCGGCGAGCAGAAGCCCGTCCGCCGACACCACCACGGAATGCGCTACACCGGGCACCCGGCGCACGAAGTCGGTGATAAGCCAACCAAAGCTTCCTGGCTGAGCTGCGGTCGTCACTCCTGCTCCTCGTCTTGCCGGCTCGACATGTCACCAGCGTAAGCGTCGATCATCGCGTGTCGCCCTCGACGGACGCCCTGCTGAAGACTCGACATGCGTCCACGGATCGCGTCAGCCGACCGTGGTGGCAGCGGGGGCCGCTGCGGTTGCCGCTCCGACGCCTGGGGCTTCGGCGCGGCCGATCCCGGCACAAGCTGAGCCTTGGGCACCCGCTTGGGCAACCCCGCTTGTGTCGTGCTCTCTGGAACCTTGTTCAACAGGGACTGCGCCGCCTGCCAACCCTCGTCGGCGGGCGACTGCCACACCGCCTCGGCGTCCCCCGGCTCGGGATCGGCGACCGGCTCGGGCTCGGTCACGCGGGACACCTCCGCAGCACGCTTGGGCAGGTTGTGGGGCGAGCCGGGCTGCCGCTTGGGCAACCCTCCCCCGATCAGGGTAGGCGTGCCGTTCTCGGGCTCGCGCCCGGGCAGGCCGTTCGCGCTCCCGTTCGAGGTCACGTCCAGGGTGCCGCGCTGCACCAGCGCGTCACCGGGGTCCACGAACGAGGTGTCGCCGATCGCCGGGTCGGCGAAGCCGGACTCCCCGAACACGTCGATCCGGCCGAACTCGCCACGACCGACCTCGACGCCGAAGTCGACCGGCGCCGGGTCCGCGGACCCGTCCTGGGCGGCCCTGGACCGGCGGGTCGGCAGCGGCGTGGACGGCGTCCCCGGCGCGGGTTCGACGGCGGCGGGCGGCACGGCCTGCGCGGCGGCCGCGGAGGTCTCGCTGCCCACGGCCTGGAACCACTGCGACAGGACCGCCTCGTAGATCGGCAGCCGCTCGGTGGGCGCGTCCAGGTCGGCGTCGGCCGGCCGGGACGGGGCGGGCGCGGTGCCGTTGCGGTGCGCGGGCTCCGGCTCGTCGGCGGTGAAGTTCGCGTCCACGGCCGCGGCGAACTGGGTGGTCTCGAACCCGTGCTGGTGGTCCGAGTCCCGCTCGTCGCGGTCCTCGTAGGCGGTGAACAGGGTCGGCTCGCCGAACGACCCGGACGGCTCGCGCTCGACGTCGCGCTCGCCGGCCGCGGGCAGCCACGGCTGGGAGAGCTCCGACGCGGTCTCGGCCGGGACCTCCTCCGGGGCGACGGCCGGGGCCTCGCCGAACGCGGGCAGGCGGGCCGCGTCGTGCTCGCCCTCGCCGCGCACGAAGCTCACCGGGAACGCGGGCTGCTCGTCCTCGACCCGGGGCAGGCTGGGGAAGCTGGGGAAGCTCGGCTCGTCGTCGGGGCGGGTCGAGCCGCCCAGGCCGAACGCGCCGGCGATGCCGGACGCGCGCTGCGCCGGGTTGCCGCCGCTGAACGCGGGGGGCGGCTCCATCGGCGCGCCGGGCTGCTGGACCAGCGTCTCGGGCACCAGCACGAGCGCGGTGGTGCCGCCCTCGATGTCCTCGTTGGGGCGCAGCCGCACCCGGATGTCGTGGCGCTTGGCCAGCCGCGCGACCACGTACAGGCCCATGCGGCGGGACACCGACACGTCCACGTCCGGCGGGTCGGCCAGCCGCTCGTTGGCGTCGTTGATCTCCTGCTCGCCCATGCCGACGCCGCGGTCCTGGATCTCGATGGCCAGCTCGCCCTTGCGGGTGCGGGCCGTGCGCACGGTGACCTTGGTCACCGGGTCCGAGAACACGGTGGCGTTGTCCAGCAGCTCCGCGATCAGGTGCACGAGGTCGTTGACCGCGCGGCCCTGGACGGTCAGCTCCGGGGCCTGGCCGACCTGCACGCGGGCGTACTGCTCGACCTCGGACACGGCGGCGCCGAGCACCTCGGCCACCGGGACCGGGCGGGTGAGCCGGCGCGACAGGTCGGTGCCGGAGAGGACCAGCAGGTTCTCGCTGTTGCGCCGCATCCGGGTGGCCAGGTGGTCCAGCTCGAACAGGCTGGCCAGCTGGTCGGGGTCCTGCTCGTCCTGCTCCAGCCGGTCGATCAGGTTCAGCTGGCGCTCGACCAGGGCCTGGGAGCGGCGGGACAGGTTGACGAACATCGAGTTGACGTTGTCGCGCAGCAGCGCCTGCTCGGCGGCCAGCCGGACCGCCTCGCCGTGCACCGCGTCGAACGCCCGCGCGACCTGGCCGACCTCCTCGCGGGTGGTGATCGGCACCGGCGCGATGGCCGTCTTGGCGGCCTCCTCGGGGTTCGGGGCCCTCAGGATCGCCCCGACCGCCTCGGGCAGGCCGCGGTCGGCGACCTGGAGGGCGGTGCGGCGCAGCACGCGCAGCGGGTTGAGGATCGACCGGGCCACGAACAGCGCCATGACCAGGGCCAGCAGCAGCGCGCCGAGCACGATGCCGGAGTCGCGGAACGCCGCGGCCCGCGCCTCGCCGGTCAGCTCGTTGGTGCGGCCCTGGAGCTGCTCCAGCAGCAGGACCTCGACGTCCCGGGTGAGGTTCACCGTCAGGGTGGAGGCGATGTCCCACTTCTCCGGGCGCAGCGTCTCCAGGTTGCGGCCCGCGCCGGCCAGGTTGAGCGCCGTCTCCTGCATGTCGTTCGCGGTGTCGACGATCAGACCGGTGACCGTGTCGTCGTAGATCTTGGCCTGGTCGGGGGTCGCGGACTTGCGGAAGTCGTTGCGGGCGGCGTCCAGCTCGGCGTTGGCGGCGAGCAGCTGGCGCTGCTGGCCGGCGCTGAACGTGCCGCGCTGGAAGACGTCGAGCATGATGCCGCGCTTGCGCGACTCCTGCTCCTTGATGCGGGCGATGGCGTTGGTGGCCAGGTGCAGCCGCACCAGCTCGGGGTCGTTGATGCCCGCGATGGCCTGCTCGCCGAGGTCGAGGAGGCTCTCCACCGACTCGGAGTAGGTGCGCAGCACCGCGTCGGACGGGTACTGGGTGTCGCGGACCGCGTTGCGGAGGCTGTTGAGCCGGTTGAGCTGGTCCGACGCCCGGCTGAACCGGGTGACGACGTCGTCCTGGAGGTCCCCGCTGAGCTCCATGATGCGCCCGTTGAGGGCGTCGATCTCGTCGTTGACGCGGCGCAGCTGCCGGTCGAGCACGACGCGGTCGAGCTCCTTGCCGGAGGCCACGTGGCTGGTGCTCAGGTCCCGCTCGCGCTGGAGCTGCTGCACCAGGTCCGCGACCGCGGCCTCCAGCTGGATCTGGTTGGCCAACTGGTTGAACTCGGTCGCGTCGGCGAGGTCGGACTGCACCCGCAGCCCGCCCAGGGCGAGCGCGGCCACGGTGGGGATGAGCAGGACGGCCGCCAGCTTGGTGGGCAGCCGCCAGTTGCGCAGCCGCCACCCGGCGGTGCGGGCCTGCTGCTCGCGCACGTCGGTGCTGGGGCCGGCACCCGTGGACTCGGTCACAGTTCCATCACTCAACGCAGCCAGTCCATCACCCGTTCCGGGGCTTTCCGAGCGTGGTGGAATCCCCACGCCTGACTGGCTGGGACCTCTCTCTCGACGGGCCACCCTGGGCTTCCTCTTCCGGCAGCAGTGTTCCCCGACCTCTCCCCAGGGCCGAAGCATGGACTTCGAAATCGGGCCGAATTGCAGCACAGGAGCGGTGGTGCCGGCTAGGCACCCCTCCCCCGCCCGGGGGCACGACGGTCCGCAACGACCTGTGCCACCCGGCCGGGAGCGTAGTGCGCGACCCCCGCCCCGGGGAAGACTCCGGAAGCACTCAACGTATCCGAGCAGGACTGTCGTTTCATACCTCTGGGTGGTTACGATCCCCCGCATCGACAAGTGCGTCGAAATATTCGTTGATCAATTGGACCCGGCTGCACGAGGTCATCCAGGCGAGAGGTGCCATGCCTACCCCAGCGCGTGTTCTGCGACGTGCGGCAGCGTTGTTCGCGTGTGCCGCGACCCTGACGGCGTGCGGATTGCTGCCCGGCACCGACAGCGGTGACCAGCCCGAGGTGGAGCGCAACACGCTGCGCATCGGCGTGCTGCCCGTGGTCGACGTGGCACCGCTGCGGCTCGCGCTGAACGAGAAGCTGTTCGAGCGGTCGGGCCTCCAGGTGCAGCTGGTCACGGTCAGCGATGAGGCCGAGGGCATCAAGCAGCTCGACACCACCCTGGACATCACCTGGGCCAGCCACGTCAACCTGTTCCGCGCCTACGCCGAGGGCGCCCAGCTCCAGCTCCAGGGCGAGGCGTACCAGGCGGGGTCGAACACGATGGCCCTGGTCACCCTGGACACCGCCTACGACAGCCCGGACAAGCTGCCCTCGCCGCGCATCGCGGTGAACACCGTCGGCGACATCGGCGCCCTGACCACCACGACCATGCTGCGCACGGCGGGCGTGGAGAAGCAGAGCATCCGGCTCCAGGAGCTGCCGTTCGAGCAGATGGTGGACGCGATGCGGGCCGGGACCGTGGACGCGGCCTGGATGACCGAGCCGTTCATCACCCAGGCGCAGCGCAACGCGGGCGCCCGCATCCTCGCCGACACCGCGATCGGCCCGACCAAGGACTTCCCGGTGTCCGGCTACGCGTCGAGCAAGAAGTTCGCCGACGCCAACCCGCGCACGCTGGCCCTGTTCCGGCAGGTGCTGCGGGACGCCCAGGAGTCGGCGTCGAACGACAAGCTGTCCGTGCAGGACGCCCTGACCGGCTACATGGACGTCGACCAGCAGACCGCCGCGCTGGTGTCGGTCGGCACGTTCCCGCTGTCGCTCAACCCGGCCCGGCTCCAGCGGGTCGCGGACATGATGGACACCGAAGAGGTGCTGCCCGAGCGGCTGGACATCGGCGACATGTTGCCGCCGGGAACCACTTAACGACGGAGAGTCATTAAGGGGGCCTTCATTGCGAGAAGGCCCCCTCTTTTTTCGCATTCAGGCGTTCGTCAGGCAGATCGTGCTCGGCGGGAGGGAGTAAACGACCGCCGTGTCACCGCTCGCGCACGCGTTCTCGTCGCTGCTGCCGATCACCCGCTCGACCTTGAAAGCGTCGGGTGTACCGCACGTCACCTTCGTGGTTTTGGCCGCGACAATCGTGCCCTCCTGCTTGAAGCAGTCCCCCTCCGAGGCGTTGAGGACCAGGCACAGCTTGTAACCGTCGCTGCGGCGGCCGCCGCTGGTGTAGAACTCGGTGTAGTCGCCGGTCGGGCAGGCGCCGGTGCCGCTGTCCAGGCGGACCGCGACCTTGAAGGCGGCCTCGGGGGACGCGCAGTCGATCTGCTCGACGTCGGAGTCGGTCACGCTCGCCGAGTTGATCTTCAGGCAGTCGCCCTCGTCGGCACCGCCGGGACCGGTGAGGCTGGTGACGAGCCCCAGGACCATGATGCCGACGACGCCGAGGCCGATCGCGCCGACCAGCGCTTTCGCGGCCTTGGAGATGCCCTTGCGGGGCGGTGGGAACGGCTGGCCGCTCTGCGGGTACGGGGGGTGGACGGGCCGGCCCTGGTAGCCGGGTTGCGGGTAGCCGGGCTGCGGGTGCTGGGCGTAGCCGGGTTGCGGGTACTGGGGGTAGCCGGGCTGGGCGTAACCGGGCTGCGGGTGCTCCGGCTGGCCGTAGCCGGGTTGCGGGTAACCGCCCTGGTCCGGGGCCGCGTAGCCGGTCTGGCCGGGCTGCGGGTACGCGGGTGGCGGGTAGCCCTGGGGGTGGCCGGACTGGTCGGGTGGCGGGTGACCGGGCTGCTGCCCGGGGAAGCCCTGCGGCGACGGCGGGCCCCACCCCGGCTGCTCGGGCGGCGGGAAGCCCTGGGGCTGGCCGGGGGGCGGCTGGTTCGGGGGCGTGGTCACCGGCGTTCCTCTCGGTAGGCGAGCGGAACGTACCGCCGGGTGAAGCCCCGGCGCAGCCGAATCAGCGGCCCGTCACAGGGGGCGGCTGAGGCAGAAGGTGACCCGGGGTTCCGGGTAGCGCACGGTGGGGTCGTCGCCGCAGCTCACGACGCCCTCGGCGGCCTTGAGCACGCGGGTCGCGCCGGCCGTGGCGCAGTCGACCTTGCGCAGGCCGGTGCGGGGGTCCCGCACGTAGCAGGAGCCCTCGACGAAGTTGGGGATCAGGCAGAGCGTGTTCACGCTGGTGAACGTCGTGTACGGCGCGCCGGCCGGGCACCGGGACGCCTCGGGGACGATCTTGGCGACCTTGACGCCGGCGGTGTCGGCCGAGCAGTCCGCGATCTCGTACCGGTCGGCGTCACCGTTGCCCTCGACCCGGCCGCAGGACCCCGGCACGGGGCCCGAGGACGCGGCGTCGCCGTCACCGCCGCCGAGCAGCGGCATCACGAACGCGAACGCCACGACCACCGCGACCGCGCCGATGCCCCACCGGATCTTCCGCATGATCCGGGGCATCGGCGCGGTCGCGGCGCGGCTTGAGCGGGTTCACCCGTGCGTGTTCACTCCTCGGCCGGCGCCAGGCAGTAGGTGACCGCCGGCTCCGGGTAGGCCATGCCGGCGGAGTCCGGGCACGCCTCCAGGTCGGTGGAGCCCTGGATCACCCTGGTGACCTTGATGGTCTCCGGGCCGACGCACTCGGACTTGTCGAACCCGGTGCCCGACTCCTCCGCCCGGTAGCAGGCGCCCTCGACCATGTTCGGCAGCAGGCACAGCTTGCGGCCGCCGTCGCCCTCGGCGACCTCGGAGTAGATGCCGTCCTCGGGGCAGGTGGCGTCCACGCCCTCGACCACCGCGCCGATCTTGAACGAAGCCTGGTCGTCGTCGCAGTCGAGGCCCTTGACCTCGGGGTTCTCCTCGAACTCGGAGGTGACGTCGACGCAGGAGCCGGCCTCCGTCGAGCCGCCGCCGGTCAGCCGGACCACGCCGAAGACGACCACGGCGGCCAGCACGACGATCGCGGCGACGATCAGGAGCTTCCGGCCCTTGCCGGAGGGCTCGTCGCCGTCGCCCGCCCGGGGGGTGGCGGCGGAACCGGGGTCGGCGGGGGTGGGCGCGGCCTGGGCGGGGGTCGGCGGGACGGGGGTGGCCGCGCCGGCGGTTCCGGCGGCAGCGGCACCGGCGGCGGTGGCGGCGGTGACCCCGGCGGCGGTCGAGCCGGTGGTGGCGGGGCCGGTGCCGACGGGGCCGGAGGTGACGGGGCCGGCCGGGGCAGCGGCGGGAGCCGAGCCGGCCGGGGCCGAACCAGGGGTGGCGGTGCCGGACGCGGTCGGGTCGGAGGCGGCAGGGCCGGACGTAGCCGAACCGGACGTGGCCGGGCCGGGCACGGAGTCGTCGATCGAGTCGGCGGGCGCGACCCCCGGGACCGAGGCGCCGGGGCCGGGCTCCACCTCCCCGACCGGCCGGGCCGGCGGCACACCGCCGCCGGACGCGCCGGGGTCGGCGGCACCGGCGGGCCCGGCGGCGGCCGAACCGCTGACCGCGGACGCGGGGGTCACCCGTCCCCCCGTCGAGGGCTCGTCGGCGGCCGGGGACGCGGGGGCCGGCTCGTCCACCCCGGTGGCCACCGGGTCGGCGGAGGGCGCGGGACGGGCGCCGGTGACGGCCGTGGGGCCGGCGGGCGTGGCGGGCTCGTTGCCGGCGACCGGCTGCTCGCGCGCGCCCGCGCCCGTCTCCGGGGTGGTCCCGAGCTCACCGGTCCCCGAGCCGAGGCCGGTGGACGCCGGGGTCGTCAGCTCGGGCCCCCGGGCGGTCGCGGCGGCGGCCTCGGAGGCGGCGATGCGCTCGGCGTCGGCCGGCGGCACGTGCGGCACGTGCGGCGCGGTCGGTCCGCCGGGCGCCTTCGGCGAGGACGACCCGGCCGGGGTGGGCTTCGGCGCGTCCTCGGCGGGCTGGTTCGGCTCGTTGCTCATGATCATCCTCGCTGGACGGGTGCGCGTGACGACCCAGAAGGTATCCCCAGGGCCGTGACCAGGCGCACACGCGGTCGGGCACCGGACTTGCACGTGGTGGGCACACTGGAGGTACCCAATCGACGGGAGTGCGCACCAGTGACCGACGGCCCCTTGATCGTCCAGTCGGACAAGACCCTCCTGCTGGAGGTCGACCACCCGCTGTCGGACGAGGCCCGCACCTCCATCGCGCCCTTCGCCGAGCTGGAGCGGGCACCCGAGCACGTCCACACCTACCGGGTCACCCCGCTGGCGCTGTGGAACGCCCGCGCCGCCGGCCACGACGCCGAGCAGGTCGTGGACGCCCTGGTCCGCTTCTCCCGCTACCCGGTGCCGCAGCCGCTGCTGGTGGACGTGGTCGACACCATGGGCCGCTTCGGCCGCCTCCAGCTGGCCAACCACCCGGCGCACGGGCTGACGCTCGCCTCGGTGGACCGCGCGGTGCTGGAGGAGGTGATGCGCCACAAGAAGGTCAAGCCCATGCTGGGCGCGCGCATCGACGACGACACCGTGGTGGTGCACCCGAGCGAGCGCGGCCGGCTCAAGCAGCTGCTGCTCAAGATCGGCTGGCCGGCCGAGGACCTGGCCGGGTACGTCGACGGCGAGGCGCACCCCATCGCGCTGGAGGAGGACGGCTGGCAGCTGCGCGACTACCAGCGCCGGGCCGCGCAGGCGTTCCGGGCGGGCGGCTCGGGCGTGGTCGTGCTGCCGTGCGGCGCGGGCAAGACCCTGGTCGGCGCGGCGGCCATGGCCGAGGCGGGGGCGACGACGCTCATCCTGGTCACCAACACGGTGGCCGGGCGCCAGTGGAAGCGCGAGCTGATCGCGCGCACCTCCCTGACCGAGGAGGAGATCGGCGAGTACTCGGGCGAGCGCAAGGAGATCCGCCCGGTCACCATCGCCACCTACCAGGTGATCACCCGCAGGTCGAAGGGCGAGTACAAGCACCTGGAGCTGTTCGACTCGCGCGACTGGGGCCTGATCGTCTACGACGAGGTCCACCTGCTGCCCGCCCCGGTGTTCCGGATGACGGCCGACCTCCAGTCCCGCCGCCGCCTCGGCCTCACCGCCACGCTGGTGCGCGAGGACGGCCAGGAGGGCGACGTGTTCTCGCTCATCGGGCCCAAGCGCTACGACGTGCCGTGGCGCGACATCGAGGCCCAGGGCTGGATCGCGCCCGCCGAGTGCACCGAGGTCCGGGTGACCCTGACCGACAACGAGCGCATGGAGTACGCCACGGCCGAGCCGGAGGAGCGCTACAAGCTCTGCGCCACGGCCCGCACCAAGCTGCCCGTGGTCAGGTCGATCCTGGACCGGCACCCCGGCGAGCCGACCCTGGTGATCGGCGCGTACCTGGACCAGCTGGAGTCCCTGGGCGAGGCCCTGGACGCGCCGGTGATCCAGGGTTCGACGAAGACCAAGGAGCGCGAGGCCCTGTTCGACGCCTTCCGGCGCGGCGAGCTGGGCACGCTGGTGGTGTCGAAGGTGGCGAACTTCTCCATCGACCTGCCCGAGGCGTCGGTGGCCGTGCAGGTGTCGGGCACGTTCGGGTCGCGGCAGGAGGAGGCCCAGCGCCTGGGCCGGCTGCTGCGCCCCAAGGGCGACGGCAGGCAGGCCCACTTCTACTCGGTCGTGTCCCGCGACACCCTGGACACGGACTACGCCGCCCACCGCCAGCGCTTCCTGGCCGAGCAGGGCTACGCCTACCGGATCGTGGACGCCGACGACCTGCTGGGCCCGAAGCTCCCCGAGGTCGGCTAGCCGACCCGGTCGCGGGGCCGGGGGGACGAGCCGGGACACTTCCCCCTCCCCGGCTGGTCGACGAGGACGGTGAGGGACCTGTGATCGACGTGGAGCACCGGTGGCGCGGATCGGCCCACCGCCCGGTCGCCGACGGTCGCGCGCGGGCCCGGGGGTCCGGCCCGGCCCGCCCGACGGCCCGCTGAGCGCGCCGGTGACGTCGTCGACGCCGGTGCCCGGCTGGTGGATGTGGCGTCCGGGGGCGGACCGCGCGCCGACCGCGCGGGTCGTCCGGGGGCGGGTCCGGCGGGCGCGGGCGCGGGCCCTGCTGGTCCCCGCCGCGCTGTCGGCCGTGGCGTTGGCGGTGCTCGGCCCGTCGCCGTGGTGGTCGGTGGGCCTGGCGTGCGCGCCGGTGCTCGTCGTGGGACTGGCCGCGGCCCTCCCCGTGCGCGTCGACGACCGGCGGCTGGCGTGGGCGGCCCCGGCGACCGACGTCGTGCACGTCCTCCAGTTCACCGACCCGGAGCAGCGGCGGCGCGCGACCCGGATGTGCGGGCACTTCGACACCGTGCGCGACCTGGACGCCAGGTGGGTGGCGCGCGTCGAGCACCAGCTGTGGCGGGCCTTGGTGGCCCTGCGCGACTCGCAGGCCGCCCGGGAGTCCCTGCGCCGGGTCGCGAACCGCCCCGGGCTGGCCGGCGAGCTGGCCGAGGAGACCCGGGAGCTGGGCGGGCTGGACCGGCGCGTGGACCGGTTCGCCGACGCCCTGCGCGTCCTCTCCGAGGAGCTCGACCCGGACCTGTCGGACAGCGCGCTGCGCCGCGTGGCGTCCCTCGACCCGCTCTAGGATCTTCCGGGTGCTGGTCTACTCGATCCCGATGCGCAACCGGTTCCGGGGCATCGCGGTGCGCCACGGCGTGCTGCTGGAGGGCTCCGCCGGGTGGGGCGAGTTCTGCGCCTTCGAGGACTACTCCGACGCCGAGTCCGCGCCGTGGCTGGCGTGCGCGCTGGAGTCGGCCGAACGGGGCTGGCCCGCGCCGGTCCGCACCCGGATACCGGTGAACTGCACGGTCCCGGTCGTCCCCCCCGACCGCGCGCACGCGATCGTGGCCGGCTCCGGCTGCTCGACCGCCAAGGTCAAGGTCGCCGACCCGGGCACGCCGCTGCGCGACGACCTGGAGCGGGTCGCGGCGGTGCGCGACGCCCTGGGCCCGTCCGGCGCGATCAGGGTCGACGCCAACGCGGCGTGGGACGTGGACACCGCCGTGGCCGCCGTCCGCGAGCTGGACCGCGCGGCGGGCGGCCTGGAGTACGTGGAGCAGCCGTGCCCGTCGGTCGAGGAGCTGGCGGCCGTGCGCAGGCGGGTGGACGTGCGGGTGGCCGCCGACGAGTCGATCCGGCGGGCCGAGGACCCGCTGCGGGTGGCCGTGGCGGGCGCGGCGGACGTGGCGGTGATCAAGGTCGCGCCGCTGGGCGGGGTGCGGCGGGCGCTGGCGGTGGCCGAGGCGTGCGGCCTGCCGTGCGTGGTGTCGTCGGCGGTGGAGTCGTCGGTGGGCCTGGCGGCCGGGCTGGCGCTGGCCGGGGCGCTGCCCGAGCTGGACTTCGCGTGCGGCCTGGGCACCCTGTCCCTGCTGGACGGGGACGTGTCGACCGACCCGCTGCGCCCGGTGGACGGCTGGCTGCCGGTGCCGGCGAAGGCCCCGGAGCCCGACCGGTTCGCCGGGTTCGCCGCGGACGAGGGGACGACCGCCCGCTGGCTCGACCGGCTCGACCGGGTCCGGGGGTTGCTCGACCGTGGAACTCGGGGGTCCTGAGCGTTCGACACGGTGGTCCTGGGTGTTCGACTCGCGGGGCCCGGGGCGGTCAGGACGGGTGGGTGATGTCCGCGCCCAGGCTCCGCACCACCCCGTCGGTCCGGGCCAGGGCCTCGGTGCGGCGCGCGGTGGCGGGCACGCGGGTCAGGTCGACCACGCGGATCGGCGGGCCGAACTCGACCAGGGTCGGCACGTAGGACGCCTCCCGGACGGCCCAGCCGTCGGGGCCCTTGACGAACCGGAACCGGGTGACGATGCCCTCCTCGGTGGTGCCGCGCGGCTCGGAGTGGCGCGCCACCTCGTTGCCCATGCCGTAGACGACCCACTTGCCGCCGATCCGCTCGATCGGCTGCACGGCGTGCACGTGGGTGCCGATGATCAGGTCCACGGCCGGGTCGGCCAGCACCGCCCGCGCCATCTCGCGCTGCTGCGGGGTGGCCTCGTGCTGGTACTCGGTGCCCCAGTGCAGGCTGGCCACCACGACCTCGGCGCCCGCCGAGCGGGCCGCCCGCGCCGCCTCCAGCACGCCCTCGGTGGTCAGCTGGTTGGCCATCCACGGCTGGGGCAGCGGGATGCCGTTGAAGCCGTAGGTGAACGCGATGTGCCCGACCTTGACGCCGCCGACGTCCAGCAGCAGCGGCGTCGCGGCCTCCTCCGGCGAGCGGAACGACCCGGTGTGCCGCAGCCCCGCCGCGTCCATCACGTCCAGCGTGGTCCTGATCGCGGGCGCGCCCCGGTCGAGGGTGTGGTTGGACGCGGTGGAGCAGCTGTCGTAGCCGATGTCCTTCAGCGCCGCCGCGACCTCGGGCGGCGCGCTGAACGCCGGGTAGCCGTAGGTGGGCGCGCCGGGCGCGGACAGCGGCGTCTCCAGGTGGCAGAACGACACGTCGGCGTCGACGGCCCGCCGCAGGCCGTCCAGCAGGGGCACGAAGTCGCGCGCGCCGTCCCGGTCGGCCTGCTCGGTCAGCGCCGGGTGGATCAGGATGTCCCCGCCCGCCGCCAGGGTGAACGACGGCGGCTCGGGCGCGGCCGAGGACGTCGTGGTCGGGGTCGGCCGGGGGGTGGTGAGCACCACGGGGGACCCGGTGCAGGCCACGGCGGTGCAGGCGACCAGCCCGAGGGCCAGCCGCCTGCCGCGCGCGTTCAGCGGTGCCGCCCGCGCAGGCCGCGGACCAGCAGCACCAGCGCCACCGCGCCGACCACGACCGGCAGCACCCGCTTGAGCACGGGCACGCCGGCGGTGTCGATCAGGTCGAGGGGCTCGTCCGGCACCGCCCGCAGGTGGGGCCGGCTCTCCTGGGTAGTCACCTCCTCAGCTTCCGCCGGCGCGAGCCGCGTCGCCAGGTGTTCGGCGAACTCGGCCACCACCTTGCCGCTGACCTCCCCGATCAGGTTGCGCCCGAGCTGGGCGGGACGGCCGGTGACGGCCAGATCGGTGACCACGGTGACCTCGGTGACCCCGGTGCCCGCCTCGCCGGGGGTCAGCGCGACCGACACGGTGGCGGAGGCGGTGCCGTTGCCCCTGGTGTCCTTGCCGGTGGCCTTGAGCACGGCGGCGTGCACGCGCTCGTCGACCGAGGTGAACTCGCCGGCGCCCCTGTAGAGCAGGGTGACGGGCCCGAGCCTGACCTTGACCGTGCCGGTGAACCGCCGCCCGTCCACGCCGGTGAGGGTGGCCCCGGGCAGGCACGGCGCGACCTTCCCGGGGTCGAGCAGCGCCGCCCACACCTCGGGCACGGGCGCGGGCACGGTGAACCGGTGCTCCAGCTTCACGCACCCACCGCCGCGGTCACCGCGCGCCGGGTCAGCACGCGGGCCAGGTGGGACCGGTACCCGGCGTCGGCGTCGCCGTCCACCGGCGGGTCCGCGCCCTCGGCGGCGCGCTCGGCCGCGGCGGCGATCGTCCCGGCCCCGGCGGACCGCCCGACCAGCTCCTCCTCCACGCCGCGGGCCCGCACCGGGGTCGGCCCCATGTTGGTCAGCGCCACCCGGGCCCGCCGGACCACCCCGTCGACGACCTCGACCGCGGCGGCGACGCCCACGATCGACCACGCCTGGGCGACCCGGTTGAACTTCTCGTAGCGCGCGCCCCAGCCGGTCGTCTTCGGCACGCGCACGTGCGTCAGCAGCTCGTCCGGTGCCAGGGCGGTGGTGAAGTGGCCGACGAAGAACTCCGCCGCGGGCACCTCGCGCGTGCCGCCGGGGCCCGTGCACACCAGGACCGCGTCCAGCGCCAGGACGGGCGCGGGCAGGTCGCCGGCCGGGTCGGCGTGGGCGAGCGAGCCGCCGAGCGTGCCCCGGTGCCGGACCTGCGGGTCGGCGACGGTGCCGGCGGCCAGGCGCAGCAGCCGGGCGTGCCCGTCGACGAGCGGGTCGCGCTGGAGCTCGTGGTGCGTGGTCAGGGCGCCGATCAGCAGCGAGTCGCCCTCGTCGCGCACGCCGCCCAGCCCGGCCACCCGGGACAGGTCGACCACCAGGGTGGGCGCGGCCAGCCGCATCCGCAGCACCGGGATGAGGCTCTGCCCGCCGGCCATGGCCTTGGCGTCCTCGCCGCCCTCGGCCAGCGCCCGCACGGCCTGCTCGACCGTGGTGGGCGCGACGTAGTCGAACGCCGCCGGGATCACCGCGCACCTCCGCTCGCGTCGAGGGAGCCGAGTCCGCCGCCCGCGCCGGGGGTGGCGGGCACGTCGGTCTCCCGGTGGTGGATGGCCCGCCACACCCGCATCGGCGTGCAGGGCATCTCCACGTCGGTCACGCCCAGGTGCCGCACCGCGTCCACGACCGCGTTGACCACGGCCGGGGTGGACGCGATGGTGCCCGCCTCGCCGACGCCCTTCACGCCCAGCGGGTTGGACGCCGCCGGGGTCTCGGTGCGGTCGGTGGTGAAGTGCGGCAGGTCCACCGCGGAGGGCAGCAGGTAGTCGGCGAGGGTGGCGGTGGTCAGGGTGCCGTGCTCGTCGTGCACGGCCTCCTCGAACAGGGCCTGGGCGATGCCCTGCGCCAGGCCGCCGTGCACCTGGCCCTCGACGATCAGCGGGTTGACCACCTTGCCGACGTCGTCCACGCACACGTACGAGCGGATCCGCACCGCGCCGGTCTCGGTGTCGACCTCGGCCGCGCACAGGTGGGTGCCGTGCGGGTAGGAGAAGTTGTCCGGGTCGAAGGTGGCCTCGGCGTCGAGGCCCGGCTCCACGCCCTCGGGCAGGTCGTGGGCGACGTGCGCGGCCACCACCACGTCGCCGAAGCCCACCGCGGCCGAGGCGCCGGAGGTGCCGCGCACGGTGAACGCGCCGTTCGCGAACTCGACGTCGTCCTCCGCGGCCTCCAGCAGGTGCGCGGCCACGGTCCGGGCCTTGGCCAGCACCCGGTCCGCGGCCAGCACGACCGCGGTGCCGCCGACGGCCAGCGACCGGGAGCCGTAGCTGTCCATGCCGCGGTGGGCCACGCGGGTGTCGCCGTGCAGCACCTCGACGTCCTCGAACGCCACGCCGAGCCGGTCGGCGACGATCTGGCTCCACGCCGTCACGTGGCCCTGGCCGTGCGGGGAGGTGCCGGTGATCAGCTCGACCTTGCCGGTGGGCAGCACCCGGATCGCCGCGTGCTCCCAGCCGCCCGCCGCGTACCGCAGCGCGCCGAGCACGCGGGACGGCGCGAGCCCGCACATCTCGGTGTAGGTGGAGACGCCGAGGCCCAGCTGCACCGGGTCGCCCGCCGCGCGCCGCCGCGCCTGCTCGGCGCGCAGCGCGTCGTAGTCGAACAGCTCCTTCGCGCGGGCGGTGGCGGCCTCGTAGTTCCCGGTGTCGTAGGTCAGTCCGGCGACCGTGGTGAACGGGAACTCGTCGTGCCGGATCCAGTTCTGCTCGCGCAGCTCCAGCGGGTCCCGGCCCAGCTCGGCGGCCAGCTCGTCCAGCAGCCGCTCGATGGCGAAGGTGGCCTCGGGGCGGCCCGCGCCGCGGTAGGCGTCGGTCGGCACCTTGTTGGTGAACACGTTGGTGCAGGTGAAGCGGTAGGCGGCGAACTTGTAGATGGCGTTGAACATGAACGCGCCCAGGATCGGCACGCCCGGCGTGACCAGGCGCAGGTAGGCGCCCATGTCGGCGAGCAGGTCCACCTTGAGACCGGTGACGGTGCCGTCGCGGCGGGCGGCCAGGGTCAGGCGCTGCACCTGGTCGCGGCCGTGGTGGGCGGAGAGCATCGACTCGGTGCGCGTCTCGGTCCACTTCACCGGCTTGCCCAGGCGGCGGGCGACCAGCAGGGTCAGCACCTCCTCCGGCGTGACCTGGAGCTTGCCGCCGAAACCGCCGCCGACGTCCGGCGCGATCACCCGGAGCCGCTGCTCGGGGATGCCGGTCACGGCGGCCAGCATCCAGCGCAGGATGTGCGGCACCTGGGTGGACGACCACACGGTGAACGAGTCCGGCGCCGGGTCCACCACCACCGAGCGGGGCTCCATGAACGCGGGGATCAGGCGCTGCTGGCGGAACGTGCGCCGGAGGACGACCTCGGCCTCCTCGATCACCCGGTCGACGTCCTCGCCGGTGCCGGCCGCGGCGGAGTCGAACACCCAGGTGGCGCAGGTGTTCGTGCCCAGGTCGGCGTGGACGACGTCGGCGCCCTCGGCGACCGCGGTCACCAGGTCGAGCACGACCGGCAGGTCCTCGTAGTCCACGTCGACCTCGGCCAGCGCGTCCTGGGCCTCGGCCGCGCCGCGGGCCACGACCAGCGCGACGGCCTCGCCCGCGAAGTTGACCTCGTCCACGGCCAGCGGGGGCGCGGGCGGGATGAGGATGTCCTCGGTGATCGGCCACGCGCACGGCAGGCTGCCCTGCTCGTCGGCCAGGTCGCGGCCGGTGAACACGGCCAGCACGCCGGGCATCCGGCTTGCGGCGGCGACGTCGACCGAGGTGATCCGGGCGTGCGCCACGGGGCTGCGCAGGACCGCGAGGTGCAGCATCCCGGGTAACTGGATGTTGTCGGTCCACCGGGTCGCGCCGGTGATCAGGCGGGCGTCCTCCTTGCGGCGGCGCGCCCGGCCGATCTCACCGGACCCGGCCCCGGCCCCGGGTTCGGCGGTGGCGGTCATGCCCCACCACCCGCGTCGGTCCGGGCGGTGTTGATCCGCTGGGTGTTCATCCGCTCGGTGTTCATCCGGGAGGCCGCGTCGCGCACCGCGCTCACGATGTTCTGGTAGCCGGTGCAGCGGCAGAGGTTGCCCTCCAGTCCGTGCCGCACGGCGTCCTCGTCGGGGTCGGGGTCCTCGGCCAGCAGGTCGACCGCCTGCATGATCATGCCGGGGGTGCAGAACCCGCACTGGAGCGCGTGGTTCTCGTGGAACGCCTGCTGGACCGGGTGCGGTCGCCCCTCGCGGGCCAGGCCCTCGACGGTGGTCACCTCGCGGCCGTCCGCCTGCACCGCGAGCACGGCGCACGACTTCACGCTCCGGCCGTCGAGGTGGACGGTGCAGGCCCCGCAGTTGCCGGTGTCGCAGCCGACGACCGTGCCGGTCTTGCCGAGTCGTTCCCGCAGGTGGTGGACCAGCAGCGTGCGGGGTTCGACCTCGTCGCTGTAGGCCACCCCGTCCACGGTGACGGTGATCCGCATGAACGCTCCCAACGCTGGTGGTGATGGGGGTCACACCGAGCCTGCTACCGGTGGCCGCGCCGGACAACCCCCCGGTCGTCAGCCGTGGATCGCGCCTTCGGTCCGGCTGAGCCGGTCGCCGCCGCCGCCCCAGCGCAGGGCGACGATCTCGGCGGCGATCGAGACGGCCGTCTCCTCGGGCGTGCGGGCCCCGAGGTCCAGGCCGATCGGCGAGGACAGCCGGGCGAGGTCGTCCTCGGCCACGCCGGCCTCGCGCAGGCGGCGCAGCCGGTCGTCGTGGGTGCGGCGGGAGCCCATGGCGCCGACGTAGCCGAGCTTGAGCCGCAGCGCGACCTCCAGCAGCGGCACGTCGAACTTCGGGTCGTGGGTGAGCACCGCGACCACCGTGCGCCCGTCGACCGCCCCGGCCTCGGCCTGCGCGGCGAGGTAGCGGTGCGGCCAGTCCACGACCACCTCGTCCGCCCCCGGGAACCGGGTTCGCGTGGCGAACACCGGCCGCGCGTCGCACACCGTGACGCGGTAGCCGAGGAACGCGCCGAGCCGCGCGACCGCGGCGGCGAAGTCGATCGCCCCGAACACCAGCATCCGGGGCGGCGGCTCGAAGGAGTTGACGAACACGGTCAGGCCCTCGCCGCGCCGCTGGCCGTCGGGCCCGTAGCGCAGGGTGCCGCTGCGGCCGCCGGCGAGCAGGCCGCGGGCGTCGTCGGCGATGGCGTCGCGGGCGCGGGCGGAGGGCACGTCGCCGCTCACCCGGTCCGGCCACACCACCAGGCGGCGACCGACCCACTCCGGGTGCTCGACGACCGAGACCACGGCCACGGGCTCCCGCGCCCGCACCGCGCCGACCACCTCGGCCAGCTCGGGGAAGGTGTCCGCGCCGACCGGCTCCACGTAGACGTCGAGGATGCCGCCGCAGGTCAGGCCGACCGAGAAGGCGTCGTCGTCGCTCACCCCGTAGCGCTGGAGCACCGGCCGGCCGTCGGCGACCACCTGGCGCGCCAGCTCGTAGACCGCGCCCTCCACGCAGCCGCCGGACACGCTGCCGACCACCTCGCCGTCGGCGCCCACGAGCATGGCCGCGCCGGGCGGGCGGGGCGCGGAGCTGAACGTGGCCACGACGGTGCCGACGCCGACGGTCTCCCCCCGTTCGACGCGACGGGCCAGTTCGGCGAGGACGTCACGCAAGTCGAACCTCCTCCAGCAGTTCCCGCAGGGTGTCGAGGCTGTGGCCGGCGAGCAGCCGGTCCAGGTGCGGGAGGGCGGCGGCGATGCCGGACTGCACCGGCCGGTACCCGTCGTGGCCCGCGTGCGGGTTGACCCACAGCACCCGGTGGGCCAGCCGGGACAGCCGGGCCACCTGCTCGGCCAGCAGCGCGGGGTCGCCGCGCTCCCACCCGTCGGAGCAGATCACCACGACGGCCCGCCGCGCGGCGCCGCGCTGCCCCCACCGGTCCAGGAACACCTTGAGCGTCTCGCCGAGCCGGGTGCCGCCCTCGGCGTCGGGCACGGCCCGCGCGGCGGCGGCCAGGGCCGTCCCGGGGTCGCGGTGGCGCAGCTGGCGGGTGACGCGGGTGAGCCGGGTGCCGAGCGTGCAGACCTCGACGGGCATCGCGCGGGCCACGACGTGGGCGAACCGCAGCAGCGCGTCCGCGTAGGGCTTCATGGAGCCGGAGACGTCGATGAGCAGCACGACCCGGCGCGGCCGTTCGGCGCGGCGGCGGCGCGCGAGCCGGACCGGTTCGCCGGTGGCGAGCATGGCGCGCAGGGTGCGGCGCGGGTCCGGGTCGCCCCGGCGGGCGGGTTCGGCGCGGCGGGTCCGCCGCCGCGGCGGGACGGGCCTCAGGGCGGCCAGCAGCTCGTCCAGGTGCCGCTTCTCGGCCGGGCCGAGCGTGGCGATGTCCCGGTGCCGCAGCACCTCCGCGTCGCTCGCGGCGACCTTCAGGGTGGGCGGGCGCCCGGACCGGCCGGTGCCGGTGGTGAGGGCGGCGAGCCGGCCGGCGCGCCGGGCGCGGGCGGAGGGCGGGCGCGGCGGCCCGCCGCCGAACCAGGCGGTGAACGCGGCGTCGTAGCGGGGCAGGTCGTCGGGTTCGGAGCACAGCGTGAGCCGGCCCGCCCAGTAGACGTGCGCGGCGGTCAGGTCGAGGTGGCCGAGGGCCTCGACGAAGGCCCGCGTCCGGTCGGGCCCGCACGGCACGCCGGCGTGCCGCAGCGCGCGGGCGAACCCCACGAGCCCGGTCGGCACGCCGGTGTCGGTCATCCCCCGATTGTGCGCGGGATCACCCGGCGAGCACACCGGCCGAAAGGGCGCGCCGGGTGTCCTCGCGGTACTTCAGGACCGCGCCGAGGGTGAGGGCGGCGCTCTCCGCGTCCAGCTCCGTGCGGCCCAGGGCGAGCAGCGCCGCCGCCCAGTCCAGGGACTCCGCCACCCCCGGCGGCTTGACCAGGTCGAGTTCCCGCAGCCGCCGCACGGCCTCGGCGACCTGCGTGGCCAGGCGCTCGTCGACCCCGGGCAGCCTGCGGCGCAGCACGGCCACCTCCCGCGCCAGGTCCGGGTGCTCCAGCCAGTGGTAGAGGCAGCGGCGCTTGAGCGCGTCGTGCACCTCGCGCGTGCGGTTCGAGGTCAGCACCACCAGCGGCGGGGTGGCGGCGGCGACGCGGCCCAGCTCGGGGATGGTCACCGCGTTCTCGTCCAGCACCTCCAGCAGGAACGCCTCGAACTCGTCGTCGGCCCGGTCCACCTCGTCGACCAGCAGCACGCACGGCGCCTCCTCCAGCGCCCGGAGCAGCGGGCGGGCGAGCAGGAAGCGCCGCGCGTAGAGGGACGCCTCGGCGGCTTCGGCGTCCACCGGGCCCGCCGCTTCGAGGGCGCGCAGGTGCAGCAGCTGGCGCGGGAAGTCCCAGTCGTAGAGGGCTTGGGCGGCGTCGATGCCCTCGTGGCACTGGAGGCGGATCAGCGGCAGGTCCAGGGCGCGGGCCAGGGCGACGGCCAGCGAGGTCTTGCCGGTGCCCGGTTCGCCCTCGCAGAACAGCGGGCGGTGCGTCCGCAGGGCGAGGAAGGCGGCGGTCGCCAGACCCGGGTCGGGCAGGTAGTCGACGCGGTCCAGGGCTTCGGCCAGCTCGTCGGGCGTCACGACACCGAGGGTAGGGGCGGGTGCGACCCCGTGTCCTCGGGGACGCGGCCCCGAGGCGGGACCAGGGTCGGTCCCCGATGTGCGGGCGGCCCCGGTCCCGCACCCTTGAGCCATGACGAACGACGTGATCGACCAGGCCACGGACAAGGTGAAGAAGCTCCGCCGCAGCCGGGGCGACCGGATGCTGGCGGGCGTCTGCGGCGGTGTCGCGAAGCTCCTCGGCGTGGACGCGGCGCTGCTGCGGATACTGCTGGTCGCCGCGACCCTGTTCGGGTTCGGCGCGGGCGCGGTGCTGTACCTGGCGTGCTGGTTCCTGGTGCCCGAGGAGGACTAGCCCCCGGCCCCCGGACCGGGGGGCGCCGGGGATCACCGGCGGGGGATCACCGGGGGAAGCCCGGCACGCCGGGGAGCGCCTGCCACGGTCGGGGGCCGTCGAGGGGTCGGTACTCGACGCCGAGCGCGTCGAGCCGCGGCAGGTGGTGCTCGGTCAGCCGGGCGAGGAACTCGGCCTCGTCGCGGTCCGGGGGGCTCCACACGACCTCGGCGAAGGCGCTCAACCGGGGGAACGCCGCGTAGTCCAGCCGCCGGGGCGAGTCCAGGTGCTCGGTCCACAGGTTCGCCTGCGCGCCGAGCACCCGGTCCGCCGCCGCCGGCTCGTACCGGTACACGTCGGCCAGGGTGGTGACGGTGCCGACCGGGATGGGCTCGTCGGGGTGGTCGGACTGCCGGTAGTCCAGGTAGAGGTGCTCCTCCGGGCACATCACCACGTCGTGGCCGCGCTCCAGGGCCCGCAGGCCGGGCTCCTCGCCGCGCCACGAGGCGACGACCGTCGAGGCCGGCAGCGGACCGGCGTCCAGCACCTCGTCCCAGCCGAAGGGCCGCCTGCCGCGCGCGACCAGGTGCTGGGCGATGCGCCGCACGAACCGCCCGTCGCCGCCCTCGGCCTCGTCGCCGCCCAGGCCGACGACCTCGCCCGGGAACACCTCCAGCAGCTCGTCGAACACGTGCCGGTAGAAGTCGACGGCGGTTTCGTCGGCCCGCAGCACGTTCGGGTTGATCCCCCAGTCCGTCCACACCGGACCGCCGGACTCGCCCAGCTCCGGGTGGGCGGCGATGGCGGCCTGGCTGTGGCCGGGCACGTCGATCTCCGGCACCACGGTGACGTGCCGCGCCGCCGCGTAGGCCACGACCTCGCGCAGGTCGTCCTGCGTGTAGTGGCCGCCGTGGGGCCGCCCGGTCGTGCCGCCCGACCGGCGGTCGCCGAACCGCGAGTCGGCGCGCCAGCCGCCGACCTCGTGCAGGCGCGGGTAGCGCCGGCACTCGAACCGCCAGCCCTGGTCGTCGGTCAGGTGCAGGTGCAGCACGTTCAGCCGGTGCACCGCGAGCAGGTCGACGTAGCGGAGCAGGTCGTGCTTGGGCAGGAAGTGCCGCGCCACGTCGAGCATCGCGCCGCGCCACGCGAACCGCGGGTGGTCGACCACCTCGCACACCGGCAGCCGCACCGGTCCCGGCGGCACCGCCCGGAACGCGGCCGGGCCGCTGAGCTGCCGCAACGCCTGCCGGGCGTAGAACTCGCCGGCCGCGTCGGACGCCTGGACCCGCACGCCGTCCGCGCGCGTCACGGACAGCCGGTAGCCCTCTGCCGGCCCGGCGACGCGCTCGACCCGGAAGTCGCCGCGGAAGTCGACCTCCGTCCCGTCGGCGGTCCAGGAGACGGGGCGCGGCAGCAGCGGCGTCACGACTTCACCGCCCCGGCCAGGCCCGCGACGAGCCGCCGCTGCACCAGGATGAAGAACAGCAGCACCGGGATCGTCATCAGCGTCGATCCGGCCATGATGGCACCCCAGTCGTTCTGGTCGGGTTTCACGAACACCTGGAGCGCCAGCGGCAGCGTCTGGTTCTCCGCGGCGGAGATGATGAAGGTCTTGGCGAACAGGAAGTCGTTCCACGCGTGGATGAACGACAGCACGCTGGTCGCCACCAGACCGGGCGCCACCAGCGGGAACAGCACCTGCCACAGGAACCGGAAGCGGGACGCGCCGTCCAGGGTCGCGGCCTCCTCCAGCTCGACGGGCACGGCCGCGACGAACCCGCGCAGCATCCAGATCGCGAACGGCAGGCTGAACGCCAGGTGCACCAGCACCAGCGAGCCGAGGTGGTTGAGCCCGAACACGGGCGCCACGTCGCGCACCGACCGCATCACGAAGAACAGCGGGATGGTCAGCGCCTCCACCGGCACCATCTGCACCACCAGCAGCATCACCAGCATGGTGGTGCGGCCGCGGAACCGGAACCGGGTCAGCGCGGTGGCCGCCAGGAACGAGATGAGCAGGCTCAGCAGCACCACCGCGACGGCGACCACGAGGCTGTTGAGGAAGTAGCGGCCGAAGCTCTGCACGGTCAGCGCCCGCGCGAAGCTGTCGAGCGTGGGCGCGAGCGTCCACGGCCGCGGGTCGGCCGAGATGACCTCCGCCTCGGGTTTGAGCGCGGTCAGCACCATCCAGTACAGCGGGAACGCGACCACCGCGGCCACCACGACCGTGACGGTCTCGGCGATCCCCCTGGACACACCCCGGTTCACAGCACCTCCCCGCTCCGCCGCAGCGCCCGCAGGTAGCCGACGGTGACCAGCAGCAGGATGACCGTGGTCACCACGCCGATCGCCGCGCCCAGCCCGTACTCGGAGGCGGCGAACGCCTGCTGGTAGGCGTAGACGTTGAGCACGAGGTTGCGCCCGGCGATGCCGCCGCCGCTGGTCATCACGTAGATCTGGGTGAACACCTTGAAGTCCCAGATGATCGACTGGATGGTCACCACGATCAGCAGCGGCCGCAGCAGGGGCAGGATGACGTTGGTCGCGGTCCGCAGCGTGGACGCGCCGTCCAGCGCCGCCGCCTCCAGCACCTCGCCGGGGATGGCCTTGATGCCCGCGTACAGGGTGACCAGGACGAACGGGAACGAGCACCAGACCACCTGCGCGGCGACCAGGCCGAACGCGACCCACCGGTCGTAGGTCCAGGAGAACCCGGTGGTGCCGAGCAGCTCGTTGACGAAGCCCAGGTTCGCGTCGAACAGGAACAGCCAGATCGTGGACCCGGCGACCGCGGGCGTGGCCCAGGCGCCGAGCGCGGCCAGGAACAGCACCGTCCGGGCCCAGGTGCGGACCCTGGTGGCCAGCACCGCGAGGGCGGCGCCGACCAGCAGGGTCCCCACCACGCACACCGCCGCGAACCCGACGGTCTGCCCGAGCACGGCCCAGAACCGGTCGTCGGCGACCAGGGCCCCGT
Organism: Saccharothrix sp. BKS2; assembly: GCF_047689505.1. Taxonomy (NCBI): domain Bacteria; kingdom Bacillati; phylum Actinomycetota; class Actinomycetes; order Pseudonocardiales; family Pseudonocardiaceae; genus Saccharothrix; species Saccharothrix sp. BKS2. Next base: position 12,409 of record NZ_JAUQOL010000012.1, on the reverse strand, counting down.
AGTTGCCCAGGCCCAGGAACTCCAGCGCCGCGCCCCCGCTGACCTGCTCCTGGCCGTAGTCGTAGAGCGAGATCAGCACGAGCTGGTAGATCGGGTAGCCCATGAGCCCGACCAGCACCAGCAGCGCCGGGGCGAGGTAGGCGACCGCGGCGCGACCGTCGCCCCGCCTCCCCCTCCCGCGCGCCGGGGGCTTCCCGGCGGGGGCCGGCCGGGCGGCCGCCTCCCGCGCGGCGGTGGTCCCGGCCGTCATGAACCGAACGCGGCGTTCATCTCGTCGGCCGCCGCCCTGGCCGCGGTGTCGAGGTCCTCCCCGGCCGCGGCGACCTTCTGCAGCAGGTTGGGCAGCACGGCCTGGGCGTCGACCTTGGCCCAGTCCGGGGTGACCGGCACGAACCTGGTGCCCGCCTCCAGGGTGCGGATGAACGGCTCCAGCACCGGGTTGGCCTCGGCGACCTCCCGCTGGACGTCGCCGAAGGTGGGCAGGTTGCCCATGGCGTCGAACATCTTGCGCTGGTAGGTCTTGCCGCCGAGGAGCTGGACGAACTCGGTGGCCAGGGTCTTGCGCTGGGAGCCGTTGAGCACGCCGAGCAGGTTGCCGCCGGCGAACGCGGGCGCGATCGAGCCGGGGGTCTTGCCGGGCAGCGGCACCACGGCGTACTTGCCGGCGGCGCTGGAGGCGTCGACGGACCTGCGGTTGAAGTCGCCGCCGACGACCATCGCGGCCTTGCCCGCGCGGAACGCCTCCACGCTGGCGTCGCCGCCGTTGCCGGCGCACTGGGCGGGCGGGCAGATGTCGTCGGCGATCAGCTCGGTGTACTGGCGCAGGCCGGCCTTGGACTCGGCGCTGTCGATGGCGGAGACGTACCCGCCGCCCTCCCGGCGGGCGATGTCGCCGCCGTTGGCCCACACGAACGGCATGGCGCCGTAGGTGTACTTGCCGCCCGCGGAGATGCCGAGCAGGTCGGGCCTGGCCTCGCGGACGCGGCGGGCCAGCGGCGCGATGTCGTCGAGCGTGGCGGGCGGCTGGAGGCCCAGCTCCTGGAAGACGTCGGTGCGGTAGTAGAGGGCGCGCACGCCGACGTACCAGGGGACGCCGTAGACCTTGCCGTCCACCTCGCCGGTGTCCAGCACGGCGGGCAGCAGGTCCTTGCCCTCGTCCCACCCGTTCACGTCGATCTCGGCGAACCCGCCGCCCGCGACGTACCCGGCGAGGTCGGTGTTGCCGAACTCGGCCACGTCGGGCGCGCTCGGCGGATCGCTGAAGGCGGCCTTGAAGCGCTCGGCGCGGGTCTGCACCTGGATGTACTGGACGTCGACGGTGACGCCCTGGTGCGCGTCCTGGAACTCGGTGACGGCCTCCTTCACCACCGCTTCCTTGGGGCCCCGGTTGACCTCGTCGAACAACCAGACCCGGAGTTGGCCGGTCTGCTCGTCGGCGCCGGTGGGGGCCGGACCCGACTGGACCGGGGCGCACCCGGCCAGCACGACCGCGCCCACGGCTGCTGCTGCTACTGCGAACCGCATCCTCGCCACCTCTTCTTCAGGATGCATTGCGTCCTGTGCAACGACTATTTCAAGGGAAGCAACGGGGATGCTATGGCCGAATCGGCAGGCGGTCTAGACCAGATCCGCCCAGAGGCGGACGGCGGCGGCCGACAGCGGCGCGTCCCAGCCCGCCGGGCGCACCGCGCTCCCGACGTGGAACGCGGTCACCCCGGCGGCCTTCAGCGGCGCCACGTGCCCGGTCTTCAGCCCGCCGCCGACCAGCAGGCGGACGCCGTCCCGCCTGGTGGCCAGCCGCTCCAGGACCCCGAGCCCGTCGGCCACCCCGCGCGGGCTGCCCGCGGCCAGCACGGTGTCGCAGCCCAGGTTCCCGACCACGCCCCACGCGGCCTCGGGGTCGGCGGAGTTGTCCAGCGCCCGGTGGAACGTCCAGGCGCACCCGTCGAGCTCCGCGAGCACCTCCGCGCACGCCGCGACGTCGACCCGCGCCCGGTGGTCGAGGAACCCGAGCACGAACTCCGAGGCGCCCGCCTCCCGCAGCGCCGCGGCGTCGCGCCGCAGGCGGCCGAGGTCACCGGGGGCGAACCCGGGCGCGTCCCGCAGCATCACCCGGACCGGCAGGTCGGTGGCCCCGAGGACGTCGCGGAGCACGGGCACCGGCGGCGTCAGCCCGTCCGCGGCCATGTCGACGGTCAGTTCCAGGCGGTCGGCCCCGCCGGCCTGGGCGGCCTCGGCGTCGGCGGCGTGCAGCGCGATGACTTCCAACATGGTCTGGACCATAGCGAGCCACCGGGCGGAGGGCGGGGGAAGTCAACTGTCAACGGCCGGTCGTGTATCCAGCGTAGAACTACTCACTCCTTATCTGATGACGGTTCCTCACCGCAACCGCGAGCCGGGCGGGGTGAGCCGGAGCTCTGGGGGAGGGGAGGCGGTCGATCGGCTTCGAGGGGTGCCGATCGGACGCCGCTCCAGGGGGGAACGGCGGTCCGCGGTGCGAGGGGGGCATCGCGGGCCGCCGCCGCGACGGTGGTGAAGGTGTGTGACGATCGACTTCGGACGGGGGACGCGAGGAGGAGGTGAGGACGTGGGAGAACTCCGCACGGCCGGTGAGCGCCCACCCTGGGAGGGCCTGGACGGGACGGACCGGCACGCCGCCTGCGTCATCGCCGCGCGCGACGGCGACCGGAGGGCGCTGGACGTGCTGATCGCCGATCTCACCCCCCTCGTGTGGCACATCGCCCGCGGGCACGGGCTGGACCGCAGCACCGCCGAGGACGTGGTGCAGACGGTGTGGCTCGCGCTGCTGCGGCACCTGGACCGCCTGGTCGAACCCCGCGCGCTGGCGGGGTGGCTCGTCGTGACGACGCGCCGCGAGGCCCAGCGCACCTGGACGCCCAGCCGGCGGGAAGCCTCGCTGAACGACGAGCTGGCGGAACAACTGGAGAGCGAGTACGGGTTGCCCGAGGACGCCGCCCTGGTCGACGACCGGGACCACCGGTTGTGGCGGGCGTTCGGGCGTCTGCCGCAGAGGTGCCAGGAGCTCCTGCGGCTCACCGTGCTGGCCGGGCGGGCGGAGTACCGCGCGGTAGCCGAAGCACTGTCCATGCCGCGCGGCAGCATCGGCCCGACCAGGGGTCGGTGCCTGACCGCGTTGCGCGCACATCTCGACGCGGAAGGAGGATCGCGGTGAACGACATCGACCCGCGCGATGACCGCAGAGGCCAAGAGGACACCGCTGTCCTCACTGAACTGAACCGTTTGGTGTACGAGCTGGACCCGCCCCCGGCGGGGCTCGTGGAACGCATCCGGTTCGCGGTCGCCCTGGAGAACCTGGACGTCGAGGTGGCCCGCTGGGAGCGGGCCGGCTCGTTCGCCGGCGTGCGCGGCGGGAGTCCCGGCACCATCACCTTCACGGTGGACAACCTGACCCTGATGGTGAACTTCACCTCGACCGGCGCCCGGCACCGCATAGACGGCTGGCTGGTGCCCGCGGGTGAGCACACGGTCGAGGTGCGGGTGGCCGAGCACGAGTCGAGCACCACCACGGCGGACGACGGGGGGCGGTTCGTGCTGTCCGACGTGCCCGCCGGGACCACGCAGATCGTGGTGCACCTGGTGAACTCGCGGGGCGAGCCGGGCCGGACGGTCGTGACGCCCACGATCATGTTGTAGTGGTCGGCGGGGCCCTGCCCCCCTGCCGCCCGTTCCTGCCTTGGTTCCTGTGCCCCTGCGCCCCTGTGCCCGGCGCTGCCTGCTGTGCTCGCGCCCCGTGCCCGCCTGCCGGCCTTGCGCCCGCCCGCCGGACCCGCGCTCTGCGCCCGGCCCTCGCCCGGCCCTCGCGCCCTACGCCCGCCTCGTGCTCTCACCTGGGATTTCCCCACCCGGGCCGACTCGCCACCGCCAGCCCCGGGCCTGATCACGCCCAGCCGTGGACGGTGAACAACCCCGCCACCCCGGCCCCCGCAGCCCCTGCCCCTGCGTCCCCCGCCATCCCCGCAGCCCCCGCCGCCTCTGCCATCCCCGCCGCCGCCCCCAACGCCCGCAACCCGACAGCGGCGTACTCCAGCAGCTCCCCGGGCAGCGCACCAACCGCGAACCACCCCACCGCCGAACACCGGTCGGGCTCGCGCACCACGGGCTCCCCCACCCATTCACGCACCTCGAAGAACACCCCCACCCGCGCCTCGACCCCCGGCGCGACCGCGTGGACGAGGTGAACAAACTTCAGGTCCACCTCCCGCACCACGACCCCGATCTCCTCCGCGACCTCCCGCACGGCCGCGGCCGACAGCGACTCACCCGCCTCGACCTTCCCGGCCGGCAGGTGCCACTTCCCGTCGAACCGCGGATCCCGATCACGCCGCAGGCTCAGCAGCACGCGGCCGTCGTCGCGCACGAGCGCCACGTGGACGTCCACCAGGTGCCGGTGAGCCATCAGCACGCGCCGATCAGCGCACCGGCTGCACCAGCCACACCGCCGACCCGGCCCACGTGCCCGACCGGCACACGCACCACCTTCGAGTGATCCCTCACGACCACTCCCAACGCGACCCCCTCCGACCGACCGCACGCACGCCGCCGGGAACAGCGTTCCCCGGAGGTGTCCAGCGAGACCGGGCAGGTCGGCGGTCCGGTGCGGTCCGCGTTCTCCGTCCGCACTCCGCACTCTCCCCGCGCTCTCCGTCGTCCGTTCTGCCCCGCACCCCGGAACGACAAGCTCGCGGTCGTGCCGGGGTGGTTCGGGCGTCGATTTCTCTAACCGAGATCGATAACGCCGTTTCCGTACATTCTCGGGCAGGAATCACCCGATAGTGTCCGGCCCTCCCGCACAACCCGACAATTCCACCCCACCGAACATAACGAGAAGGGCCCGGTTCGCGCGAAGCGAACCGAGCCCTTCTCAACCTTCTCACCGGTCGAACCCACCGATCCGGTCGCCATTCCCACGACCCGACCGAGCCGGTCCGAACCAATCCGACTCCGGCCCGACCCCGCCCCGGTCGACAGGACCGGAACGGGATCGGATCAGGTGGAGTCGATCAGAAGTCCATGCCGCCGGCGTCCGGGACGGACGGGGCGCTGCCCGCCTTCTCCGGCTTGTCGGCGACGACGGCCTCGGTGGTCAGGAACAGCGCGGCGATCGACGCGGCGTTCTGCAGCGCCGAGCGGGTGACCTTGGTCGGGTCCGGGACGCCGGCCGCGAGCAGGTCCTCGTAGACACCGGTGGCGGCGTTGAGGCCGTGGCCGACGGGCAGGCCCTTGACCTTCTCCACCACGACGCCGCCCTCGAGGCCCGCGTTCACGGCGATCTGCTTCAGCGGCGCCTCGACGGCGACCTTGACGATGTTGGCACCGGTGGCCTCGTCGCCCTCCAGGTTCAGGCCCTGGAACGCGACCTCGGCGGCCTGCAGCAGGGCCACGCCACCACCGGCGACGATGCCCTCCTCCACGGCGGCCTTGGCGTTGCGCACCGCGTCCTCGATGCGGTGCTTGCGCTCCTTGAGCTCGACCTCGGTGGCGGCGCCGGCCTTGATGACCGCGACACCACCCGCGAGCTTGGCCAGGCGCTCCTGGAGCTTCTCGCGGTCGTAGTCGGAGTCCGACTTCTCGATCTCGGCGCGGATCTGGTTGACGCGGCCCTGGATCTGCTCGGCGTCACCCGCGCCCTCGACCACGGTGGTCTCGTCCTTGGTGACGACGACCTTGCGGGCCTTGCCCAGCAGCGACAGGTCGGCGTTCTCCAGCTTGAGGCCGACGTCCTCGGTGATGACCTGGCCACCGGTGAGGGTGGCGATGTCCTGGAGGATGGCCTTGCGGCGGTCGCCGAAGCCCGGGGCCTTGACGGCGACGGACTTGAAGGTGCCGCGGATCTTGTTGACGACCAGGGTGGCCAGGGCCTCGCCCTCGACGTCCTCGGAGATGATCAGCAGCGGCTTGCCGGACTGCATGACCTTCTCCAGCAGCGGGAGCAGGTCCTTCACCGTGGCGATCTTGGAGCCGTAGAGCAGGACGTACGGGTCCTCGAGGACCGCCTCCTGCCGCTCCGGGTCGGTCACGAAGTAACCGGAGATGTAGCCCTTGTCGAAGCGCATGCCCTCGGTGAGCTCAAGCTCGAGCCCGAGCGCGTTGCTCTCCTCGACGGTGATGACGCCTTCCTTGCCGACCTTGTCCATGGCCTCGGCGATGAGCTCGCCGATGGTCGAGTCGCCCGCGGAGATGGACGCCGTGGCGGCGATCTGCTCCTTGGTCTCGACCTCCTTGGCGGTCTTGTGCAGCTGCTCGATGACGGCCTCGACGGCCTTCTCGATGCCGCGCTTGAGGCCCAGCGGGTTGGCGCCCGCGGCCACGTTGCGCAGGCCCTCGCGGACCAGGGCCTGGGCGAGCACGGTGGCGGTCGTGGTGCCGTCACCGGCGACGTCGTCCGTCTTCTTCGCCACTTCCTTGACGAGCTCGGCCCCGATCTTCTCCCAGGGGTCCTCGAGCTCGATCTCCTTGGCGATGGAGACGCCGTCGTTGGTGATGGTCGGCGCGCCCCACTTCTTCTCGAGCACGACGTTGCGACCCTTGGGGCCGAGCGTCACCTTGACGGCGTCGGCGAGAATGTTCATGCCACGCTCGAGACCGCGGCGGGCATCCTCGTCGAACGCGATCATCTTGGCCATTGCGGTGTGTTCCTCCGCCTGATTACGAATGGGGCCACTGCGGGCGCGAGCCCACAGCGGAACACGGTGCTTCGGCCAGGCTCGGTGCCCGCGACGGACGACCTGCTCCCGGCGGGGAGCCTGTCTCACCGTCCCAGCCTGCGTGTTGGCACTCGGCTGGCCCGAGTGCCAGTACCGTGTTTAGCACTCGACGGAGGAGAGTGCAAGAAGACCAGGTCAGCGGGACGTGCGGACGGGAACGCTGGTGGGCAGTGTGCGGCCGGCGGTGGTCTCGCCGACGTCGATGGACTGGTTCGTGCTCTGCGCCGGCCCGCTGGGCGGCTCGTCCTTGGGGGTGAGGAACAGGATGAGCACGACGATGGCGGCGATCGCGATCGCGCCGACGAGCACGGGCGCGAACCACGCGGGCCGGCCCTTGTGGGTGTCGGTGAACGCGCTGGTGCCGACCTGGGCGGGCGGGCGCAACCGCACGGGCTCCTGGAGGAAGCCGGGCTGCTGCTGGTGCTGCGGGTAGGGGGGCCGGTAGGGCTGCGCGGGGACGCCGCCGGTCTGGGGGCCGGGGGGCCCCTGGTCGGGGCGCCGGGCGGGCGGGGCGGTCTGGGGCGCGGCGGACAGCGCCACGCGGGCCGCGTTGATCAGTTCCACGCAGGACGCGTACCGCTGCGCCGGGTCCTTGCCGGTGCCCCGGCGCAGCACGTCGTCGATGGCGGGCGGCAGCGACACCAGGGCGCTCAGCGAGGGGGTCTCCGAGCCGAGGTGGCCCTGGATGACGTCCTGCACGCCGCCCTGGAACGGCGGGCGCCCGGACAGGCAGGCGAACAGCATGCAGGCCAGCGCGTACTGGTCGGTGCGGCCGTCGAGGGGCTCGCCGCGCAGGTGCTCGGGCGCGGCGTAGGTGGGCGAGCCGAGGAAGTCGCCGGTGCGGGTGCGGTGGCCGGTGGCGCCGCGCCTGGTCAGGCCGAAGTCGGCCAGGTAGACGTGCTCGCGGGAGGCTTCCTTGGCGGTGACCAGCACGTTGGCGGGTTTGACGTCGAGGTGGACCAGGCCCTTGCCGTGCAGCATGTCGAGGGCTTCGGCGACCTGGCCGAGCAGGGTGAGGGTGCGCGCGGGCGGCAGCGGGCCGTCCTTGATCAGCGCGGCGAGGTCCTGGCCGTCGACCAGGCGCATCGCGATGTAGAGCAGCCCGTCGACCTCGTCGAAGTCGTAGAGCGGGACGATGTTGGCGTGGTCGATGGCCGAGGTGTTGCGGGCCTCGTCGACGAACCGCTCGCGGAACTCGGCGTCGGCGGTGAGGTGCTCGCCGATGACCTTGAGGGCGACCTTGCGCCCGAGCCTGACGTCCGTGGCCCGGTAGGTCACGCTCATGCCACCGCGGCCGAGCACCCCGTCGATGCGGTAGTGCCCCAGCCGTCGTCCTGTCAGGTCCTCCGACACCCGGGCAGCCTAACGTCCGCGTGCCGCGACGTGCGCGGGGTTCCCGGCAAAGCCCCCGCCGGGGGTGTCGTGAGCCGCCCGGCCCGCCGCGGGGCGGGCCGGGCATGGGTCACGGGGCCTTCCGGACGTCCGACGCCTGGCTGCGGCCGTCGCGGCCCGCCTGGATCTCGAACTCCACGCGGTCGCCCTCGGCCAGCGTGCGGAAACCCTCCATCTGGATCGCCGAGTAGTGCACGAAAACATCGGGCCCGCCGTCGGCGGCGATGAAGCCGTACCCCTTCTCCGAGTTGAACCACTTGACCGTGCCGACAGCCAAGACGTCCTCCTTTGAGAAATACCCTGAGCAAACCGCCACGCTAGAGGCACGAGGGGGTCCGCCGATACCTCCTTATGGAGTCATGCGCGCGTACTGAATCCGTTGTCCCGCAACCAAGTGGCCAATGAGCGCGGGCTGTGGGTCCGGGTGAGCACCAGTCCGGGTCCGGCGAAGTCCAGGACCAGTCCCTCGCCATTCCGCACGGATTGGGGCGCGTCGGGGGAAACCGCGCGCAACCGGCACTGGAGGGTGCCGGCGAAGGCCACGACGTGCCCGGCGTCGACGGTGACCAGCTCACCGGCCTCCAGGGTGACCACGTCGAGGGCGCCGTAGCAGGACAGCACCACCGGGCCGCTGCCGTAGGCGTAGGTGAACACGCCGTGGTCGCCGCCGTGGAGGGCGCGGACGGGCGGCGCGGCGGGGTCGAGGCGGGCGGTGGCGGCGGAGGCGAGCCAGGCGGTCCTGGACACGCACCAGCCGGACGTGCCCTCCAGCTCCAGCACGTGCAGGTCGCCGGGCAGCGGCGGGGCGACGTCCACCCAGCCGCCCTCGGCGCCGGCCGTGCACAGCGCGGCGGTGACGCCGGGCGCCTTGGCGCGGACGTCGACGGCGGTCCCGTAGCTGGTGGCGAGCACCGAGGAACGCTCGACGAGCACCGGTTCGCCCGGTGCGAGCACTAGTCGGGCCACCCCCGCAGCCGGGGTGTGGCGCGTGCGGACCTGCAACGTTCCCCCTGCCTCGACCAACCGCCCGGGGCAGTCTGCCACGGGAGGGGCAGGATGGTGGACGTGTCCGAGCTGATCAGAGTCGCCGACCACCGGGCCCGCGTCGCCGCGCTGGTGGGCGTGATGCCGGTGGTGGAGCCGCCCCTCGCCGACTGCCTGGGGCTGGTGCTGGCCCGGGACCTGGTGGCGCCGATCGCGCTGCCGCCGTTCGACAACTCCGCGATGGACGGCTACGCGGTGCGGGCGGCGGACGTGGCGGCGGTGCCGGTGACGCTGCCCGTGGCGCAGGACATCCCCGCGGGTCGCGCGCACGTGTCGCCGCTGGAGCCGGGCACCGCGCACCGGATCATGACGGGCGCGCCGGTGCCCGCGGGCGCGGACGCGGTGGTGCAGGTGGAGTGGACCGACGCGGGCACGTCGGCGGTGCGGGTGGACCGCGCGGTGGCGGCGGGCCAGAACGTGCGGCGGGCGGCGGACGACGTGGCGCCCGGGTCGGTGGTGCTGGCCGCGGGGGCGGGGTTGGGGCCGGCGCAGCTGGGGTTGGCGGCGGCGCTGGGGTTCGGCGCGCTGCCGGTGCGCCGGCGGCCGCGGGTGCTGGTGCTGTCGACGGGGTCGGAGCTGGTCGGGCCGGGGGCGCCGCTGGAGCCGGGGCAGATCTACGAGTCGAACGGCGTGATGCTGGCGGCGGCGGTGCGCGAGGCCGGCGGCGAGGCGGAGCTGCTGCGGTTCGTACCGGACGACGTCGGGCGGTTCCACGAGGCGGTCGGGCCGCGGCTCGGGTCGTTCGACCTGCTGCTCACCTCCGGCGGGGTGAGCGCGGGCGCGTACGAGGTGGTGAAGGACGCGCTCTCCGGGCGCGGTGTGGAGTTCACCAGGGTCGCGATGCAGCCGGGCGGGCCGCAGGGCGCGGGCCGGTACCGGGGGGTGGCGGTGGCGACGCTGCCGGGCAACCCGGTGAGCGCGCAGGTGTCGTTCGAGGTGTTCGTCCGGCCGGCGCTGCGGGCGGCGATGGGGTTCGCGCGGGTGGCGCGGCCGACGGCGGTGGCGAGGCTGAGCGCGCCGATCGGCTCGCCGGCCGGGCGGACGCAGTTCCGGCGCGGCGCCTACGACCCGGTGTCGGGGCGGGTGGTGACGCCGGTGGGTGGTCCCGGCTCGCACCTGCTGTCGGCGCTGGCGGTCAGCGACTGCCTGATCGAGGTGCCCGAGGACGTGACGGAACTGGCCGGGGGCGCCGAGGTCACCGTGCACATGCTTCACGGAGAGTGATCGGCGTTCACCCATCGGCGTTGATCATCGGCTGTGATCGAGATTACACTGGTGACGATCCCCGCTCGACCGGTCCGTGCGTTTCGTCGGGGGACGCACGGGCGGGCGGGCCGGGGGTCGGCACGCCGGACCGCTCGGCCGCGTAGCGTGTGACGGGCCGGAACCGCCCCGACACGGAAGAGCCATGACCGACCAGAACCGTGGTGCCGTCTCCCACCTCCTCCAGCTCGCCAAGGGGATCGTCCCCCCGATGAACCCCGCGGGCCGCCCGTTCGTGGCCGGCGCGGCCGTCGTGACGCTGCTGCTGCGCCGGCGCTCCAAGCGCCTCGGCGTGGTCGGGGCGGTCCTGACCGCGTGGGTGGCGTGGTTCTTCCGCGAACCCGCGCGCACCACCCCCACCCGCCCCGGCCTCGCCGTGGCGGCCGCCGACGGCACCGTGTCCCACGTCGTCGAGGCCGCGCCGCCCGCCGAACTGGGGCTCGGCGACGTGCCGATGACGCGGATCAGCGTGTTCCTGTCCGTGTTCGACGTGCACGTGCAGCGCGTCCCGGTGGCCGGGCTGGTGCGCCGCGTGGCGTACCGGGCGGGCAAGTTCCTGTCCGCGGACCTGGACAAGGCCAGCGACGACAACGAGCGCAACGCCGTGTGGCTGACCACCCCCGACGGGCACGACGTGGTCGTCGTGCAGATCGCCGGCCTGGTCGCGCGGCGGATCGTGTGCCAGGTCGCCGAGGGCGACAAGGTGGCCGCCGGGCAGACCTACGGGCTGATCCGGTTCGGCTCCCGCGTCGACCTGTACGTGCCGGCGGGCAGCCGGGTGCTGGTCGAGGCCGGTCAGCGCACGATCGGTGGCGAGACCGTGCTCGCCGAACTCCCCTCGGAGGGCTGAGCGGATGGCTCCCAGCGGGCCCGGCATCAGGTTGCTGCCCAACGCCATCACGGTGCTCGCGATGTGCTCGGGGTTGTCCTCGGTGCACTTCGCCATCGTCGAGATGTGGGGCGCGGCGATCGCGGCGATCGCGGCGGCGGCGCTGTTCGACGGGCTGGACGGGCGGCTGGCCCGGATGCTCGACGCGACCAGCAAGATGGGCGCGGAACTGGACTCGCTGGCCGACGCGATCTCGTTCGGGGTCGCGCCCGCTCTCGTGGTCTACGTGTGGAAGTTCGACGGCGCGCGCGAGGGCTGGGTCATCGCGCTGGTGTTCGCGGTGTGCATGGTGCTGCGGCTGGCGCGGTTCAACACCCTGCTGGAGGTCGAGCGGCCGCCGTTCACCAAGGAGTTCTTCGTCGGCGTGCCCGCGCCGGCCGGCGGGTTGCTGCTGCTGCTGCCGCTGATCGTGGACGAGCAGGTGGGCCGGCCGGGCTGGTGGTCCGACCCGGTGGTCGTCGGGGTGTGGACGGTCGCGGTGGCGATGCTGCTGGTGAGCCGGATCCCGACGCTGTCGGTGAAGACGATCAGGGTGTCGCCGCGGTTCGTGGCGCCGCTGCTGGTGCTCGTGGGGTTGCTGGCGGCGGCGATCATCACGTTCCCGCTGGCGGCGCTGATCGCGGCGATGCTGGTGTACCTGGCGCACCTGCCGTACTCGGTGCGCCGGTACCGGTGGCTGGCCAAGCACCCGGAGGCGTGGGAGGTGCCCGCGGCCGACCGGCGGGCGATCAAGCGGGCGCACGGCGTGGCGGCCAGGCGGTTGGGGTTGCGGCAGCCGCTGCGGGGGCGGGTGGCGGGCGCGGCCCTGCGCGCGGTCCGCCGGCCGCGGCGGATCGACTCGACCGAGGTGGTGGCGGACATCAACGGCCAGCCGCGGCCGGGTTCGGGCCCGGCCTCCGGCTCGGGTCCGGGCAAGCGGCGCGGGTGGCGGCACATGGGTTTGCGCAGGCACGACCGCCCGTGATGGACTGGTGTTGATCTTCCCCGACCCGATCGGGTGATCATCGGCGGGACCATGTACGGAAACGCCGTTACGGTCATCGGTTGAACATGAAGGAACCGCCGACCACCCCCC